>JAFTPT010000033.1 GCA_017463155.1 Blautia sp.
AGTCAACATGGCTATGACTAAAGAAAGACTGATACAGAGCGGCTTCTATGATTTGGCCACAGCGTACCAGTCGGTGCACGTCAACTATTGAAAGCGCCGTATACGAGAACCGTACGTACGGTGCTGTGAGAGGACGGGGGGTAATCACCCCCTCCTACTCGATTCATTTCATGATTTTAAACACCAGGAGGATGAACGATATGAGGCTTCGTAATATACCGGGTGCGCGCGAGGAAGTGAGCGAAAGCCGTTTTGCCGTCAATTTGCCAGCAGAACAAAGAGGACAGTGGAGGTCCCTGTTCAGGCAGCAGTACCCGGACGGCCGGGACACCGGAGAGATGCCTCTTTATATAGAGGTCGGCATGGGGAAGGGACGCTTTCTGACCGAAATGGCCGCACAGCATCCGGAGGCCCTTTTTGCCGGCATTGAGATGTATGAAAGTGTTTTGATCAAAGCCGTGCAGAAGCTGGAACGGCTGGAGGAGCAGGGGGTCCTGTGCCCGAATCTGCTTCTGATCCGGGAGGACGCGCGCCTTTTGCCGGATTTGTTCGCGGAAGGCGAAGTGGATAAGATCTTTCTTAATTTTTCCGATCCGTGGCCAAAGGCCCGGCACGCCAAGCGGCGCCTCACCTCGCACCAGTTTCTGGAACGATACGGGAAGATCCTGAAGCCGGGCGGGACGGTGGAATTCAAGACCGACAACCAGGAGCTGTTTACCTTTTCCCTGGAGGAAGCACGGGAGGCCGGCTGGGAGATCCTCGTGAACACCCGCGACCTGCATCATGAGCCCGCGCTGATGGAAGGGAACGTCATGACCGAATACGAGCAGAAATTCAGCGCCAAGGGGAATCCGATCTGCAAGATGGTGATAAAAATGACCAACAGTCACTTGGTTGACAACGGCACTTACTTGTGGTAAACTGGTAAAGCATATCAGGCCGGCAGGGCAGAGGCCGATCGAGTTCCGGCGGATATGATCTTGTGTTTCATTCGAAATAACATGAAAGGAGGTACCGGATGAAAAGATCAGAAGCAATTAAACGATACGCGGCAGCACAAAGTGAACTCTGCATCAAAAACGATGCGATAGCCAATGAAAAATTTGAAGAATACCACGTATTTCGTGGACTTCGTGACCTGAACGGAAAGGGTGTTACCACAGGCCTCACTAACATTTCCAGGATCACTTCCTTCAAGGAAGAAGACGGAAAGAGAATCCCGATCGATGGCGAACTGTGGTACCGTGGGTACCGGATCGAGGATCTGGTAAAGAGATACAGCCGCACCCGGTTCGGATATGAATATCTGGCCTACCTTCTGCTGTTCGGGGAGCTGCCGGACGAGGAACAGATGGAGGAATTTGTCGATACGCTGAGCCTTTCCAGGGATTTGCCCAAGAACTTTACCAGGGATGTGATCATGAAGGCGCCCAGCCATGACATCATGAATTCCATGACGAGCAGCATCCTTACGCTGGCGGCCTATGACCCGAACGCGCTCCGGACGGACCTGCCGAATGTAGTCCGCCAGAGTCTGAACCTGATCGCGGTTTTCCCGATGCTCGCGATCTACGGCTATCACGCCTACAATCACTATGAAAACATGGAGAGCATGTACATCCACCGCCCGGATCCGGAAAGATCCACGGCCGAGAACATCCTCATGATGCTGCGTCCCGAAAGGACCTGTACGGAGATGGAAGCCATGGCCCTGGACGCGGCCCTGATGCTCCACATGGAGCATGGCGGCGGTAATAATTCGACCTTTACCACCCGAGTGGTTACCTCGACCGGGTCCGATACGTACGCGACGATCGCGGCCGCCATGTCATCCCTCAAGGGTCCCCGGCACGGCGGCGCCAACCTGAAGGTCATGGAGATGATGAACAACATCCGTGAAAACATCCGCGACTGGGCGGACGAGGAGGAGATCGCCGATTATCTTGGCCGGATGCTGGATAAAGAGGTCTTCGACCATGCGGGCCTGATCTACGGTATGGGCCACGCGATCTATTCGGTCTCGGATCCGAGAGAAAGGATATTCAAGGACTTTGTTCTCAGGCTGTCGGAGGAAAAAGGACGTCAGGAGGACATGGCTCTTTACACCAATATCGAGAAAATCGCACCGAAGGTCATCGCCGAAAAACGCCATATTTTCAAGGGCGTCAGCCCCAACGTGGACTTTTACAGCGGTTTTGCCTATGAGATGCTGAATATTCCCATGGAACTGTATACGCCGATCTTCGCCATCGCCAGGATCGCGGGTTGGAGCGCCCACAGGCTGGAGGAGATCGTAGGCAACGGCAAGATCATCCGTCCCGCCTACATCAGTGTGATGGAGGAAAAAGAAGCATAAGGATACAGTAAAGGTTGGATCAGCAGAAGATGACAGAGGAGAAATGACAGATGGTTCGACTGATTTTTGGGGCATTTATCGCGGCGGCTCTGGTCAGCGTTATATATCTTCTGACGCGCGTGCGCAAATTCCGCGTGGTCCGGAAGCTTTCCGGCGGAAACCGGCTTTTGTCCTGGCTCCTGGCCGCCATTCCGGTGGCAGCTCTGATTTTCTATGCGGTGAAGGATACCGTGAACGGCGTGATCGTGCTGATCCACCTGCTGGTGTTCTGGCTGCTGGCGGAGCTTCTGGGAGTGATCATCCGCAAAGCGACCGGGAAAAAATGGGACTTTTACCTGGAAGGCGTCGTGGCGGTCCTCGTATCCGTGATCTACCTGTCTGCCGGCTGGTATCTGGCGCATCATGTTGTGGAAACGGATTATCAGATCAGCACGCAGAAGGATCTGGGCACGGATTCCCTGCGTATCGTGCAGATCTCGGATTCGCACATGGGCTGTACCTTTGACGGCGAAGGCTTTGCCCGCCACATGGAAACCGTTCAGAGAACAGACCCTGATCTGGTGGTGGTCACGGGCGATTATGTGGATGACGATTCCACCAAAGAAGACATGATACGGGCCACGCAGGCGCTTGGGGAGCTCGACACGACCTACGGTGTTTACTGGATCTTCGGCAATCATGACAGAGGCTATTTCGGTTACCGGAATTATACGGAGCCGGAGCTGCTGGAAGAATTGAAAAAGAACAACGTACATGTTATGATCGATGATAAGGTCATGATCACGGACGGGATCTGCCTGATCGGCCGGGAGGACCGTTCCATCCGCTCCCGCAAGTCGATGCAGGAGCTGATGGACGGGATCGATCCGTCGGTCTACACGATCGTGCTGGATCACCAGCCCCATGATTTTGAAGCGCAGAAAGAGGCCGGCGTCGACCTGGTGCTCTGCGGACATACCCACGGCGGGCAGATGTTCCCGGTGGGCCTTTTGGGTGAGTGGAGCGGCGCCAACGACAAGACCTACGGACTGGAGGTGCGCGACGGGACGACCTATATCGTCAATTCCGGCATCTCCGACTGGGCGATCCGCTTTAAGACCGCAACGATCGCGGAATTCGGCGTGATCGATCTATCGGCAACTCAGGCATAAAGCGCTGTTTATCTGTAAAAAGGTTCGAGCTGCTGATCGATCGCAGCGAAATCGATACTGCACATCGCAGGGTGAAAGGTAGACTTCACAGGCATTCTGATGGAGCTCTGCGCAAGCGTGAAACTGGAGATGCAGTTCGCCAAGGATCTTCTGATGACTGAATTATAGAATAAAAACACCCTAAAAATATAAAGCGATAATGAACATTGCATTTTTCATCAACAGCATCCTGCTGGGCGTGGGACTCGCCATGGACGCGTTTTCCGTGTCCGCGGCCAACGGCCTGCACGAGCCTTTGATGCGGGCAAAAAAAGAATACGGGATCGCGGGAACGTTCGCCTTCTTTCAGTTCCTGATGCCGATGACCGGCTGGATCTGCGTGCACACCATCGTGGAACACTTCCGGAAGGTGGAGCAGTTCGTGCCCTGGATCGCCTTGATCCTGCTGGCCTACATCGGCGGAAGTATGATCCTGGAGGGGGTCCGCAACGAGGAGGCCGAGGAGGCACCCGCCCTTACAAAGGGAACGCTGCTGGTTCAGGGGATCGCCACCTCCATCGACGCCCTGTCCGTCGGATTTACGATCGAGGATTACGGAGCTGCCACGGCGCTCACCTGTTCCCTGATCATTGCGGCCGTGACATTTGTGATCTGCGCAGCAGGCGTAAAGATCGGGAAGAGATTCGGGACGATCCTGTCCGGAAAGGCATCGATCCTCGGCGGATGTATCCTGATCGGGATCGGCATTGAGATCCTGATCGGTCATATGGTATAAATTCCAAAAAAACAGGAAAAATAGTCAGCAGAATTGTAGAATCTGCTGGCTATTTTTGCCTTTGTCTGCTAAACTGAAAGTAAGAGCGGAGGAGAGATCCGGACAGAAGCGTGCTTCTGTATCGAAAACAAAGCCCAGTGGATAAGGAGGATGGTTATGGAAAAATATGTGAAGCTGACATCACAGCGTTATCATGATGTGGTCCTGCGTGTGATCCCGGGACATTTTGTCACGCCGAATTCCCATGTAAACTACTATATGGACATGGCTGCGCTGAAATCCCGTACCAGTGAAGCCCGTGCAGCGGCCAGGGCGCTCAGTGAGTTTTATTACAGTTCGACCTATGTGGACACCATCATCTGTCTGGACGGAACCGAGGTCATCGGCGCATATCTGGCCGAAGAGCTGAGCCATGTGGGCGTTATCTCCGCCAACAGGCATAAATCGATCTATGTGATCTCCCCGGAATATAATAATTCCGGACAGATGATCTTCCGTGAGAACATCCAGCAATGGATCAATGACAAGAATGTCCTGCTGCTCCTGGCATCGGCCACGACCGGCAAGACGATGGCCCAGTCCGTGGAATCCCTGATCTACTACGGAGCTAAGATCACCGGCATCTCCGCGATCTTCTCCGTGACGACCAAGCTGATGGGTATGCCGGTTCATTATCTGTTTTCACCGACGGACCTTCCGGATTACGCGACCTATTCTCATGACGACTGTGCACTCTGCAAGAAGAAGATCCGGGTGGACGCCATGTGCAACGGTTTTGGGATCACACCGATCCGCTAGAAAGGAAAACAATATGAACATACGGGAAGAAGTACGCAGGATGAAACAGGACGCGCCGTTTGCGGCTTCCTCAAAGGAGGAGGTCCGCAATCGTGCCCTGCTTCTTGCGGTTGCTTCACTTACGGAGCATGCGGAGGAGATCTTTGCCGCGAATCATGAAGATCTAGCGGCGGCAAAAGAGAATCAGATTTCCGAAGCGATCATCAAGCGCCTGAAATTTGATGAAGGAAAGCTGGCCGACGTGGTCAGGGGGATCGAACAGCTGACGTCTCTTCCGGATCCGATCCACCGCGTGACACTCCGGCGGGAGCTGGATGAGGGCCTGCTGCTGCAGCGGGAGACCTGCCCGATCGGGGTCATCGGCGTGATCTTCGAGGCCAGGCCGGACGCCCTGGTACAGATTTCTTCTCTCAGCATCAAGAGCGGAAATTGTGCCGTGCTGAAGGGCGGCAAGGAGACGGTGAATACCAACCGGGTCCTGTTCCGGCTGATCCGTGACAGTGTGATCGAAGCCGGGCTTCCCGAGCACATGCTTCTGCAGGCCGAGCAGCATAACGAGATCGACGAACTGCTGGAATGCGATGACTGTGTGGATCTGCTGATCCCGAGGGGCTCCAACGCGTTTGTCCGCTACATCATGGATCATACCAAGATCCCGGTGATGGGGCATGCGGACGGCATCTGCCATATCTATGTGGACAAAGACGCAGATTTTGCAAAAGCCATTCCGATCATCGTAGATGCCAAGATCCAGTACACGGCCGCCTGCAACGCGGTGGAGACGCTGCTGGTCCATCGGGACATCGCAGCAGAGTTCCTGCCGGCGCTTGCCAGGGCGCTTCGTGAATCAGGTGTGACCATCCGCGGAACGGCGGAGGTGACGGACCTGATCGGCGGGGAGACGGTTGAAGAAACGGAATTCCGGGAATATCTCGACCTCATCGTATCCGTCAAGCTGGTCGGCGGTGTGCAGGAGGCGATCGCTCACATCAACCGGTTCGGCTCCCATCATACGGATTCGATCATTACGGAAAACAGCGGGACGGCGGAGGAGTTCATGAACATGGTGGATTCCGCCGGCGTATACCAGAACTGCTCCACCCGGTTTGCCGACGGCTTCCGTTACGGCTTCGGTGCGGAGGTAGGCATCAGCACAGGTAAGATCCACGCAAGAGGACCGGTAGGCCTGGATGGCCTGGTGACCTACAAATATAAGCTCTACGGCCATGGACAGATCGTAGGCGACTACGCGTCCGGGAAGAGTTCATTCCATTTCAAAGATCTGTAGAGGACGGGAAAAGACAGGGGACGGTTCTGTGTCTTGTTTGCTTTGTCAAACAAGACACAGAACCGTCCCCTGTCTTTTCCCTGTCCCCTCGTTCCGCCCGCCTTCAGCTTCCCTGGAACTTCCGCGGTGTTATCCCTTTGTAACGACGGAAGGTCTTGATAAAGTAGCTGAGGTCATTGAAGCCGCAGTTGTAGGCCACGTCCGTGACCGTGTGTTCCGTGGTGGAGAGTTCGTAGCAGGCGTGCTCGACCCGCTGGTGGTTCAGGTAATCCATGGGCGTCCGGTGGGTCATCTGCCGGAAGAATCGACAGAAGTATTTGGGGGACATGGAGGAGACCTGCGCCAGCTGTTCCAGGGTGATCGGATTCTGGTAATTGCTGTCGATATAGTCCAGTACATTTTTGAGCTGGATGATCTGCCGGTACCCTTTGCGCTGCCGTGGCGCCGAATCCAGGTACAGGTGCTCCGCGAACACCTGCCCGAAGAACCGGTACATGCAGCCGAAGGTCATGAGCTCATAGCCCGGTGAGGGATCTGAGACCGCAGCGAAGACCTGCTCCAGCAGGATATGAATATTTTCATACTTTTGGCTGAAATGATGGAACACCAGCGCGGACTGGCTGGCGATCTTCTGGATATAGGCACTGCAGCCTGAGGGATTCTGCTTAAGAAAAGCGTTGATATCGAAAACGAGGCATTCGTAGACGCAGTTGTCCGGCATACCGGAGTGCAGGATCCCGCCGTGGATGAAGACGGCTTCCCCGGCTTTGACCAGGAGTTTGTTCTCATCCAGCGTCATCATCAGCTCGCCGGAAAGCACGCGGATCAGTTCATATTCGGCGTGCCAGTGGTAATCCATCTCGTAACGAGGGTGCCGGAAGTCGACCTGGTGGTATTCAAAAGGGAAATCGACGGTGCCGTGCTGCTTTTTTTCGTGAAGCTCCAAATATTGCACAAAAACCCTCCTCAAAATATGGGCAATATTACAACAAGTGTTAAAAAATGTGAATATTTTTATAGTTGAAGTTATTATATACCTAGCTTACGGTGAAAATCAATGCTATAATTCTTACATAGGATGATACGCTTGCCGGGTAAGCAGGACAGAATGACGCAGCAGGAGAGGCCGGCCGTATCACGAATATGACTACGTAAATCATTATGGAGGTGCATGTAATTATGGGAGATGCAAGAAAACTCATCGGCGGCCGTCCGGTCATTGGTATCCGTCCGGTTATCGACGGTCGTAAGGGACCCCTGGATGTAAGAGGATCTCTGGAAGAGCAGACCATGGGTATGGCGCTCAAGGCTAAGAAGCTTTATGAAGAAAACCTTCGTTATTCCGACGGAACTCCGGTCAAGGTCGTGATCGCTGATTCTACGATCGGCCGTGTGCGCGAGAGCGCTGCCTGCCAGGAAAAATTCAAAAAAGAAGGCGTGGAGATCACCCTTACCGTGACTCCGTGCTGGTGCTATGGCTCCGAGACCATGGACATGGATCCGAACACCATCAAGGGTGTATGGGGCCTGAACGCGACCGAGAGACCCGGCGCTGTTTATCTGGCATCCGTTCTGGCTACCCATGCGCAGAAGGGCCTTCCGGCATTCGGCATGTATGGCCATGAAGTTCAGGAAGCTGACGATGAAGTCGTTCCGGATGACGTCGTCGAGATGCTGCTTCGTTTCGGCCGTGCTGCAGTGGCTGTCGCTTCTCTTCGCGGCACTTCCTATCTGCAGATCGGTTCCGTCACCATGGGTATCGGCGGTTCCATCATGGACCAGGATTTCATGGAGTCCTACCTTGGCATGCGCGTAGAGTCCATCGATGAGGTGGAGATCATCCGTCGTATGACCGAAGGCATCTATGATGAGGAAGAATTCCAGAAGGCTCTTGCCTGGACCAAGGAGCACTGCAAGGAAGGCTTCGACAAGAATCCGGACTGGATCCAGAAGTCCCGCGAAGTCAAGGACGAGCAGTGGGAGTTCACCGTCAAGATGTACATCATCATCAAGGACCTGATGCGCGGCAACGACAAGCTGGCTGAGAAGTTCCCGGAGGAAGCTCTCGGACATAACGCCATCGCCGGCGGTTTCCAGGGCCAGAGACAGTGGACCGACTTCTATCCGAACTGTGACTATCCGGAAGCATTCCTTTCCACTTCCTTTGACTATGACGGCGCTCGTGAGCCGTACGTGCTGGCAACCGAGAACGATATCCTGAACGGTATCTGCATGCTTCTTCAGAAGCAGCTGACCGGCCGTGCAGCCATGTTCTCCGATGTACGTACCTACTGGAGCGGCGAGTCCGTCAAGCGTGTGACCGGCTATGAGCTCGAAGGCCATGCAAAGGATGCCGACGGCTTCATGCATCTGATCAACTCCGGCGCTTCCGCACTGGATTTCTCCGGTGTCTGCAAGGACGAGAACGGCAATCCGGTCTGCAAGCAGTGGTGGGATGTCACCGATGCAGATATCAAGGCTATGGCTGACGCCACCGAGTGGCCGCCGGCTGACAACGGCTATTTCCGTGGAGGCGGATATTCCTCCAGATTTGTCACCAAGGCTGAGATGCCCATCACCATGATCCGCCTGAACCTGGTCAAGGGTCTTGGACCGGTCCTTCAGATCGCAGAAGGCTGGACTGTGGAGCTTCCGGACGAAGTGACCGATACCCTTTGGAAGAGAACCGACTACACCTGGCCCTGCACCTGGTTCGCACCCAGATGCGACGGCAAGGAAGGCAGCGCATTCAAGAGCGCGTACGAAGTTATGCGTAACTGGGGTGCAAACCATGGTTCTTCCGTATATGGCCATGTTGGCGCAGACCTGATCACGATGGCTTCCATGCTTCGGATCCCGGTTGCCATGCACAATGTTCCGGAAGAGAAGATCTATCGTCCGGCTGCATGGAACGCATTCGGAACCGTTGACAAAGAGGGTGCGGACTTCCGTGCCTGCGCAGCCTTCGGACCGCTGTACAAGAGATACAAATAATAACGTTATGACAACAAGCGCCCCGCACAGAGCATGTCTGTGCGGGGCGTTGTGTGTGTATCGATGAGATATCCGCTTTCAACAGGCCGGAAACGCTGCCGGTTTGCGCAGGCAGCCGGGAATGCGACTGTTGAAAATGACACGCGAAAGCGATATATTGGTATAGTTGGGAGATGCGGGAGGAGGGCTGCGTAGATGAGAATTTCAATTTTAACGATCTGTCCGGAGTATTTTGCCGGCTTCCGGGAGGTTCCCATGATAAAGCGCTCCCTTACAAAGGATCGCCTCGAATTCGAGGTGATCGACATCCGCACCTTCGCGCCCGGCTCCTTCCGGAGGGTGGACGATTCGCCCTACGGCGGCGGAAACGGCCTCATTCTCCGCTGCCAGCCGGTAGTCGACGCGATCCGCAACATCCGGACGGAAGAAAGCCATGTGATCGCTCTTGCGCCCATCGGACAGCCGTATGTGCAGGAGAAAGCCCGGGAACTTGCGAAGAAGGAGCACATCATCCTGCTGTGCGGGCATTTTGAGGGCTTTGACGCCCGGATCTACAGCTACGTCGATGAGATCATCTCTGTAGGTGATTATGTCCTCTCCGGCGGCGAGATCCCGGCGATGGCGGTCACGGACTCCATCGTCCGCCTTCTTCCGGGAAACCTGCGCGACGGCAGCGCCGAGGATGAGAGCTTTGAGAACGGGCTGCTGGAATACCCGCAGTACACGAAGCCCGCGGAATTTGAAGGGCAGAAGGTGCCGGAGGTGCTTCTGTCCGGGGACCACGAAGCCGTACGAAGATGGCGGCAGGAGAAGGCACTCGAGATCACGAAAGAACGAAGGCCGGATCTGATGGATTTATGGGATACCGGGCATGATTGCGATGAAGTACATGACGTCTGTACAGGCCGCAGGTCTGCTCGGTGTGACGAAACGCTATATCAATGCATTGTGCGCAAATGGAATCATAAAAGGTGCATATAAGAATGGATATCGTTGGATGGTTCCTGAAGAAGCCATTCATGCAAAAGTGGGAACTGAGAATAAAACCGCACGGGTTTTTAATACGACAGGAATCTGCAATCCACGAGATCACTATATGGTCCGGCTTGAACAAAGGATGGCCGAGGTAAGGACATTAGTTGATGAAGGTAAGTATTTTACGATCAACAGAGCCAGGCAATATGGAAAGACAACAACCTTGCATGCCTTGTCGGACTATCTGAACCGGGATTATTTTGTAATCAGCATGGATTTTCAAATGCAGATGAGCAGTGCGAAATTCAGGGATGAGAACACATTTGCAGTTGCCTTTGCAAAAGCATTTCTGTCATCTTCACGCGTGAATCCGCTCAGCACAACAGAGGAATACAAGGAAGCACTTCAGTCGTTGGAAAAGACTGTACTGGAGGAGGCGCAAGCCTTTGAACTGGTAGAACTGTTTCAGGCGTTAAGCGCTTTTTGCGGGGCTTTATCCAGAAAAAGCGTTCTGATGATCGACGAGATTGACAGTGCCGCCAATAACCAGGTGTTTCCGGACTTTCTGGCACAGCTGCGAGGTTACTATATCAACAGAAATACATATCCTACATTTCAATCGGTCATTCTGGCCGGCGTTTGTGATATCCGGAATCTGAAGAGAAAACTCCGTCCGGATGAAGAACACAAGGATAACAGTCCGTGGAATATAGCTGCCGATTTTGACATAGATATGAGTTTTTCCCCGGAACAGATCTCCCGGATGCTGAGAGAGTACGAAACGGATCATCAAACCGGAATGAAAGAGAATGCACTGGCGCAGGAAATCTATGCATATACCGGCGGATATCCGTATCTGGTATCTCGCATTTGTCAGCTTCTCGACCAGAAGACAGCAATCGAGGATGGAAGCGTATGGACACATGCGGGACTTCTGGACGCTGTCCGCGAACTTACAGGTGAAGATAATTCCCTGTTTCAGGATATGGCCAAAAAGGTGAAGGACTATCCTGCTCTCAGGGAGCTTTTGTATGATATCTTGTTCTGCGGTAAAAGCATCCCGTACAATACCGGCACGGAACTTGTCTCGATTGGCGTCATGTTTGGCTTTCTGAAAGAGAACGAGGGGCAGGTTGCGATTGCAAACCGTGTTTTCGAGATTTGGTTCTACAATCTTTTTATCACGGAGGAAGCGATCAAGAGTAAAACATATGCAGCCGGTGAACGGGATAAGAATCAATTTGTCCGGAATGAACGGTTGGATATGGAACTGGTACTGAAAAAGTTTGTACAGCATTTTGCGGAGAGCTTTGGAGGCAGCACAGATAGTTTTGTTGAAGAGAACGGAAGAAAGCTGTTTCTGCTGTACATTCGCCCGCTAATCAACGGAACGGGAAATTATTACATTGAATCCAGGACCAGAAGCATGGGCCGGACAGACCTTATCATTGATTACCATGGTATACAGTATATTATTGAAATGAAGATCTGGCACGGTGAAGAATACAATTCCAGAGGAGAGAAACAGCTGATCGGATATCTGGAAGATTATGGCTTGAAAAAGGGTTATATGGTCAGCTTTAATTTCAACAAGAACAAAACGCCGGGGGTGAAGGAACTGCATTTTAAAGACTACACGATCGTGGAAGCGGTTGTGTAAGGCAAAAGTTTCAAATATGTTTTGTATTTGTACAATCGCAAGGGCATGCCCTTGCGATGTCATCAATCATGAATCATCGAAACATCCAGACAAGGAGGAATGGATCATGACTTTTTATCAGTGTGCACATTGTGGGAACATTATCGCTTACATCAAGGATTCCGGTGTCCGCTTCCAGTGCTGCGGCGAGGAAATGAAGCCGATGGAGCCCAACACGTCCGACGGTGCGGGTGAGAAGCATGTGCCGGTCATTCAGATCGACGGGCAGACGGTTACCGTCACGATCGGTTCCGTGGAGCATCCGATGCTGGAAGCGCATCACATAGAGTGGATCCTTTTGGAGACAAAGGAAGGCCGTCAGCGTAAGACCCTGAAGCCGGGCGACAAGCCTGTCGCAATGTTTGCTCTTACCGAGGGAGATTCTGTGGTTGCAGCCTATGAGTACTGCAATCTGCATGGTCTCTGGAAATCAGAGCGATAACTCTGCGTGATCACGATCAGATAGAAAGACACAATGAATGGCAGGCGCCTCTTTGACGTCTGCCATTTTCTTTTGTCATAGCGGGACCGCGACCGCGTCGGCGTACAGCTTCTGCAGAATCCCAATGAACGAAGCGACGCCTTCCCGTCCGTCTTCCTTGTGCGAACAAAGAACGCAGGAGAAGTTCTCTTTACAATCAAAAGGAATCCAGGCGAACTGCCCGCTGTGGTCGTTCAGAAAACCGGGAGCCAGGCATACGCCGCGGCCGGCCGCCACATTGGTCAGGGTCGTGTCATGGTCCGGACTGTTGAAGTAGTCGATCTGTCCGGTATTGATCAGCCTGTGCTGAACAGCTTTTAGAGCCGGCGGTGATCCTCCACCGACCATGAGAGTCCGCCCGTACAGATCTTCTTCTTTTATTAGATTTTTTGCGGCGAGAGGGTCGTCCCTCTGGGCAATCAGGTAGATGCGGCTTTCAAAAAGCGGATGGGCCAGGATCCCGGGAATCTGCCGCGTCTGCTCCTGCAGAGCAAACAGGAGATCAACCTCATTCTGCAGAAAGGCCTCCACACCGTTCTCATATTGAAAAACAGGCGTGACCTGAATTTCCGGATGACTGCCGGCGAAGATCCGCATGGCTTCCGGCAGATAAAAAACTGCCTGTCGGACCATCAGACTGATGGAGATGTTGTCCTTGTATTTTGCACTGAAATTCTGCCCCTGCTCGATGGCGCGCTTCAGGTCCTCGCGCATGCCGGCCAGGAAGGTCACAAACTGGGCACCCGCCGGGGTCAGGGCAGCCCCTTTTCCATTGCGGTCAAAGAGGCTGAAGCCGATTTCATCCTCCAGCAGCCGGATCTGGTAGGAAAAAGTCGGCTGGCTGACAAACATGTTCTCCGCAGCCCGGCTGAAGTTCAGTGTATGGGCCAGTTCAATGCAATAGTCGATCTGTTTTGTGGTCATTTTTTATACTCCTGCTATTTAGATATTAAATCAAGTATAGCATAATTCGATTGGACAGTACAATAGCAGTAAACTATAATAAAGCTATCAGGAGAAAACAAATTCGTACAGAAGCAGAGCATGGAGGTATGAAGGATGGCAAAGACACTGATCGCCTTTTTTTCAAGAGCGGATGAAAACTATTTTGGTGGTGCAATGAGATATGTCAAGGTCGGAAACACGGAGATCGTTGTAAATTATATGAAAGAACTGATCGAAGCGGTCAGCTTCAAGATTGAGATGAAAGATCCCTATTCACCGGTATACATGACCTGCATCGAAGAGGCAAAGAAGGATCTGCGAGCGAAGGCACGGCCGGAGCTGGTTTCCGTGCCTGACTCGATCGACGAATACGATACGGTCGTCCTTGCCTATCCGAATTACTGGGGGACAATGCCGATGGCGGTGTTTACATTCCTCGAAAAGTTTGACTTCTCCGGCAAGACCATCCTTCCGCTCTGCACAAATGAGGGAAGCGGAATGGGAGGCAGCGAGCGTGATATCAAGCGCACCTGCCCTGGAGCAGATATCAGAAAAGGGCTTTCCATCACGGGAAGCGCGGCAGCCAATTCCAAAGGCGCACTGCAGCGTTGGTTTACCGAAAACGGTTTGATGTAAGGAGGAGCTTATGGAGTACATTACGCTGAACAATGATGTGAAGTGCCCGGTGATCGGGATCGGAACCTTTATGCTTGCACCGGCAGACGCTGAAAACAGTGTCCGCGAAGCACTGAAGATGGGCTATTCCCTTGTGGATACCGCGAACGCGTACGTTAATGAAAGAGCTGTTGGGCGTGGCATCAAGGAGAGCGGGCTGAAGAGAGAGGAAGTATTTCTTTCCACAAAGCTCTGGCCGAGTGAGTACGAAAATGAGAAAGCTGTCGATGATACGCTGGCTCGTCTTGGAGTGGACTACGTGGATCTTCTCTATATCCATCAGCCTGCAGGCAACTGGCTCGCTGGTTACAGACAGTTGGAGAAAGCCTGCAAAGAAGGAAAGGCCAGATCGATCGGCATTTCCAATTTTGAGGGGAAGTACATCGAAGAGCTGAAGACAAAATGGGAGATTGCGCCGCAGTTCATTCAGGTGGAAGCCCATCCCTACTTCGCACAGGACGAGCTTCGGAGGACGCTGGACCAGTACGGGATCAGGCTCATGAGCTGGTATCCGCTGGGACACGGCGATAAGGCTTTGATCAATGAGCCGGTTTTCAAAAAGCTTGGTGAGAAGTACGGCAAGAGCTCCGCACAGGTCATTCTCCGGTGGCATACCCAGATGGGCTTTGTCGTGATCCCCGGCAGCAAAAACGTTGATCACATCAAGGACAATCTGGACATCATGGATTTTGCTTTGACGGATGAAGAGATGGCAGAGATCGCAAAGCTCAACAAGGGTGTCCGCTACTATACCAGAACCGACGAAGCCCTGGCAGGATTTGCAGCATGGTCGCCACAGTATGAAAAACAGTGAGCCGAGCACAGCACATGTATCCGGCAGGGCGGCTGATGAGATGAAGAATATGGGTGACAGAGAGCAGATTGAGGAATTGTACCGCACATACTGGCGGTGCATGATCAATAAAGACATTTCCGGTATGGACCGGATTATGGCGGACGATTATGAGCTCCGGCACATGACCGGGCTCCGGCAATCAAAACAGGACTTCTTCCGGTCGGTGACAAGCGGAGAACTGAACTATTATTCCGCGAAACACGAGGAGATTTTCGTGGATGTGACCGGCGATACGGCGACGATGATCGGGCGGAGCAAGGTAGTGGCGGCCGTCTATGGAGGCGGCAGGCACAGCTGGCGGCTTCAGGGAGACTTCACCCTGCGAAAAGAAAAAGGGACCTGGAAGCTGACATCCAGCAGGGCATCGACGTATTGAGGGCGTATGTGCTGTAACCCCGAAAAAACGCAAAAATGCATGAGGTAAAAAAGATTTTCGACATAAACCTATGAAAAAAGAACAAATAGCGCTATAATATGAAAGAAAAGAGCGGGCAGCGAAGGCCCGCTCAAAACAGAAGGTTTTGGAAATGACTTTTGGTTTATTTTGTTCCGATGATTATTGGCTGAAATCGCCCGATGAAAAATGGTCGATTTCACCCGATGCTAACATAGAGAAATAACAGGCACCGGATCATTCCGGTGCCTGCCATTTTTCTATCGTACATGTATAGCTTTTTTGCCTGGCCTCTTTATCATAGGCGATCCCGACCAGAAGGATTTCCCCGCCATATCCCTGCAGGACCTGCGGGTATTTTTGCTCCTTGATCTGTGCGATGGCCGCGTCAGCGGACTGGTTCCATTTCAGCTCCACCACCAAAGCCGGGACGGTTTCGCCCTGCTTGGGAAGGTATACGATGTCTGCGTAACCATGTCCCGTCGGGAGTTCTTCCATCTTGAGATAATAGTCCTTGTAACTGAAATAAGCCAGCTGGATCACGGCGCGGAGGGAGTTTTCGTTGTTCGCATTCAACGGATTGGTGTTTTCCATGTGGATCTTTTCAATCTCAGCAGCGACGGCGGCTTCGTTCATATGAATGGTATCCAGAATAAGCTGATCACTTTCCGCCACGCGCTTCATGGTTTCGGGACGTTTGTCCTGCCGGATGGTGCGGGAGAATTCCCGGCGCAGTTCTTCGTTGGGAATGCGAACCTGCGTGGTTTCCGCGTCATAGGTCAGATAGCCCAGATGAACCAGCAGAGTGAGCACGTCATCTTTATTATGAAAGGTGACGAGGTCATTTGAAAAGCTGCTGACATCCACGGGGACAGAGTTGCCGCCGATCAGCTGTATGATCAGAGCACCAAGGCCTTCCATATCCCGCTTAATAAAACTAAGAAGGCTTCCGGCTGCAGAGGTTTCGGTCCAGAAAGAACGAAAATGATGAAAGTGCACTGCTTTCATTACGGAGTTGGGGTTGTAAATGGAATCAATGTTTTCAAGGTGATATCCATCATACCATTCCTTCATCAACTTAAAATCGATGTGGTTTTCAGCACAGAGGTTCCTGACTTCTGGCTCTGTAAATCCTACGTATTCTGCGAATTGTGAAGCTTCCAGCATCGTATACTCATAAAAATCAGAGATGGCAGATTGTGAGTCATCTTTTTTGATTGGGAGTATTCCGGTCATATAGGCGGCTGCAAAGACCTTTGACGTGATAGCGCCATTCTTAAAAAGCGAACGCAAAAACAGCAGATACTCTCGCTGTATTTCCGGGTTTTCCCGGATTGGAGCATCCCATTCATCGATGATCATAATGAATTTGGTTCCACTGACCGAAACAGCGTCGGCCAGGACGTAGGGAAGGTCCTGTTCGGCATTGATCGTCGGATACATTTCCTTCAGTTCGGAAATGATCTGCCTGCTGATATAGGAGGCGGCATTTTTGTAATTGTCGGAATATAGCCGGATACCGGTCAGATCCAGGTAGATGACATCATATTGATTGAGGTAAGTGCCGTAGTCTTCGTTTTCGGCAATCTCGAGATCACGGAAAAGGGCATCTGAATCACAGGTTCTGTCATAATAGGCGCAGAGCATCTGCGCTGCGAAGGACTTTCCAAAGCGACGTGGACGGCTGACGCAGGTCAGCCTGCGTGGCGTGTTGATTGTATCGTTGATGAGCGAGATCAGGCCGCTTTTGTCGATATAGAGATCATTTCGAATATCCGTAAAACCGCAGTTTCCGGGGTTTACATATATGCCCACAGCAGATCACCTCATTTCAGAAAGTCCGGAAGTCCAATGCTTGACGTCGCCTGACGCATGTAACTGCTATCATTATACAGAATACGGCTGGTAATCGCAAGAAGGGTCCAAACGATTCTTGGCCAGGTTTTATCTCCGGTGCCTGTCCGATTAACAATTTCACCGAATCCACTCTTTGACTTGTTCCTCAATATCCAGTACAATAAGAATGCTACTTGTTTGATCAATCATGAGCAAGGATTGCAGTGGATTATGAATATCCATTCAGATCAACCAGGGCATATAGGACAGGAGGTTTTTATGCGGAAGAAACGTATGCTGAGTGCAATATTTATGACGATCGTCCTGCTTGCAGGTCAGACTGTCTGCGGAAGCGGTGTCGGTGCAGAGGAGATGGGTGACCTTCCCGTACAGGAAGAAAAGGAAGCAGCTGCTTCGGACAGTGATGCGAAGGCAGCGATCGAAGCGGCACTGGATCTCTCCAACATCCTTCCGGAGTGGACCTATTCGGAAGAGAACGACGCCTGGACAATGGCCGTCGTCACGGCGGTGACGAACGCGGAACTGCCGGATTATCAGGGCGTTTCTGTCTGCGTGCCTGGTGTTTACGTGCAGGGCGTGGATACCGATGGAGACGGAACGGCGGATGCGGACAGCGGAACGGTTTCCGGAAACCTGATCATTGATCGGGAGGTGTCGGTTACCAGCCGGAATGGACAGGTTTACACGGCAGAGACGGCTCCTGTGATCGTAAATACAGGGGCAGCCGGGTATTCGTCCCAGGAGAGCCAGACTGCGGCAGCCACCTACGCGGCGGACGGTTTTATCAATGTGGCCTGCGGAAACCGCGGCAAGCAGAGCACGCTTGCGGACGGCACTTTCACCGGGGACGCGCCGTCCTGCCTGGTGGACCAGAAGAATGCTGTGCGATTTGTAAAATACAACATCCTTTTAGGCAACCTGCCGGGCAGCGTGGACTATTTTGTCTCGACCGGCGGATCCGGCGGCGGGGCCCATGCCGTGATGCTGGCAGCCACCTCGGACAATCCGGATTTTTATGAGTACGAGATCAGTCAGGGAGCCGTAGGAGTTTACAAGAATTCCGATGGAAGCTATACCACCACGGTGAACGTGGACGGCAGTGAAGTCGAGCTTTCCGACGGTATGTGGGGCTGCATGGCATACAGCGCGATCACATCCCTCGCCGAGGCGGATATGGCCATGGCTTTTGAGTATACACTGGATGCTTCCTACGGCTTCAATACAGAGTTCCAGAAACAGACAGCGGAATATCTGGCGTCGGCGTACATGGATTATATCAATGGCCGCGCGCTGTCTGCGGAGGAGAGGGCCGTCGGTTTTGATCTGAACGAAGACGGAGATATGGAGGACATCGTCGACCTGACCATTGAATATGACACGGAAGCGTACAGCGAAACCAATGGCTATTATGGCACCTATGTAGATCTGTATCTCGCGGAATTTGCGCAGAGTCTCGAGGATTATCTCGATCGTCTGGCCTATGCAGAGGATTGGACCTGGTTCGATGAGGATGGCTTGGCTCTTTCTGACGATGCCGTTGCAGAAATGACGGACGCGGACAGAGCTGCTGCTTTCATTTCCGGACGTTATGCGAAAGGAAGCACCGGCAGTGCCTCCGGCGGCATGGGAGACATGGGTGCTTTCCCCGGCGGCATGGGCGAAATGGACGGCTTCCCCGGCGGTGGAAGACCGGACGGGAACAGGACCGGCGGTCCGCAGGAGAAGGGCGGCTTCCCGGGCGGAGACAATGCAGGTGGTCCTCCGGACATGGCCGGTGGAATGACCGAAGAGGTCGGTACGCCGGATGCCGGTACGACCCAGGCGGCCGGCAGCGGAACGGATTCCGCGAACTATACCTCCTTCGAGGAGATGACCGAAGCTTACCGGACCGACATCGAGGAGATCGAAGCCGGCGATGCGTATGGAAACAATCTTGTGGAGCTTTATGATCCGATCAATTACATCGGCGCGGAAGGGACGAACGATCCTGTCTGGACCCGGGTCCTCATGGGAGCATCCGAGGGAGACATTTCCATGTTCAATTCCCTCAACCTGCAGATTGCCTGGCTGAATGCCGGAACGGACGCCGAGATCGAATGGCAGTGGAACGGCGGGCATGTGCCGTCCGAGATCTTCGGCGATTCGCTGGCACTGTATGTGGATATGATGTACGGAAGATACGTGGATGACGCGGTCAGCGTGGGCAAGGAGGCTCCAGCCGGACAGACTGCGAACGGAACAGCCACCGAAGCGACCGGTACGGATCTGTCGGACTGGGTCAGCTATGATGCGGAGGCAGGCGTGACGATGACGCTGGCCGGTGCGGCGGCTTACCGTACGGCAGGCGCCAGCAAAGCGATCCCGGGCTTTGACGTCATGGATTACGGCCAGGAGGACTACGTGTTCGGAAGCGCTTCGGCGGACGCCCGTCACTGGGACAGGCAGGTGCTTTCAGTGTTTGAGGAGCATGCGGACGTACTGACGGATCTGTTTAACGCAGGGTAAGAGCAGGAGGAGACCACATATGAAAAAGAAATTCGATTACACGATCGTCCGTAACCCGGAGATCTTTCAGGAGAACCGGCTTCCGGCCCATTCCGACCATCTGTATTACGAGGGCACGGACCAGGAGAGCAGATATTCCCTGGACGGACTCTGGAAATTCATGTACGCGGATAACTACGCGGGCGCCCCGCAGGGCTTTGAAAAGCCGGAGACAGACTGCCATAGCTGGAAGGACATCCGGGTGCCCGGCCATATCCAGCTGCAGGGCTATGACCGCCCGCAGTATGTCAATACCCAGTATCCCTGGGATGGCCACGAGGAGATCGTTCCCGGAGAGATTCCGGAGCGTTTTAACCCGACGGCCAGCTATGTGAAGTATTTCTATGTTCCGGAGAATATGAAGAACCGCCCGCTGTACATTTCTTTTCAGGGAGTGGAGAGCGGCTTTGCGCTCTGGCTGAACGGAGCCTATGTCGGCTACAGCGAGGATTCCTTCACGCCTTCGGAGTTTGAGTTGACACCATATCTTGCGGAGGGGGAGAACAAGCTGGCGGTGCAGGTCTTCAAATGGACCGCGGGCAGCTGGTGCGAGGACCAGGACTTTTTCCGCTTTTCCGGAATCTTCCGGGAAGTATTCCTGTTTGTGAAACCGGCCGTGCACCTGGAGGACATCCGGGTTCGGACAGAGCTTAGAAGTTATGGAAATTCCGCGGCAGCGGAGGGGCAAGGCTCCGACAAAGTGCCAAAGGAAGACGGAGGGAGCAGCTTTGGTACGGAAGCGGAAGAATTCAGTGCTGCCTCGCTTGGCTTACGGCTCCGGTACAGCGGCTGCGGAAAGGCGGCGGTCTCGCTCTACGGTCCGTTCCGGCTTGATTTGGGAGACCTTTCTGATGTGAAAGCGTGCGTGGATCCGAAGACGGCTGGCACCTGGTGGAAGAACCGTCTGGCAGACGGAACACCGATCGTGCAGCAAACGCTTTCGTTCGGTGTGGATCAGCACACAGGGCAGTTTGCAGAAGAGGCCTTGGAAGAGAGGCCGCGGAGCTCTGAACAAAAGGAAGCAGAGGAAGCAGCCGGTCCGGAAGGTGAGGCCGCAGGCGGCGGGTTCAAGGAGATCATCCTTCCGGTCGATTCCCCCGCTCTCTGGAGCGCGGAGGCACCGAACCTCTATCTTCTGAAGCTCGAAGTCTTCGATGAGGAGGGCGTTCTTTCCGAGACGGTTTATGAGCGCGTCGGCTTCCGGCAGTTTGTACTCAGGGATTCGATCATGCGCCTGAACGGGCAGCGGATCGTTTTTAAGGGCGTGAACAGGCATGAATTCTGCGCGGAATCAGGCCGCTGTATGCCGGAATCCGTGCTTTATAAAGATCTTATCACGATGAAGCAGAACAATATCAACGCGATCCGGACCAGCCATTATCCGAATGTGTCGCTTTTCTACCGGCTCTGTGATATTTTCGGCTTTTACGTGATCGATGAGACGAATCTCGAGACGCATGGTATCTGGGATTCCATCGCCAAGGGGCTGAACCCTCTGGAATTTGCGGTTCCGGGAAACCGGCCGGAGTATCTGGAGTTGATCAAGGACCGTGGACGCAGCATGTACGAGCGGGACAAAAACCATCTCTGCGTGCTGATCTGGTCCTGCGGGAACGAATCCTACGGAGGGAAAGACCTTCTGGAGCTTTCAAACATGTTCCGGGAGCTGGATCCGGACAGGATCGTCCATTATGAGGGCATCTACAATGACCGTCGCGAGAACGGCACCTCCGACATGGAGAGCACCATGTACGCGCCGGTGGACGAGATCAAAGCGTTTCTTAAAGAGCATCGGGACAAGCCCTACATCAACTGTGAATACACTCATGCCATGGGAAATTCCTGTGGGGCCATGCACAAATATACGGACCTGACCGAGGAGGAACCCCTGGTCCAGGGCGGCTTTATCTGGGACTACATCGACCAGTCTCTCACGATGCATGACCGTTACGGGAGGGAATTCCAGGCGTACGGCGGCGATCATGACGAACGTCCCAGCGATTTTACCTTCAGCGGGAACGGGATCGTCTACGGCAAGGACCGTGATCCTTCGCCAAAGATGCAGGAGGTTAAAGTTAACTATCGGAACATCCGAATCGAGTTCCACGAGACGAACAAGACAGGGGACAGTTCTCTGTCTTGTTTCGAGGAAAAAAAGACAGAGAACCGTCCCCTGTCTTGTCTGGTCAAAAACCGGAATCTTTTCACCGGGACGGATGCCTTTGACGCGATGGTTCTTCTGGAGAAGGAAGGCCGCAGGATCGGCCGGTATAAACTCGAGGTCGATGTGGCGCCGCTTTCAGAGAAAGAGATCCTGCTTCCGGTCACGCTGCCGGGGGAGCCGGGCGAGTACGCCGTGACATTGTCCTTCTGCCTGAAGGAGGATACGATCTGGGCGAAAGCCGGCCATGAGGTGGCCTACGGCCAGCAGGTATTCACGGTGGCAGCAGACGACGGGAATGCGCTTGCGGGACAGCATACGGAGGAGAGGTTCGATGGCCTCACCGTGACCCATGGCTGGTGCAATCTGGGCGTCCGGGGGGAACATTTTGAGGTGCTGTTCTCCACGCTTCTGGGCGGTCTGGTTTCCTACCGCTATGGCGGCCGGGAGCTTTTGAAGGATATACCTAGGCCGAATTTCTGGCGAAGCATGACCGACAATGATGTGGCAAACCTTCTGCCGTTCCGGGCGGGGCAGTGGAAGGCGGCCGGCATGTACTGCACGACCAAATACGAGCACGGCCGGCAGGCCGATCCCTACGAGATCCGGGAGGAAAAGGATCATGTGGAGGTGGCTTTCTGCTATCATCTTCCGGTAAGTCCTGCCAGGGACTGCCGTGTCCGGTACAGCGTGTACCCGGACGGAACCGTGTGTGTCCGCATGCAGCTGGATGCCAGCCGCGAAGTCGGTGAGCTTCCGGAATTCTCCATGCTGTTTACGCTGGATGCGGATCTTTCCAATCTGGAATGGTACGGGCTGGGTCCTGAGGAGACATACCCCGATCGCTGCCATGCAAAGGTCGGCCTCTACCGGAACCGCGTCAGGGATAACATGGCCAAATATCTGGTTCCGCAGGAGTGTGGAAACAAGCAGGAGGTTCGCTGGGCGAAGGTGACTGACGACCGGGGCAGAGGGCTCCTCTTTACGGCAGACCGGCTCGGCTTTTCGGCCCTTCCATGGTCGCCTCAGCAGCTGGACGACGCCCGTCATCCGAATGAACTGCCGGATCCGCTCTATACCTATGTCCGGATCGGCCGGCAGATGGGGATCGGCGGCGACGACACCTGGGGCGCACTGGTACATCCGGAGTATCTGCTCGACAACACAGAGTCGCTGGAGATCACGTTCTGTTTCCGGGGAATCTGAGCTTCCGGTGATGATAGAAAGATTGAACAGGATTCCGGGAACTGCAGCCGCAGCAGACGACGGCTGCGGGAACCCCGGGTCTGCTGGAGGAGAAACAGAGGATAGAGAGATGGAATTACTGGGAGAAAAAAACTACCAGAAACTGATGGACTCGATCGTGATCCCGTTTCTGGATACCCGCAAGAAGGCGGGCACTTTTGAGCCGGTGAAGGGCCAGAAGCTGTATTATGAACATTTCCGTGCCGACGAACCTGTGGGGATCGTCGTGATGCTGCACGGTTTTTCGGAGGCGATCGACAAGCTGAAGGAAACGGCCTACTACTTTGTGCGGGAAGGCTTTCACGTTTGGATGCTCCAGCAGAGAGAGCATGGCAGGTCATTCCGGAGCACCGATGACCCGGCGCTGATCCACATCGTGAATTATGAGGATCTGGTGCGGGATCTGCATTTGTTTGTGGAGACGGTCGTCAAGAAGAATCCGGAGGCATCCCGGTTTCCACGGTATCTCTTTGCCCATTCCATGGGCGGAGGGGTCAGCAGCCGCTGCCTGGAAGAGTATCCGGATGATTTTGAAAAGGCCGTACTCAGCTCACCGATGCTGGAACTGAATACCGGCGGCACCCCCGTATGGGCGGCTGCAGCGTATTCAAACCTCATGCGCCTTTTGGGGCGCGGCAAAGCGTACATGCCCGGGAGCGCGCCTTTTTCCGGGAAAGAGGACTTTGCGAACAGTGCTTCGAACTGCAGGGAACGATACCTGTACTGGCTGTCCCGGCAGCGAAAGCATCCGGAATTCCAGATGTGCGTCTCTGCCATCGCGACGGGGATCCAGTTCCTGAGGCTGACAAGGGAGGCCACGCTGCCGGAAAACTGTGCGAAGGTCAAGGCGCAGGTGCTTTTGTTCCAGGCGGGACATGATACCTTCGTGAGTCCCGGCGGGCAGGATACCTTTATCCGGCAGATCGGGAAGAAGGGGCGGATCGTGCGGATGCCGGACGCGAAGCACGAGATCTACCTGAGCAAAAATGAGGACCTCCGCCGCTACTGGGAGGAGATCCTCGCATTTCTGAAAGGTTAACGGTTTATCGTCATACGTAATCGGTCAGGTCCTTGCCGGCTTCGGGTATATCGCCGGAAACCAGGCGGAAGCCGTTTCCGTCAAGCGCCAGCTCGTAACAGGCGCAGTTATTCATGGGACCTTCCCAGAAATAACGCATGTCCATGACATGCATGGCACAGAGAATCCCGCGGATCGTCCCGCCGTGGGCACCGATCAGGATGTTACCGGATAATTCCCCGCTGCGGGACGCCATGTCCTGAAGGAACTGCGAACAGCGGGCAACCAGGTGATAGATGGTCTCCATGCCGGCCGGCGGGTAGTAATTGAGCGGGTCATGCAGCAGAGCATGAAGGGTGCGGGGATTCATTTCCTCCCATGCGCGCCCCTCGAAGGGCCCGAAGTTCAGCTCCAGCAGCCGGTCGTCGATGATGATCTTTTCCGGAGAAAAGCCCGAAACGATCTCGGCGGTCCGGAAGGCACGGCTTAAGGGGCTGGCAAATACGTGTGAAAAAGTGAGATTCTCCTGACGGAACCGGTCACGGGCTTCTTCGGCCTGTCGGATGCCGGTCTCGTTCAGGGGGATCTCGATCTGCCCCTGGAAGTGTCCGCCCAGGCGGTTCATATCGGTTTCGCCGTGTCTGATCACATATAAAGTCATAGATGTCCTCTCTTTAAACGAACAGCCATCTCCGCTCAGGAAATGGCTGTTTTTGATAAATTCAGGGATTCTTATTTGCCGAGCAGGCTGTTGATGCCGCCCTGCAGCAGAGTCTGCAGAGAAGAGGCGGAAGCAGAGCCTGCGCCGGTATTCTGGCTGAACAGAGCGGATACGCCCTGGTTCATGAGTTCGGTCACGTTCTCCTGGTTGACCTTGCCGAGAACCGTGCTGAGGTCCTGTCCGGTCACCTTGGTGAACAGCTCCTTGACGGTTGCGTTGCCGGCCAGACCCTTGATCGTAGCCTGTACGGAGACACCCTTGCCGGCGTCGCCCAGGATCTTGTTGAGGGTCGTGGAAACACGGCTGTCCGTAAGTGCGCTCTGCAGAGCATCCTTGTCGATGCTGTTGATCCCGAAGGACTGCAGCAGCTGGCTGTTGTCGGCCAGGTCCAGGACACCCTGAAGGTTCAGGCTGCTGAGATCCAGGTTCTCGAGGATACCGGAATTTTTGAGGGAGCCGAGAAGGCTGTCAAAATTCACGTCGGCCAGCTTGAAGTTGTTGAGATCAAGGCCGCCAAGGTTCAGGCTGCTGATGTCAACATTCGAACCCAGCTGGGTGAGAGCCTGTCCGGCAAGATCAGCAAGGCCGAGGCCTTCTGCACTGACGGTAAGAGTCGTTGCTGCGAGTGCTCCTGCGAGCATGATTGCGGTTAATGCTTTTTTCATAATATCACTCCTGTCTGCTGTCTTTCTTCCGGGACAGCTGTTTTATTGATTTGACAAGCATTATAGCACACTTATAAAGGAATGTGTAATCTATCTTTTCCTTTTTTTCGAAAAATAGTAAAAAATGCTTATATTTGGCTGAAGATCAGCGTCGGAGATAGTCTTCGCCTGTTGCCTTAAAACAGCAGGAGTGATAAAATAAAAACAGTATTTCCGTCAATCCATTCACCATGCAAAGGACAAGAATGATCTTATGAAAGTGATACTTGAGCATCTGACAAAAAAATTCCCAAGCCGCAACCGCAAGTCAAAGGAAGAGGTGATCGCCGTCAATGATTTCAATTTTGAGATCCCGGACGGCAAGCTGATCGGGCTTCTGGGTCCGTCGGGCTGCGGCAAAAGCACCACTCTGAACCTGATCTGCGGCCTGCAGATGCCCACCGGCGGCAAGATCCTTTTCGGAGATGATGACGTGACCAACCTTCCGCCCGAGAACCGGGGCGTCGGCATGGTCTTTCAGAACTACGCCCTCTATCCGCATCTGACCGTGGAGCAGAACATTATCTTCCCCCTGCAGAACCTGAAGGGGGCCGACAAGCTTACCAAGGAACAGATGAAGCAGAAGGCGGCGGAGGCCGCACGTCTCGTGCAGATCGACCATCTGATGGAGCGCAAGCCAAACGAGCTTTCCGGCGGCCAGCAGCAGCGTGTCGCCATCGCGAGAGCCCTGGTCAAGATCCCCCGGGTGCTTCTTCTCGACGAGCCGCTTTCCAACCTGGATGCCCGCCTGCGTCTCCAGACCCGTGAGGAGATCCGCCGGATCCAGCAGGAGACGAAGATCACGACGATCTTTGTGACCCACGATCAGGAGGAGGCCATGAGCATCTCCGACATGATCGTGGTGATGAAGGACGGCGTCGTGATGCAGATCGGTGCGCCGCAGGATGTCTATGATGATCCGACAAACCTGTTTGTGGCAAAATTCCTGGGAACGCCGCCTATCAATGTCTTTGAGGGTGAGATCAAGGGCGGAAAGCTGCTGATCGGCGGACAGGAGGTCCTTTCTGTACCGGGAGCAGCTGATCAGGAGGTCTACGCCGGCGTTCGTCCGGAGGGCTTTATCCTCGATCCGGAAGGGCCGCTTTCCTGCCGGCTGAACAGGGTGGAGGTCATGGGCCGTGATATCAGCGTGATCTCGCAGCATGACGCGGCGCCCGGCGTGATGATCCGTTCCATCATCAGCGCGGAGAACCAGGTCGACACCACCGGCGCCGAGGTTCGTTTCTCGCTGAAGCCGTACAAGACACATATCTTCAACAAAGCGACGGAAGAACGGGTACGTTTTGACATCGCCTGAGCCCGGGAGGAACGTATATGGAGAACAATAATCGAAAAGGCTGGCTCTACCTGCTGCCGGCGATCCTTTTCCTGGGCGTGTTCATGGTCTATCCGCTGGTGGACGTGTTTGTCTATTCCTTTGAGGAGGGATACAATTCCGCATCCCAGACCTTCTTCGGGACCGGCGGCTACAACTATTCCTATGTGCTCAGGGATCCCTATTTCCTGCAGGCGCTCAAGAATACCTTGATCCTGGTCGCGATCACCGTGCCTCTTTCTACAGGCATCGCGCTTCTGATCTCCGTGCTTTTGAATTCGATCGAAAAGCTGCGGGACTTTTTCCAGACCGTCTTTTTCCTGCCCTATGTGACCAACACGCTGGCGGTCGGTCTGGTGTTTATGATCCTCTTTAAGAAAACGCCCTACTCGGACGGCCTTGTCAACCTGATCATCCAGTTTTTCGGGGCAAAAGGCGTCGACTTCATTGACGGACCCTACGCGGCCAAGATGTTCGTGCTGTGCTTCTACACGATCTGGATCGTCATGCCGTTCAAGATCCTGATCCTGACCAGTGCACTTGCCTCTGTTGACCAGGGCCTTTACAATGCGGCAAAGGTGGACGGGACATCGCGCCTCCGTATCTTCACAAGGATCACACTGCCGATGATCTCCCCGATGATCTTCTACCTGGTGATCACCGGCTTTATCGGAGCCTTCAAGGCTTACAGTGACGCGGTCGCCATTTTCGGCACCAACCTGAACGCGGCAGAGATGAATACGATCGTCGGCTATGTCTACGACATGCTGTACGGCGACAGCGGCGGCTATCCGTCCTACGCGTCCGCAGCCGCGATCATTCTGTTCGCGATCGTGCTGACCATCACGGTCATCAACCTGCTGGTGAGCCGCCGGCATGTACATTATTCCTGAGCATAATGGAGAAAAGCTATGGGCAATCAATTGGAATATGAGCTGATCGAAAAAAAGGCCAGGCAGAGGCAGCGGATCCGCCGGATCATCACCTATGTGTTCCTGGCATTCTGGGCTGTGATGGTGCTGTTTCCCTTTTACTGGATGGTCCTGACCTCGATCAAGAGCTACAGCGCCTACAATTCGGAGTACATCCCGAAGTTTTACACCCTGTCGCCGACGCTGCAGAACTACGTCGACGCCTTTACGGCGGTGCCGCTGGCCAGGTATTTCCTGAACACGCTGATCTTTACGGTGGCCACGACGGTGCTGATGATGATCGTGATCGTGCTGGCGGCCTTCGCCTTTGCACGGCTGAATTTCAAGGGCAAGAATTTTGTGTTCGTGCTGTTCCTGTCCCTGATGATGATCCCCAACGAGCTGGTGATCATCACCAATTTTGTGACGATCACCAATCTGGACCTGCGGAACACCTTCCTGGGGCTGATCCTTCCGTCGGTGACGTCGGTCTTTTACATTTACCTGCTGAAGGAGAACTTTGAACAGATCCCCGACAACCTGTACTATGCGGCCAAGGTGGACGGCACCTCCGATTTCCGGTACCTCTGGCGGGTCATGATCCCCATCAGCCGGCCGACGCTGATCACCATCACGATCCTGAAGGTGATCGAGTGCTGGAACTCCTATGTGTGGCCGCGGCTGATCACCGATGATGAGAATTATTTCCTGGTCTCCAACGGGATCCAGGAGATCCGCGAGAACGGATTCGGCCGTGAGAACATCCCTGCCATGATGGCAGCGGTGGTGGTAATCTCGGTACCGCTGATCGTGCTGTTCCTGATCTTCCGCAAGAAGATCATGGCAGGTGTGGCGAGAGGAGGTCTGAAGGGATGAAAAGATCAAACGCGTTCCGTGTGCTCCTGCCGGCATTTGCGGTCTGTCTTCTGATGGCCGGCTGCCATGGCGCCAAAAAGAGCGAGAGTTTTTCGGTCCCGGAGAGCCTGGACACCTCCAAAAAGCAGGAGATCACCTTTTGGGCCAAAAATGATACCAACAAGACCCAGACGAAGATCTACGAAAAGGCAATCTCGGATTTTGAAGCTCTGTACCCGAATATCACGGTGAATCTGCGCCTGTATACGGACTACGGAAAGATCTACAACGACGTCATTACGAACATTGCGACGAACACGACGCCGAACGTCTGTATCACCTATCCGGACCATATCGCGACCTATCTGACGGGAAACAACACCGTCGTTCCGCTGGATGAGCTGTTTGCCGATGAGAGGTACGGTCTTGGCGGCAGTGAGCTTTTGTTCGATGGCCCTGCGCAGGACGAGATCGTGCCGGAATTCCTGCAGGAATGCATGATCGGGGAAGAGCATTACGCACTGCCGTATATGCGCTCCACGGAAGCCTGCTACGTAAACAAGACCTATGTGGAGGCGCTGGGCTTTGAACTTCCCGAGGTTCTGACGTGGGATTTTGTCTGGGAGGTGGCCGACGCTGCCTGCAAAACGGACGCACAGGGGAATTTTGAGGTCAATGGCCAGAAGGTCATGATCCCCTTTATCTACAAGTCGACCGACAACATGATGATCCAGCTGCTGAAACAGAAGGACGCCGGCTATTCCACGGAGGAAGGGGAGATCCTGCTGTTCAACGATACGACCCGGGAATTCCTGGACACGATCGCGGAGCACACCGGCAAGGGAGCCTTCTCTACCTTCAAGATCTCCGGCTATCCCGCCAATTTCCTGAATGCCGGGCAGTGCATCTTTGCCGTGGACTCCACCGCTGGCGCTACCTGGATGGGAAGCCACGCACCGCTTTCGGACATCAGTGCCGACAAGTTCGTCGAGTTTGAAACAGAAGTTATGGCGATCCCGCAGGATGATCCCTCGAACCCGAAGATGATCTCCCAGGGACCGTCGGTCTGCATTTTCAACAAAGCGGACCCGCAGGAGGTGCTGGCCTCCTGGCTGTTCACCCAGTATCTGCTGACCAACGACGTGCAGATCGCCTATTCGGAGACCGAGGGTTATGTGCCTGTGACGACCAAAGCCCAGACGGATCCGTCCTATCAGGAATATCTTTCTCTGGCGGGTGAGGACAATGCGGCTCACTATGCGACCAAGATCCAGGCGGCGGAGCTTTTGATGGACAACACCGCCAACACCTTTACGACGCCGGTGTTCAACGGATCGGCTTCTCTTCGCGACGCGGCGGGCCAGCTGATCGAGAACGTGACCAAGTCCGTCCGGCGAAAACAGACGATCGACGACGCCTATTATGACAAGCTGTACAGTGATATTACCTCGCTGTACCGGCTCGACCAGCTGGGCGGCGCCGGCGCGGACGGCAAAAAAGCCCTCGGGCCGCTTCCGGCCATGTCCAAAGGGCTTCTGATCGTGCTGGGCATCGCATGGGTGCTGATCATGCTGTATGTGGCGGTCGGGACTGTCAGGAAAAAACAGGCAAGATAAAACTGAAAAAGACAGGGAAAAAGACAGGGGACGGTTCTGTGTCTTGTTTGCTTTGTCAAACAAGACACAGAACCGTCCCCTGTCTTTTTCCAGAACCGTCCCCTGTCTTTTTACTGCACCGCTTCATCTTCGATACTGATGGGTCTTTCGACATTCATGATGACATCGTATCGCTGCAGGAAATCATCGTAATACCGGGTGTATTCTTCCGGAGTGAGTTCCCGCGCGCTCAAAGAGTGGACATGATAGTCCGGATTGCCATCGTATGCCCTCCGGACCATTCCGGAGATGATGACACAGTGGGAGGAAATCCTTTCGAAACAATTCAGCAGCTCATTAAACTCTGCACCCTGCCGGATGCTGCATTCTCCCCGGGTCAGCCGCCCGATATGCCGTGCCTGCAGGATCTCACAGAGAGTGGAGATCGCGGCGGAGAAGGGCTTGATCTTCCGGGCCGTGTCAAGGTCGTTTTCCTGAAAGGCCTGCATCGTACTGTTTACGATTTCCCGTTCTGCCTCGATCATAATGTTCAGCTCATGCATGGCGTCATTGGAGAAGGAAACGTTTTCGTTATTCATCCGTTTGGTGATGTGCGAAATGCGGGACGCATAGTCACCGATACGCTCCATATCTCCGATCAGACGCAGCGCGGCCGTAGCCTGCCGGGTCTGCTGGGAACTCATGTCGTTCTTGGTCAGGAGCGTCAGATAGGCGCCGAGCTTTGATTCGTATTTGTCGAGAAGTTCTTCCTTGCGCTGAACTTTTTCAAATCTTTTTTCGGAGTATTCGTGGATCAGGTTCAGGGCACGGCCAACGTTTTTGCGGACTTTTCTGGACATACCGACGATCACACGGTTGCTTTGGCTGAGAGCCAGTGCCGGTGAGGTCAGGAATCGTTCATCCAGAAGCTCGAAGTCTGCATTGTCCTTCTGATCCTCCAGATCCTCCGGTGTATCCTTGATCAGGAAGCATACCAGTTTCTCGATGGAAGAGAGAAACGGAAACAGCAGGATTCCGGTGGCGATACGGTAGACGGAGTTGACAAACGCGATCAGCACGGGATTCGCGGTGACATCCAGAAACGGAAAGTGGACGGCCGCATCGACGGCATAAAACCCGATCCCGAAGAGCAGCATGCCGAACGTATTGATGAGCAGATAGACGATGGCACTTCGCTGGCCGTTGCGGTTTGCTCCGATGGCGGAGATCAGGACCGGACAGGAGGCACCGACGCCGATACCCAGAATGATCGGAAAAGCGGCGGAAAAGCTGAGCACTCCGGTCACGGAAAGCGCCTGCAGGATACCAATGGAAGCGGAAGCGCTCTGCAGGATGGCCGTCATGACGATTCCGAGCCCGATACCGAGGAAGGGGTTGGTAAACATGGTCACAGCCTCTGTAAAGACCGCACTTTCCCGGAGTGGGCTGACCGCGGCGCTCATCATCTGCATGCCCGTCATCAGGATGGCAAAGCCCATCAGGACAGATCCCAGATGCTTGCCGGACGAATGCTTTGACAGCATGCGGAACAGGATACCGGAAATGGCCGCGATGGCCGCGATGGTCGAAGATGACAGAAGAGCTGTCACGCCGCTTGAACCATCAATATAGGAGAGGCAGAGGATCCAGCCGGTAATGCTGGTTCCGATATTGGCGCCGATGATGATGCTGATCGCCTGGAAAAGCTTCATCATACCGGAGTTGACGAAACCCACGACCATGACGGTGGTCGCGGACGACGACTGGATGACGGAGGTTACCGCCGTACCGAGCAGAAGTCCTTTTATGGGGGTGTTTGTCATCTTGTAGAGGAAGGATTCAAGTTTTTCTCCTGCTGCGGCTTTTAATCCGTCGCCCATCAGGGCCATGCCATACATGAACAGTGCTACACCGCACAGCAGGGATAAGATCATTTTGATAATCAGCAAAACAGGCCTCTCTTTCTATCAAGTAGCCGATAGTTATAGTGGTTCCTGCAAGTACAACCAAGGAATAAGTAGGGCGCTTGCAGGTTTTATGGTATTACTCTTTTTCTATGTTGTTGATCTGAATTCCATCGCCAAAGAATATATATTCACCATCTTCTACGGTAATTCTCAATGAAGGAATTGTCACAATGGTTGGAGCAATCGGTTCTCCCAGCCTGGTATATAATTCATCATTTTTAAAAACTTCAGATTGTTTTCCGTCGTCTCGATATATAATGGCTGGGATCTCGTCCAAAGTCCGTTCAAAAACTCTTCCGGCAGGATTCATCAATCGATATTTTGTGCTTGTCACAGATGATTTACCCATAACGTTTGAAACTACATCAGAGATAACAGTAGCGGCGGTTTTGGCCATGGCTTCCCAAAGATTATTCGTTTCGGCATCTTCTACAGCATTTTTGTAGCGAGCTTCATCAATAATTGCAGCATAATAATCCATTTTGTCAAATACAATTTCATATTCCGGACTAAAGAAAATTTGGGCAAGCTTTGAAGATCGTTTCATGTAATAGATTGGTCGCATGATAAACTCTATTTCTTTTAATTGATAATCCGTAATGGAAGAAATAGGTATATGAATCCCGTGAATCTCGAATAGATCATTTGCGAAGATTTCAGGCATGATAGTTTTCCTCACATATTAAAACAACAAGTCTGTTGATAAGCACATTTGAAATTCATTTCCCTGGTCGTACAGGTGCCGTGAGCGGTTCTGCCACAAGACAGAGGCCAAGCTCGCGGAATATCTTCAGCAAAGTACTTAAATTAGGTGTACTCTTGCCAGACTCGATCCTTGCTACAGAAGAGTGGGGAATCCCGCAAAGCTCTGCCAGATCTCTTTGAGAAAGGGAAAGATCGTGTCGACGTTCAATCATTGCTCCAACTATCTGAGAAACGGCTTCGATCTCATGGATGTCCTTTCCGATTTCGGGATCTGTTTCTCTGACATGTTTTTTGTAATCATCCCAAGTTTCCATGTATGTCACCCCTTTCTGGTAATCCAGTCGGCTCGCTTTGACTTTGCCTTTTCAATTAGCGGATGATCAAGCTTATATGTTTGAATTAATGATAGCATTAATGATAGCATTAATGCGTCCAATCGTCAAGGAGAAGAAAGACAAAGCAATATTCTATGGAATGAGGAATCATTGATAGGGGGCCTACAAAGGTACAAAATCAAAACATAGAAGAATAATTATGTTACAAATATATAACAATCCCTATTGACATTGCTCTTTTCTATGATACAATACAATCAGAAAAGTCCAGCGGTGAAATGTCAAGACCTGAATGAGTAAAAATTCGCATTATTTTGGCTCATTCTAAAAGGGCGCAAAACATCCACCTAAGCCCCGTCGACCTGCGTTTTTAAAAGGAGGATCGCAGAGCCGGGCGTAGAT
>JAFTPT010000034.1 GCA_017463155.1 Blautia sp.
CAGTTCGGTACCTATCAGGCGTGGGCGTAGGATAATTGAGAGGAGCTGTCCTTAGTACGAGAGTACCTGGATGGACGGGCCGCTGGTGGACCGGTTGGGGTACCAACCCCATGGCCGGGTAGCCAAGCCTGGAAGGGATAAACGCTGAAGGCATCTAAGCGTGAAGCCCCCCTCGAGATGAGTTATCCCATCGTAAGAGTAAACCCCCTTGAAGACGACGAGGTAGATAGGGCAGAGGTGGAAGCATGGCAACATGTGCAGCTGACTGCTACTAATCGGGTGAGGGCTTGACCACACCGAAAGCAACTTGACGAAGGCGAGCGAAAGCGAAGGCTGAGTCTAGTGCGAGGTGGTTCCCGAATCTTAGTGAGAACGAGCGAGAGCGAAGTTCGAGCTTAGCTGAGGGAACAGAGCATGGAAATAAGTTGCTGATCGGTATGTGGGTCTTAAGATATCTCAAGGAATGTCTTACATGTATGTAGTTTTGAAGGTACAGGTTCATAAAGGAAGTGCGTTCATTCGCATTTCCTTTTTTGTGTATTTGGAAGGATGAGCAGGCGATGGAACAACGTGGGAGAAAGGCAGAAATAATCCACCGTTTTTTGGGGGATAAGAAATTTTATATGATGGTGCTCGGAATTGCTGTTCCGATCATGATCCAGAACGGGATCACGAATTTTGTCAACATGCTGGATAATATCATGATCGGGCGTGTCGGTACGGTGCAGATGTCCGGTGCTTCTATCGTTAACCAACTGATCTTCGTGTATAACCTGTGTATGTTCGGAGGAGTCTCTGGTGCCGGTATTTTTACGGCGCAGTACTTTGGACAGAAGAACCATGAAGGTGTCAGGCAGACCGTCCGTTTCAAGTTCTGGATGAGCCTGGTGATCACCGTGGGCGCGATCCTGCTTTTTATCTTTGCTGGATCCGGCCTGATCCGGCTGTATCTGCAGGGAGAGGGCTCCCCGCAGGATATTGAAGCGACTCTGCGCTATGGCCGGGAGTATATGCTTGTGATGCTGATCGGCCTGCCGCCTTTTATGATGACGACAAACTACGCGAGCACGCTTCGGGAATGCGGGGAAACGATCACTCCTATGCGTGCAGGCGTTGCCGCCGTACTGGTCAATCTGGTTTTTAATTATCTGCTGATCTATGGCAAATTCGGTTTTCCGATGCTTGGCGTGTCCGGCGCGGCGATCGCGACCGTCCTTTCCCGCTATATCGAGATGCTGATCATCGTTGTCTGGACGCACAGGCATCCTGAGAAAGCGCCGTTTGCGGAGGGGCTTTACAGTTCGCTGCATGTGGATGGAAATCTTGTCAGAAAGATCCTGATCAAAGGCTCGCCGCTGCTGGTGAACGAGACGTTGTGGGGTGCCGGAGTCGCCATGCTTGCCCAGTGTTATTCCGTGAGAGGACTCAACGTGGTCGCCGGTATGAATATATCCAACACCATCAATAACGTGTTCAACATCGTCTTTATCGCACTGGGTGATTCCGTGGCGATCGTGGTAGGACAGCTTCTCGGGGCGGGCAAGATGAAGGAGGCAAAGGAGACGGATACCCGGATGATCACATTCTCCGTCCTTTGCTGTACGGGCGTGGCTGTCCTTATGCTGTTCGTGGCTCCCTTCTTTCCAAGGCTGTACAATACCAACGACGAGGCCCGGAGACTTGCGACCTGGTTCATTGCGATCACGGCGGTCTTTATGCCGCAGAATGCGTTTCTCCATGCTACTTATTTTACATTACGTTCCGGCGGAAAGACGATCATCACGTTCCTGTTTGACAGCGTCTTTATCTGGGTCGTCAGTGTATCGCTGGCATTCTGCCTGTCCAGGTTTACCGGACTTTCGGTCATATTGATCTATACCATCGTACAGGCGGCGGATTTTCTGAAGTGCATCATAGGGTTTATTCTTGTCAGAAAAGGCGTCTGGATAAACAATATCGTTTCGGATTTGTAGAACAGCCACACAAAAAAATCCCGGAAATGAAAGGTGATGCCTTTTCATTTCCGGGATTTCAAGCAGGGGATGAGAGAATCGAACTCCCACCAAAGGTTTTGGAGACCCCTATCATACCATTTGACCAATCCCCTCTATTTGCGTTTCTGTTGCAATTATACAGGCAGCACAGACAATTGTCAAGTCCAACCGGGAGGAAACCTGTCTATGCTTACAAACAAATTATATCTCTACCTGACGGAATTTTTTGCCGGGATGACAGTCATGGCGGTCGAACTTGGGGCGAGCCGTCTTCTGGCGCCCTATTTCAGTTCGTCGCAGATCGTCTGGACGATCATAATCGGAACGATCATGATCGCCATGGCGCTGGGAAACCTGTACGGCGGACGCACAGCAGACCGGGATCCGGATCTGGACAGGCTGTACAGGAGGATCCTGCTTGCGGCGATATGGATCGCCGCGATCCCCTGCGTTGGAAAATATGTGATCGCGGGCGTGGCAGGCCTTCTGATCGTTACGGTCAGCCACGGGTTTCTGGTCCTGGCAGCCTTTGTCTGCTGCATGCTGATCTTTGTATTCCCGCTGTTCCTGCTCGGGACAGTAACACCTTCACTAGCCAGATACACGATGGACAGTCTGGATAACAGTGGAAAAGTGATCGGAAGGCTGAACGCCTTCAACACGATCGGCAGCATTATCGGAACATTTGTACCGACCTTTGTCAGTATTCCGGCGGTGGGAACTGCGGTCACGTTTCTGATCTTTGCAGGCATTCTGCTTGTTTTGTGCATCATTTATTATCTGACAAAGGACAGGGACGGAGATAAAAAAATCCCGCGCACCATACGCGGAAAAGTCGTAACCGGCATCCTCCTGTTTCTTATATGCTGCCTGTTCGGACATGACAGCAGCTTTGCTTTCTGGGAACCGGATCTGACCTACGAGGGAGAATCCGTATACAATTATCTGCAGGTCTATGAGGATCCGCAGGAGGTGGTGCTCTCCACCAATGTGCTGTTTGGCGTCCAGTCCGTCTACCGGAAAGACGATGCGCTAACCGGCATGTATTATGATTATGCGCTGGCGGCGCCGTTTATGGCCGGTGTTAAGGAAAAAGCATCCTTCGATATGCTGATCCTCGGGAACGGGAGCGGCACCTATGCAAAGCAGTGCAGGGACTTTTTTGACGATATCTCGGTGACCGGTGTCGAGATCGACGAGAAGATCACAGATCTGGCGGAGAAATTTTTTGCGCTTCCAGAGGAGACGGACGTTGTGACCTATGACGGACGGGCTTTTCTGAACAGTGTGGAGCGAAAGTACGATGTGATCCTCGTGGATGCCTATCAGGATATCACGATCCCGTTCCAGATGTCCTCAATTGAGTTCTTCTCGCTGGTGAAGGAGCATCTCGATCCGGATGGAGTGCTCGTTGTCAACCTGAATATGCGGAGCGACTCCCCGCAGGATATCAACGCATATCTGTCCGACACCATCGCAGCCGTTTTTCCTCATGTCTATACGGCTGACGTGCAGGGATACACGAACCGGGAACTGTTCGCGGCAAATGCGGATATCCTCCCTGCATTTTACAGAAACCTGCAGATGGAGGAACGGGGAGACCTCACCGCCATGATACAGATGGTCGGAGAACGACTCACTCCTTATGAACGCGGCGGACTGCTTCTCACGGACGACAGGGCTCCCGTAGAGCTCCTCGGCATGCAGGTGATCGACGGGATGATCAGCGAAGAACTCGGCTATTACAGAGAGCTCTTCAGGGAAAAAGGGATACGCGGTGCATTGGAAACGCTGCTGTAAAGGAGCGGGGCTTCAGCCGCCGAGCCAGTTGGGCGAATCCTTTATATTCTGACGGCGGTAGTCATTCGGTGTATATCCGTACTTGGCCGTAAAGAGCTTGGAAAAATAGCTCTGGTGCGGAAAGCCGCACGCGGCCGCGATGTGGGAGATCTTATCATCGGTGGTGAGCAGCATGTCCTTGCTGATCGAAAGCCGGTAGGAGACCAGAAATTCGTTTGGCGTCAGGTCAAAATAGGTTTTAAAAAAAGAACAGCAGCGGCTCCGGCACATGTTTCCAGCTCTGGCGATATCGTCGAGCTGGATTTTTTTGTCATAATAGCGGGAGATGAACGTGACCATGTTGTTCAGGGAATCCATGTCATTATCATCAGATGCACCGCTTTCGTTATGGAATTCCGAATAGAGAAAGCTGAGCAGGTGATACAGATACGCGGTCATCTCCAGCGGATAGCCGGGCAGCCGTTCCTGCTCCAGCCGGAACAGCTGGTCAAACAGGGCCTGCAGCTGCGCAGCCCGCGCCTCAGTCCCGGCGATCTTGTAATACCGGTTGTTTGCCCTGTAAAAGACGGGCGAGATGAGCGTCAGATGAAGCGTCTTGTTCGCCACGAATATCCCCAGATCGATGTGGATCGACTGGAAAAGGCAGGTTTCATTGGGAATGCGGACAAACCCGTGCAGCTGCCGGGAGTTAATGATGAAGCAGTCCCTGGCCCGCAGCATATGCTTCTCGCTCCCGATCATGATCTTCATGGAGCCGTGGAGGACACGCAGGATCTCGATATCCTCATGCCAATGGGACAGCAGAAGATGCCGGGACAGAAGGTCGAGGGTTTTTATCTCCAGGGAGACCGGCAGATGCGGAATATTATAATGGATGACCTCGGAGGAATCTGGAAGAAAATCGATCAGTTTCATTGTAAAAACCCCTTCAAAATACGATATTTATATAAAAAAAGTAAAAAATGATATGATTCTTATCACTGATAATATATGATTTCAGTGGAAATAACAAGTGAATAAATCAAAAAAAGTTCCATGGTACCATTACGGTTTAAACTGGAAGACGGTCAGATGCCGGCACAGCCCCCGCTACTGTAGGAAGGACGAACTGCAGGACCACCGGACAGATGCAAAGCTGTCCGGGAAGGCGCATAGTAGGATGAATTCGAGTCAGGATACTTGCCATGGAATCGTGAATGCGTTTGCTCGGTGGGAGCAGGAGCGTGCTTTTTGTATGCAGGGGGATACATAGGTATTGCTCTGCATTTTTTGTTGCAGATGATTCCGGGAAAGGAGACAGCCATGTTTAAAGAAGTAGAGGATGCCTGGACACACGATTCTGACGGATATGATGATTCGATCCAAAAACAGCTGAAGAACAAAAGGGACGTGGCCTATTGGAGCCGTGAGCTTGCAAGTGCGATCGGGGAAGGCCCCAAAAAGATACTTGAAGTGGGCTGCGGTCCGGGTTTTCTGTCGATCATGATGAGCCGCCTTGGATACGAGGTGAAGGCGATCGACGGAGCGGAAGGGATGATCAGGCATGCTGCCCGGAATTTTGAAGCACAGGGCGTTGCGGCAACAGCCGTTCTCGAGGATGCGGTCGAGCTGCCGGAGGAAGAGAACGAAACCTATGACATCATCATTTCACGGGATGTGATCTGGACGCTTTACGATCCGGAAAAGGCTTTTCGCAGATGGAAGGATGTATTGAAGCCCGGCGGCAAGGTGATCTACTACGACGGAAACTACCGGAGGGACGATGATTCCCTGAAGACGACGCTCTGGAAGAATTTTTCAACGTTCCTGACGGTTCTTGAAGAGCGGAAACTGCCCGAAAAGAAACAGCACCATGACAGCAGTTCAGTATTCGGTGAGCTGCCGCTCGTGCGAACAGAACGTCCGGATGCGGACAGGGAATTGCTGAAGGCCGCCGGCTTTCAGCGGGTCCGCATAGCCCGTGACACCTACAGAAATTCCGTGACCCGGTCGGAATTCTGGAAATACGGGTATCAGGGAAAGAAATTCAGAGTCATCGCTCATAAAGGATGAGACAGTAGGAGACAGAACATGAGCAGTCTGAATGATAAGATCAAAGACTATTGGGAAGGTGAAGCCGATGCCTATGACAGGGAAGTCGAAGGCAATCTGGAATGCAGCAGAACGGCGGAGGGCTGGATCTCGCTGGTCCTTGAAAATGCACCTGCCAAAAAACGGCTGGAGATCCTTGACGTTGGGACCGGTCCCGGCTTTTTCCCGATCGTATTAGGACGCAGGGGGCATCATGTGACCGGGATCGATCTGACCGAAAACATGATCGGTCTGGCGAAAAAAAACATAGAAGCTGCCGGCGTAGATGCAGACCTGCATGTGATGGATTCCCACGCACTGGGGTTTCCGGACAACACATTTGATATGGTGATCAGCCGGAACGTGACCTGGACGCTGGACGACCCGGAGCAGGTTTATCGCGAATGGAAGCGGGTACTTGCGCCCGGTGGAACCATGCTTGTATTTGATGCCTGCTGGTATCTCTGGCGGTACGACAAGGAGCTGGAGGTGCTCTATCTGGAGAATGAAAAAAGGATCCGGGCAAAGTATGGCAGAGACATCCATGCGCATACGGATCCGGAGAAAGGGGCGGCGTTAAGCCGTCAGCTGTTCCTGAGCGACAAGGTCCGTCCGAAATGGGATATCGAATACCTGCTGCAGCTTGGATTTACCCGTGTCTTTGCACAGCCGGACATCACGGACCTTGTGTGGGATGATTTCCAGAGGGAACTGAACTGGGTCACACCCCAGTTCATTGTAGGCGCTGTCAAATAACGGAAGAGGCTGAATATGGCGAAATATATTCTGAAAAGACTGCTGGCGATGATCCCTGTCCTGCTGGCGGTCACATTCCTGATGTTTTTTCTGAGTTCCATGTCGGCCGGCGATCCGGCCAGGGTCATGGCGGAAAAGATCTATGGACATCCGACGCCGGACGAGGTGGAGCTGGTGCGGCACAGGGAAGGCCTTGACAAGCCGTTTCCGATCCAGTATCTGAACTGGCTGAAGAACGTGGTGCATGGTGATTTCGGCGAATCCTACTCGACGGGCCGCCCGGCAGCGGAGGAACTGTTCCGGCATTTTCCCGAGACGCTGAAGCTCGCACTCACCTCGCTGGTGCTTCTGTTCCTGGTGGCGGTGCCGCTTGGGATCTGGTCGGCTGTGAAGGAAGGGACGGCCGCGGACAAGGTCATACAGTTTTTCTGCTTCCTCAGCGTATCCATGCCGGGCTTCTGGATCGGCCTCATGCTTCTGTATCTGTTCGGCGTGAAGCTGCGCCTGATTTCCGTCCTGGGCGGAGTCTCCTATTCGGGCATCCCGCTGGTGGCGGCGTTCACCTTTGACATCGGCTATTTCGGCATCCTGATCCGGCTGATCAGGACCAATCTGGGGAGCGTCCTCAAAAAGGATTACATCCGGGCACTTCGGGCAAAGGGAATATCTCCCGGCAGGATCATCATGAAGCATGGAATGAAGAATTCGTTCATGCCGGTGCTGACCCGGTCCATCGGGATGATCATAAATATGTTATGTGGATCTGCGGTCATCGAATCGATCTTTTCCATCAACGGCATCGGCAAGATCGCCCTCGAGGCTGTCGTATCCAAGGATACGCCGGTCCTGCAGTGCTTTATTCTGGTTTTGTCGGCCGTTGTAGTCGTCGTCAATCTTCTGGTGGATATTCTCTATTCGGTGGTTGACAGGCGGATCCAGCTCTGAAACGGAGCGGCAGCTGAAAGAACAGGAGGAGTCTATGTCTCGAAAGGAAAAAAAGGTCAAGGCCCTGTCCCAGGGCAGGATCAGATGGGCAAAGGCGCTTCGAAGCCCCAAGACGAGGATCGGTCTGGTGATATCCATTCTGTTTATCCTGATCGCGGTGTTGGCTCCGCTCATCTCCCCGAACGATCCGCTTCTGGTGAGCGTGATCGATAAGCTGGAAGCACCGGGCGGGCAGTTTCCCCTCGGAACGGACCAGCTTGGCCGCTGTATTCTTTCAAGGCTGATCTGGGGAAGCAGGTATTCGTTGTCCTACAGCTTTATCGTGCTGGGGATCACGCTCCTGATCGGAGTTCCGATTGGGCTTGTTTCCGGGTACGTGGGCGGTAGGGCAGACACGATCTTGATGCGGATCATCGATATTTTTATGGCCATGCCCTCCTTTGTGGTGGCGCTGGCTATCGCCGGCACATTGGGCGCCAGCGGTCGGAACCTGGTGCTGGCCATGTCGCTGGTGTACTGGGCGGAATATGCACGTCTCACAAGAGCCCTGACACTGCAGGTCAAGGGGCAGAACTATATGATGGCGCTGAAGGCCGGAGGCTGCAGCCACGGACGGATCCTTCTGCGGCATGTGCTGAAAAATATCGCACCGTCGATCATCGCACTGGCTACGATGGAGATCGGCTCGATCATCCTCGCGATCGCAGGGTTTTCCTTTATCGGACTCGGGGTACAGGCGCCGACGCCGGAATGGGGGATCATGCTGAGCGACAGCCGGGAATATTTCCAGACATTCCCGAGGCTGATGATCATTCCCGGGATCGTGATCGTGATCGTCGTACTGGCATTTAATCTGGTAGGAGAGGGATTACAGGATGGATTATCGACAGACCGATGAGCTTAGTATAGAAAACCTCTGTGTGGATTTTGATACACCGGAAGGGATCGTTCATGCAGTCCGGGATGTTTCACTCAAGGTACATAAGGGCAGGATCACGGCGCTGGTCGGGGAGAGCGGGAGCGGAAAGTCCGTTACGTCCCTGGCGGTTATGAGCCTGCTTGCCAGGAACGGATCGATCAACAACGGGAAGATCATCTGCAACGGAACGGATCTTCTGGCTCTTTCGGTAAAAGAGCGGCATGCCCTGAACGGACGGACCTTCGGCATGATCTTTCAGGATCCGGGCGCCGCGCTGGATCCGCTGTTCACGGTAGAGCAGCAGATGACAGAAGGCCTGAGAGAGCATCAAAGGATCAGCCGGCAGGAGGCACGGGAACTGTCGATCCGCTACCTGAAAGCCGTGAACCTGCAGGAGCCGGAAAGCCTGTTGAAAAAAAGACCTTTTGAACTGAGCGGCGGCATGTGCCAGCGGGTGATGATCGCGATGACGATGGCGCTGCAGCCTGATTATCTGATCGCGGATGAACCGACGACAGCCCTGGATGTGACAGTCCAGAAACAGATCCTGCGCCAGATCTACCAGCTCTGCCGGGAACAGGAGATCGGCATCCTGTTCATCACGCATGACCTGGGTGTTGTGGCGGAGATCGCGGATGAGGTGGCGATCATGCAGGCCGGACAGATCGTGGAGAATGGAGATGTGCTGCAGATCTTTGAGCATCCGCAGCATGCCTATACAAAACAGCTTCTGAACGCTGTTCTCTAAGGAGAAGAAATGCAGACCTTGATCCAGACGGAAGGATTAAAAAAATACTACGGAAAAAAACATGTGGTCCGTGCCGTGGATGACGTGTCCCTGCAGATCATGCAGGGGCGTTCACTCGCCCTGATCGGGGAGAGCGGCAGCGGCAAGACAACCTTTGCCAGATTGATCGGAGGACTCGAGAAGCCTTCGGCCGGAAAGGTCCGGTTTCTGGGGCAGGAGATTCAGGGAACCGGGGAGAAGACCTTCCGCCCTCTTCGCAAGGATATGCAGATCGTGTTCCAGAGCAGCGGCGGCGTTTTTGATCCGGGCTATACCATCGGGGAGAGTATCGTGGAGGTCCTGCGGAATTATGAAAAGCTTCCCCGGGCGGCGTATGAGGAGAGGGTCGACGAAGCGCTGCGGCGGGTGGGACTCGATCCCGAACTCAAGAACCGGTATGTCACGCAGCTGTCGGGAGGCCAGTGCCAGCGGGCCAATATCGCCAGAGCCCTGGTCCTGCGGCCAAAGCTTGTCATCTGCGATGAGCCGGTGTCCAGTCTTGATTATTCCATTCGCAAACAGATCCTGAATCTTCTGAACGAGATTCAGGAAAAATATGACGTGACCTACCTGCTGATCACGCATGACCTGTCAAACGTGCCGTACGTATGCAAGGCCGTTGCGATCATGTACCAGGGAAGGATCCTGGAATATATGGAAGGGACTACAGCGATCGGTGAGCGGGTCATGCACCCCTATTCAAAGCTTCTGTACCGTTCGATCCCGGCTGCGGATCCAAGGAGAAGACGTCTGCTTCTGGATGAGCCGGAGCAGACGGAGGAGCTCCATGCCGTACCGAAGGGATGTCCGTTCCAGAACCGGTGCGTATCCTGTACGGACCGGTGCAGGGAGACAATGCCACCGATGGTGGAAAGGGAGCCTGGCCACCAGGTTGCCTGCTACTGCTAACATACATTAAGAAAAGGAGAATCGACGATGAAAGGAAAGAGAATGCTTGCCATTCTGGCAGCAGGAGCAATTGCTGTAACGGGGCTTACGGTCACGGCGGCGGTATCTGCGGAAGAAGAGAAGATCATCACGGTCATGACCTCGGAAGTGCTTCGTCCGGAGGAGGCGGATTCCATCACTTCAGGTGCAGACTTCAGGCTTTATGAGATGGTATATGATCCTCTGATCCGGTATGGATTTAACGGCGAGATCGAGCCCGCGCTGGCGGAATCCTGGGAAATTTCCGAGGATGGCACCGTGTATACATTCCATCTTCGCAGCGATGTGAAATTCTCGGACGGAACCGATTTCAATGCGGACAGTGTGATCTGGAACACGGAGCGCTGGACGGACGACGTGCGTTCCAATTTCTCGGCACCTCTTGAAAAGATCGAGAAGATCGATGATGCGACGGTCGAGTTTACCTTTGCCAAGGCGGCTTCCACACTTGTAAATGAGTTTACCTATCCGCGTCCCTTCCGCATGATTGCGGAAAGCTCCCTTGCAGAGGACGGTTCCTTCAAGCTCGGGATCGGCACCGGGCAGTGGATGATCGAAAGCTATGAGGACGACATGGAGGTCGTTCTGGTACCGAATCCGAACTATTACGGAGAGGCTCCGAAGGTCGACAAGGTGGTCCTCCGCGAGGTGACGGACGGACAGTCCCGTACCATGGCTCTCCAGAACGGGGAAGCGGACCTGACGATCGCGGATGTTCCGTCTGAAAACAAGTCTGTGATCGAGGCAGATGAATCGCTTGCAACGGCAACGCAGACCTCCACACAGACCTTCTTCCTGGCCATGAACTATGACAATGCATTCCTCCAGGATCTCGCTGTGCGGCAGGCCCTCAACTATGCCACGAACCAGGATGAGATCGTGGACGCCCTTCTGGATGGAGACGGAACGGCCGCGCACTGCTTCTTTTCGCCGGAGGTCGCTTATGTGACGGATGAAAACAGTGCCGGTTACGAATACGACCTGGAGAAGGCAAAGAGCGTGCTGGCAGAGGCCGGTTACGAAGATACGGACGGCGACGGGATCGTGGAGAAGGACGGCGAGCCTCTGACACTCCGTCTGGTCCTGCAGACCGAGGAATATGCGAACTGGAAGACCGTCTGCGAATACCTGCAGTCCGAATATGCCAAAGCCGGTATCGGGATCGAACTGGTGGAGGATGAAGTCGCTGCCTACTATGACGCGATCTGGACGAACAGGGATTATGACCTGATCATTTATCGTTCCTACGAGGATTCCTGGATGCCGATGGGCTTCCTGCGGAGCTGCTTCCTGCAGACCGAGACCAGCCCTTCGATCTTCTGGTATGACGAGGAGATGAACGGCCTCATCGAGGACGCGACCACCGAGGTGGATGATACAGCCAGACAGGGTATCTATGACCAGCTCCTGGCCCGCATGAAGGACCAGGCGGTAACGATTCCGCTGTATTATCCGAACCGGGCATATGTTTACAACACAAGACTCACCGGTGTGGAGGTTGCACCGACATCCTATGAGAGCGTTCTCTGGGGGAACATTGACATCCAGTAAATTGACGTGAAGAATGCCGGACGATCTATGAAATAAGTAAAGGATCCAGGGTATCCGGACTCAGTTCCGGCAGCCTGGATTCTTTTTCGCGATAAGCCCAAAGAGCGGGCGTCGTGCTTGCATGTATAAAAAGGAATGAACTATGTTGAATCATGAGATAAAGGAAATCTGGGAAGGCGATGCGAAGGTCTACGATGAAGGCATCAAGAAAACGCTGAACGAAGGTAAATCGGAAAAGGAGCAGTGGGCGGATCTGATCCTGTCCTATGCGCCGCACGAAGGGCCGCTGGAAATACTTGACTGTGGGACAGGCCCCGGCTTTTTCCCGGTGATCCTGGGAGAAAGAGGGCATCATGTGACGGGCATCGACCTGACGGAGAACATGATCAAAGAGGCGGAAGAGAACGTGAAGAACGCCGGTGTGGAGGCGTCCCTTCGGGTGATGGATTGCCAGGAGACGGATTTCGCGGATGCAGCCTTCGATATGGTGATCAGCCGGAATATCACCTGGACGCTCAGCGACCCTGAAAAAGCCTACCGGGAGTGGAAGCGGATCCTGAAGCCCGGCGGCAGGCTTCTGATCTTTGACGGCAACTATTATCTGCATCTTTTTGACGCGGTGAGGATGAAGAAGTTCACGGAGCTGGATGAGCGGATGCGGGCTGAACGAGGAAGAGGCATCTTCTCCCATAACGGGAAGGAGGATACCTTTGCCGGGATCAGTAAGGACCTGTTCATGAGCAGTAAGGACCGCCCTGCGTGGGATCTGGCTTATCTCACGGAGCTTTCCTTTACAAAAGTGTTTTCTATTCCGGATATCAGGACCATGCTGCCGGCAGAGCAGGAGCAGGAGGACGAACTGGACCGGGAGCTGCACGCATTCATGCCGCTGTTCCTCGTGGGAGCGGAGAAATAACCGGGCTCCGGTCCTGCGGCGACGCGAAGGAACGGACAACGCATTTGCAGAAGGAGACAAAACGATATGGGACAATACATGCGACTGGTGAAGTTCCTCGGCAGGATCCCCCGGGAGACCTGCACGAAGATCCTGCTGGGTCTTTTGATCACCGGACTTGGTTTTGCGCAGGCATTCCTGGTGGCAGGGGCGATCACCGGTGTGTTGGACGGACGTCCGGCCTCCACGATCGCCGGAAAGCTGCTCGGGGCGCTGGCTGCGCTGGTACTTCGTATGCTGCTGCTGCGATTTCAGGAGGGCTATGTCCGGAAGATGGCGGCCAAGGTGAAAGCAGTGATCCGGAACCAGATCCTCGACAAGGTGATGATGCTGGGACCAGCCTATCGAAACAGTCAGAGAAGTGGAAATCTGCAGTCGCTGGTCACGGATGGCGTGGAGTCCTTTGAACCGTTCCTGACCCAGTACCTGCCGCAGACCGTCGTGGTCCTTTTCACTACACTTTTTTCTACGATCTATATGTGGACGTTGGACAGCTCCGTCGGTATCCTGGTACTTTTGATGGCGATCCTGTCTATATTAATTCCTCATCTGTTCATGCCTGCCGTGTCGAAGGTCATGATCGAGTACTGGCAGGACTATGCGGAGCTGAACTCCGGCTATATCGACCATATGCAGGGGATGAGCACGCTCAAATCCCTGGGTGCCAGCAAACGGGCAGGCGCGCTTTTGGCTGGCCGTGCCTGGCATTTTGCCGGGGAATCGATGAAGAACCTGAATGTGTCCGTATCAGATTCGACGGTGATCGTCGCCTGTACGGCCATCGGAAGTGCTGCAAGCATTGTGATGGCCTCCATCCATATGGCCCAGGGAAGGCTGTCCTACGGGAGCCTTCTCGTGATCCTGTTCCTGACCGGGGAATGCATGAAGCCGCTCAGTGAGATGAACACGTACTGGCACAGCAGTTATCTTGGCCTCTCCGTGGCGGAGGAACTGTTCGCGATCCTCGATGAACCGGTGGTGATCAAAGACGGATCGGTCAGCAGCAACGCGGTCAGCCCCATGCCGGAGATCCGGATTCAGGATGTGACCTTCCGGTACGCGGAAACACTTCCGCCGGCTGTCAGTGCCCTGGACATGACGATCGAGCCGGGCAAGGTGACGGCAATCGTCGGCAGATCCGGATCCGGCAAGTCCACGATCGTACAGCTGCTCCTGCGGTTCTACGATGTGTCTTCGGGAAGGATCCTGATCGACGGGACTGATATTAGGGATCTCAGCCTGGAATACCTTCGCAGCATGACCGCAGTCGTGTTCCAGGAGACCTATCTTTTTTACGGAACGATCCGTGAGAACCTGCAGATGGCAAAACCGGATGCGACGGAGGAGGAGATGACCGAAGCCTGCCGGCAGGCGAATGCCCTCGAGTTCATCGAGGCGCTTCCGGCGGGATTTGACACGATGGTCGGAGAAAGAGGCGCGACCCTGTCAGGAGGCGAACGGCAAAGGATCGCGATCGCGCGCGCTCTGCTAAGGAATGCGCGGATCCTGCTTCTGGACGAGGCGACGTCCAGTGTGGACATTGAACACGAGGCGCGGATCCAGGAGGCTCTCGACCATTGTATGCAGGGAAGGACCTCCGTCGTGATCGCGCACAGGCTCTCGACCATCGAGCATGCCGACAGGATCTACGTACTTGAGGAGGGGCATATCGCCGGATATGGGACCCACGAGGAACTCCTGGCAGGAAATGCCGTGTACCGGAATCTGATCGAGGCACAGAAGGCGATGGATGAAATGCGGGAGAAGGAGGCGGGCTATGAGCAGCAGTGAGAAGAAACATGAAAATGCCCGCTTCGGTCAGATCCTGAAGCTGGTCGTCCACCTGAAACAGTACCGGATCCGCATGATCCTGGCAATCCTCTGCGGAATCCTTCATCAGCTTTCCATTGTGGCTGTATCGGCGATGGGAGCGTATATCGTCGGTCTCGCGATCTCGGGGCAGCTTCTTTCGGATCTTCGCGGAAGGCTTCTGATCCTGGCCGTGTTTGTGGCTGCCCGCATCGGCTTCTATTTCCTGGAAATGTGGCTGAATCACGATATCGCGTTCAAGGTACTGGCCGATCTCAGGATCCAGCTGTTTGACGCGATCGAACGGGTATCTCCGGCGATCCTCCTTAACATGCGCTCCGGCCAGCTGGCATCCACGTTGATGAGCGATGTGGAGCTTCTGGAATGGTTTTTTGCCCACACCTTCGGGAGTATGCTGGTCGCCGTGATCGCGCCGCTCATCCTGTTCCTTGTTCTTGGCAGGATACATCCGGGGCTGGCACTTCTGCTGATCCCCTTTGTCATATTGATGGTGTGGATCCCGGCTTTTATGAAGAAGAAGGCGGATGCACAGGGAAGGGAAGTACGGGAGCAGCTTGGAGATGCGAATGCGGTGACCGTGGAAGGGATCCAGGGTATGAAAGAGATCCTCACCATGAACTACCGCACCCGGTATACAGAAAAAAACCAGGCCTACATGAGCCGGTTTTATGAAAGCCAGCTTCGGTACGGCTGGCGTCTGGGCACCGAAGGAGCACTTTTGCAGGGGACATTGGGGATTTCCATGCTGGCCGTCACTTCTCTCGCGGCTGTGCTGATCCTGAAGGGGCGGATCGACGCATCCCTGTATCCGTTTATCTCGATCCTGGCCGGGATGGTTCTCGGGCCGGTGCTGGATATCTGCAGTACAGCCCGGAATTTCGGACTGATCTTTGCGGCGGCAGACCGTGTCTATCGGGTGCTGGAGGCAAAGCCGCAGGTTCCGGACACGGGCAGGGATATGGACGTAAGCGGGATGAAGGGAAGAGTTGCTTTTTCAGATGTCTCGTTTCGGTACAGCGAGGATTCCGCGCTTGTCCTGAAGAATGTGAGCTTTACGATCGAGCCGGGAGAGACGGTGGCGCTGGTCGGACATTCCGGAGCCGGAAAGAGTACCTGTATGAATCTCCTGATGCGTTACTGGGACCCGGAAGAGGGGAGCGTATCCATAGACGGCCGGGATCTGCGGAATATGAGCCTTGCGTCACTGCATGATCTCACCTCTGCCGTTCTGCAGGATGTGTACCTGTTTCATATCTCGCTCCGTGAGAACATCCGTCTGGGAAGACCGGAAGCTACGGATGCGGAGGTGGAAGCGGCCGCAAAGGACGCCATGGCGCATGCGTTTATCATGCAGATGCCGGAAGGGTATGATACGATCGCCGGCGAGGCAGGAACCAGGCTGTCGGGAGGACAAAGGCAGCGGATCGCGATTGCGAGGGCACTTCTGCGCGGATCGAAGATCCTGCTTCTTGACGAGGCTGTGTCCAGCCTTGATACAGAGAATGAGAAAGAGATCCAGGAATCGATCCGCCGTTCCAGCGAATGCCATACGACGGTTATCGTGGCACATCGGCTGTCTACGATCAAGTCGGCGGACAGGGTCATCGTGCTGAAGGAGGGAAGAGTCGTCCAGAGCGGAACGTACGAAGAACTGGTGAACACGGACGGATACTTCAGGGAACTGATCCGTCAAAAAAAGCATTAAAAAAAGCGGGTGATGGGAATCGAACCCACGTGTCCAGCTTGGAAGGCTGGTGTTCTACCATTGAACTACACCCGCTTGCGGTTGCTTTACGCAACGAAGTCATTATAAACGATGACTGAAAAAAAGTCAATCCCCGTTAAAGCCGGACGAGGCGTGCCTGTCATGCCTGACGTCCGGCTTTTTAAGACTTTCAGATCTCCCAGTACCACACGTTCATCTCTTCTTCCTTGGAACGTGGCGCTTTGATGACGAGCTCCGGGTTTTTGGCGCTCACCTTTGTGTCCGCGGAGATTGATTCGGTGATAAAGGTATTACCGCCGACGATGGTGTTTTCCCCGATCACGGTCTCACCGCCGAGAACCGTGGAATTGGAGTAGATCGTGACACGGTCTCCGATGGTCGGATGACGCTTGACGCCGGAGAGCTCCTGTCCCTTTCTGGTGGAAAGAGCACCGAGTGTCACGCCCTGGTACAGCTTGACATAGTTGCCGATCTCGGTCGTCTCACCGATCACGACGCCGGTGCCGTGGTCGATGAAGAAATATTCTCCGATCGTGGCGCCCGGATTGATGTCGATGCCGGTGGCCCCATGCCCGTACTCCGTCATGATACGGGGAATAAAAGGAACCTCCTCCAGATACAGGACGTGGGCAAGCCGGTAGATATAGATCGCGTAAAAACCCGGATAGGAGAAGATGATCTCCTCCTTGCTCTTGGCGGCCGGGTCTCCGTCAAAGCCGGCCTGGACATCCTTCAGAAGCAGCTCCTGGATCTCCGGAAGCTTACGGATAAACCGGGCCGTCACCTCGTCTGCACGCTCCTCACCGAGCTCTCCGTTCTGATACAGAAAAGCGACCTGGATCTGCTCGCGAAGCCGGTCATAGATGTCATTGAGCTGATGCCCGATAAAGTGTTCGGGAAACTCCGAGGAACCGGAGTCGGGTCCGAAATAGCGGGGGAAAAGGATATGGCGAAGATCCTGGATGATGTCCACGATGATGGAACGGTTGGGCAGGCATTTTCCCTGACCGGAAGAGAAGAGGGATTCCTTTGCATAGCGCTCCGTCAGCTGCAGGACAGCATCATTGATCGCTTCATTTTTTTTGTTCATGGTCATTTCTCCTTGAGAGGGATTATTATTCGGCTCAAACATACCGTTATCATCATAGTATAGCTTTTTCTTTTCGTCAACAGAAGGAAAAAAGAATTGACCTTTGCCCGGATTGCCTTTATAATAGGTTACGGTTCCTTACGGATCCGTGGAGATGTACCCAAGTGGCTGAAGGGTCCGCACTCGAAATGCGGTAGGTCGGGCAACCGGCGCGAGGGTTCAAATCCCTCCATCTCCGTTTTTGCAGCAGCCCGAAAGCCGGATTATTCAGACTTTCGGGCTTTCACGTTCCATCGGAGGCGGCATCGAAATACCTGTGGGACAAAAAAAGCATTCCGCCGGTATCCGGTTCATGTGAAGGAGAACGCGTATGAATAAAAAGCTTCTTGTCAGAATTCTGATCCTTCTGGTCGGCCTTATCATCGCTCATCTGGGAGTCACGCTGTTTTTGATCGCGGATCTCGGCTCGGACCCCTTTAATGTGCTGGTGCAGGGGCTTCTCCATGTGATGCAGAAAACGCCTCTGGAGTCCGTCCTGACGCACGGAAGGCTGCACATGGCGATCTGCTTCCTGATCATTCTGGTGCTGCTGGTCGTTGACCGGAGCTACATCAAGATCGGGACGATCATCTGTATGTTCTGCGGCGGACCGATCATCGACTTTTTCAACATGATCCTGGGAAAGCCGCTCGGCAGTATTCAGAGTCTTCCCGGAAAGATCGTGATGCTGGCCCTGGGCTGCGTGATCCTGGCTTACGGGATGACGATGGTGATCAAATCGGAGGCGGGTACGGGACCCAATGACCTTGTGGCTGTCGTGATCAGCGATAAAACGCACAGGAAGTTCAGTGTCGTCAGGATCCTGACCGACGGCGTCTTTGTGCTGCTGGGGTTCCTTCTCGGCGGGACCGTAGGCATCGGAACCGTGATCTGTGCCTTCCTGGTGGGACCTGTAGCCGGGGTCTTCCTGCCGGTCAATGAAAAACTGGTCGCAGGGATCATGAAAAAGATATCCTGAATACAACGCTGTTATGGATCGATGGTTCATAGCAGCGTTTTTCTTTTTTTCGGTAATAACTTGACAGCGTTAGCTAATTGTGTTAACATTCGTGTTAGATATAGCAAACAAAAGGATCTGTGCGTACAAGCGGAGGTTATTGTGCCTAGAGATAAGACAGAGACCCATCGGAAGGTTCTTGCAGCGGCAAGGGACGAGTTTATGGAGTATGGTTATGAAAATGCGTCCATGCGCCGGATCGGACAGCGATGCGGTATAACGGCAGCAGGCCTGTACCGGCACTGTAAGGACAAGGCCGATCTGTTCGGAAAACTGGTATCCCCTTCCATTGACAGGATCGACGCGTGGCTTGAAGCACACGTCAGCCGGAGTATAGATACGATGGAGAGGAATGCCGTCGATCTGTGGAAGGATTCCGAGATCGATATGATGCGGGATCTGATCTATCCGAATATGGAGGAATACCGGCTTCTGCTGACAAAGGCAAAGGGTTCTCCGTATGAGGACTATCTTCATATGCTGACGGAAAAGCATCAGGAGCAGATGCTTTCCTTTCTTCCTCTGCTAAGGGAAAGAGGATATGTCCCGCGGGAGATCGATCCGAAGGAGCTTCATCTGCTTGTGAGCGCATACACGACGGCCATGTTTGAGCCGGTCGTTCATGGATATTCAGAGGAGGAAGCGTACCGGTGTCTGGATACCGTGGAGGCTTTTTTCCTTCCGGGCTGGCAGCAGCTGTTAGGCTTTTAAAATCTGTAAAAAACACACCGCCTGTCTCTCACCGGGACAGGCGATGTGTTTGCATGGAGGTTAGCTAACACTAACATCAATCTGTTAACTGACACCGAAAAAAAGAGGAGGTCATATGTATGGATGAAAACAGAAAACAACAGTCGCCCATTGCCTGGGTGCTCGGCCAGACAGGGGATCACGGAGGACAGTATGTGCTCAGCGTGATCCTGGCCGTCATCGGGGTGGCATTTTCAGTCGCGCCTTATTTTGTAGTCGTGGGGATCATACACGCGCTTATGGACGGACGGCAGGATTTTTCTTTTTACCTGACCAGGTGTCTTATCATTGCTGCTTTGTGGCTGGGGCGCGTTCTGTTCCACGCTCTTTCGACGTCGACCAGCCACAGGGCGACCTTTGCCGTTCTCGGCGAGATCCGGAAAAGATGCATGGAAAAGCTGACCCGCATGCCGCTCGGTACGGTTCTCAGCGAGAGCAGCGGCGCACTAAAAAACACGCTGGTTGAAAGGATCGACAGCATCGAGACGACGCTGGCGCATATCGTGCCGGAATTTACGGCCAATCTCCTGGTGCCGGTGATCATGGTGATCTATATCTTTACCATCGACTGGCGGATGGGCCTTGCCAGCCTTGTGACCGTTCCGATCGGCATGTTCTGCTATGCACTTATGATGGTCGGGAGCGGAGATTTTTACCAGCATACGATCACGGCCACGAAAGCCCTTAACGATACGGCGGTGGAATATATCAACGGTATCCAGGTGATCAAGGTATTCGGGAAGACGAAAACCAGCTATGAGCGGTTTGTCCATGATGCCTATGAGGCTGCGCACAGCTTTATCGACTGGATGCGGGCGAGCATCCTGCCTATGACCTTCGCCATGGTCGTGATGCCCGCCACCATGGTATCGGTACTTCCGATCGGAGGACTCCTTGTAAAGAACGGAAGCCTGTCCCCCAAGGACTTTGTCATGATCATTATCCTGTCCGTCGGCCTGATCACTCCGCTCGTCACCCTGATGAGCTACTCGGATGACCTGAGGACCATGGGCACGATCTTCGGGGAGGTGCGTTCGATCCTGGACGCGCCCGAGATGGTACGGCCGGATACGGGAAGCACACCGGAGAAAAACGATCTGGAGCTGAAGGACGTTCATTTTTCCTATCAGACAGAGAAGGACGGGAACGAAGGCAAAAAGCAGGAGAATGAGGTCCTGCACGGTGTTTCCATGAAGATCCCGGAAGGCAGCTTTGTGGCCCTGGTCGGTCCGAGCGGCAGCGGCAAGAGCACCATCGCGAGACTGATCGCCTCCCTCTGGGATGTGACAGGCGGCAGCATTCTGCTCGGCGGAGAGGACATCCGCAATCTTCCGCAGGAAGTGTATGCAGACAAGATTGCCTTTGTCTCCCAGGACAACTATCTTTTTAACATGACAGTCAGAGAGAACATCCGTCTTGGAAAACCCTCCGCAACGGATGCCGAAGTAGAGGAAGCAGCAAGGATGAGCGGCTGTCACGACTTTATCATGGGCCTTGAGAATGGCTATGATACCATGGTCGGCAGCTCAGGCGGGCATCTGTCCGGCGGAGAGCGGCAGCGTATCTCCATCGCCCGGGCGATGCTGAAGGCGGCGCCGGTCGTGATCCTTGACGAGGCGACAGCTTATACGGATCCGGAAAACGAGGCCGTGATCCAGCGTTCCGTCTCAAAGCTGACGGAGGGGAAGACCCTGATCGTGATCGCGCACAGGCTCAGCACCATCGTCGACGCGGACCGCATCTATGTGGTGAAGGACGGAAAGATCTGTGAAGAAGGAACTCATGAGGAGCTTCTTGCACATCATGACCTGTATGAAAAAATGTGGAATGCGCATATGGAGGTGAAGGACAATGGTTAAGATCGTCAGCCGCTTTTTTGCATTCTGCGGGGAGGAGAACCGCCGCAGATTTCATCAGTCCATTCTTCTGGGAGTACTGCAGGCTTTTTTTGAAGCCCTCAAGATCCCGGCCATCGCCTGCATGGTGCGGGCGCTTCTCCGGGGCAGTGTGACGACACAGGACATCCTGCTCTCTCTTGGGATCATGCTCCTGTCGATCGTCGGATCAGGCCTCATCAAGTCAAAAAGTATGATGCTCCAGACGGAGGGCGGGTATGATACCTGTGCCCGGAAACGGGTGGAGATCGCCGAACATATGCGTTATCTGCCCATGGGCTATTTTAACGAAAAGTCCCTGGGCCAGATCACTTCGGTCACCACGAACGTGATGGAGAATCTGGAAAATGTGGCGACACGCGTGATCATGATGGTATGCGAAGGCCTTCTGACGACATCCCTGATCATCGTGATGCTGTTCTTCTTTGACTGGAGGATCGCGCTGGTACTGCTGGCCGGTTTTGCGCTTTTTCTTTTTGCGAACCGTTTTCTGCAGCAGGCCGCCGGTACATTGGCGGGAAAGAAGGTCGATTCGGATGAACGCCTGGTCGAAAAGGTTCTGGAATATCTGCAGGGAATGGCGGAGGTCAAGGCATACCATCTGACCGGCACAAAAAGCAGAGAACTCAATGACGCTATCGGCGCGAATGCGAAGATCAATACGGACATGGAAATGAAACTGATCCCGCGTATGACAGCCCAGAGCTTTCTGGCAAAGCTGACAGGAGTCTGCATGGTCGGGCTGTCCTGCTTCTTCTACTGCAGAGGCTCGATGGATACCCTGACGGCGGTCGTGATGGTGATCTCGGCGTTCATTGTCTACGCCAGCCTGGAAACAGCCGGCAATTATTCCGCCCTGCTCCGGGTCGTGGACGTGAGTGTGACGAGAGCGCAGGAGATCCTGGATACACCGCAGATGACGATCACGGGTGAGATGATCAAACCGCAGAACAGGGATCTCGCGGCGGAGAATGTGGAATTTTCCTATGAAAAACGGAAGGTGATCGACGGGATTACCGTGCGGATCCCGGAAAAGACCACGACGGCGATCGTGGGGCCCTCGGGCGGCGGCAAGACGACGCTGGTCAATCTGCTTGCGAGGTTCTGGGATACCGATGCCGGGAGAGTGACGCTCGGCGGCAGAGACGTGAAAGAGTACGATATGGATTCCCTTATGGAGAACTTCTCCTTTGTATTCCAGAACGTTTATCTGTTCCATGATACGGTCGCGAACAATATTCGCTTTGGACAGCCGGACGCGCCGATGGAGAAAGTGATCGAAGCCGCGAGGAAGGCGTGCTGCCACGAGTTCATCGAGGCATTGCCCGAGGGGTATGATACCGTGATCGGGGAAGGCGGCGCGAGCCTTTCCGGCGGAGAAAAGCAGCGCATTTCCATCGCAAGGGCAATGATGAAGGATGCACCGGTCATCTTCCTTGATGAGGCCACCGCGAATGTGGACCCGGAGAATGAAAATGACCTGATGCAGGCAATACAGGCATTGACGGCGGAGAAGACGGTCATCATGATCGCGCACCGCCTGAAGACGGTAGAGCATGCGGACCAGATCCTTGTCGTGGACCACGGAAAGATCGTACAGCACGGAACTCATGAGGAGCTGATGAAAGAAGAAGGAATCTACCGGAGCTTTATCAGCGAGCGGCGTGAGGCGGCAAGCTGGAAGGTAAAAAACAGTGAGAAGGAGAGAACCTTGAACAACGATAAGAAACTAACAGGAGAAAGCATTCTGCAGACAGTTCAGTGAAGGGATAATTGAAACAAGAGAGGGTATTCAGGCTTTCAGTGTCTGAATACCCTCTCTTGTTTTACGGGATCAGGAAAACTTCAGGACCAGCGTGTGCACCGTGTCATCGCTCAGACGGAAGGCTTCCTCCGCCTGGACGGTCACATCCGTATCGTCGGAGAGCTCAAAGGCCTGGCAGACAAGAACGGTCTCGCCCGGTTTGACCTCCTTGATATACTGATCAATGGCGGTATCGAGAGATTCCGGGATCGCGGCGGGGCATTTTTGACCATGCTGGTACGCAGAGATCTGGACATCCACCATTGCACTCGAGACTTCGGAGCTGTTGTTTGTGTAGTCGTAATAGAGCAGCAGGCACGGATTTCCTGCAAAATCCTTTGCGAGGACATGTTTATTGTAACGGATCGAGAACTGGTCGGTGGAAAGGTCCAGGCTCTGTCCGTTTTCCGGCACATAGGTCTTGGGACCCTCCTCCGTGGAGACGGTTTCACCGTTGATGGTCCTGTCGATCTCGTCCTGCACATTTTTGAAATTGGCAGACATGATACGGACGGTCTCATCATCGAGGGAAACGATCTTCCAGACGCCGTCAACCTTCACCATGGGATACAGGATGTCCGCTTCGGCATAGGTGAGTTCCGTATTCGAAGCGTTTTCTTTCAGCATATCGACCAGCTTCTTCTGCGTCTCCTGCTCTGTGAGCTCTTTCCCATCAAAGGCTGTCGTCACCATCTTTTTCAGAAACTCGGATATGGTCTCCTTGTAGATCTCCGTCCCGTCCACGTACCGGATGTGCCCGACGCCTCTGGCGGTATTGTTGTTGATGTCCAGCTTGACCCTGTTGACCGTGTAAGTCATATCCTGATTCAGTGAGCGGAAAAAGTCGTAGAAGATCTCGTTGGTGATATCGGCGTTCTCCAGAGCGGAAAGATCGTTGCTCTGGATCATCGATTCCATCCGGTCAAAATCCATATCCTGCACATAGCTTAGATACTCCTCCAGGGATTCCTTAACCTGGGAACGCTGGGAGAGGTACCACAGGCTGACGGATGCGATCGTGGCAAGCACCACAAGAATGACCAGCGGCAGGATGATCATCGGCGCGATCCGCCTGCGCGGCTTATCCTCTGCGGACGATTCGTCGTACTCCGGCACGTTCTCATCAGGAGAAGGCGGGTCGGAGACGGGGCCGTCGGAAGAAGCAGCATCACGCCCGGAATCCTCAGCAGCAGTATCCGGTGCTTTATCATCCTCGTCCGCGGTGGATTCCGTCTCAGAGACTGCATCGTCAGCCCCGGTCTCACCGGTATTGTCGTCAGGTTCCGCGTCAGGCTCGTCTTCGGGAAGAGTGAGCGAGATTTCCTCCGGCTCCTGGTCGGAGACTGCATCGTCGGCCTCGGTTTCACCAGCATTGTCGTCAGGTTCCGCGTCAGGCTCGTCCTCGGGAAGAGTGAGCGAGATTTCCTCCGGCTCTTGGTCAGGGGCTGCATCGTCGGCCTCGGTCTCACCAGCATTGTCGTCAGGTTCCGCGTCAGGCTCGTCCTCGGGAAGAGTGAGCGAAATGCCATCCTCCGCCTGGTCGGAGACTGCATCGTCGGCCTCGATTTCACCAGGACCGTCTTGGGATTCCTCCTCCGGTACGTCTTCTGGGAGAGTGAGCGAGATGCCATCCGGCTCTTGATCAGAGACTGCATCGACAGTCCCGGTCTCATCAGGACTGTCTAGGGCTTCCTCCGGTACGTCCTCTGGGAGAGTGAGCGAGATGCCATCCGGCTCTTGATCAGAGACTGCATCGACAGTCCCGGTCTCATCAGGACTGTCTAGGGCTTCCTCCGGTACGTCCTCAGGAAGACTGAGTGAGATCGGCTCCAACTCCTCGTCAGCATCAGCCGAAACGTCGGACTCATCTTCAGGGAGAGTCAGAGAGATATCTTCCGGTTCCCGAACAGGATCAGACGGATCCGCCGGTATGAGATCCTCGTCCAGCGCAAGCGAAATCTTGTCATCTTCTATCGGAGGAACAGGATCATCCTCCGGCAATGTAAGAGAAATATCATTCTCAGGTATGACTGACAGATCATCGTCCATGAAATCAGGCTCGATAATATGATCTTTGTTCATGTTAACCTCCTGCTGTATCATACTCTCAAGGAGAATTTCTATCTATATACTATATAGTAAGACAAAACAGCGTAATTTGCAATCTATGTTCTAATTTAATGGAGGATCGCTCACGGTTTAAAGGAGTAGAGGGAAATGGACGGACGCTGCCGGAGGCAAAGATCTCTCTGCCCGCAAGGCCCCGGGCAACGTCGAAGCGAGCTAATCGCTAACTCCAACCAGAAATGAGCGGATGAAACAAGACAGGGGACGGTTCTCTGTCTTGTTTCATCCGCTCATTTTGCAAAACGCTCAG
>JAFTPT010000035.1 GCA_017463155.1 Blautia sp.
CGAAGAACCGTCCCCCCGTTCCGCTTTTTTCTGTCTGTCCGGAGCATAAACCGCCCGTTCAGATCATTTTGAGGCAGCTTCTGTTTATATAATGGAAGTGCCGGCAGACCGGCAGCAGCAAAAAGAAAAATGATCTGAAAAGGAGAACCAGCGTATGAAAAAAACGGTAATGCTTCTATCCCTGATCGGAATGACCCTGGCGGCAGGCATTTCAGTACAGGCCGCAACGGAATACCCGCTCACCCTCGAAAATTACGGACGGACACTCACCTTTGAAAAGGCACCCGAGAAGGTCGTCGTGGTAGGCCCGAACGTGCGGGAGGTCATGGCTGCCTGCGGACTGTCCGACCTGGTCATCGGAACCTGCAATAACAACAGTGCCATGATCCCGCTTCCCGAGTATGAGGAGGAATATTTTGCCATGCCGGAGCTGACCTTCGGCGATCCGACGATCGAGGCCGTGGTCGGAAGCGGGGCTGATTTTGTCTACATGCCCTACGACGGGCTTGACGACACCTTCTCGCTGGAAACGATGGCGGAGAACGGGATCAATGTGTATGTGAGCAGCGCGACCAACACGGAGGATATGTACCGTGAACTGCAGGAAGTCGGACAGATCTTTGACATCGAAGATACCATGAACGGCTATATCGACGAGCAGAAGGAACTGGTCGAGTCCGTGAAAGCCGCCGTGGCGGAGGAAGAGCCGAAGACGATCTTCTGCTTCTCCATGGACGGAGGCGACGGAACGCTTTACACCTCCGGAGCCAGGGTACTGGAGCCGGAGCTGGTGTCGATCGCGGGCGGAAAGCATGCCTTCGCGGACGTGGATGCTGCATGGGCGCCTGTATCCCCGGAGGAGGTCCTGGCCGCCGATCCTGCGGCTATCGTGATCCATCAGTATTCCACAGATGAGACCGAGATCGAGAACAAGAAGGAGAGGATCACCTCGGATCCGGTCCTTTCCGGCCTTACCTGTGTGCAGGAGGAAAACTTCATCATCGTGCAGCTGCCGGATCTGATGCCCGGCCTTCGGACTGCCCGTTATGTGGAAACAGTCGCAAAGGCGCTTCATCCGGACTGCTTCGAAGAAACCGGGGAATAAAATGGGACGGAAGACAGTCTGCCTCATCCTGTGCTGTCTGCTTCTGACCCTGGTGGGAATGTACGCGGCTGTCTGCCTGGGAAATGTGTTTTTTTCTCCCGGGCAGGCAGCCAAAGTCTTTTTATATGAACTGCGTCCGGCGGCCTTCTCCGCCGAACAGATTCCACCTCAGATGGAGCAGACATTGATCTGGAATTTCCGTGTACCGCGGGTCCTGCTCGGGTTTATCTGCGGAGCTGCCCTGGCTGTCTGCGGCGTCTGTATGCAGGTACTGGTCAGGAACAAGCTGGCCGATCCCTATGTGCTGGGCGTTTCCTCCTGCGCATCCGCCGCCGCGACAGTCTACATGGTGCTGGGGCAGACGGGGGCCGCGCTGGCGGTCGGCCTGCATGCGGCCGCTTTTTCAGGCGCTCTTATAGGAACCGCGCTGGTCTATCTATTGTCCAGGGTGAACGGGAGGACGAATCTGACCCATATGCTCATGTCCGGCGTGATCATCTCCATGACGATGTCCGCGGTGACCAGCCTGTTTTCGGTCATGGCGCCGGACATCTATGCACTCCGGGGAATGACCTTCTGGCTGACGGGGAGCCTGACAGGGGCCAAATGGCAGGAACTGCTGCCTCCGCTTGTCTGTATGGGGATCTGCCTTTGCTATCTGCTGCTCCGGTGGCGTGAACTGAACCTCCTTGCTTTCGGGGAGGAGACAGCCGGTACATTGGGGCTGCATGTTCAGCGCATGGAGAAAGCCCTGTTCCTTGTGAGCGCGCTTCTGACCGGCGTCTGCGTCTCTGTCTGCGGCAGCGTCGGGTTCGTGGGTATGATCGTTCCGCATATCGCCAGGCGGTTTGTGGGGGCCGATCATAAAAAGGTACTGCCGCTTTGCGCCCTGCTCGGAGGCAATCTGGTGGTGTGGGCGGACGTGGCTGCGAGGCTCGTCGCCGCGCCGGATGAGATCCCCGTGGGTATCATGACGGCACTGACCGGTGTGCCGGTCTTTCTGCTGATCCTGTGGCACGGGTCAGCCGGGGATTCATGAAGTTCATTATGACGGATCGAAACAAGGAGGATTCTGCCTGCGGGGGAGAGTGGCATTTATGGATAAACTAAGGATCGAACACCTGACATGTGCCTACGGAAAAAGGATCATACTGGAGGATGTGTCCCTGCTTGTCCCGGAGGGAAGCTTTGTGGGGATCGTGGGTCCCAACGGCTGTGGAAAGTCGACGCTCCTGAAAAGCATCTACGGGGCATTGACGCCGCTTGCGGGCGAGCGTTTTCTGGACGGCACGGACATGAAAAAAATGAACAGCCGGGAGATCGCCCGGCGGATGGCTGTGGTGGGGCAGGAGAACAGCGTGACCTTCAACTATACGGTCGAGGAGATCGTCATGATGGGCAGGACTCCCTACAAGAGATTGCTGGAGCCGGACAACGAGAAGGACCGGGACTCTGTGCAGCAGGCGATGGCACGGGTCGGGATCACCGATCTAGCGAAACGCCGGTATACGGAGCTTTCCGGCGGCGAAAAGCAGCGGGTGATCCTCGCCAGAGCCCTTGCACAGGAGACGGATCTGGTGCTGCTTGACGAGCCCACGAATCATCTGGACATCTCCTACCAGCTCCGGATCTTTGACCTTTTACGGGAATCCGGTAAAACGGTTCTGTCGGCCATCCATGACCTGAACCTGGCGCTGATGTACTGTGACAGCATCTATATGCTGGGAGCCCCGGGCGGTCTTTTTTGCGGCCCGGCCGGGGAAGTCCTTGAGGAGAAAAGGATCCGCGGGACTTTTGACGTGAACTGCAGCCTGGAGAATACGAAGGAGAAGGGGAGGAAGGTGATCGTGTATTACGGCGGCCGTCCCGAAAAGGAGGTAGAGCATGAATAAAAAGATACTGCTTCCAATACTTGTCTCGGCCTTCAGCATCCTCTGCTGCCTGTGCATCGGCCCGGTCCGGATCACGCCCTGGCAGGCGGTCCTGGCCCTTAGGAGAATGCTTCAGGCAGCCGGCGGCTCCGAAAAAGAAGTGCTGCAGGAGGTGGTGCTGGTCCAGTCCCGGATCCCGAGAACGATCATCGGATATGCCGTGGGCTGTGCACTTGCTTCCGGCGGGGCCGTTCTGCAGGGCCTTGTCCACAATCAGCTGGCGGATCCGTATATTCTCGGCGCTTCCTACGGGGCGGCATCTTCGGCCACCTTCGGTCTTGCGGCCGGGTGGTTCGCCTCCCTCGGGATCTATCAGACGCCGGTGAACGGAGGCCTGGGAGCTGCCGCGGCCATGGCCTTTCTGTTTCTTTACTCCCTGAAGGGCGGACGGCTCGACATGGAACGGCTGTTGCTGGGAGGAGCGGGGATCTCCATGTTCGGTCGGGCACTGGTGCACCTGATCATCAAGATGAGCCCGCGCGCGTTTGTGACCGGAAGCACGGCCTTCTGGACGGAAGGGGGACTCGCCGGTGCGCGGCTTTCCTATCTGTGGTGGGTTCTGCTGCTCCTCGCCGCGTGCGTCCTGTATCTCGGGATCCGGTACCGGGATCTTAACGCGCTTCAGTGCGGTGAGGAGACAGCCGGAACCCTCGGCGTTCCGGTACGGTATCTGCAGAAGGTGATGATCCTGGTCATTTCGGTCCTTACCGGTGTGTCCGTCGCGATCTGCGGCGGGATCGGCTTTGTCGGGCTGGTCGCGCCGAATCTGGCCCGGCTGCTGGTGGGAGGCGATTATCGCAAAAGCCTGCCGGTCAGCGCATTCCTGGGAGGAACCGTTCTGATCTGGTGCGACGCCGTCGCGAGGACGGTGTTTGCGCCCGTCGAGATCTCGGTCGGGATCGTGACGGCTATCATCGGCGGACCGCTGTTTCTGTTCTTCCTGAAACGAGAGATGTAGCAACGGGGCGCGCGGGTTTGACATGGCGGAGTTTTGTGTGTTATGATAGTTAAAAGAAGCTAACAAGCGGAACAGGGGGCGCGGAACGAGGGGACGGTTCTTCGTTCTGCGCAACTCAGCAGAACGTAAGAACCGTCCCCTCGTTCCGCCGCCCTCGTTTGGTCCATAGGAGAGAAGTGAAGCAGCCATGAACAGCAGCCAAGTACATACCGAAAGAGAAAAGATCCCCCCGGAGCGCGAGATGGTCATGACGATCGAGGGAAACGGCAGGAGCAGGTACACGATCTCCGGCGCGGTCGGAGAGATGCTCATGTGGGAACTGTATCCGGGAATCCGGTTCAGCTATAACCGGTTCGATACAAAAGAAGAGCTGCCGTCAGGCGATGAGGGACCCGGCATGCTCGAAATGAATTACTGCATCAGCGGGAGCCACGAATGTGCCTTCAGGGACAAGAGCAGCGCTGTGCTTAAGAAGAATGATTTCTGCATCAGCACGGACGAGGGTGCACTGGAGAAGGCATGCTTTCCGGGCGGAAGCTACTACGGGCTTGGGATCTTTGTCGACAAGGACATTGCCGGGCCTTTCCTGAAGGAAGGGATTCCCGGTATATCCATCGATATCGGATGGATCGCGGAGAAGCTCTGCGCCGAGAGCAGTGTATTCTATCAGCGGTCCTCCCGGGAGATCGGCCGGATCCTTGCGCCTGTCAGCAGCCGCATGGAAAAACTTCGAAAAGGCTGGTATGAGGATTCCGGAACGGAAAGCCTCCTCAGGATCAAGCTTCTGGAGCTTTTGTATTATCTGCAGAGCGAGAGGCTGCTGAATCACAAGAGCAGGCAGATCTACTATCCCTCGAAGGTCGTGCAGGCCGCCAAATCCGTGCACAGGCAGATCGGGGAACAGTACTGGATGCGCGTGCCGGTGCATCATCTGGCAGAGACGCATGACGTCAGTGAGACCGCGCTCAAGAACTGCTTCCGGGAATTGTACGGAAGTCCCATCTACACTTACCAGCGGGGCATTCGCATGGAGAAAGCGGCGGAGATGCTGAAAAATGAGACCTACCCCATCGCGCTGATCGCGGAATGGGTGGGCTATGAAAATGCCGGAAAGTTTACCGAAGCCTTCCGGAATGTCGTGGGCTGTACGCCCAGGGAATACCGACGAAACGCATTCTGATCACAGGGACAGAAGAGAGAACGATACATCTCTTCTGTCTTTCTTTTTTTTGTCGGGTTTCTGCCCTTTCGGGAAAGTTTTCGCCTGAACAGAGGATTTTTTTCGTCAGAAAACCGATATAATTTAAAAGATTGAGTTGTAGATAACTAATTCTTATGGGTGGTTGGATGATGAAGCGATATCGTTCGATGATACGAAGGATCATGGAGGTCATACTCACGTTTTTTCTTGTGAGTATTTTCTCATTTATTCTGATGCGCGTTTCGCCGGTGGATCCGGCCACCGCCTATGCCCGGCGGGCCATGGTCAGCCCTACGCCGGAGCAGATCCAGGAGCTCCGGGTGGAGCTTGGCTTTGACAAACCGCTGGTCATCCAGTACGCCGACTGGGTCCATCATGCGCTCCACCTGGATTTCGGGAAATCGCTTGTGACAGGCCGGCCGGCACTTACGGAGCTTGTACAGTCCGTCCCGCTGACCATCAAGGTGGTGCTGATCGCGGCCCTTATAGAAGCAGCCGGGGCCATTCTCGCCGGGTGTCTTCTGTACCTTCTGCCAAAAGCCGGCCGGGTGATCGCGGGGTTTCTGACACTGGCGGCCATCTCGATCCCGGGATTTTATGTGGCCAGTGTCTATCTCGAGTTGTTTGCCACCCGCCTTCACTGGATCTCTGTCGTGGGAAACAGCGGGATCAGCCGGTTCATTCATCCGGCGGTCTGTCTGGCCCTGGCGCCGATGTGTTTTTATGCCAGGCTGATCCGGAATGAACTGCAGAAGGAGGAGCAGGAGGATTATGTGTTCTATGAAAGGTGCAGAGGCCTTTCCGAAAAAAGGATCCTCTTCTTTCATATGCTGCCGCACGGGCTGATCGCCCTGATCCCGAGCTTTCTGCAGAATATCGGCCTGACCATCGCGGGCGCGGCCATCATCGAGCGCGTGTTTTCGCTGCCAGGTCTCGGCTATCTCATCATCGACAGTGTGCTGAACCGGGATACGCCGATGATCCATCTGGAAGTACTGTTCCTGGCCCTGATGCTGGTGATCACCAACATCGTATCTGATCTAGCACAGGACCGGCTGCTCAAACGGAACCTGACCAGGGGGGAGAACGCGCAATGAAAAAAAGCGAAAAGATAAGCATAGGCATCTGTGTCTTTCTGATCCTTCTGTGTGCCTTCGGCGCTTTCTTTGCGCCGAACGACCCGCAGAAGGTGGATCTCCTTGGAAAGCTGCAGGGACCTTCTTCGCAGTATCCCTTCGGAACCGACGCCATGGGCAGATGCGTGCTCTCGCGAGTCCTGTACGGGGGAAGAACGACCCTGGTGATCGTGCTGTTCAGCAGTATTCTGATCCTTCTGACAGGACTGCCTATCGGCCTTCTGATGGGCTCTGCCCGCAAAAAAACGTCGCTTCTCGGCGAGAGCCTTTTGAACGCCGCTACAGCCCTGCCTCCGATCGCCTACCTGATCGTCTTTATGGGGGCCTGGGGAAGCGGTGCGCTGACCACGATGGTCGCCATCGCGGCATCCTTGTTTCTCCGGGTGATCAAGCTGGCAAAATCGAAGACCGAGCTGGAGTATGCCAAAGCCTATATCCTTTGTGCGACGGCGGCAGGAGCCTCCCGGCTGCGGCTTCTGTTCATCCATATCCTGCCAAACATCCTGCGGGACATCATCCTGTTTCTATGTCTTTCCTGTGCGGAGATGATCATGATGATCACCAGCTTTTCCTTCATGGGACTCGGCCTCGGCGACGACACGATCGACTGGGGCACCATGATCCTGGATGCGCAGAAGGTGGCCTACAAACGACCGGATATGATCTTTTATCCCATCGCGGTCATGTTCCTGTGCACCCTCGCTTTCAACATTCTCGGACAGGAAAAAAGAGCACAACATTCGTAAACGAAAGATCTTCACTTGCCGGCCCGGGAAGGGACGGCTTCTGAAAGAGAGAACCAGAATATGCTGAGTATTGAGAACCTGTGTGTATCCGCGGGTAAAAAAGAGATCCTGAAAAACCTGTCCATGACGCTTCACAGAGGAGAGGTGCACGGCCTGACCGGCGCGAGCGGCGCGGGCAAGACCACGCTGATCCGCATGATCATGGGCTTCCCTTCCCAGGGACTTCACCTTACGTCCGGGTCGGTCTGCCTGGAAGGGGAGGAGCTTCTTTACAAAAAGCCAAAACAAAGACGTGAGCTCTGCGGCAGGACGATCGGTTATATTCCGCAGTCGCCCATGACCTCGTTCGATCCCCGGGTCCCGATCGGAAAACAGATGGAAGAGACCTTCCGGTTCCGGAACCGTCTGACAAAGGAGGAGAGCCGCGCGCTTTCCGTCGAAATGCTGCATCTTGTCAATCTGACAGAGACAGACCGGATCCTGTCCTCCGTACCGTCCGGTCTTTCCGGCGGTATGCTGCAGCGGGTGGCCATGGCACTGCTCCTCGGACAAAGGCCCTCCTATGTGCTGGCCGATGAGCCTACCTCAGCCCTCGATGAAGAGAACAGGGAGATCCTGCTGGAACTGATGCGCGAGCATCTGAAGGAGGCGGGGCTTCTGCTCATCTCCCACGATGTGGAGGCCATGCAGAAGCTTTGCGGCAGGGTCTCGGTCCTTTGTGACGGGCATATCGTGGAGGAAGGGACGATGCAGCAGCTCCTGTCGGAGCCGAAGGAAGCCTGGACCCGTGCCTACGCGGCCAGCTACCACAAGACCGGAAAAGGAGATTTTGTATGGACCAGCTTCGCGTAGAACATGTGACGCACCGGTACGAAAACGACAAAGGCGAAGTAAACACAGTCTTACGGGATGTGAGCTTTACCTGGCTTAAAGGAGAATCCCTGGCGCTGATGGGAGAAAGCGGTTCCGGCAAAAGTACGCTGGCCCGCCTCTGCATCGGGCTTGAGACGCCCTCCGAGGGGCAGATCCTTTTTGACGGCGAGCCGACCGGAGGGTGGAAATACCGCAAGTGGCGTGCCCGCCGCCGGGAGATCCAGGCGGTCTTCCAGGACGCAAACGGCACCCTGAATCCCCAAAGAAGCGTCTACCAGAATATGTCGGAGGCGCTGGTGAATCTGACGGATATGGGAAAAGAAGAAAGGAAGAAGACGCTGCTGGCGCTGATGGCGCAGACAGGACTTTCTCCTGAACTCCTGAAAACGCCCGTCCGCAAGCTGTCAGGCGGAGAGCAGAGGCGTATCTCCCTTCTACGGGCACTCGCTCTGCACCCGGATTTCCTGGTGCTGGACGAGGTGACGAGCGGCCTCGATCTGATCTCCACGGATTCGGTCCTGACTCTGCTCGAAGAGTACCGCGCCCGGTTCGGATGTTCATACCTGTTCATTACCCACGACTGGAAGCAGGCCAGCAGGCTCTGCAGCCGCGTGATAATGATAGAAAAAGGAGTTTTTACAAAAGAAGCCAAAGAAAGAGAGGAAACGTAAATGAAGAAACGTGTACTTGCAGCACTGGTCACGGCCGCAGGCATTTCCCTGAGCCTTTCCCTCGCTCTTCCCGCCATGGCGGAGGAGACGGACAAGAAGGTACTGTCCATTGCTACCGGCGGCGAACTGGACACATCCATGAGCCAGCTTCTGATGCAGCCCTACAGCCTTACGGCCAAGAAACTGATCTATGAGACACTGCTGGTGTGGAAGGATGGTGCATATGAGCCCTGCCTGGCGGAAAGCTATGAGTGGAACGACGACCAGACAGCCCTCACCTTCCATCTGCGTCAGGGCGTGACTTTCCATGACGGCGAGCCCTTCAACGCGGAAGCGGTCAAGCAGAATATGGAATACCGCCAGGCCAATGAGCTGTTTGCCTGGCAGCTGGGTGTTTCCCGGATCGCTTCGATCGATGTGGTCGATGACTACACGATCACCTTCAACTATGAAGTTCCCTATCTTGGAACCATCGATGACATCATCTATCCGGACGTCTGCTCCATGATCTCTCCGAAGACCCTGTCCGAGGATTATGTGATCACGGAATTTGTCGGAACCGGTCCCTATGTGTATTCGGAATTCGTCAAGGGCGAATACACCCTGTTCGAGAAGAATGAGAATTACTGGGGCGAAGAGCTTCCCTTTGACCAGGTCATCGCCAAATACATTCCGGATTCCGGTTCCCGCCTGAAGGCACTGGAGAACGGAGAGGTGGATCTGATCTACGGCTCCAGCCTGCTGACCTATGACGACTATGAGCAGGCGCTCTCGATCCCGGGGATCGCGGGGCAGATACCGGATCTGGACGAGAAGACCAGAAATATCGTGGCAAACGCAGGCAGCGAGCTTCTGTCCGACGTGCGTGTACGCCAGGCGGTCGCGATGTCCATCGACAAGGAAGCCATCGCCGCGGGACTGACCTATGGACATGAGAAGGTGGCGGAGAATCTGTATCCTCTGGGCGAAAACATCCCGGTCATCGATGATGTAGAGATGGAAAACCAGTGGACCTATGATCCGGAAGCAGCCAAGGCTCTTCTTGACGAAGCCGGCTGGGTGATGAACGAGGACACCGGCATCCGTGAAAAGGACGGCAAGCCGCTCAGCCTTGTCTTCACCTACGCAAACGAATCCATCCTGAACGCGGATATGGCGACGGCCGTCAAGAGCCAGCTCCTGGAGGTCGGCATCGATGTGACCACCAGCGGACTGGAGCAGATGCTCTGGTGGCAGACCGACGCCATGGGCGAATTTGACCTGTCCATCTGGGATACGAACGCCCGTGTATTTGAGCCGGTGGGATATTTCAATACCTATCAGATCTCCACGGCTGCAAGCGCTTCGATGTCGGCCCTGCCGGATGTGGACGAACTGCTTGACCATGTCAGCCGCATGCAGGCGACGGTGGACGATGCCGAGCTGCACGAGATCATCGGCTTTATCCTGAACTACACCAACAACAATGTGGTAGACATCCCGATCATGTATACAAAGGAACCGATCGTCTACAATACGGCCGTTGTGAAGGAATACGATTTCTTTGACGAGACAGAGTATTTTGACATTTTCGGCATAACTGCGGCAGAGTAAAAAAGGAGGCGGGACGGTTTTCCGGATAGATGAAAACCGGAAGATATTCCGTTTGACCTCAGGTGGAAATACTGTTATAGTTGGATATCATAGAACCAAGGAGACCGATATCCGATGAACATTGCAAGGACCTATGGAGACCTTGTTCGTAAAAATATGGAGACACATCCGGACCGGGCGGCCTGGCTGATCCGGAAAGGCCTGCACCTGGAGGCATTCCGCTGCAAACATCTGGCGGACAAGCGGATGCCGCAGGCCTACCGGTACCTCAACTACCAGGGGATCCACCTGGTGGCGGAGGCCCTGGACCACCCGGAGAACTACGCCTGGACAAACATCTTTGCGCCGGTGGAGCTTCTGCAGAGCTTCGGGCTGACCTGCGTGTGCATGGAGTGCCTTTCCTCCTACCTTTCGGGCTTTTACCTGGAGGACGCACTCATCGACTATGCCGAGAGCGAAGGGCTTGCTTCCACGATGTGTTCCTATCATAAAAGCTTTATCGGCGCAGTGGACGCGGGACTGATCCCGCGGGCTTCCTGCGCCGTTACTACATCCATGATCTGCGACGGGAATGTGCAGACCTTCCGGCATCTGGAGGAGAGGCATGCTGTGCCGGCCTTCGTGCTGGACATTCCGCACACGTATTCCGCCGAAGCGGAGGCCTACGTGGTCGACCAGCTCACGGAACTGATCGCTTTTCTTGAAAAAAAGACCGGCAGGGCTTTTGACATGGAAGAGCTTCAAAGGACCCTGGAACGGGAAAATGAGTCCAAGGCACATTTCCTGTCCTTTCTGCAGAAAAGGATGACGCGCCGGTATCCAAATACGCTGACCCTGGTGGTGTTTCAGCTGTTTGCCACCCACCTGGACATCGGCATGCCCTGGGTGCTGGACTTTTTCCGGCAGCTGGATCAGGAGATCGACCGCTATCCGCTGTCCGACGAAAAACGCCTGCTGTGGCTGCACCTCGAGCCCTTTGACCAGAAAACATTGCGGTCCTACCTGAATTACGGGGACAAGGTGACGCTGGCGTACGACGATTTTGACCTGGATTACACAGAGCCGCTGGATGCAGCCCATCCGCTGCAGTCACTGGCCCGCAAGATGATCCTCAACATCTACAACGGGGATTTCCGGCGGAAGGTGGAAGCCATCGAAGGGTTCGTCAACACCTACCGGCCCGACGGAGTGGTGCAGTTCTGCCACTGGGGCTGCCGGCAGTCTTCGGGCGGCGTCATGCTTTTGAAGGATAAAATGAAAGAACTGGATGTTCCCATGCTGGTGCTGGACGGGGACGCCATCGACCGGCGGAACTGCCCGGACGGGCAGATCCGGACCAGGTTCGAAGCGTTCCTGGAAGTACTTCGAAAGGACGGCGAGTGACCATGCTGGGATATCTTTGCAAATATACGCCGGTGGAAGCGCTGGAGGCCGTCGGCGCCGAGATGCGCCTCATAGAGCCCTCCGTGACGAACTTCGACCAGGCGGACACACTGATGCATCCAAACATGTGCTCCTACGTGAAGGGCGTGCTGGAGGAGCTGGACAAAAACGAACTGGAAGGCCTGGTGCTGACCACCTGCTGCGATTCGGTCCGGCGGCTGTATGACGTGCTGAAGGAGCGCCGCCCGGATCTGTTTCTGTACATGCTGGACCTGCCGCGACGGGTGAACGCCTTTACGGAAGGCATGTACAAAAAGGACATCGAGAGATGCGTGAAGGCCTACGCGGAATGGAACGAGGGGATGGTTCTCCGTTCCACCGGAACGGGGGGACGGTTCTCTGTTCCGGCAGAACGAGGGGACGGTTCTCCGTTCCAGCAGAACGAGGGGACGGTTCTTCGTTCCGCCGCTTCCGGGGTGCGTGTGGGCCTCATGGGCGCCCGCTGCCCGGCCGCGGTACGCGCTCTTCTGGCGGAGAAAGGCGTGCGGGTGGTCTTTGACCTGACATGCACCGGCCAGGACCGGGGGGAGGTCTTTGCGGAGCAGGCGAAGGTTTTTGGACCCGGCCCAAAGCAGGAGGAAGACACCGGCTCCAGGCCTGATGACGCCGCACTGTCAGGATACGCGAGCGCGCTTCTCAACCAGATCCCGTGCCTGCGGATGGTGAGGGCCACCGACCGGGAGCGGTATCTGGAGGGCTTTATGAGCGAGATCGACGGGATCGTGTACCATACCGTAAAGTTCTGTGATATGTACAGCTTCGAGTACGCGAAGCTCCATCGGGAGAGCCGCCTGCCGATCCTGAAGCTGGAGACGGATCTGACTGCCCAGTGCGAGGGGCAGATCCGCACCCGGATCGAGGCGTTTGTCGAATCACTGGAACAGGGAAGAGCAGAAATGAGACAGAAGGAAACGAAGCAGAAAGCGGAACAGGAGAGTGTACTCCGTTCCACCTATGTCATGGGCGTGGACAGCGGGTCCACATCCACCAATGCGGTGATCCTGGATCAGGACGCGAAAATCGTCGCGGCCGTAGTGATCCGTACCGGCGCCAAGACCAGCGAATCCGCGGAGAAGGCCATGGAAACGGCGCTCCGCGAGGCCGGCCTTCAAAAAGAAGGTTTGTCCCGGATCGTTTCGACAGGCTACGGGCGGGTGTCCAACCCCTACGCGGACAAGGATGTCACCGAGATCTCCTGCCATGCAAAGGGTGCCAGATACTTTGATACGCAGGTCCGAACGATCCTGGATATCGGCGGGCAGGATTCCAAGGCGATCCGCCTGGACGCAAACGGCGAGGTGGCGGACTTTGTCATGAACGACAAATGTGCCGCCGGCACGGGTCGTTTTCTGGAGGCCATGGCGAGGACGCTGGAGCTGGATATCAGTGAGCTGGGACCGGAATCCCTCCGCTCGACGGAGATGGTCCGTATCAGCTCCATGTGCACGGTCTTCGCGGAATCCGAGGTGATCTCCCTGATCGCGCAGAACAAGGAGAAGGCAGACATCGCGCGAGGCGTGCATGAAGCCATCGCCGGAAAATCCTGGTCGCTTTTGCGGCGCGTGGGGATCGAGCCCCATGTGATGATGACCGGCGGCGTGGCCCGAAATCCCGGTGTGGTAAAAGCCATCGAGGAGAAGATCGCTCAGAAGCTGGTCATCTGCGAACAGCCGGACATTGTCGGGGCCGTCGGCGCCGCGCTGTACGCACTGGAGAGCCTGCAAAAACAATGACAGACAAAAAAGCCGGTACGGCGGGAGGAGCACAAGCATGAATGAGAGGAACAGAAAATACCGGATCGATACGGACGAAAACAAAGCTTTTATGAAGGAGCTGACCGAAGATCTTCTTCGTTTTGGACACAGCTTCCCTTCCCCCGGAGGGTCCTCCTGGTATCTCGGGGATGACGGAACCCCCTGGACAGACCGGAACCGCGAAACCTGGATCACCTGCCGGATGACGCACGTGTACAGCATCGGCAGCTTCCTCGGGCATCCGGGGAGCGAAGACTTAGCCGACGCCGGACTGAAAGGCCTGCTCGGCGAACTGCATGACAAGGAGAACGGAGGCTGGTATCCCGGTCTCACGCCGGAGGGAGAAACGCTCCCCGACAAGCAGTGCTACGCCCACGCTTTCGTGATCCTGGCAGCCTGCTCTTCCCTGCTGGCAGAAAGGCCCGGGGCAGAGGAACTCCTCCAGGATGCGCTCGGCGTGTATGACCGTTTCTTCTGGAATGAGGAGGAAGGCCTCGCCTGCGACACATGGAACACGGAGTTCACGGTGTGCGACGACTACCGCGGCCTGAACGCCAACATGCACACGGTCGAGGCATTCCTTGCGGCGGCGGACGTGACCGGCGATGAGAAATACCACAAGAGGGCCGGCCGGATCATCGATCATGTGATCAGCTGGGCTTCGGCCAACGATTTCCGGATCCCGGAGCACTTTACAAAGGACTGGACGCCGGATCTTGCCTGCAACAGGGAAAAACCGGACGATCCATTCAAGCCCTACGGAGCGACGCCGGGCCACGGGATCGAGTGGGCCAGGCTGATCACCCAGTGGGCGCTTTCCACCTGCAAGGCAGGCGATCCGGGCGCGAGCAGATATATCGAGGCTGCAGAGCGGCTGTTCGGCCGGGCGGTCGGCGACGCATGGAACGCGGACGGGGCGAGGGGCCTCGTCTATACCACGGACTGGGACGGGACGCCGGTGGTCCATGACCGTATGCACTGGACGCTGGCGGAAGCTATCAACACTTCGGCGGTCCTGTACCGGGTGACCGGGAAGGCGTCCTACGCCGACGCCTACGCGGAGTTTATGCAGTACCTGGACGAGGTGGTGCTGGACAAGGAGAACGGCTCCTGGTTCCACCAGCTGGACAGGGACAATCACCTGCTCACGACGGTCTGGCCGGGAAAATCCGACCTGTATCATGCCCTGCAGGCAACACTGATCCCTTACCATGAGGTCAGCCTGTCCATCGCGCCGGCGGTCAGGAAGGCGTTTGGCTATAGAATTACCCTATAGCCGGGTATCGTTTTTTACGATTTTACAAAGACGGAAAGCCATGGTAAAGTATACCCAGATCAAAACAATATAAAGCCTATCGAACTAATAGGAAATACAGGAGGACAAAACCATGGCAGATAAGAAATACAGATTTGAGACACTTCAGCTTCATGTGGGTCAGGAAAATCCGGATCCGGCCAGCGACGCGAGGGCCGTTCCGATCTACGCGACCACCTCCTATGTGTTCCGGAATTCCCAGCACGCGGCGGACCGCTTCGGTCTTAGGGACGCGGGAAACATTTACGGACGTCTGACCAACACGACCCAGGGTGTTTTTGAAGAAAGGATCGCTGCCCTGGAGGGCGGCGTGGCAGCCCTGGCTGTTGCTTCCGGCGCGGCCGCCATCACCTACACGGTGCAGGCCCTTGCCAAAGCCGGTGAAAATATCGTATCAGCCAAGACCATCTACGGCGGCACCTCGAATCTTCTGGCACATACATTGCCGCTGTACGGGATCACCGCGAAATTTGTTGAGCCGGACGATCTGGCCGGCTTCGAGAACGCCATCGACGAGAACACAAAAGCCCTGTACGTGGAAACACTGGGCAATCCCAACAGCAATGTGGCGGACATCGAAGCGATCGCGAAGATCGCCCACGCGCATCAGATCCCGCTGGTGGTGGACAGCACCTTTGCGACACCGTTCCTTGTGCGCCCCATCGAGTACGGCGCGGACATCGTGGTCCACAGCGCGACCAAGTTCATCGGCGGCCACGGCACAGCCATCGGCGGCGTGATCGTGGACGGCGGTACCTACGACTGGAAGGCTACGGATAAGTATCCCTGGATCTCCACGCCGAATCCTTCCTACCACGGCGTGAACTTTGCCGAGGCGACGGCGCCTGCGGCGTTCGCCACCTATATCCGCGCGATCCTCTTAAGGGATACGGGCGCAACGCTTTCTCCGTTCCACGCGTTCATTTTCCTGCAGGGGCTGGAGACTCTGTCGCTCAGGGTCGAGCGCCATGTGGAAAACGCCCTGAAGATCGTGGACTTCTTAAGCAAGCACCCGCAGGTGGAGGCGGTGCATCATCCGTCCCTTGAAAGTGAGCCGAGCCACGAGCTGTACAAGAAATACTTCCCGAACGGCGGCGGATCGATCTTCACCTTTGAGGTCAAGGGAGATGAAAAGACCGCGCAGAAGTTCATCGACAACCTGCCGATCTTCTCGCTGCTGGCCAATGTGGCGGACGTCAAGTCCCTGGTGATCCACCCGGCCTCCACGACCCATTCCCAGCTGACGGAGGAGGAGCTTCTGGATCAGGGGATCAAACCCAACACCATCCGACTTTCCATCGGGACCGAGAATATCCAGGACCTGATCGAAGCCCTGGAAACCGCCTTCGCGGCCATCTGACAGAACTGCACTGTTTTCACTCAAAACACCTCCGGTTTCATATGCCACGCAGAACCGCCTGCAGCCCATTCGCTGCAGGCGGTTCTGCGTTTCCGGAACAGGACGTCAGGGTACGATATGGTGATTCGTGAGGCGGCAATTTATCGCCGGTGAGGCTTTGAAAAATGTTGCAGAAGTATTAATTTTGCGTTAAAATTAGAAAGGAGTTTTATGTTCTTTTGTCGAAAGGGCCATCAGGCCGTTTGCATTGCGATAAGACAGTATCTGGTATTATGGAGGAAGGTTGATAAAATGAGGAATTTATGGAGAAGAAGCCTTGTCTGCCTGCTGGCGGCAGCACTGCTTCTGCCGGGCTCTATGGCCCTGGCGGAGGAAAGCACGGATCCGCCTGAGCAGAATCCGGCGGTGCAGGCGGAGGAGACAGTAGAGCCTCAAAAGGAGCCGACGGTTCAGGCGCAAGGTTCGCAGAAAGAGCCGGTCACGATCGTGGCTTACTGGGCCGGTTCTTCGGAGGAAGCCTGGAAGCTGGATGATGGCACGGAGGATTCTGATGATGCATCCGCGGTTCCGGAGGAAAATACGGCAGATCCTGGGGAAAGCAACGCCGGAGAAGAAGGAACAGGCAACGGTTTCGATGAGGATGACATCGCTGTCGATGACACATCTGTGGATCCTGACCCGGAGGATGGATCTGCGGAGGAGGACATGGACAACGCGGATCCGGAAGCAGACGAACCGGAGGATCTTTCGGACGGCGTCAGCGCCGACGCAGAGGCGAAGGAGGCGGACCGCGTCGTGGTGGTGACCTCCAGCCTGGATGGCCTTGACGAGGTAGAAGAGAATACAGAAGCTGTTCTGACTGCCGTATTTTATGGCTTCTCCGAGGACGACGACTATTCGATCCAGTGGCAGTACAGCCCGGACGGCGGAAATACCGTGTATGATGCGGAGGACGGCACGGAGCCGGAATACCGCTATACGATCACAAAAGAAACGATCCACTATGCATGGCGCGTGGTGGTCACGCTTGCGGAAGAAGAAACGCAGCAGGATCCGGAAACAGAGGATGCGGACACACAGGAGTAATAAAAGAAAGAAATGAAAGGCAATAGAAGAAGAATCAAAAGAGCAACAGCGTTCCTCCTGGCGGGACTTCTGCTGCTGCAGCAGTTCCCGAATCCGGCAATCGCGGACGAAACCATTCCCAGTGACTGGACGACCCCGACCGCCCGGCTGGTGATGGACACCGGTGATTTTGAGGTCGATGCGTCGGATGAGTCGCTGATCAGCTATGCGGACGGCGTGCTGACGATCTCAGGAGGGACGGTCGTTGTCAAAAATAAGGATGATGTGGATGTCACGGGCCACAGGATCGTGGTGGACGGAGATACGGATCTGACGCTGGCCGGCGTCCATATAGAAACCACGAACAGTGCGGCTGTCCTCGTGAAAGCCGGAGCCACGGCGGATGTGACGCTTATGAACGAGAACGATCTGAAGGCCGGGGGTCAATATGCGGCTCTTGAGGTGGAGTATCAGGGAGAAAATGATATGGCCTCCCTGATCCTGGACGGACCGGGCAGTCTGACAGCTGTCGCAGGAGGATCCTCGGCCGGGATCGGCGGCACCAAGTGCAAAAAAGGTGTCTACGGAAACATCACGATCAACGGTGGTACGATCAATGCTACAGGAGGTAATAACGGAGCCGGGATCGGAAGCTCTGACAATCCGGCGAACGGAACCTCCAGCGGTTCCTGGAAATATGTCAAGGACCGATGGGGAATCATTACGATCAATGGCGGTGATATTACGGCCACCGGCAACGGCAGCGGAGCCGGAATCGGCGGAGGAAATCACTCGGATTCCGGGGAGATCATCATCAACGGCGGAACCATCGCTGCCACAGGGCATTCCGGGATCGGAAGCGGCCTTGGGAATTCCAAGGATCAGGTCAGCTCTGATGGCGAGCATAAGAGCCCCGGGTATTACTTTGCGGATGTGACGATCAACGGTGGCTATATCACCGCTCGTGCTTCCGGCGATAGCCGCGGAGCCGGGATCGGCGGCGGCATGTACTGTGACGCGGTCGTTAAGATCAACGGCGGGACCATTGACGCTGCCGGCTCGTCGATCAGTGCGCTGTATGCGGGTGGGGCAGGCATCGGGGGCGGTTATCAGGGAAGCTGCCAGCTGACGATCACCGATGGTACGATCGTTGCTACCGGTGGGAACGGAGCCCCGGGTCTGGGCTATGGAACCTATAGTGGTTATAACGGAAGAGGGAATCCGCATGTCACGGATGGTAATTCCTTTATCGACATTCGTGGAGGTAGCATCACAGCCACCGGGGGTGTTTATGGTGCGGGTATCGGTTCCGGATTTGGAGCGACGGTCTGTAATATCAGAATCTCCGGCGGTACCATCACGGCTTCGGGTTATGACAGTGGAAGAGACAGTGACGGATATTACAGTGGTGCGGGTATTGGTTCCGGTGTAGGAAATAACGGAGCAACGGTCAAGCCAGGCTATGAGCAGGATACAACCGTCTCCATCGACATTACCGGTGGTGACATCACGGCCACCGGCGGCTGGCGCGCGGCGGGTATCGGCTCCGGAGAGGACAATACCCAGGCCGCAACCGTGAACATTTCCTCCGAGGCCACCATCCACGCTTATTCGGACGGCACCAAGTTCGCTGTTGACACCAAGCTTGACGGCGGCGATCACGAGACAATGAGCCTGCAGGAGGGAAGAACCATCGAAGGCGTTCTGCAGGGGACCTTTGTCAACCTGGACAGCCGGGCCTATGAAGGCCTTGCGGGAACCGTGACAGGCGGCAGCAGCAACGGCAGCTTTGTACTTCCTGAGGGCTACCGTTCCTTTGCCGTGTCTGTCGGAAACGGCGATACCGTTCGCGTCAAAGCGACCGTGGGTGGTACGGAGGAAACCTTCGCCGCAGCCAATCATGAGACAAAAATCAACAGTACGGAAAAGCCCTTCTTTGAGGAAGGACCCGACTTTACGGTCAGCTACTTTAACGATGCTTTCTATCTCTCCCCGATCGCACTTTTCCAGGTGATCAAGACCTGGGAAGATCAGGAGAATCACTACGGGCTCCGTCCGGACAGCATCAGCGTCACAATCGGTGAGTGGGAGAATTCCCTCGCAGCTGCGGACAGCGAGGAGAGTGACCAGACGAGCGGCACCTGGAGCTTTGCACTGGAATCGCTTTCGCAGGATGCAGATACGGGCATGCTCAAGTATACCGAAGACGGAATGGCTAAGATCGATTACAGCAGCTATCTTCTTTCCGAGCATGAGGAAGGCTACCAGGCTGTATCGGGTTTGGCACCGGAAACAGACGTCGACCCGTACGCGGCCGTCTATAAGCCGGTCAACAAGCTGATCCTCGGCAAGGTCGTCGTGGAGAAGCGCTTTGAACTCTCGCCGGAGGATGCGGAGGGCGGTTATTCTTATGAGGATCTCGCAGAGGCGGCGGAGAACCTGTCCTTTACCCTGACGGGCCCCGGTGTATCCGAAGAATTCACACTGGCAGATCTTTCGGCGAAGGATGATGATCTGCAGGATTACTCGCATACGTTCAGCGATCTGCCAGCCGGCACCTACAAGGTGACAGAGACGGGACAGGAGACGCTGCTCCCGGGCTACGAGCTTACAGAGAAGACCTCCGAGCAGAGCGGGAAGCTCACGGAGAATGGCGGAACGATCACGCTGCAGCTTTCAAACAAATATGAGCAGCAGACGATCGACATCGAGGTGCAGAAGGAATGGAAGGATGAGGACCAGGAGGAAGACCGGCCTGAATCGATCACTGTCCATCTGCAGAAGAAGACCGAAGACGGCTGGAAGAACGTAGAAGGCCGGACGGTCATTCTCACGGCAAAGAATGACTGGAAGGACTCCTTTACAGAGCTTCCGGAATTTGAAAAGGGTGAACTCGTACAGTACAAGGTGGCAGAGGACCCGGTCGAGAAGTATCTCGTGACCTACAGCTCCGAAGAAGCCAACGAAGCTTCCTACAGGATCATCAACACGCATGTGACGCCAACACCGACGCCGACCCCGACGAGCACGCCGACCCCGACACCGACGAACACGCCGACGCCGACGAACACGCCGACGCCGACCCCAACGAACACGCCGACACCGACGCCAACAAACACGCCGACGCCAACGCCGACACCGACGAACACGCCGACGCCGACCCCGACGAACACGCCGACGCCGACCCCGATGAACACACCAACGCCGACGCCGACACCAACGCCGACGCCGACGCCGACGAACACGCCGACGCCGACACCGACGAACACCCCGACACCGACGAACACACCGACGCCGACACCGACGAGCACGCCGACCCCGACACCGACG
>JAFTPT010000052.1 GCA_017463155.1 Blautia sp.
AGTCAACATGGCTATGACTAAAGAAAGACTGATACAGAGCGGCTTCTATGATTTGGCCACAGCGTACCAGTCGGTGCACGTCAACTATTGAAAGCGCCGTATACGAGAACCGTACGTACGGTGCTGTGAGAGGACGGGGGGGAATCACCCCCTCCTACTCGATCAGTCGGAGATCTCCTCGATCCCGGAGATGTCCGGCTCGGCCATCAGAGAATAATTGGTATAATAGACCACAAAGCCCGGTTTTGCCCCGCCGGGCTTTTTTACGTGCTTTTTCTGGATATAGTCCACCTCGACCTTGGGGGCGTCCTTGGCCTTGGAGTAGTAGGCGGCCAGCCGCCCGGCTTCCTCAAAGGTCCGGTCCGGAAGCTCACCGTCCGGACACTTGACCAGCACGTGGGAGCCGGCGATCTTTTTGGCGTGGAACCACCAGTCGTTGCCGGTGGAGAACTTGAAGGTCAGATCGTCGTTCTGGTAATTGTTCTTGCCGACGTAGATGTCAAAGCCGTCGGAGGAGCGGTAGTGGAAGGGCTTTGACTTTGCCTGCATCTTCGCGCCTTTTTTTGGTACGTAGTGCTTTTTGATATAGCCGTAATCGGAGAGCTCGGCCTTGATCTGGGCCAGGTCGTTTTCCTTCCCGGCGATATCCAGGGAATTGGCGATGGATTCCAGATGTTCAATCTCGCTTTCCGTCTCGGCGATCTGCACCGTCAGGGCCTCCTCCGTCCGTTTGAGCTTGGTGTAGCGGTCGAAGCATTTCTTGGCATTCTCCTGCGCGGAGAGCGTTCCGTCAAGCGGGATCTCGATCTCCTCACCGGTATAGTAATTCAGCGCCTTGAAGGAACGGGCGCCTTCCTCCAGACCGTAGCCATATGTGTTGATCAGTTCGCCGTAGACCTTATAACGATCCTTCTTTTCGGTGTCTTTCATCTGTTTCTGCTGCAGAAGAAGCTTTTTGCGGTTCCGTTCCAGGCAGGTCTGCACGATCTTACGCAGATCCGCGCTTTTCTGCCGGATGCGGGTGATGGTGCTCCGGGAGGCGTAGTAGGTCTCGAGCATCTCCGATACCGTCGGAAATGTGCGGCTCGTATGCTCCGGCCCGTACTGGGTGAAAGCAAACACGCCGAATTCCACCGGTTCCCGGTCCCGGTAGACGATGTTCGGGGTAAAGCTCCCCTCGGACACCTGCTCCATCAGGCGCCGGAGCGTATGGTACAGATGAGCGGCCGCCGTACGGGACACGGAGGCGGTCGCGTCAGAGCCATAAAGGGAAGCACGGATACAAAGCTCCTCCGCCATCACCGGGCTGAAGCCGGTCAGAGTGGTGTAGAGGGCCTTGGAGAGATTGCAGGGCTTTGTAAGGACCTGATCGGTAAATTCCTGCTCCGTGATGGTATACGGGTCGAACTTGTCCTGGGTCTTCGGAATAAAATAGTCCCGGCCGGGAAGCACCTCCCGGACAGAGCTCATGTGGGAGGAGACGTGCTTGATGCTGTCAAGGATCATGCCGTTCTCGTCACAGAAGATCAGGTTGCTGTGCTTGCCCATCAGCTCGAGGATGAGCTTTTTATGGCAGGGGTCGCCCATCTCGTTCAGGTGCTCCAGATCGAACACGATGATCCGCTCGAGACCCGGCTGCGAGACCCGGACGATCCGGGCACTGCCGATGTGCTTGCGGAGCAGCATACAGAAATTCGGAGCCGTGAGAGGGGAGGGTTTGTTCTTTTCGGTAAAATAGACCAGCGGCAGTGAAGCACTGGCGGAAAGAAGCAGGCGTTTTGAACCCTCCGGCCCCTTGGCGAGGATCAGCAGCTCGTCGGCTTCCGGCTGGCTGATCTTGTTGATGCGTCCTCCTTCGAGGGCTTTTTTTAGTTCGCAGACCATCGCGGCGATGGCAAAACCGTCAAATGCCATAATGTATTTCCTTTCGAATACTTTTCGGGTATCCAAAGTATACCATACGGTCCGAAACCCTGCAAGGAGCGGAGTGAGCGGAAATGGACAGAAGCGGACAGATGATTTTCGAAAATACGAAAATGAGTTGACAGCATGTAACTTTAAGAGTACGATAGCTCCAAAAGGTTAGTTTCATATAACATCATTGCTGATATATACAGGCTGCCGTACGGCGGCCGGGGAGGAGTCTATGAGCGGAACGATCGTTGCATTTAAAGATGTAGTCCGGACCTACGGAACGGGAGATGCCATGCAGAGGGCGGTGGACCACGTGAGCTTTACCATCGAGGAGGGGGAGTTCGTCGTGATCCTCGGCCAGTCCGGCGCGGGCAAATCCACCGTGCTGAACATGCTGGGCGGCATGGACAAGCCCACCGAGGGAAGCATCATGGTAGACGGGGAAGAGGTGTCTTCGATGAATGACAGGCAGCTCTCCACGTACCGGGGCGACAAGATCGGATTCATCTTCCAGTTTTACAACCTGATCCCGAGCCTGACGGCGTGGGAGAATGTGGCACTGACCAGGGATATCGTAAGAGATGCCAAGGATCCGGATGAAATGCTGGCGCTTGTCGGGCTTTCGGATCACCGGAACAAATTTCCGACCCAGATGTCCGGGGGCGAACAGCAGCGTGTCTCCATCGCGAGGGCCCTGTGCAAGGATCCGCGGATCCTGATCGGCGACGAGCCCACCGGCGCGCTGGATTCGGAGACAGGCAAGCTGGTGCTGAAGCTCCTGATCGAGATGAGTCATGAAAAGAATAAGACGGTCATTGTCGTCACGCACAACGCGGATATCGCCAAATGTGCGGACAAGGTGATCCGCATGAAGAACGGAAAGGTGCGGGAGATCCTTACAAACGAGAAGCCTCTCTCGGTAGAGGAGGTGGAATGGTAAATGCTGTTTCGAAAAATGCTGCGGGAGATCCGGAGCGATCTCGGTATGTGTATATCCGTCATCATTCTTTCCTTCCTGGCTGTCTTTACCTACTGCGGCTTTAACGGGGATGTGATCGGATTCCGGAAGGAACTGGCCGCCTTCAAGGAACAGACGAACTTTTCGGACGGGTGGATCTACAGCGAGGGCTTTTCCGCGGATGAACTCACGGCCGTGCGTTCACTGGATTTCGTAAAAGACGCACAGCTTAGGACCGAGCTCAAGGGGACGGCTCCGGACTTTAACGGGGCGCAGATCAACATCTATCTGGAGGATGAAAGCCTGGTGACGGTCCCTCTCGTTGTCGAGGGTGAGGCGTTTGATCCGCAGGATACGGAGGGGGTCTGGCTGAACAATTCCTTTGCCGAAGCCTGGGATATCCACACGGGAGACTCTTTTACCGCGGAGTATGAAGGCGTGCAGATCACAAAAGAGGTCAAGGGACTCATCATGACGCCCGAGTACCTCTACACCTTGGCGGACGGTGACGCGGATACGAATCTAGCAAACCTTGCCTATATCTACCTGGCCAAGGACGGTTTCCCGTTCCGTGAGCTACTTACGACCAATATCAAGAACGGCTCCATCACGGCGGCCGATCTGGCCGAGGGACTTGCCGAGGACGATGAGCTCCGGGAGACATTGAAGAATGTTCCGGCAGGACTTCTCACCACGATGCTGGACCTGATCAGCGATGAGGACCTGATGAAGAGGATCCCTTCCACCACGATGCTGTTCACGACCAATACGGATGAGGACGTGATGGGCTATGAAGAGCAGATCGCCGATGCCCTGGATCATAACTATGCGGCGATGATCGACGAACACATGGTCATGGGCGTGGAGCGATTTCTGGCGGAGATGGAACAGCATGAGATGTTCTCCTACACCTTTGCGCTGATCTTTGTGCTGGTGGCGGTCCTGATCATCGCGACCTCCATGGCCAGGCTGGTGGAACGGCAGCGGGTGCAGATCGGCACCATGAACGCCATGGGGCTGAAATCCGGCAAGATCGCGAGGCACTATGTAAGCTACAGCCTCCTGCTGTCGCTGCTCGGAGCTGTGCTTGGCTTTTTTGCGGGCATCTACGGCTTCGCCCGCTTTATGATCGATCTTTTTTCAGAATACTATGTCCTTCCGCATGCGGACGTCGCATTCGGGCGGATCGCCTTTCTTGTGATCTTTGTGACTGTGGGAGCCTGCGCGCTGGCATCTTATGCGGCGTGCCGGAAGATCCTCCGCATCCCGCCGGCAGAAGCACTGCGGCCCGCGGCCCCCAAAAAGGCAAAACGGTCGCTGCTTGAAAAGCTGCCCTTCTTTACAAAGCTGGGTTTTGCCAGCCGCTATAATCTGCGGGATCTTTCAAGAGCGAAGTTCCGGGCCGTCATGGGCATATTCGGAACCGCCTGCGGCATGATCTGCGCGGTGTTCGCCTTTGGCTGCATCGGCCTTGTGGGAGACGTGGACGACTGGGTCTTTGACCGGATCCAGAATTATACCTGGCAGGCGGGCGTCAGTGAGGATGCCAATCTGTCCTGGCTTGACGAGACAGCCGAAGAGTACCACGGCGAGCTGGTGATGCAGGACGCCATCGAGCTTTCCATGGTCGGAAAGAATGTCTCTTCCGCGGACAAGAGCACCCAGACCATCACCGTGATCGAAGGAAAGGGGCTGTACCGTGTGACCGATCCGAAGACGGAGGTGACGGAGCTTGCACCCGGGGAGGCGGCGATCACGGCCAGGCTCGCCAAAAGTATCGGGGCCAAGGTGGGTGATACCGTCTACTGGCATCTGTACACGGAGAATACCTGGTACGAATCCGTCATCGGGGTGATCACCAGGAGCCCGGAAACGGCCGGTATCACGCTCCTTCGGGAAGACTTTGAGAAGACCGGCTGCAGGTTCAGACCGAGCCTTCTGGTGAGCGACGACGATCTTTCACCTGTCGCGTCAGACCCGAACATCACCGGCGTCAGCGAGAAGGAAGAGCTGCGGCGTATCTTCCTCGAAGGATACGAGGTGGTCAATCTGCTGGTCTACACCATGCTGGTGATTTCGCTCGTCCTGATCATCGCCGTACTCTACAATGCCGGAAACATGTCCTTCCACGAAAGGCTTAAGGAGTTTGCAACGCTCAAGGTCATGGGCCTTCCCGACCGGAAGATCAGAGGCATCCTGAACCTCGAGAACCTGTGGCTTTCCGTGATCGGCATTTTTGCGGGCATGCCGTTCGCGCTGCCGCTCCTGACGGAGATGATGAACAGCAACGGAGAAAACTTTGACTATTACCTGCATATTGACTGGATCTATTACGCCATCAGCGCGGCGTTCGTGATCCTCGTCACCTTTGTCGTAGGTTACCTTTTCAACAAAAAGATCCGCCGGCTGGACCTGGTCGGCACACTGAAAGGCGCAGAATGATCCTGCGCCTTTCGGCGTCTGTACCTGCCGGAAAAAGGCGCCTGTACCTGCCGGAAAAAGCATTTGACGATGATACCGGAATGACTTATAATAAATCTGTATGTAAAAAAGCAAGGGAGAATGTCCATGATCAAAAGTATGACAGGCTTCGGGCGCTCCGAAGTCCTGACCCCGGAACGGAAGATCACGGTGGAGATCAGATCCGTCAATCACCGTTATCTCGATATGAACATCAAAATGCCCAAAAAACTGGGCTTTTTCGAAGGCGAGATCCGGAGCCTCCTGAAGAGCTACATGCAGAGAGGCAAGGTGGATGTGTTCATCACCTACGAGGATTATACGCTGAACAATGCGGCGCTCAAGTACAACAGGGAGCTTGCAAAGGAGTATCTCGGCTACCTGAACCAGATGGCGGAGGATTTCGGCCTCGAGAACGACATCCGTGTTTCCACGCTTTCCAGGTATCCGGACGTCTTCCAGATGGAAGAGCAGTCCGTGGATGAGGAGAAGCTCTGGAGCTTCCTCGAAGATCCCATACGGGAGGCCTGCAGCCGGTTCGTCGCATCCCGCGAGCGCGAGGGCGAGAACTTAAAGCAGGATCTTCTTGCCAAGCTTCAGAATCTGGACGAGAAGGTCATCCTGGTCGAAAAACGTTCCCCGGAGGTGGTCGCCGCCTACCGTGAAAAGATCGAAGCCAAGGTGCATGAGCTCCTGGAGGACAGCCAGATCGACGATTCCCGCATTGCCGCGGAGGTCGTTCTCTTTTCCGACAAGATCTGCAATGACGAGGAAACAGTCCGGCTTCGCAGCCACATCGAGGGCATGAGCAGGATCCTGCGTGAATCCGAGGGGATCGGACGAAAGCTGGATTTCATGGCGCAGGAGATGAACAGGGAGGCCAATACGATCCTTTCCAAGTCCAACGACCTGACTGTCTCGAACATTGCCATCGAGCTGAAGACCGAGATCGAAAAGATCCGGGAGCAGATACAGAATATCGAATAACCGTGAGGAGACCAGATGGCCAGATTATTGAATATCGGATTCGGCAATGTCGTCAACTCTGACAAGATCATCGCCGTCGTCAGTCCGGACGCAGCGCCCATCAAGAGGCTGATCCAGAGCGTCAGGGGGACGCCGGAGCTTGTGGACGCGACACAGGGCCGTAAGACCAAGGCCGTGATCGTGACGGGGGAGAGGATCCTCATCCTGTCGGCACTGCAGCCGGAGACCATTGCCAAACGTTTTCTTGAAACCAATCAGTTCACAGACAAGGGAGATCGCGATGAGTGAATTACCAGTGAGCAAAGGCGTCCTGACCGTCGTGTCCGGTTTTTCCGGGTCAGGCAAAGGAACCATCATTGACATTCTGATGAAAAAATACCAGGAGTATGCTTTATCCGTTTCGGTAACGACCAGAGCCCCGCGTCCCGGCGAAGAAGAAGGGCGGGAATACTTTTTCCGCACCCGTGAAGAGTTTGAAGAGATGATCCGCACGGACGCCCTGATCGAGTATGCCGAATACGTCGGGAATTACTACGGTACGCCGCGCAGCTATGTCGAAAGGATGCTGTCCCGCGGAAAGAACGTGATCCTGGAGATCGAGATGCAGGGAGCCATGAAGATCCGTAAGCGTTTTCCGGATGCCGTGCTGTTTTTTGTGACGGCGCCCAGCGTCGAGGAGCTTCGCAGGCGCCTTGTCGGCAGGAACACGGAGACCGCCGAGGTGATCGCCGGCCGCCTTGCACAGGCTGCCAGGGAGGCGAATGTGATGCTCGACTATGATTATCTGCTGGTCAATGAGACAGACAAAGCCGAAGAGTGCGCGGACCTGCTTCACGGCATCATCCGCGGAGAGCGGGCGAGAGTCCGCAACAATGCCGAACTGATCCGTACGATCCGTGACGACCTGAACAAGGACCAGGATCCCGCGTGATCCGACAAAACCCTATATAAATATACCTGTTTTTGAAAGGAGCCGTTTCTTTATGATCCATCCATCTTATAACGAACTCATCGAAGCCATCAACGCCAACACGGAGGACAACGACAATACCATCCTGATGAACAGCCGTTACTCACTGGTGCTCGCTACCAGCAAACGCGCCCGTCAGCTGATCTCCGGAAGTCACGCGCTGGTGGACAGTGATCCGGGCGAAAAGCCGCTCTCCATCGCAATCGAGGAGATCTACAAGGGAAAGGTCAAGATCAAAGAGGATACAGAGGCGATCGAGGAGGAAGAGGCTGAGAACAAAGAGGCCGAGGAGCAGGAGATCGAGGATCACATCCTCCAGACCGAGGAAGAAGCTGCTTCCGAGGAGGCTCCCTCCGAAGACGCACCCTCCGAAGAGTAACACAGAAAGAAGATTTCACCGGAATGAAAGTATTGTTTGTTTCACTGGGCTGCGACAAGAATCTGGTGGATTCGGAGGAGATGCTCGGGCTTCTTGCCGCCGGCGGGCATGAGATCGTGGATGACGAGAACGAGGCGGAAGCCATCGTGATCAACACCTGCTGTTTTATCCATGATGCCAGACAGGAGAGCATCGAGACCATCCTCGAGATGGCGGAATACCGCAAAAACGGTCCCTGCAGGTCTCTGGTCGTGACCGGCTGTCTGGCCCAGCGTTACCAGAAGGAAATCCTGCAGGAGATCCCAGAGGTGGATGCCGTTCTCGGCACCTCCTCCTACACAGATATTGTGGAAGCGATCGAGGCATCCTCGCAGCACCGCACATACCAGTCCTACCGGAGCATCGATGCGCCGGTGCCGGAACTCCAAAGCCGAAGGCTGCTTACGACCGGGGGACATTTCGGATACCTCAAGATCGCGGAGGGCTGTGACAAGCACTGCACCTACTGCATCATTCCGAGACTCCGGGGGAACTACAGGAGCGTTCCGATGGAGCGACTTACAGAGCAGGCCCGCCAGATGGCGGAGCAGGGTGTCAAGGAGCTTGTGCTGGTCGCGCAGGAGACGACCGTCTACGGCCGCGATCTTTACGGACAGAAGTCCCTCCATATCCTGCTTCGGAAGCTTTCGGAGATTCCCGGGATCCGCTGGATACGGGTACTCTACTGTTATCCGGAGGAGATCTATGACGATCTGATCCGGGTCATGAAGGATGAGCCGAAGATCTGCCATTACCTGGATCTGCCGATCCAGCATGCGAGCGACCGGATCCTGAAGCGCATGGGACGCCGCACGAGCCGGCAGGATATTGTCGATATCGTTACTAAACTTCGGCAGGAGATTCCGGACATCGTCCTTCGGACCTCCCTGATCACCGGGTTCCCCGGAGAGACACAGGAGGATCACGAGGAACTGATGTCCTTTGTAGACGAGATCGAATTTGACCGGCTGGGTGTGTTCACCTATTCACCGGAGGACGATACGCCGGCGGCTGCCATGCCGGACCAGATCCCCGAGGAGATCAAGGAAGCACGCAGGGACGATCTGATGGCACTTCAGCAGGAAATATCGGCGGAGAAGGGCGAACAGCAGATCGGCCGGGAACTGATGGTCCTGATCGAGGGGCAGATCTCGGGAGAGAGTGCCTATATCGGAAGGACGTACGCCGACGCTCCCAAGGTCGATGGCTATATTTTTGTACAATCCGGAGAACTTCTGGTGACAGGAGACTTTGTCCGGGTCCGGGTGACCGGAGCGATGGAATATGATTTGATAGGAGAATTGTCCGATGAATTTACCGAATAAGCTGACTATAGGACGAATGATCATGGTTCCCTTTCTCGTGCTGTTCCTTCTGACCGGCTGGGGCGGAGCTGCCAACAGGTGGATCTGCCTGGTCATCTTCGCGGTGGCAAGTATTACGGACTGGTTTGACGGGAAGATCGCAAGGAGAGACCATCTGGTTACGGATTTCGGAAAGTTTATGGACCCGTTGGCGGATAAACTGCTGGTCTGCTCGGCCATGATCTGTATGATCGAGCTGGACCGCCTTCCCGCGTGGATCGTCATCATCATCATCGCAAGAGAGTTCATCATAAGCGGTTTTCGTCTGATCGCGGCAGAAAAAGGCGTTGTGATCGCAGCCAACTACTGGGGGAAGGTGAAGACCGTCTGCCAGATGGTGATGATCATCCTGCTGATCCTGGATTTCAGCCATCCGTTCTTCCGTACACTGACGCAGATATCCATCTGGCTGTCCGTGATCCTGACGGTCGTGTCGCTGATGACCTATATCTGGCAGAATAAAAGCATTGTGAAGATCGAGTGAAATACGGCAGACGCCGTTGTAACGGAAGCGGAGAGAGATCTCCGCTTTCCCTGTTTTACGAAGGAGGTTATCCTATGACAGATGATCAGGAAAGAGGCACCCGGAGTGAAAGTCCTGCCGCCCGGCACGAAGGAGCACCGGAGGAGATTGTTGTGAAACTCCTGAAGGATCGTGGCTTCTGGCTTACCATGGCGGAGTCCTGCACGGGCGGTCTTGTGGCGTCCAGGATCGTGAATGTTTCCGGGGCTTCCGCCGTGTTTAAGGGCGGATTCGTGACCTACACGGAGGAAGCCAAGATGAAATGCCTGGGCGTCACAGCGGAAACACTCAGGACAGACGGCGTGGTGTCCGCAAAGTGTGCCCGGGAAATGGCGGAAGGGGCCGCAAAGGCCCTTGAGGCGGACGTGAGCGTTTCGGTCACGGGTCTGGCCGGTCCCGACGGAGGGACAGAAAAGACGCCTGTGGGCACCGTTTTTATGGCCTGTTATGTGCGGGGGAGGACTACGGCAAAGGAATACCACTTTGCGGGCGGAAGGGCGGAAATACGGCAGGCGGCTGCCCGTGAGGCACTGGAGCTTGTCCATGCCGAGATTATGAAAATTTGAACATTACGGGTTAAAACACCTGGAAAAACGGCTGACTGTCCCATAAACTTGACACATACATTTCTTTCATGTATAATAATCTTAACAAAATCGCAAACAGAGAGCAAAACAAATCAAGCATCATGTCATAATTATGTTAACAAATGTAACAACAGGCTCTCTGCTGCAGAATCGTACTGTTTCGGTGTTTACATGAAAATGAAATGAGGTGTGACTGTGGATAATCCAGGTAAAGGGTGCATTGCAGCATACAGGAAAAGACAGATCATGCGTGCCGTGCTTTTGCTTCTTTTTGTACTTTGTCTGATTCCTGCGAGGCGGACATATGCGGCAGCCGGTTTTCAGAAGATCGGCAGCAGCTGGTACTATGTAAAGGCGGATGGAACCAAGGCCAAGGGCAGTGTGACCATCGACAAGAAGAAATACCAGTTTAATTCCAAAAACGGAAAACAGATGATCGGCTGGTGCGTGAACAGCAAGGGCGACAAGCGCTTCTTCCGCAAGGAATACGGGGCAGGCGGCTACATGCGTACCGGGTTTGCGACCATCAGCAAAAAGGTCTATTACTTCAGTCCGAAGAACGGCTACATGGTCAAAGGCTGGCTGACCGTCGGAAAAAAGAAATATTATATGGACCCGGGAACGGGCGTCCGTTCGACCGGGCTTATGACCATCAGCGGCAGTACGTATTACTTTGATACGAACGGAGTCATGTTCCTGAACGGATGGAAGACCGTCGGCAAGTACAGGTATTATTTTGACAAGAAGACCGGCAAGGCGTATAAAGGCATCCAGACCATCAGCGGGAAGACCTATTATTTTGATTCCAAAAACCGGATGGTCAAGAACAAGACCGTTACGATCAAGGGAGTGGCCTGGAAGATCGACAAGAACGGCTATGCCGTCAAGTCCACGGATCCAAAGGATTCGTCCGCCACGTACCAGTACACGGTCATGAGCGGATATATCAAGTGTTACGATCCGAACTACAAGAGGTATTATTACCTTGCGCGAGAGTTTGCCACGCATCCCGGCGTCGCGGACGGCACGAAGACGGACAGGGATCTTCTGGCCGCCATCTGTGAGTGTGAAGCCGGCAACCAGGGACTGATCGGAATGGAAGCGGTCGCGCTGTGCCTTCTGAACCGTACGCTGGATGACGACAAGGATTTTCCGTCGATCTTCCGGTATGTACTTTACCAGCAGCAGCTGCCCAATTCCACCAACTATCCGCAGTATTCCCCGGTGCGGAACGGAACGCTGCTGACACGCCTGAACGGCAAGTTCAACAACAAGGCCCTTGCGTACCAGGCGGCGGATGAGGCGATCAAGATCTTCAACGCCTACAAGACCAAGGGGACCAAGCGCACACTGAAGGGCTTCGACAGGGATGACTTCAATTTCCGCTACTTTATGCAGATCTCGTCCTTCTGGAGCCAGGCACTGACCTTCAGCCGCGTGGACTATTATTCCTACATGGACCACATGTTCTTTGTACGATGGGTATAATTGAGGAATGAGGTTGGAACGAGGGGACGGTTCTCCGGAGGGCCGTCCCCTCGTTCCGCGCCCTCGTTCCAACTGTCCGATACAGGAGATGAGACAATATGTTTGTAAAAATATTTACGGATGGAGCGGCCAGAGGTAATCCGGACGGCCCCGGCGGGTACGGAACCATCCTGCAGTACGTGGATACAAAGGGAGTCCTGCATGAAAAAGAGATGAGCCAGGGGTACGTCCGCACGACCAACAACCGGATGGAACTGATGGCCGCGATCGTGGGTCTGGAGGCACTCAACAGGCCCTGCCAGGTGGAGCTTTATTCGGATTCCAAGTATCTGGTGGACGCCTTCAACCAGAACTGGATCGGAGGCTGGATCAAGAAAGGCTGGAAGAGAGCCGGAAATGAGCCGGTCAAAAATATCGATCTGTGGAAGCGCCTTCTGAAGGCAAAGCAGCCGCATGAGGTCACTTTTATCTGGGTCAAGGGCCATGACGGTCATCCGGAGAACGAGCGCTGCGACCAGCTTGCGACCTCGGCCGCCGACGGGGAGGTGCTCATCGTAGATCCCGGGGTTTGAAATGACCTTGTTTTCAAGGAGGCTGTGGCTTCAAAGATCCCTCTGCCCGGGGCCTTGCATAGCAGAGAAAGATTTTGCTCACCATCAGCTGTCTTTTTCAATCTGAATCGTACAGCTGACGGTATTGCGGAAATCCATCTCTGAGACGCAAGGGCTTTTGAGGGCGGTTGTAGGAGAGATGAGATCCAGCGCTTACGGAAACTCAAAACGCGAAGCCCTATCTGAGCGTTTTGTAAGTTGCAGTTAGCGCTTAGCTCAGCTCGACGTTGCCCGGGGCCTTGCGGACAGAGATGGATTTCCGCAGACGGCAGCGTTCGTTCAGTTGTCTGTCATACAAATGAGACATGACCGAGATACAGAAAGCACTTGACAAAACCCTGGTGGATTTGTAAGATGACATATAGGGCCCGGGAAACCGTGCCCGACCTTACATGTAAAGGCTGTGAAGGGAACAAGTAGCATCTGGTAAGCAGACAGAGAGCTGCCGGCTGGTGAGAGGCGCATGGACTGCCGGATACGAATACCTCCCGGAGCCGCGCACCGAAATCAGTAGGCTGCGACGGATAGGCGACCGTTATCAGACGCCGAGTGATCAGAAGAGATGGAGCAGGAGATGCCGCGCACAAGGTATTCCCGGCAGAACACCCGTCAGGTCACTTTCCAAGGCAGACAGCGCGAGCTGGCTGTGAATTTAGGTGGTATCACGGGAGCCCGGTTCTCGTCCTAAGGGACTAGTACCGGGTGATTTTTCATTTATACGGGAACAAGGAGGATAAAACATGACAGTATGGGAAGAACTGAAAGCCCGAAACCTGATCGCACAGGTGACGGACGAGGAAGAGATCAAGGAGATGGTAAACCAGGGCAAGGCGACGTTCTATATCGGCTTTGACCCGACGGCGGACAGCCTGCACGTAGGACACTTCATGGCCCTGTGCCTGATGAAGCGGCTGCAGATGGCCGGAAACAAGCCGATCGCACTGCTCGGCGGCGGAACCGGCATGATCGGGGATCCCTCCGGACGGACCGACATGCGCAAGATGATGACGCCGGAGACCATCCAGCACAACATTGACTGCTTCAAGAAACAGATGGAGCGCTTTATCGACTTTTCGGACGGAAAGGCCCTGATGGTCAACAACGCGGACTGGCTGCTGAACCTGAATTACGTGGAGCTGCTCCGCGAGGTGGGAGCGCATTTTTCCGTGAACCGCATGCTTGCCGCGGAATGCTACAAGCAGCGGATGGAGAGAGGCCTGTCCTTCCTTGAATTCAACTACATGATCATGCAGAGCTACGACTTTTACATGCTGTACCAGAAATACGGCTGCAACATGCAGTTCGGCGGCGACGACCAGTGGAGCAACATGCTGGGCGGCACCGAGCTGATCCGCCGCAAGCTCAACAAGGACGCCTACGCGATGACCATCACGCTGCTCCTCAACTCCGAGGGAAAGAAGATGGGCAAGACCCAGTCCGGCGCCGTATGGCTTGATCCGAACAAGACGAGCCCCTTCGATTTCTACCAGTACTGGCGGAACGTGGACGACGCGGATGTGCTGAAATGCATGCGCCTGCTGACGTTCCTGCCGCTTGAGCAGATCGACGAGATGGAAAAATGGGAAGGCAGCCAGCTGAACCAGGCCAAGGAGATCCTGGCCTATGAGCTTACCAATCTGGTACACGGCGAGGAAGAGGCCAAAAAGGCACAGGAAGGCGCAAGAGCGCTTTTTGCCGGCGGAGCCAACACCGAGAACATGCCCTCCACGACCCTTTCTGCAGAGGACTTTGACGAGGAAGGAAATATCGACCTGATCGGACTTCTTGTAAAGACCGAGCTGGTGCCCACCAGATCCGAGGGCCGCAGAGCCATCGAGCAGGGCGGAGTTTCTATTGACGGACAGAAGATCACTGATGTAAAATACACAGTAAGCAAAGAAGCCCTTGCGGGCGAGGGCGTTGTCCTGAAGCGTGGAAAAAAGAAATTCCACAAGGTCAACGCATAAGAATCACAGATAGTTGGAGGTAACCTGACATGGAGAAATACGGAGTAAACCAGCTTCGTAAGATGTTCCTGGACTTCATGGAGAGTAAAGGACATCTGGTAATGAAAAGCTTTTCCCTGGTACCACAGGGTGACAAGAGTCTTCTGCTGATCAACGCAGGCATGGCGCCGCTGAAGCCCTACTTTACGGGCGCCGAGATCCCGCCCCGCAAAAGGGTCTCCACCTGCCAGAAATGCATCCGTACGGGCGATATCGAGAACGTCGGAAAGACCGCGCGTCACGGCACCTTTTTTGAGATGCTCGGCAACTTTTCCTTTGGCGATTATTTCAAAAAGGAAGCCCTCGAATGGAGCTGGGAATTCCTGACCCAGGTGGTGGGACTTGATCCGGACCGCCTGTATCCGTCCATCTATCTGGATGATGAAGAGGCCTTTGAGATCTGGAACAAGGACATCGGCATCGCCAAGGAGAGGATCTTCCGTTTTGGCAAGGAGGACAACTTCTGGGAGCATGGCGCCGGTCCCTGCGGTCCCTGCTCAGAGATTTACTATGACCGTGGCGAAAAATACGGCTGCGGCAAGCCCGGCTGTACCGTCGGCTGCGACTGCGACCGCTATATGGAGGTCTGGAACGACGTCTTTACCCAGTTCGAGAACGACGGGAATGGCAACTACACGGAGCTTTCCCAGAAGAACATCGACACCGGCATGGGCCTGGAGCGTCTGGCCGTCGTCGTACAGGACGTGGATTCCATCTTTGACGTGGATACGATCTGTTCCCTCCGGAACCTGGTCTGCGAGATTGCAGGCAAGACCTACGGCGCCGTGTACAATGACGATGTGTCCATCCGCCTGATCACCGACCATATCCGTTCGGCGACATTCATGATCTCCGACGGGATCATGCCCACCAACGAGGGAAGAGGCTATGTCCTCCGCCGTCTGATCCGCCGTGCGGCGCGTCACGGCCGCCTGCTGGGCATCAAGGGAGGCTTCCTGGCCACCCTGTCCGAAGAGGTGATCAAGGGCTCCCGCGACGGCTACCCCGAGCTGGAGGAGAAAAAAGAGTTCATCTACAAGGTCCTTACCAACGAGGAGAACCAGTTCAACAAGACCATCGACCAGGGCCTGAAGATCCTGGCCGACATGGAAGAGGACATGAAGCAGAAGGGTGAAAAGACCCTGAACGGCGACAATGCCTTCAAGCTTTATGACACCTATGGCTTCCCGCTGGATCTGACCAGGGAGATCCTGGAGGAAAAGGGCTACGGCATCGACGAGGACGGCTTTAAGGCGGCCATGGAGGAGCAGCGGGTCAAGGCCCGTACCGCCAGAGAGGTGACCAACTACATGGGCGCCGACGCGACGGTCTACGACGAGATCGACGTCAATGTGACGACCGAATTCACGGGCTACGACCGGCTGACGGACACCTCCGCCATCACCGTCATCACGACGGAGACCGAGCTTGTGGACTCCCTGCTGGAGGGCCAGAAGGGAACGATCTTTGTCGAAAAGACGCCGTTCTATGCCACCATGGGCGGCCAGGAAGGCGATACCGGCCTGATCTGCACGGAGAACGGCTGTTTTGTCGTGGAGGATACCATCAAGCTCCGCGGCGGGAAGGTCGGCCATGTGGGCTATATGAAATCCGGCCTGCTTTCCAAGGGCGAGACCGTGACCCTTAAGGTCGATGAGAACGGACGCCGCAATACCGAAAAGAACCACAGCGCGACACACCTTCTGCAGAAGGCTCTGAAGGTAGTCCTGGGCTCCCACGTCGAGCAGAAGGGCTCCCTGGTCGCTCCGGACAGGCTTCGTTTTGACTTTGCGCATTTCCAGGCCATGACGCCCGAGGAGATCGCACGGGTCGAGGAGCTGGTCAATCAGGAGATCCAGGCGGATCTTCCCGTCGAGACGGCCATCATGGGCATCGACGAGGCCAAGGCCTCCGGCGCCATGGCCCTGTTCGGCGAAAAGTATGGCGACACGGTCCGCGTGGTCAGCATGGGCGATTTCTCCAAGGAGCTCTGCGGTGGTACCCACGTCAAGAACACCGGCAGCATCATGCTGTTCAAGATCCTGTCCGAGTCCGGCATTTCCGCGGGCGTGCGTCGTATCGAGGCACTGACCGGGAATGGCGTGCTGGAGTATTATCGTAAACAGGAGGCGCTTCTTCTGGAGGCGGCCAAGGCCCTGAAATCCTCACCGTCCGAGATCGTGGAGAAGATCGGTCATCTGCACAGCGAGATCAAGGCTCTTTCCTCCGAGAACGAGTCCCTGAAGAGCAAGCTTGCCCAGGGAGCACTGGGTGATGTCATGGACCAGGTCAAGGAGGTCAAGGGCGTCAAGCTTCTTTCTGTGAAGCTCGAAGGCGTTGACATGAACGGCCTGCGTGATCTGGGAGACCAGCTGAAGGAGAAGCTCGGCGAGGGCGTCGTTCTTCTGACTTCCGTCAACGAGGGCAAGGTCAACCTTCTTTCCATGGCGACCGACGGCGCGCAGAAGGCCGGAGCCCACGCGGGCAACCTGATCAAGGCGGCAGCGGCGATCGTCGGTGGTGGCGGCGGCGGACGGCCCGGAATGGCCCAGGCCGGCGGCAAGAATCCCGAAAAAGCCCAGGAGGCAGCGGACGCTGCAGCCGGTATTCTGGAAAGTATGCTGAAATGAGCCATTTTCAAAAAATATTTTGAAAAATTAAGAATATCAGTTGACGAAAAAAACCGCATGATATATAATAATACTCGTGCAAGAAAAATACCCAGACAGTTGTATTTCAGCACAATCTACAACTGGAGGGAGGTTAGGTGTGAGTCTATGTCGAATGTAATCGTAAAAGAAAACGAGACTTTAGATAGCGCTCTTCGCAGATTTAAGAGAAGCTGTGCTAAAGCAGGTATTCAGCAGGAAATCCGCAAGAGAGAGCATTACGAGAAACCGAGTGTTCGCCGTAAGAAAAAGTCTGAAGCCGCAAGAAAACGTAAATATAATTAATTGTGCGCAAAAATCCCTGACTTTTGATAGTCAGGGATTTTTAGTTAAGGAAAACGATGAATGTGACGAATTCGCCGGACATCCAGGTGTCCCAAAGGCCAGCTGCAAAAGAACGGAAGAATATCATCTTAAAAAGCCTCAGTAAACTGCTGAAGCTTCTTTTTAATCGGATTTTTTATGTGGCCTTTGCGATCCTGGCCCAGATCGGGTGGCTGGCGCTTCTGGCCTTCTATTTTGTCAGTTATTCAAGCTACATTTACATCGGCGTAGAGGTCCTGGCCATCATCCTGGTGCTGTGGATCGTCAACAAAAAGATGAATCCTTCCTACAAGCTGGCCTGGACGGTCACAATCCTGGCGGTACCGGTGTTCGGCGTTCTTTTGTATTTTCTCTTCGGCAAATCGAGGATCGCAGCCGCGATGGCTGTCCGCATCGAAAAGGTCACGGATGACAGCAGGCCTTTCCTTTTGGAGGACCAGGAGACGCGGCGGCAGCTCATGGAGGCGGATCCGTCCGTCAATCTCCAGTCTCTGTACATCCGGGACAAGGCCGGATTTCCGCTCTGCGGACATACCGAAACGCAGTATTTTCAGGTGGGGGACCAGATGTTCCCTGTGCTGGTCAGTGAACTGCAGAGAGCGGAGCGGTTCATCTTTATCGAATATTTCATTATCAATGACGGCCTGATGTGGGAGACGATCCTCGGCATCCTTGAAAAAAAGGCGGCCGAGGGCGTGGACGTACGGCTGATCTACGACGGATTCGGCGGTCTGACCTCGCTTCCTGCCAGGTACGCGGAAAAACTGCGCGAAAAGAACCTGAAATGCGTGGTGTTCAATCCCTTCCGTCCGATCCTGAATATCGTGCAGAACAACCGTGACCACCGGAAACTCTGCATAATCGACGGAAAGACCGGGTTTACCGGCGGGATCAACCTGTCCGACGAATACATCAATCAGAAGAAGAGATTCGGTCACTGGAAAGATACGGCTGTCATGCTGCGAGGAGACGCTGTCTGGAATATGACGGTCATGTTCCTGCACATGTGGCAGGTGGTCAACAAAGACGACACTGTGCCGGACTATCAGGCCTACATGCCGGAGACCGACCAGAAGCATCCCTTTGTCCACGATGGATTTGTACAGCCCTTCAGCGATTCACCCCTCGATAAAGAGACGGTGGGTGAGAATGTGTACCTGCACATCATCAACCGCGCGAACCGCTATGTCTATATCTGTACGCCGTACCTGATCATCGACAACGAGATGATGACAGCCCTGTGCCTGGCGGCCAAGAGCGGGGTCGACGTCAGGATCATCACGCCGTCTGTGCCGGACAAGCGGATGGTCTTCTGGCTGAGTCAGTCCTACTACGAGCAGCTTTTGGAAGCCGGCGTTAAGATCTACGAATACCAGCCCGGATTCCTCCATGCGAAGTCCTTTGTCTGCGATGACGAGATCGGCGTGGTCGGAACCATCAATCTCGATTACCGCAGCCTGTACCTGCACTTTGAGGACGGCGTCTGGATGTACAAGACCAGCGTGATCGGCAAGATGCGTACGGATTTTGAGAATACCCTCGCCTACAGCAAGCCCGTCACCCTCGAATTCTGCCACGGCCGCAATATCTTTGTCAGACTGGTTCAGAACGTGCTACGGTTGGTTGCTCCGATGATATGACAATACCAGGGTCTAAAAGTCATGGAGAACATGCTTGCATGTTCTCAAATGACCTTGAGACCCGCCCCAACATGAGCAAGAAGCGCGGAAGCGCGGATTGCGAATGGTTGGAGGATTGCGAGAGTGCGAAGCACGGAGCAATCCGTGGTATTGTCAGAAAGTGGTGTGCGTTCCGCCCCAACATGAGCAAGAAGCGCGGAAGCGCGGATTGCGAATGGTTCTATCATATGAAAAACTTCAGAATTTCAAATTATCAGATTCGTTCCCCGAAGCTTCGTGGTCTGGCTCCGGCCGTCTTCCTCCACATCTCGGATGTGCACCTGCATTCGTTCGATGCGCGGGCGCACTTTTACCTTTCCTGTATGCGAAAGGAAAACCCGGATGCGATCCTGGTGACGGGGGACATGAACATCGGCCGGGAACACCGGACGCTGCTTTCCTCTGCCCGCTTTCTGATCGAGGCGCAGAAGATCGCGCCGGTATACTATGAGCTCGGAAATCATGAATACAAGCTGCGGATCCGCAGGGAAACGTCGCCGCTCTATGAACGCTATGAGGACAAGCTTCGAAGGAACGGGATCACGGTCCTGCACAATGAGTCTGCGGTTTTTGAGAAGGCCGGAAATACGTTCCGGATCCACGGTCTGGAACTTCCGATGGTCTACTACCGGAAGGGACTTCCGCCTCGTCATACAGGGAACCTTCTCAATCGCCTGCTGGGGAGATGCCCGCAGGAGGAGTTTCAGATCCTTCTCGCGCACAATCCGCGCTACGGGCAGGATTACCTGGCCTGGGGAGCGGATCTTACCCTTGCCGGCCATTATCATGGCGGCGTGATGCATCTGGGTGAAAACCGGGGGCTGATCAGCCCGCAGTTTATCCCGTTTCCGGGCTTTGCCTGCGGGATGTTTGAGCAGGACGGCCGCCATATGATCGTAAGCAGCGGTATGGGCGAGCACACGGTGACGGTCCGGATCAACAATCCGAGGGAGCTTGTGGTCATACGGATCTCGGGAGACCCGGATAAGGACTGAGCCGGAAGAGTTTTCGATAAAAGAAAACCGGATCAGGCAGAAAAAAAGTGATTGAAAGAGAATTACGATGGCACTGGAGATTAAACTGCAGAAATTCGAAGGCCCGCTGGACCTTCTTCTGCATCTGATCGATAAAAACAAAATAGACATTTACGACATCCCGATCGTACAGATCACCGACCAGTACATGGAATATCTCCATTCCATGGAGGAAGAGGATCTGGGCATCATGAGCGAGTTCCTTGTCATGGCGGCTACGCTCCTGGATATTAAGTGCCGTATGCTTCTTCCCAAGGAAGTGGACGAGGAGGGCGAAGAGGAGGATCCGCGTGAAGAACTCGTGATGCTTCTTCTCGAGTACAAAAAGTACAAGTACCTTTCCTACGAGCTGAAGGACCGCATGACCGACGCGGAGGGCTCCTTTTATAAGGCGCCGGACATTCCGCCGGAGGTGCTGAAATACCGGGAGCCTGTGGATCCGGCCGAGCTGCTGTCCGGCCTCACGCTGGAAAAGCTGAACGCGGTTTTCCAGTCGATCCTTCGGAGGCAGGAGGACAAGACCGACCCGATCCGGAGCCGGTTCGGCAAGATCGAAAAGGAAGAGGTCAGCGTTTCGGACAAGCTGATGGAGCTCAAGACCTATGCCAAAAAGAACCGCCGTTTTTCGTTCCGGAAGCTCATGACAGGGCAGAAGAGCCGCACGCAGCTGGTGGTGACGTTCCTGTCCGTGCTGGAGCTGATGAAGATGGGACATATCCATGTGGATCAGGAAACCCTGTTCGGAGAGATCGAGATCGAGGTCGTCAATGATCCGGACACCTGGAAGAACCTGACGGAATTTGTGGAGGAATGAGACTTTGGAAATGAACAAGCTGATCGCCGCGATCGAGGCGATCCTGTTTACGATGGGCAATTCGGTGGATATCCAGACGCTTGCCAGAACGCTGGAGGTATCCGAGGAGGAGATCCGGAATGCGGTGCAGGAAATGTCTGTCCGCTACGAGCAGGAGGACCGGGGTATCCGGATCCTGCAGCTGGAGGACGCCTGCCAGCTTTGTACCAAGAAGGAATTCTACGAATACCTGATCCGGATCGCCATGCATCCCAAAAAGCCCGTCCTGACGGACGTGATGCTCGAGACCCTCTCCATCGTGGCCTACAAGCAGCCGGTGACGAGACTCGAGATCGAAAAGATCCGCGGCGTCAAGAGCGACCACGCAGTCAACAAACTGGTGGAATACGACCTGATCAAGGAGCTTGGAAGGCTGGACGCGCCCGGAAGGCCGATCCTGTTCGGCACGACGGAGGAATTCCTGCGGTGCTTTGGCGTCCAGAGCATGTCGGAGCTTCCACCGGACCCGGATCCTGTCAAGATGGCCGATTTCAAGGCTGAGGCGGAGGAAGAGATCAAGCTGAAGCTGGATATATAGGAGAGATAACATGCCGACGACCTACACACATGACCTGTTTGGAAGAGATGTATACAGGCGCCTTCCGGCCGAAATGAAGCAGGTGATCCGCCGGAACGGGGACCTGTACCGGATCGGCCTGCACGGACCGGACATCCTGTTCTATTACATGATATCCAAGAATCCCGTGAGCCAGTACGGCGTGAAGATGCACCACACGCCCGCCAGAGCGTTTTTTGAGCAGGGGACGGCCCTTGTCAGGAGCACCGGCGACGAGGCGCTTCTTGCGTATCTGCTGGGCTTTGGCTGCCATTACCTGCTGGATAGCCAGGCGCATCCCTTTGTCAACCGGATGGCCAGGGAGGGCGTGGTGTCCCACACGATGCTCGAAAAGGAATTCGACCGGAAGCTGATGATGGATACAGGGCGGAATCCCTACAGCTACCATCCGTCGGACGCTGTCGTGCCGAAATACGAATATGCGAAGGTGATCCACCGGGCGATCCCTGCGATCAGTGCCCAAAACATCTGGATCTCGCTTCATATGATGAAATTCCTCACCAACCGGATGGTGTGCGACGACGGCGGACGCCGCCGGAAGATCATTCACGGGATCATGCGCGTGGCCGGAAAGAAGACAGCCGACACCTACGCAGAGTACTTTATGATGCCGCAGCCAAAAGAAGGCATCAGCCTGCCACTTACGAGGATGCAGCAGATCTTTGACGGCGCTGTACGGACAGCCCCGGAAGGACTTCGGAAGATTTATGATGCCGCGCTAAGGGGAACGCCCTTGTCGACACTCTGGGATAAGACCTACAGCGGCTGAGAGAAGCGATACAGAAAGAATACGAGAGAATGGAAAGGCCTGCCGGTCAAAAACATCGGCAGGCCTTATTTTCATGCTTTCGCACGGTCGAAGATCAGAAGCTGCTCATGAGGAAGGACCGCAGCCGCCGTGGAAATGCCCATATCCCGGCCTTCCGGGGTATCTGTGGCAGACGCGATCGCCTCCTCTGTGAGACCGGAGAGAAAGTCTTCAAATACGCAGCGATCGTACAGATCGCCTCTATGCGAGCAGATGACATGCCGGAACGGAAGCGTGAGAAGCTCCTGTACATTCCGGCGGTATTCCCGGACGGGCAAAGCTTCCGGGAAGAAAAGCCAGGTGACCGGATTCCAGTCGTCACCCGTCAGGAGAAGTTCCCGCTCCGGGACATAGATCACGGCCGAACCCGGCGTGTGGCCGGGACAGACGATGATCCTGGCGGTAAGTCCGCCCAGATCGATGTCGCCTTCGGAAATGACCGTAAACGAAGGCATGGGAGAGGAAAGAAATGCAGTCTCGTCGATATCGATCCCTGCATCATGGGCGTCATTCAGAACGCTGCGGCGCCATTTCTCGCTGGTATATTCGCGGGCGATGTCCTGCTCCTCTTTCAGGAAAGAAGCAGACGAAAAGAAACGTGCTCCCAGGACATGATCAAAATGCGCGTGGGAGAGGAAGACCGTAAGCGGAAGATCCGTCAGGGTGCGGACATAGGCGTTCAGGTCCCAGAGACCAAAACCGGTATCAAACAGAAGAGCGGACTCACTACCTGTGAGCAGTGTCATGTAAACGCCCATGGCATCCTGAATATGAAAGATCCCGGGCATCAGCTCTATGGCATGAAATGGCATGAGGCAATCTCCTTTACAATCATGATAAGCAGGTATCTGTATGATATTGTAACAGATTTTGTACAGAGGAGAAGAGAAATACTTGCGCATTTTCTTATGAAAACTTGCTCAATCTTGTTTTGGGCTTAGGAAGAAAGAAGAGAATACGGCTGCTGTTTTCGAAAAGTAATAATGCAGAAGTGAGACCGAATCAATAAAAGATGATGTACAACGAAAACGAACGATTTGACCTAAAACGAACAATAATCAGAATCAAACACATAATTCGAATAGTAATATGACTGAAAAAGCGAATGTTTCCACTAATGAGAACAGAGTGGAATCAGGAAAAGAAGCTGAAATGATAATATAAATGTAGATTTCCTCGAAGCAGTCTTCATTCATCCGGCAGATCTGAGAAATAGGCATTTACAATTATAACTACATATATGTCAATAATGTTACAATCTAAACAGGCGGTAAACATAATATTTCACACAATTCGAAAACATGCGAAAATACAATGAAACAGATGTAAACACGACGTAAAAATGTTTCAAATATTTCTTGAATATTACAACTCTCTATACTATAATGATAACATATGGAAAGTGGGTCTGTTTTGTCTTTTTTTGACCCGGTGTAACATATTATTATTTAGGGAGGTAGCAACATGAAAAAGGGAAGAACTCTGAAGAGCGTCCTGTCGTTACTGCTTGCTGTGACGATGCTGTTCCAACAGACAGGAATCACGACACTCGCTTCCGAGGATTTGGAGCCGGCTGCGGCAGAGAGTACGGAAGCTCTGCACGAAGAGCCGGAAGTCAGCAGTCCCTCTGCTGACGTAGTGGAAGAGGCGGATCCGGAACCGGAACCCATTGAGGAGCCGGAATCTGTAGAGCCGGTCTCCGAAGATGTTTCCGAGGAGGCAGAACCAGAGCCGGTCGATGAGGAACCGGCTGCAGATCTTACCGATGACGAGGAAATTGAAACCGATGTTCCGGCAGATCCTGAAGAGGAAGAGCTTTCCAGCGAAGAATTCATGCTGGATGACGGAACCGAAGAAGAAACCTCTCATATGGTATACTTTATCGTTGAGGGCGACGCACAGGTCCTGGTCGATGGACTCGCTGTGTCCGAGCTGGAGGTGACAGAGGGCAACTCTGTCCGCTTCTACGTGGATATGGCGGATGGTCTTTCCGTACAGAATGTGTTTGCGACCTCCGGTGAGATTGAATATGTTTCGGAAGAAACGAACGAATTCGTTCTCGGCGACATCAATTCGGATTCGTTTGTCACGATCGAGGTCGGTGACGGCGAGGAAGAAGCAAAGCCTGTCGAACTGAAGATGAGCGTGGTCGACGCAGACGGAAATGAAGTCGATCCCTCCTATACCAATATGGACCTTCCGGAATTCGATGAGGAACTCGACCTCACCGAGTCTGTTCTTGATGTCACAAAAGCTGTGAACGTCGAAGGGACCAACCGGTGGTATGTGGATGAGTATGCATATGACTATGCGACGATCAACGATAAAAAGGTGACTGGTCTCAGAAAAGAGTTGGCTTTGGATTCTGAGGATATCACTGTCTATTCCTACATCGATGAATTTGGCGAAGCAGTTAAGATCAACAGCGATGATGTGATCCTTCTGCATTACAACAATGCAAGAACTGTCACGGAATACAAATATGAGGATAACTTTGTTAAAGTTATCGCAACCGTTAATGATCCAAGCGCGATTCCTGACAACGCTGATCTGAAGGTATACCAGATTACCAAAGAAGACAACCAGCAGGCATTTGATGCCTATATGGGAGCACTGAATGAACAGGCCGAAAGCATCGCAGAGCAGCAGAACGCAGAGACTGCGACTGTTTATGATGAGAAGAATACCCTTCTTTATGATATTGCTCTGATGACGCCAAAGGCTGATGAGGAAGGCAATCCTATTCCGGATCAGTTTGTTGAGATCAAGCCTGAGAATGACGTAGTTACGATCAGCTTCTCCTTTAAGAAGAACCAGCTTCAGGAGGAACTGACGGCACAGACAGCAGAAGACATTACCGTCATTCATCTGCCGGTGGAAGAAAACGTCATGGCGGATGTGGATGCAACAAGTGATATCATTGACAAAGTTGATAGTGCGAATATAGAAGCAACGGTTGTTGAAACTGACAATAGTGAACTGAACGATGGTTCAGATGTTATTGAGTTTTCTACGGAATCGTTGTCTGTCTGGGCTATTAATGGTAGTTCAGATACCATTACAGTTCCTGCACCGGAAAAAACCTTTGTAGAATCAGATCTTAATCTGTTGAAGCAAGGAGATTTTCAATATCTTGCAAATTTTGGATTGATAGGTTTTTCTGAGATATTAGTTAATCAGCACATTTGTTCGAATTTTGCTACCAATAAATTGATTCTTAAATCAGGTGAAGGCCTTGGAACGAATGACAAGGGTACTATAGATGACAAGGGTAATAAAACTAAAACTGCGGAAGCGTCTTATATTGGTAAAGAAATAGTTTCCACGATTAATGGTACCAATTTTAATCTTGCTACAGATTCTGTATTGGTATTTGGAAAAGATGTCGGTACTGGAACTTTTGACACAGGAAATGCCGTCCCATATTATATTACTATTTCCGGTGTTACATTTGGAATTCAAAATGTTACAAAAAAATATGAAGAGAATAATGGAGAAAAAGTAGCTGCTAATATTATGCAAGAAGACGACGATCATCCATATTTGGATCTTGCAGCTATGAAGGACATTGCAACGAAACTATCTAAAAAGCTTTCAGAAAACACTGCCTCAGATGTTGTACTTAAAACAAACGATTCAGGTGGAGTTGCAGTTGTAGAACGTGGAACTAATACGATTGCTTGCTTAAACATAACGGCATCTCAAACAGCAAAGAAAATCACAGTTGATGACAGTAAAGCTAATCATAATGAGCCTCATGTTCTTTTGATCAACGTAGACGCCGAAGGAGCAGATGTTGTTAACATTCCTAATTTGACAGTTTCGGGATCTGGAGAAAACCTTACAAATGAAACTGATAAATGGTCGAACGCCAACATAATATTAAATATTGTCGATTCACAATCTTCAGATGGTTTATTCCATGGTAAAGTAATAAATACTAACGTTCCTAACGAAAACCCTGTGAGTGGTTCGATTCTTGCGCCAGCAGCAACGGTAGAAGTGCATAGTAATGTTAATGGTCAGATTATAGCTGATAAGATCGAAATTCATCAGGAATTCCATAGAGATTCAATTACGTTTAAAAATGCAATTACTGTCACAGGAGGACTAAAGGTAGCGAAGACTATCAATAGTTCTAGTGATTGCGATGAGTTCTTTGACTTTAAGATAACTCCACTGAATGGCGCTCCAGGTCCTGAAGGCTGCGAAGAGGACGGTACGAAAATAGCCCAGAATCAGGTAGATGGTCTTGTTGCATTCGGATATTTAAATTTCGATTCATTAGGGGATTATGATTATCTTGTAGAAGAAATCATCCCTTCTGATGCCACTTTACTGCCTAATGGACAGTATACGAAGAAAGTTGGAGATGCTACTGTTGTATATGATACCAATAAGTATATTATTACTGTTCACGCAACTCCAAGATCTAGTTCAACGGCAATAGGTATAGGTGGGTATTCTGTTTATAAATATGAGAACGGCGTAAAAGGCGAAAAGATTGATGATCTTACATATGACGAAGGTAAAACAGGTGTAGTTACTTTTGAAAACGAGAAAAGTCCGATCAAGCTTAACTTTAAAGTCAGGAAAGCAGTTGAAGGAGAATGGGATAATAGTAAGCGCTTTACCTTTACGTTAAGGCAGACAAAGTTTATTTCAGCAGATGGTAATACAGTTAAGACCTTTACAGAGCCGTCTTGGGACGAAGAGTATAGAATGCCCAAGGTGAATTATCAACCTGCAAGTTCTATTACTGCACATGCCAGTAAGAACTCTCCTGTAGCATCATTTGCAAGTATTGAGGGATATACTAAAGAAGGAACATACATTTATACCTTGACCGAAGATTATCCTGCAAATGCTGAACTAAGTTCGGATGGACTTAAAGCTACTGACGCGGATGGATATACTTATGACGTATCCGAACATGAAGTAAAAGTAGTAATATCAAAGATTTCTAATGATAGCAATGCTCTTAAAGCAACGATAACTTATGATGGCGCTAAGAGCCTTACCATCACTAACCACGGGCCTGAATCGGAGGAGGAAACAGGTAGCCTTGAACTGACGAAGACGATCAAGGGAGACATCACGGAAGAGGAAGCGGCCGGAGCCCTGACGTTTGAAGTGAAGACCAAGGCCGGGAAGTGGCTGAAGAAAGACGGAAGCCTTTCCGACACGGCTGTGCAGCTGACGCTTGCAGATTTCACCCATACACCCGGAACGAAGGACTACACGCTGAAGTTTGAGAACATCCTGATCGGCGAGTACACCGTC
>JAFTPT010000036.1 GCA_017463155.1 Blautia sp.
GTTAGTACTTTCCCCGACATCCGACTTCCTTCAGATTCCATCTCGCGATGGACACCCTTGTCTTCGGCTATATCCTTCCCACTGCCGGGCGGATTCCGGACTTTCACCGGTTAGAAACGTGCGCCGCCGGGCGCACAAGCAGAAGGAGCTGTCCCCGGGCCGTGTTGCCTCCGGGAACAGCTCCGGGGAGATCAGTAGTTCACAAATTCCTGTGTAACCGGCGGATAGTCCTTCACAAGCTGTTCCCAGTCCTTCGGAAGGTCGATCTTGATACAGGCGGGGCCGCCGTGGTCTCCGGAACCCGGCATGACTGCAGCACGCGGATTGGCCTCGGAGCCGGCGACGAACACCTGCAGATGATCGGCAGACCAGAACTTACGGCAGATGATGGACGGATCCTTCAGAGGAAGCGGTACGTACTTCGGCGCATGGTTATTGTCCGCCATCCAGCGGATCGGTGCGTTGCCGAAGGGCTTACGCGCGTACTCCGTGATGTAGGCTGTCACTTCCCTGCGGGAATTGAAGCCGGCATCCTTGAGATACTGTGCCCATACCGGTGAGATCAGGTAGGTGCAGCCGGGATCGAAGGCGCCCTTGTCATCCGGCGAGCACATCTTTTTGAGTCCGTCCACCGCGGAGGTGCAGGAGCCCAGGAAATCACGCGAATGTGCCCAGACCATGGTAAGAGCGGAATCCTCTCTCGAAAGGCCGGCCTCCTCCACATGGTACGGCTCCCAGGGAGAAGCTTCCTCGTTCTCGCCGAACAGCACGCCGCCGCGGGCTTCATGCCCGGTGTAGGCATTGTCTTCAAACCCCGGACGAACGCCGGAGATGTTCATGATGAGCAGGGAGATCGCTCTCGGGATCGTCACCTTGGCCAGGCCGTAGGGGCTCAGGAAATTGTTGCTGGAGGTGACGCCAAGGGCTTCGCGGATCGGACCGTTCAGCATGAAGACCGGAGCGAAACCGGCCACCGAGCAGGTCCAGCCTACGATATGCACCTTGGGATCCACCATGGCCTTCACGGCCGCGATCAGCACCGGCAGATGGGTCGGCTTGCAGCCGGCCATCACGGCGTTGACGGCGATCTTCTCCACCGTCGCCTTGCCGAGCATCGGCGGGATCTCGGCGATCACGGTATCCGGTGAAAGATCCGTGCCGCGCAGCATCTCATCGACGGCCTCGCGGGTGGGTGGTACGATCGGCTGTCCGTGGTTCCAGCCCATCCGGTAGAAATAGTCATTGACCTCTTCGAAGGTTCCGGTAAAGGTCATGTCCGCGTATTTGTTTCCGATTGCTTCGGGTACTCTCTCTTCCTCTTCGGTCAGCGGCCGGGTCAGCCCGTCGATCAGCTCATCGATCAGCGGCACCACGTTGGGCCGGATCAGATCGTTGATCACATGGTCGTCGAGCGCAGGTTCCATGGACAGATCCTTCAGATCACAGAGCACGAACCGAAGATGCGGACAGTGCCTTGCGGAAGCACCGCGCATGGCGGAGCTTAAGATATCTCTCTTCTGCAGCATGACAGCCGGCTTGCCGGACTGCTCCACAAAAGAAGTGTTGAACGCGTGATACATGGCGCAGCTTCCGGCATCGCCGTAGGCCGCGATGACGCCGTCCACGCCGGAGAGCCATTCCTTGTAGGCCGGCAGAAAGTCCGGGTCGTTCCGCAGTTCGGACGTATCTCTGGGATACTGGAAGTAAGAAAAGCTGATATTCTCGTATTTTTTACGAAGCTCTTTTTCCACCTCGCGCAGAATATAAGGAGAATGCCCTTTGAAATGGGAGAACATACCGATGGTCTTCCCCTCCAGGGTATCGAGTCTCTTGTTCAGGCCTCTGGCCGCGGAAGCGTCGACTTCCGCCCACGGGCTCAGTACTGTATATTGCATCATGATACCTCCTGTAAGCAGACGCCTCTTCCCGCCGTGCCGCGCGCACGTGGGAAGGGTGTCCGGGTTTTCTCTTTTTACTGGAAAGCGTACATGTGCCCTGCCGGTGCAAAGGTGTCAAACTCATAGAGCCAGGCGCCGTCTGTTCCACAGCACAGCATATATCCTTTTTTCTTTTCCGGATGGATCGCAAGATTCGGGCTCTTCATGCAGTGATCGTCGTAGCGGTCTTCGATCACCACGTTCGCGATGGGGATGCCCTCGTCGTCGGTCACGATGCAGCGGCCGCCGTACATCATCGCCACATACACGTTGCCTTCGTCATCCACCTTCAGTGAATCGCACATATCTGCTCCGTTGGCATGGTAGACTCTCTTTACGCCCAGGAACATCGGACGGATCAGATGCTCCGGCGTCAGCTGGCAGCGGATGATGGTATTCGGCACGGTCTCCGCCGTCCACAGGTATTTTTCATCCGGGGACAGGCCGATGCCGTTCGGCGTCATCATATCGCCGCAGAGCCTGATGCACTCCTTGTAGTCCGATTCCTGCGTGAATTTGTATAACCCGCCCTCGTAGTTCAGCGGGATGTCATGGAAATCCGTGACATACAGGTCGCCCTTACTGTCAAAGCAGATGTCGTTCGGGTGCAGGTCCGGCATGCCGGGCTGGTCGAGCAGATCCCGCTGGAATTCTCCTTCGGGGGAAAGCACGGGAAAGCCGCCCTTGATGTCGCACAGGAAGATCCGGCCGTCCTTGTGGACCGCCACGCCGATCAGATGGCCGTGATCCTGCTCATAGATCTTCTGAACCTGTTTATCCGGCGTGATCTTCAGGATCTGCGGATTCTCTCCCACGGGCTTGACGCCCATGATCAGGTTGCCCTCTCTGTCAAATTCGGCTCCCTCGACCGTGCCCGGGCCGCTGGTGGGCGGTCCCACCTGGACCCATTTTTTTGCAATGTAGGTTGGAAGTCCTCTGAGTTCCGGAGGAAGTAAATGTGTTCTCATCACAAGCCTCCTTTCAGGATCAGTGGATGAACAGGGTCAGGACCAGCGCGATCAGCGAGTAGACCGTCGGCAGTACGCAGTTGGAGATCAGCAGGTACTTGTAACCGGTCTTGATATCATAGCCGTACACCGGGATCATGGCGTTGACAAAGCTGTTATGCGGAAGCGTATCCCAGGATGCGGAGGTGATGTTGATCAGTCGCTGTGCAGCCGCCATGTTGACGCCCATGGCTTCCATCTTCTCCTTGAACACGCCGATGAAGGACAGTGCACCGGAGGAACCGTTGGCCATGATGGCGACCATCAGCATGGTGCCGAGCCACATGATGATGTACGGGTTGAAGCTGCTGTTGGACAGTGCGTTCGCAAGACCGCTGATCGCCGGGGTCTGTGCCACGATGCTGGCAAAACCGTACATAACGCAGGCGCCGACCATGCCGGGCATGACGATGACGATCTGCTTGGACATTTCCTTCAGAACGTTGACACCGGGCTTGATGTATCTGTGATTGAAGAGATACAGAAGCACGGAGCTGATGACCGTTCCGTATACCACGCCCTGGGTGCCGTTCTGCTTGAAGATGAAGACAAACACGAACACGAAGCCCAGAAGGACGAGCAGCGGGATCAGGGACAGCCAGAAGTTCGGCAGCTCATCGTCCGGACGAAGCTTGCTGTCTTCATTGCCGGTTCCATCGTAGCCGATGCCTTTGGCACGGGCATCCTTGATCAGCTTGTTGATGTAGATACCGATCAGGACAACGCCGCAGATTGCGGTGATGATACCGACGACCGAGCCGGAATAGATATCCACGCCCAGCGCCTGGGATGTCAGCAGGTTGTTCAGCGTCGTCGCGCCGGGAAGTACCTGCTGGGAGATGACCATGGTACCGGCAACAGCCACCAGGCACACATATCTCGGGCAGTTGGCTCTCTTGGCGAGGCCGAAGGAGATGTAGCTCATCAGCACCCACGGAACCGCTCCGGTTGCCGCCAGCAGCATGTTGGCGATGATCAGCGGCCAGTACCAGTTGGTGGTACCGAAGGCTCGGACGAAGCCCTTACCTATGGATTCCGCCGATCCCGTGGCGTCCAGTACACCGCCGAAGCAGCCTCCGACGACGAACAGGAAGAAGAAGCCCTGGCACATGAAGCCGAACCTCTCGGGGAAGGTGGTGAAAAACGAGGTGACAAAGCCGTCCGGCACACAGAAGGATACCAGTGCGGCCGCGACGGTTCCTGTGAGGATCGGGTTTACACCCTTCATGCCGAAGTAGATCAGCATCGCCACACAGATCAGAATGACGATCAATGAAACGGGTACAGTTTGCATAAAAAATGCCTCCTTTCCTTTCTTGCACATAGCGTGTGCGGATCATAAAATGTGTACAAATATTTTATGATCTTCTATGTTTCCATTATCTACCTTTGCGCGTGGGCTTTCAAGGAAGCGGGGGTTTGGATCTATTCGATTTTCCGATTGATTTCCGGGGTTATAAATGAGATAATATGCGCATATTCTTTATTCTTTGAGATCAGATTCTCAATAATCAATCGCATATTCCGATTAAAGAAGGAGGGCTTATGGATTCAGACAGCATCCGTTATTTTATCAGAGCCGCGGAGCTGCAGCATCTCACATCCGCGGCAAAAGAATTGAATGTTTCCCAGTCGACCCTGTCCGCCCATATCAAAAAGCTGGAGAATGAGCTGGGCTGCCCGCTCTTCGACCGGATCGGGAAACATGTGTACCTGAATGAATACGGGGGAATCTTTCTGAAATACGCCCGCAGGCTCGTCTCGGACTATGAAAGAGCCCGGAGTGAGCTGGACGATCTGTACAGCAAAAAAGAGTGGCACGTCACCTTTACCATGCCGCCCCTCAGCTCGTTTCCCGGTATCGCGGTCAAGCTGAAGGAGGACTGCCCCAAGGTCGTCTTCCGGAATATCCAGACCCGTTATGAGGAGCGTCTGGACGCGCTTCTGCGGGGCACGGTGGATTTCTGTATCATGGGCGCGTCGATCCGGCATCCGGCTCTGGAGAGCTTTACCCTCTCCCACGATGAGATGGCGATCCTGCTGCCGGAATCCCATCGGTTTGCCGGCCAGGAGAGTCTCCGCCTGCGGGATCTAAGGCACGAGCCCTTCGCCAACGTCAGCAACCCCGGCGCTGCCCATGAGGACATCAAGGATCTGACGGATCTGGAATACTTCTGCAGACAGGCCGGATTCTCTCCCAGGATCCAGTACTGGTGTGATATCTCCTACGAGGTCATCGAGGCGGTCCGGAACTCCGGCTGCCTGGCCATCCTGCCAAAAAGAGTGCTCCAGGGCTACAATACCACCGGCATCCGCATTCTGCCGATCTCCGAGCCGGTCTGCTACTCCTATCTGCGGCTCTACACGCTCAAGGACGTGGTGCCGCGGCGCGCCGTCCGGCAGGTCATCGACAGTATCAAGAAATATTTTGCCGCATAAGCAGCGTCCGGGCATTCTCTTCCGTCACGGCGATGACCTCCTCCGGCGTAACGCCCTTCAGCTCCGCGATCGCCTGCACCACGTAGGGCAGGTTCAGCGAAGAATTGCGTTTGCCGCGGTTCGGCTCCGGCGAAAGGTACGGGCAGTCCGTCTCCAGCACCAGCTGTGTAAGCGGTGCCTCCCGGACGACCTCTTTCAGCTTCCGGCCGTTCTTGAAGGTCACCACCCCGCCGATGCCGAGGTACAGGCCCATCTTCAGGTATTCCCGGGCAATCTCCGTCCCGTAGGGGAAGCAGTGCAGGATCCCGCCGTACATGCCTCCGGCCATATATTCCTTCACGATGGCCAGCGTGTCCTCGGCCGCGTCCCGGCTGTGGATCATGAACGGCAGCTTCTCTTCCCGGGCAATGTCCATCTGCGCCCGGAACATGCGTTTCTGGATCTCGTGATTTTCCGGCTCCTTGTGCCAGTAGTAATCAAGACCGATCTCACCGATGGCCACCACCTTCGGAAGACGGCTTAAGGTCCGGACCCGGTAGAGCGTCTCCTGTGTCATCAGCTCCGCGTCATCCGGGTGGATCCCGACGGCCCCGTATACGAACGGATGCTTCTGTGTCAGGGCGATGGTCTTGTCAAGATCCGCGATGGCCGCGCAGACATTCACGATCGTTCCGACATTGTTTTCCTGCATGGAAGCGAGGAGGACCTCACGGTCCTCCTCGAATGCATCACTGTCATAATGAGCATGTGTATCAAAGATCATTTCTCAGCACACCTCCGACCCGGCAGGCATATCCTTGTCGGGCGTCATCAGGGCCAGGTTTCCGTCCGCGTCCTCCGCGCACAGGATCATGCCCTCGCTCAGCATCCCGGCCAGCCTGGCCGGCTTCAGGTTGGTGACGACCATGACCTTCTTGCCCACCATCTGCTCCGGTGAATAGGAGGATTTGATACCGGACAGGATCTGCCGGACCTCGTTTCCGATCTTCACCTGGGAGCACAGAAGCTTGCGGGATTTTTTGACCTCCTCACAGGCGATGATCTCGCCGATCTGGAACTGGAGCTTCGCGAAATCGTCGTAGGTGATCTCCGGCTTCTTTTCGATCTCCGGTGCTGCCTCTTCGGATTTTTCTTCCTTCGCCTCCGGCTTTGCGGCCGCCGCGGCCTGCGCTGCCATCAGGACTTCCGCCTTTTCCAGTACTTCCTTCATGTCAAGCCTTGCAAAAAGGATCTCCGGCTTGTCGGTCACCTTGTTTCCGGACGGATACAGGCCAAAGGTCTTCAGGTCCTCGAGTGTACGCTTCTGCGCGTTCAGCTGGGTGAGGATCCGCTCCGTCGTCTCAGGCATAAAGGATTCCAGAAGGATCGCACCGATGGTGATGCCTTCGACCAGGTTGTAGAGCACGGTCGCCAGACGGTCCTGTTTGGTCTCATCCTTGGCCAGGGCCCAGGGCATGGTCTCGTCGATGTATTTGTTGCAGCGCTTGAACAGGGAGAAGATCTCCGTGATGGCGTCCGCCACGCGGAGCTCGTCCATCTTGGCGTTGACCTTGGCCGGAACCGCCAGGATAAAGGACTTGAGATCCTCATCCACCGGCTCCTTTATGCCGCGGTCCTCCACCACGCCGCCAAAGTACTTGTTGCTCATGGAGATGGTCCGGTTCACCAGGTTGCCGAGCGTGTTGGCCAGCTCGGAATTGATCCGCTCCACCAGGAGCTCCCAGGTGATCACGCCGTCGTTCTCAAAGGGCATCTCGTGCAGCACGAAGAACCGCACCGCGTCCACGCCGAAGAAATCCACCAGGTCGTCCGCGTAGAGGACGTTCCCCTTGGATTTGCTCATCTTGCCCTCGCCCTGCAGCAGCCACGGATGGCCGAATACCTGTCTGGGCAGCGGCTCCTCCAGAGACATCAGGAAGATCGGCCAGTAGATGGTATGGAACCGGATGATATCCTTGCCGATCAGGTGCAGGTCCGCCGGCCAGTCCTTCCTGTACTGGTCCGTGGAGTTTCCATCCGCGTCGTAGCCGATGCCGGTGATGTAGTTGGTCAGTGCGTCCAGCCACACGTAGACGACGTGCTTGTCGTCAAAGTCTACCGGAATGCCCCACTTGAAGGACGTACGGGACACGCACAGGTCCTGCAGGCCCGGAAGAAGGAAATTGTTCATCATCTCGTTCTTGCGGGATTCGGGCTGAATGAATTCCGGATGCGTGTTGATGTGCTCGATCAGGCGGTCGGCATACTTGCTCATCTTGAAGAAGTAGGCCTCCTCCTTGGCACGGGTCACCTCGCGGCCGCAGTCCGGACACTTGCCGTCCACCAGCTGGGATTCGGTCCAGAAGGATTCGCAGGGCGTACAGTACCAGCCTTCATAGGCGCCCTTGTAGATGTCGCCCTTGGCGTACATCTTTTTGAACATCTTCTGCACCTGTTTTTCGTGATCCTCATCCGTCGTACGGATGAATTTATCGTAGGACGTGTTCATCAGGTCCCAGATCCTCTTGATCTCGGCCGCGACCTTGTCCACGTACTCCTTGGGCGTCACACCGGCCTCGAGTGCCTTCTGCTCGATCTTCTGGCCGTGCTCATCGGTGCCCGTCTGGAAAAAGACGTCATAGCCCTGCTGCCGTCTGTACCGCGCGATCGCGTCCGCCAGGACGATCTCGTAGGTATTGCCGATGTGCGGCTTGCCGGACGCATAGGCGATGGCCGTCGTCAGATAATATTTTTTCTTGTCCATATGCTGATTCCTCCGTTCAAAAATGCCACTTCTGATAGTATGGCATATTTGATCAAAAATTACAAGCACTGCCCCCATTCCTGCACGCGCTGTTTCATTCCTTCCACATCCAATACCCCGTACGCGAATCCCTTGCGGACCAGCTCGGGCGGAACGAATTCGTCGTATTTTTCGAAGACGGGCACCTCGTTCTCGTAGACCAGCTCCAGCGGATCAAACGTCTCCTGTGCCTCCCCGCTGACGATCCGGTAGAATTCCTCCTCGCTGACCTGCATGGTGAACTGCATATGGTAGGGACGGGAGGAATTCATGCCCTTGAGTCCCAGCCTTCTGCCGCAGCGCAGCTTCAGAAAACGCTCCAGCGCCAGGAAGGCGTAGCTTCCGAGCCACGGGAAAAGCGCCCACATCTTTCCGCCCAGATGAACGAGCGGCCGTTTGGACATGCGGGATTTTTGGAAGACCTCCCGCGCGTCCGAAAGACGGCAGACCGCATGGTTCATCAGGTACGGGTACTGCTTGTCCTCGGCGAGCACGCTGTACATGCGCTCCAGGATCCTCGTGTGGATATCGCCGGCCACATCGCCGAAATAGGCCGGAATATTGCCCTTGACCAGCGTACAGTATACGTCCCGGCGCTGGTGGTCCACTTCTTCGACGACCCAGACCCGGCCCGCGATCGCGATCTTGTCCCCGACGGGCGGCGGCTTGACGATGGTGCCCAGCTGCTCGCTGCCGGAACGGACGGTGTATTCAACATTCTCCTGGAATACCGCGTAAAACTTGTAGCTGCTGACCACGCGCTCCCCGCTGAGCCCGACGATCAGGCCCCCGTTCTCCGTGCGCTGGATGTGGTCAATGTCCAGCAGATGCCGCAGCAGGACGCGGTAATCATCCTGCGTGATCCGGTGAAAACAGTTCAGTGTCAGCACCCGCGATGCCAGCTCGGCGGGCGTCATCTCCCCACAGGAAGCCAGGGTGCTCATGGTCTGGTGGTACAGAAGACTGTAGGGCAGCCGGTCCGTGCGGGGCGGTTCCACGAACCGTTCCTCGATGTAGAGCTGCACCAGCGCGATCCCCTGGATCAGGTACCAGGGAATGCTGTCGGGAAGCATCGCCCGCGCCTCCGGGTGCTCCTCCCGCATCACAAACCACATCTCGGAGGGATCGCCCCGTCTGCCGGTCCTCCCCATCCGCTGCAGAAAGCCGGAGACGGTGAACGGCGCGTCGATATGAAAAGCCCTCTCCAGCCGGCCGATGTCGATACCGAGCTCCAGCGTGGCCGTCGCGCATACCGACATGAACGAATCATCGTCCTTCATCTCCTCCTCGGCGCTCTCCCGGTAGGAAGCGGACAGATTGCCGTGATGGATCAGAAAACGGTCCGGCTCATGGTTTGCCTCGCAGTACTGCCGGAGCTTCTGGCAGACGGCCTCGCACTCCTCCCGCGAATTGGTAAAGACCAGGCATTTTTTTCCTCTTGTATGCTCGAATATATAGCCGATGCCCGGATCGGCCGTGCGCGGCGCGGTGTCCGTAGGCAGCTCCTGCGGCGGCAGTTCTGCGGGAAGATCTTTTCCCTCGTCCGCCTGGGGATCCGAATTGAAAAAATGCTCCATCGAAAGCCGCCAGACCTCACGGCCTCCGTCAAACCGGGGGATGATCGTACCACGGCCGCTTCCCGCCGCCAGAAATTTACCGGCCTCCTCCGGATTTCCGATCGTTGCGGAGAGGCCGACCCGCCTGGGGCGGCAGTCCGCTATCCGGCACAGGCGCTCGATCAGGCAGAAGGTCTGCAGGCCTCTGTCCGCCCGCAGAAGGGAATGGATCTCATCGATCACGATGAACCGAAGGTCTCCGAACAGGGACGGGATCTCCATATGCTTGTTGATCAATAATGACTCCAGGGATTCCGGCGTGATCTGGAGGATGCCCGCCGGCTTTTTGAGAAGCTTTCGCTTTTTGGTCTGCGCCGCGTCCCCGTGCCAGCGCGTGACCGGGATGCCTTCCTCCTCGCAAAGCTCGTTCAGGCGGCCGAACTGGTCGTTGATGAGAGCCTTCAGCGGTGCGATGTAGAGCACCCCGACGGTCCGGGAGGGGTCCTCCTCGAGCATCGTCAGGATCGGAAAAAACGCGGCTTCCGTCTTGCCGGACGCGGTGGAAGCGGTCAGCAGAACATTCTCGTCCGAGCCGAACAGGGCTTCTCCCGCCGCGTTCTGCACGCCCCGCAGGCACTGCCAGCCGGAGCGGTAGATATAATCCTGTATAAAAGGAGCGTATCGTTCATACACATTCATAGCGTGAACTCCACATAGCCTGGCGCCGCGTCGTCGGAGACGGCCTCGGAGCCGGCGTAGGAAAACTCATCGGATTCGAGAAGTGAAAGGAGCTGCATGCCCGGGTTCTGATACAGAAGATCCAGAAGCTCGATAAAATCCCGGATCACCTCCCGCGGGGTGATGTTCTGGTCCGCCCCGATCCGCCCGTATTCGATCCTGATAAAGCCGGCCAGATCGTCGGTGGTGATGCTCCTTTCATATCCGTACAGGCCGGCATGCATATCCGCCAGCTTTTCGCAGAGCACCAGCATCTCCTCCGCCGTCAAAGGTTCCAGACGAATGACGGGAGCCAGCAGATCCCTGGCGCCGGGCTTCGAAAAACGCCCTTCCGCCAGCCTGGACCTTAGTGCCTCATAGCTGTAGATGCCTCTCCGCTTGTCCTCCAGAGCCTGGGGCGTGGCGCCCATGATGATCCCGAGATACCGGGCCTTGCCCTGCAGGGTGTCGTTGTACATGGTCAGCATTTTTTCGTAGTTGTACTGCCTCGTGATCGAGTTCGGGATCTTGTAGATGTTCACCAGCTCATCGATCATGATCATCATGCCCGCGTATCCGGCCAGGCGGAAGAACACGGCAAACAGCTTGAGATACTCGTACCAGTCGTCATCCGTGATGATCATGTTGACACCGAGGGCTTCCTTTGCCTCGGTCTTTGTCGCGTATTCCCCGCGGAACCAGCGCAGGACCTTCAGCTTCTCCTCTTCCTCCCCGTTCACGTAGGAACGGTAGTAGGCGGAAAGAAGCTTTGCGAACTCAAATCCGTGGACCAGCTCGCTGACGGAGGAGGTCACGGCGAAGATCTTCCGGTCCGTCGCGGCCGAAAGAGCCGGATCCTCCGCAGACAGCCCGGTCTCCTGCATCGCCTCGCTCTGCACCGCGCTGATCCAGCGGTCCAGCACCAGGGAGAGGGCTCCTCCCTCCGGCTTTGTCTTTGTCGAGAGATTGCCGATCAGCTCCCGGTAGGTGGCCAGACCCTGTCCCCGGGTCCCCTGCAGGCGCCGTTCGGGTGAAAGATCTGCGTCCGCCACGATAAAGTCCCTGTCCATCACGTAGTTGCGGATCGTCTGCAGCAGAAAGCTCTTGCCGGAGCCGTAGCGTCCGACGATAAAGCGGAAGGAGGCTCCTCCCTCGGCGATGATGTCCACATCGTGGAGAAGGGCTTCGATCTCGTTCTTCCGTCCGACCGTGATGTAGGGCAGGCCGATGCGCGGCACGACGCCGCCCTTCAGGGAATTCAGCACCGTCCGGGAGATCCGTTTGGGTACCTTTGGGTTGTCGGTCATGGTCATGTTCCTCCAAGTATATGTTCGATCTCTTCGATATAATCCTCAACCAGGGACAGATGATCATCCTCACAGAGGAGCACCGTATCCCCGATCTCGTCAAAAAAGGCTTCATTGATCTCATCCGCCATGATGGAAGGCATCAGGTGTGCGGACCGTACCAGGTCATCGGCGTCGTCTCCCGAAAGAAGAGCGCGGAGGATCCGTGTCTGGATGCCGGTGAGGGGAAGATCCGGATCCGCAGCCGGCTCCGTCTCTGCATTTCTGCCCGCTGCTTCCGTGGATCCGCCGCCTTCGGTTTCCACGTCTCCGCCATAGAGTTCTTCCTTCCGTTCCGCCTCCGCAAGCTCCTCCTCTACAAGAAGGCTGTTCTGCGTCACCAGGGCGTCCCTGCGGATCCGGTCAAGATCCGAAAGATCGATGGTGATCTTCGGTCTGGCCGCCTCGATGACGGCGCGCTTATCCTCCTCGATCGCGGCACTGATGTAGGGAGCCGCCCAGGCATCCGCTTCTTTTTCACGCAGGCAGCGGCCGGTCTTCAGATACCGGCGAAGCAGAAGATCCGCCTCGTGAAGAAAGCCCTGGAGCCTTTCTTTGTCATAATACAGTTTATCATAGGCTACCACCTGCCAGACGCCGTCCCGGCGCCGGTAGGTGCGGCATTCGTTCAATTGCCAGGTCCGGTCTCTCCGTCCGTCCTGCCAGTAGTAGACGGCGTTCGAGAACGGGTACCATCTCCTTGTGATCTGCTCCCCAAAGCACTGGGTGAACAGGTCTTTGTCCTTCCGGCGATATGCCGCGGCTGCCTTTCTCCACGCTTCGCTGAAAAGATGCATTCCTCGCTCCGGATCAGCCGTGAGCACCGGAGACTCCTCCTGCTTTGCCCTGCCGAATGCGCAGAGCGCCCGGAAGACTTCCTCGTCGGTATAAGAATCCGGGGTCCGGAGGATCGCGATCGAGGCATCGCTATGCAGCAGATCATGATCGATGTAGGGCAGGGCCTCCTCCGGTGAAAGCTCATTCACGACAACAAAGGACAGCATCCACCGGTTCAGGTTCTGGCGCATCCGGGCATTTCCGAAGCCCCGGTCGAGAAAGCCTTTTTCGAATTCCCGGAGCTTCTGCAGACTGTCCTGCGGGGAATCCGCACCGATCCCGTTCAAAAGCTCATAGAGATAGATATAGGCCGCGGAGGCCGTGATCGGCTGCCAGTCGCCGCGCCGGATATGCGTACGCCAGGAAAAATAGCCCCGCAGCTGATACGTGGTCAGATCATGGTAGGTCGGATAATAACAGACGAATTCCCCGGCCCACGGCGCTTCGTCCTCGAAATCCTCCATGAACTTCCCCTGGCGGTAAAAATTCGCGGCCCTCGCCTCCATCGACTCCCTTCCGTACTCGTACAGATGACGCATCTGCCGGAGCTTTTCGGGGATCTCCTGCCGGACTGGCCTGGGAACAGCGTCAAAAGGAAGCCTTGTATCCTGGTAGACAGTGGCAGCCGGAGCAGGCTCTGCCTCCAGCACGACGGTATAACCGTGCTGTCCGCCCGGATCATTCTCTTCTCTGTCCTGCTCCCTGGTCCGGGGCCCCTCCCACTCCTCAAACGGGCGCCCCGGCAGGTCTGTCCTGCCGTTTTGCATATCCTGAACTCCTGCTCCTCCGCTCATCAATGGCCTATCATGGTCATAATGATACCATACTTCCCGTTTGTTGTAAGCATTTTTGTTTGCCGGCGGGCGGGGTGGAGCCTGCTTTTCTGAAACAGGTGGGTATAAAAAAGGGACGGTTCCAAGAACCGTCCCCTCGTTCCACTCGTTCTACCGTCCTTTATTTCTGTGCTTCTTCGATCATGGAGAGTGCTCCGTACAGGATGGAGTCGTCGCCGAGATCCGCGATCTTCAGCTCCACCGTGGTGCGGATCGACGGCATGCAGTACCGGTCGACCTCCTTCAGGATCTTTTTGAGGAAGATATCGCCCACGGCCTCGATCACACCGCCGCCGTAGACCACGACGTCCGGGCTGAAGGTATTGATCATGTTTCCGGTGGCCACCGCCAGATAATGGCAGGCACGGTCCACGGCTTCCGAGGCCACGTCGTCCTTCTCGGCCAAAGCCTTTTTCAGGATCTTGCTCTTAAACACGCCGTTCTCGATCTTTCCTTCCATGAGACTCTTGCGGCCGCGGTTCATCTGTTCGGTGATGTAGGCGGTCATGCCCTTCTTGCTGGAGAAGGCCTCGAGGCAGCCGCGCTGTCCGCAGTTGCACAGCGGTCCCTCCGGATCCAGGATCAGGTGACCGTACTCCGCGGCTTTGAAGCCGTTTCCGGTAAAGAGCTGATCATTCAGGATCAGTCCGCCGCCCATGCCGGTGCCGACAAAGAATCCGACCACGTTGTGATAGCCTCTGGCAGCTCCGTGGGTATACTCACCCAGCACACCGACGTTGACGTCGTTGCCGATAAAGAACGGAACGCCGAATTTCTTTTCGATGGGGGTGCGGATATCGTAGTCACGCCAGGGCAGGTTCGGCGAGAAAAGCACGATGCCCGCGCCGGAGTCGATGACGCCGGGCGCACCGGCCGCGATCGCGTTGACATCCTTTGTCTTGATGCCGGATTCGCTGATCATCTCCTCAACCACGCTGATGATCACCTTTTCCACGTTGGCGGAATCATCCCCGCCTTCTTTTGTCTTCTTTTTGAGGCGGTAGATGATCTCCTCCTTCTCGTTGAAGATCGCGCCAAGCACCTTGGTACCGCCGATATCGAGGCAGATATTGTATTTTTTCGCCATTGATTTCCCCTCCTTCTCACGTAAACAGATCCTGAATGACCTGCCGCTTTTACAGCAATATGCTTCCTGACCTTATGATAGCACATTTTTCATGCATTGTAAGCATGGAATATGCTCTCTATGGCCTTCTGTACCGGTTAAAGCACCCGTAGATCTCCTGCACACGTGGGATTGCGAAGCCGCCGGCCACATAACCGCCCTCCCGGAAAACAGCCGTTCCCTCCTTTGCAAGGCGGTCCGCCAGGATCTCCACAATCTCCGGCAGCGTCTTTTTCCGGTCGATCATGCCTTCGTACGCCATCTTAAGAAGATATGCCAGTGCCGCCGTCTGCTCGCTGTCGCAGAGCTGCTCCAGCGCCTTCAGATCCACTTCCTCATGTCCCAGGGAAAACCCGTCCCGGCCATGGACCTTTGTCTTCATACGTTCCGGCCGGGCAACGGTGTCGCCGTAGTAGTTCCTGCGGGTCTTCGACTCCTCATGCTTTGTCATGACGCGTTTATGGCTCGAAGCAGCTGCCATAATACCGGCCTCTACGGCCTTTTCCCTTCCTGTCCGGGCCGCAGCTGTATCTGCCAGCGGGTATTCCCCGCACAGGCCCCGCACCTCCTCCGTGATGTCCTTCGGCTGATAGGCGTCCATCTGGATCACCGTATCCGCCACATGGAAGAACGCGCCGGAGGATCCCGCCACCAGGATCGTGGAGATCCCGGCCTGCTCATACAGACCTCGCACCCGCTCGAGGAAAGGCGTGATCGGTTCCTTTTCGGGAGCGATCACCCGCTGCATAAAGGCATCCCGCACCATGAAATTGGCCGCGGAGGTATCCTCATCCAGCAGAAAAAGCCGGCTTCCGGCCTCCGCTCCTTCAACGATCCCGGCCGCCTGCGAGGTACTGCCGCTTGCGTCCTCCGTGCAGAAGCATTTCGTATCCTTCCCGTTCGGCAGGTGATTGATGAACAGGGAAATATCCACATCCTTGATAAACCGGCCGTCCTCCGCCCGGAGCTTCAGGGCTGTCTCATCCGTGACCACATATTCCCGGCCGTCCCCGGCGATATGGTCATACACGCCGTTCTGCAGCGCCAGAAGAAGCGTGGATTTTCCGTGATAGCCGCCGCCCACGATCAGGGTGACACCGCAGGGGATCCCCATGCCGGAGATCTTTCCCTTGTGGGGCAGTTCCGCCGTGACCCGCAGCGTCTCCGGAGACTTGAAAACGACCGCATTCTTCATCGGTTTCGCGGACACGCCGCTCTCCCGGGGAAGAACGGCCCCGTCCGCCACGAAGGCCGCCAGATGGTTTTCCCGCAGAAACATCCTGAGCGCAGCCTGATCCTCCCGAAGCTCCATGTGTGCCTGCAGCCGCTCCTTCTGCTGGTTCTGAAAGAGAAACGCCGCCGGGATCCCCTTCGGGAGCAGCTCGAACAGGATCTTGTCCAGCTCCTTCGCGTCGATCGTGCGGCCCCTGGCCGGAAAGCCCACCGAGAACCGGACGCAGATCTCCTTCTCCGTCACACAGCAGGCGCTCCGATCCAGGATCTCCTGGCCGCAGCGGCTGACGGCGATGAGCCCGCTCTTACCGGAGCCCCTGGCCTGGAAGGAGAGCTTCGCCACCGCATTCCCGAACTGCCGCAGCAGATAGTCGGCGAGGCTTGTGCGGCTCAGCCGGTCCTTATAATAGTCTGCCGGAAAACCGGCCTTCTCCATCGGAAAACGCACCGTCACATGGGACGGCGCCGCAAAAGGATCCCCCTGCACATGATCGATGGATAAAACATAGTCTGTAAAACGATATTCTCCCTTCAGGGATTTGTACGCGGGGTAGCTTTTGTGGTCGATCGACCGCAGCTCCTCCCGCAGCTGTGCTGCTGTTTTCATTGTCTTATTCTCCTACTGGACATCGATCTGCCGTGTTTTATTATCTCCTGTATATTATATCATCACAATCATCACAATTCACTAGAAATAGTATTGCTTTTTCTTTGATTTTGATGTATATTAACTTCACTGAAATCGTTGATTTCATTTGGGCTGGTCGAGAGACCCAGGTCCATCATGGGCGGGGAAGTTCCCCGCCATTTTTTTATAATCAAGAGGTGATCCTTATTGAAAGAACTCAGCTCCCATCATTCGCAAAGAAGAAATCTATTCAGAAATGAGTATCGATGAAAGAAGGCGCATCTTCAATAAGATGGCAGCTTTCATTCGTCAGATTGATATACGGTACAAATGTTTTTTTATCGAAAGGCGCCATATAGAGGATGTTCCAAATCTGAAAGAATGTTCTTCGGGAATATTCGAGATCTGAAAAAGAATTATCTCAAACCTCTTAGTAAAAAAGAATGGTCTTAATTGATTATTCCTCTAGTAATTACCACGCACAACGCCCGCAGGGGATTTTTCTTCCCCTGCGGGCGTTCATGAAAAAGGAGAACTGACAACTGGTCATGCAGCTGTTATTTCTTGCGGTTCCGCATCATCGCGAACACACTCTGGATGACGATGAACAGGAACAGAAGGGCGGCCGTCAGGATGTTGGGCCAGGAGCTGGCCAGCTTCCCGTTGGTCTTAACGATGGAGGAAATGGTTCCGTTGATCAGCACGCCGAAGAAGGAACCGATCACGTTGCCGACGCCGCCCGTCAGCAGCGTACCGCCGATGACCGACGAGCTGATGGCGTCCATCTCAAGTCCCAGTGCCTGGGAGACCGACCCTGCCATCGTATTCAGGCAGTAGCAGATCGCGCCGATGGAACAGAAAATGGAGGACAGCATGTAGGCACACAGCTTCACCTTCTTGACATTCAGGCCCATCATGGCCGCGGAGGCCGCGTTGCCTCCGATGGCGTAGAACGAGCGTCCCAGCTTGGTGTGACGGAGCATGATGAAGGTGACGATCAGCAGAAGCAGCGCCACGATAACGCCCGGGCGTACATAGGGCGCCAGATATTTGCCCTTGTTGTTGAGGTAGCCTCCGAAGGGCAGCGTGATCTTGGTATTGGCCCACTTGTAAAAGAGAGCGCTGGTCTGCTCGGTAATGGACACCTGCTCGGTACAGATCACGGCCGTCATGCCGCGGCAGAAGAACATGCCCGCCATGGTCACGATAAAGGGCTGGATCTCAAGGTAACCGACCAGGAAGCCCTGGAAAAGACCAAAAGCAACTCCGATCACGAGAACGATCAGCACCATGACGATGGCATTCAGACCGCTGCGCATACCCACGGCCAGGATCATGCAGTCCATGGCGATCAGGGCGCCGACCGAGATATCGATGCCGGCTGTCAGCATGACCACCGTAAGGCCGCATGTCACGCAGATCAGGCCCGCGTTGGTGATCAGGATGTTCAGGAAGGTCTGTGTATGCGTGAAGCCCTTGCTTCCATAGGCGATGCAGCCGCCCGCATACAGAACGATAAAGAGTACGATGGTGATCAGCAGCAGGATCGTATTTCCGTTCAATCTTGTCTTATTCTTCATGATGCCGCTCCTTTCACCTGTTTTGCCGCGCTTCTCTTCTTGAAGTACGCTTTGAGAGGCGGAGCCTGGATGGCCACGATCAGAATGACGATGATGGCCTTGAAGACAGGCGCCTGCGTCGAAGAAACGCCCAGGGCGTAAAGGGTGGTCGTGATCGCCTGGATGGTATAGGCACCGATGATGGAGCCCGCCAGGTTGAACTTGCCGCCTCCAAGGGAGTTGCCGCCGAGGGCAACGGCCAGGATGGCGTCCATCTCAAAATACAGACCGATGTTGTTGGAGTCCGCCGAGGTGATCCTGGAGGACGCCACGATACCCGCGATGCCCGCGAACAGGCCGCAGAGCATGTAGGTCAGGAAGATGATCCGCTTGGAATTCAGTCCGGCGATCCGGCTGGCCTTGGCGTTGATGCCGACCGACTGGATGTACATGCCGAGGGCTGTCTTTTTGAGCAGCAGGGCGACGACCAGGATGCAGATCGCGGCGATCACCACCGGGGTGGGGATCAGTCCAAGGAATCCGCCGAAAAATCCGAAGCTGTCGTTCCGGATGTAGACGATCAGGTCGTTGCAGAGCAGCAGGCCGATGGCCCGCGCCGCCGAGTACAGGATCAATGTCGCAACCATGGGCTGTATCCCGAAATAGGCCACCAGGGTCCCGTTGAACATGCCGCAGAGCACGCCGATGGCGATACCGCCGAGGATACCCACCAGAAGAGGCCTTGCCAGGGTCGTTGTGGAAGAGACACCGTAGCCGGCCAGGAGCATGCAGCAGAAGCTGGCGCAGAGGCTCATGACAGATCCGACAGAGATATCGGTTCCTGCCGACGAGGATACGACCAGCGTCATACCGATGGACAGGATCGCGACCTCGCTGCCGCGGTTCAGGATATCAATGATACGTCCATAGAGGATCGTTCCGTTTCCGGTCGTCTGCCGGAGTGTGATCATAAAGAAGGACAGGGGATTCGCCCCGATGTAAATATCATGGATGATGTTTACGGCCATGACGAGCAGAAGGCTCATCACCGGCAGGAACAGGCTCCATCCCTTGATCTTCTGCCATGTCGACTGTTTATTCATTGTGCCTGCTCACCTCCCGCGATCGCTTTCATGACGTTTTCCTGTGTCAGATCATGATCCAGCTCGCCGACCTTCTCCCCGTCGCGCATGATGGCCATGCGGTTGCAGGTACGAAGCATCTCCGCGATCTCCGAGGAAATGAACAGGATGCTCTTCCCCTCGCCGGCCAGCTTCACGATCATCTTCTGGATCTCGGATTTGGTACCTACGTCGATGCCTCGCGTAGGCTCATCCAGGATCAGGAAATCCGGATCCGTCGCCAGCCATCTGGCCAGGATGACCTTCTGCTGGTTTCCGCCGGAAAGCTGCTTGACCAGCGTTTCCTGATCGGCGGTCTTGATCTGCACCAGATCGATGTACCGGGCCGCGATCTCCTCCTGCCTGGCTCTGGATAACTGCTTGAACATACCCCTCTTGGCCTGGAGCGCCAGGATGATGTTCTCCCGGACAGACAGATCCGCAATGATGCCCTCCGCCTTCCGGTCGTCAGGCAGCATGCCCATGCCAAGGTTCATGGCATCGATCGGCTGGTTGATCTTTACCTCTTTTCCATCCACCGACAGCGTGCCGGTGCTGGCCTTGTCAGCTCCGTATATCGCCCGCGCGAGCTCGCTCCGGCCGGAGCCCAGAAGCCCTGCGACGCCGACGACCTCGCCCTTGTGGATATCCAGGTCAAAGGGCTTGATGGTGCCTGTGTGGCTGATACCCTTCGCGGAGATCTCCAGCGGGTTCTTGCTGACGTCCTCAATGCTCTCCTTGTGGATCTCGGCCAGATCGTCCAGGTTCTTGCCCATCATGGCCGCCACCAGCTTGACACGGGGCAGCTCCGCGATGGGATATTCGCCGACCAGCTGGCCGTCCCGCAGCACGGTGATCCGGTCACAGACCGCGTACACCTGCTCCAGGAAATGGGTGACAAAGATGATCCCGACGCCCTTGTCCCGAAGATTCCGCATCAGGGAGAAAAGCTTCTCCACTTCCTCGTCATCCAGGGAGGAGGTGGGCTCGTCCAGGATCAGGACCTTACAGTCCATATCAACAGCCCTGGCGATCGCGACCATCTGCTGGATCGCCAGAGAATAATTTTCAAGGTTCTGTGTAACATCGACGGAGATGCCCAGCTCGTCCATGATCTTCTGGGATCTCTTGTTGTAGGAACGGCGGTCAACCGTGTGGAACTTTGTCATTGGCTCACGTCCGATGAAAAGGTTCTCCGCTACGGAAAGGTTCGGGCAAAGATTGACCTCCTGATAGACTGTGGAGATGCCTACCTCCTGCGCGTCCTTTGTGGAATGATTCCTGACCGGGCCGGAGATCCCGTCCACATGTATCTCCCCTGCTTCAAAATCATTGATTCCCGTCAGACACTTGATCAATGTGGATTTCCCCGCACCGTTCTCACCCATCAGCGCATGGATCTCGCCCTTCCGGAGCGTAAAATCCACGTTCTCCAGTGCCTTCACCCCGGGAAAGGTCATGGTGATCCCCCTTGCTGTCAGCACCACATTATCTTCCATAGTCTCTCCTTTCCGGCTGTTGTAAGATTGAATTATCAGAATAGAATGATTACGGATCGCTCCGCTCTTCGACCATTTAAAAAGGAGGTTCCTGGATCGTACAGGAACCTCCAGAAGAATTAACCAACTTTTCTGGTTATGAATGTTTCAGCTGCTTTTTGAATTAATACTGAGCCTCGATGACCTCGTCGGTAACAACAGTCATTTCCTGAGCTGCGCCGTCAACTTCGAACTCAACGATCTGGTCTTCCAGAGCGTACCAATGCTCGACCATGTAGACTTCCTTCTCAACTTCTTCGCCGGCTGCCAGCTTGTTGATAACTTCCTCAACGAACGGAGCTGCAAGCGGGTTGCACTCGAAGTCAGCAGTGATCTTGCCAGCCTTGACATCCTCAAGACCTGCGGTGCAGGCGTCATAGGAGATCAGGATAACATCGTTGCCGGGGCCATAGGTAACACCAGCGTTGTCCATAGCGGTCATAGCGCCGAATGCTTCGTTATCGTTCTGGCAGACAACAACATTGAACTGTCCTTCATAGGATTTGCAGTAGTTTTCCATAACTTCCTGGCCGCCAGCCTCGGTGAAGTCACCGGTCTGCTCGTCGATCAGGTTCCAGCCATACTTCTCAGCTACTTCGTTGAAGCCATCGGAACGGCCGATCTGAGCGGAAGAACCGGTAGAACCGGAGATCGTCAGAACGTTCAGCTCTTCGATGCCCATCTTGTCAGCGTAAGCCTTCAGCCATTCGCCGGCTGCAAGACCCTCGGTCTTGAAGTTGGAGCCTACCCATGCGGCATACTTGTCGGAATCATCAATGGTACGGTCGATAACGATAACCGGGATGCCGGCCTCGTCGCACTCTGTCAGAACAGTGTCCCAACCGGTAGCGATGATGGGGTCGATGATGATGTAGTCAACATCCTGCTCGATGAAGGAACGAACTGCTTCCTTCTGTGCAGCTTCGTCGTTGTCGCAGTCAACAAAGCTCAGGTCATAGCCGTTCTCCTCGGAGAAGACATCCTGACAGGACTTGGTGGAAGCGGTACGCCAGTCAGACTCATGGCCGACCTGTGCGAAACCGACACTGATCAGATCCTCTGCGTGAGCGGCGGCTGCCGGGATCGCAACTGCCATTGCGGTTAACATGATAGCTCCAAGAACTTTCTTCATTATAATTTCCTCCTTGCTTTGGAAAAATGAATCCCTGCCTTCGTGCGAAGACAGTATTGCTTGTTTCTACGCTTAGTATAGATGAACAAGGCCGGATCATCCATGAGTTCTCTTCCCGGAATTAGTATATTTTTTTCCCTTTTTCGCGTCAAAAAACACACAAAGTGGAAATTCTTCTCCATTTTGTGTGTTTTTTTCTCATTCATCAGGAGGTGATCCGCGGGATCCGTATCTCCACCTCGGTTCCCTCCCCGTAGGTGCTGCGGATCACGAGACCCGAGGACTCGCCGTAGTTGAGGCGGAGCCTTTCCGCCACGTTGGAAAGGCCGAAATGTGCGTTGTCCGCGGCTTTCGGCTCTTTGCCGTCGACCCGCCGGATCAGGTCCGTCAGCTGCTCCTCCGTCATACCGATACCGGTATCCTTGACCAGCATCTTCACCCGTTCCTCTTCCTCAAAGATCCGGATGGAGACATGGCCGCCGCCCCGCTTGTTCTTGATCCCGTGATACAGGGCATTCTCGACCAGCGGCTGCAGGGTCATCTTCAGGATCAGGTAGTCCTTGCACTCCGGAGCGACGTCGATGCTGTAGGTCAGGATGTCCCGGTACCGGAACTGCTGGATCTCCAGATAGGAGCGGATATGAAGCTCTTCCTCCCGGATGGGGATCACGTCCCGGCCGCCGGAAAGGGCCGTCCGGAAAAAGGTGGACAGCGATGTGGCGATGCCCTCCACATCCTCCTTCCGGTCATCCTCCGCGAGCCAGACGATGTTGTCGAGGGTGTTGTACAGAAAATGCGGATCGATCTGGGCCTGCAGAAGCTTGAGCTCCAGGTTCCGCAGATTGATCTGCTCCTGGCGGTTGCGTTCCACCAGGTCCCCCAGGCGCTCCGCCATCCCGTTGAAGCTACGGCCCAGGGTCCGGATCTCCGGGCTGCCGGCTTCCCGGGCCCTGGCACCGAAATTCCCGGCGCCGATCTTCCCGGCCGCTTTGATCAGGTCCCGGATCGGCCCCGTGATACTGTGGACCATCCCGGATGTCAGAAGGAACGAGATCACAAGAAGGGCAAAGGCCGTCAGGAGGGCGAACCTGGTCAGGAGCACCCGCCGGTCGTCCATCTCCCGCCGGATGTTCTCCATGCTCACCGACTCGTAATAGATATATTCCGAGATCCGCTCCTGGATCATCTCCGTGATCACGCGGATGTCCATGTCGAGCCGTTCCATGTTCTCATCGTAGTAGCCGGTGACCTTCACCGTGCTGCTGATGTCATTCACCCGCTTATGCAGCGTGATCAGGAGCTTGGTGGCGCGCTTGACGCTCTCCAGGGCGTCCGGCGAGACCGTCGTGCTCCGCACGTTTTCAAAGGCTTCCTCCGCGTCCCGGATCATCTCGTCCGGGTTGGTCATGCCAAGGTCCCCCTTGACCTCGTATTTGCTCAGGGAATGGGCCACCATCATGTACATGACGGAATCCATATCCTCCTTGAAGACCAGGTTATACGCATTGACCTTGGTGATGTTCTGCACGATGGTGTTGTAGGAATCACCGATCTCGTTGATATTATATAGAAGGTATATGGTAAGCGCCATGAAGGGAATGATCAAAAAGGCGCAGAGCGCCATCAGACGCTTCCGAAGCGTTATGCCATGATCCATCCGTTTTTCCATCTGCCGCTTCCTCTTTCAACAAGACAGGGGACGGTTCTCTGTCTTTTTCACGACAAAGAACTGCCGGCCGTGTCCTTCGTTTCTCTTCTCTGACGATATTCCGTAGGCGACATGCCCATGCTTTTCTTGAAGGTCGCACTGAAATAGTGCGGATCATTGTAGCCGGACCGGTAGGCCACCTCAAAGCTTTTGAGATCCGTGGTCATCAGAAGCTCGCAGGCCCTCTCCATCCGTTTGTTGATCAGGTACTCGATAAAGGTCATGCCCAGCTCATGGGAGAAAAGCGTCGAAAACCGGTTGGGGCTTAAGCCCACCGCGGACGCCGTCTCCTGCAGGGACAGGGAGCCGTCCGTAAAATGCGCATCGATGTAAGCCGTCGCTGTCTGGATCAGCTGGTCGTTCCGTCGGGAAGTACTGCTGTCGCGCTGCCGGATCACCTCCTGCAGGTAGTCCGTCAGGTAGCGTTCGGAATCCTCCGCCGACTTGAGCGCGCCCATCACGGCGTTGATATCTCCCACGGCGTTGTTTACTTCGCCGGGATCCTTTCCCAGGTCCTTCAGAAAACGCACCATGGTAAAATAGCAGTCCATCGTCAGATAATTCAGGAACAGCAGCGACTGCACATTGTCCTCTCCCACCGAAGAAAACACATCCGACACAAAATCCTTCGTCTCCTGCTGGGTCCCCGTCCGCATAAAATTCTCCCAGATACTCCGCAGGTTGCCGTTCTGCAGAGCCGAATCCGTGTTGATCGGATTGGGATTGTTTTCGGTCAGAAGCCGGCTGATGGGCGTCTCGGACGTGACCATCTGGTCCGGCGTCAGGAAATATCGGTGCGACGCTGTCCGGTACACCTCGCGGTACACGGTATGGATCTCGCTCAAATGGCTGACCGTCCTTCCGGCACTCATGAAAAAGTGCAGCTCCTTCGCCTCCTGCACGGAGCCGTTTATCCGGCCCTCAAGCTGCTGCGTTTTATCCTCCACGTCTTCGGGGGTCTTTCCCGTCACCAGGACTGCCACACTGTCTACACTGTGCTCAAAGACAAAGCAGCCGGGCACTTCGTCCGCAATCCCCTGCAGGATCTCGTCCACCCGCTCCTGGTTCCGGTAATCGGCATCATACAGCACAAAAGCCAGCAGCAGCCGGTAGTAAGGAGCTCCCAGCTGAAGCCCGATGCTGTCCGCGAATTCCAGGATCTCGTGAGAAGCCATATCCCCGGAGATCAGCATCCGGAACAGCTTCCGCCTGTTATGCTCGTCCTTTTCCCGTTCTTCCTCCTGGAGCCAGTCGATGCGCATCTCCCGGTTCTTTTTCTCTTCCTCGACGGCCGCGGCCTGCTTCCGCACCACCTCCAGAAGCTGTTTCGGCATGATCGGCTTCAGCAGGTATTCCGAAACGCCGAGACGCAGGGCTTCCTGCGCGTATTCGAATTCACTGTAGCCGGACAGGATGATGATCCTGGTATCCGGAAGCTCCCTTCGGATCAGGCGGGAAAGCTGCAGGCCGTCCATGAACGGCATTTTGATATCCGTGATGACGATATCGGGCTTCTGCTCCAGGATCATGGGCCAGGCGAGCTCGCCGTCCCCGGCCTCCCCGCAGAAATCGATGCCTTCCTCCGCCCAGTGTATATGCCGTTTGATACCGTCGCGCATGGCGATCTCATCTTCGGCCAGGAATAATTTGATCATAGTCATTTCTCCCGGAAGCAGGTTCAGTAATTCCTGCTTTCCATCAATTCTTTCGTAAGAGGCGTTACCTCGTATTCCTCCCCGTTCACCGTCACAGCGGCCGGTTCGGGTACAGCGGAAAACTGTGCTTCTCTCACATACTGCTTCCATTCGGGCTCCTCGCCCTGTTCCAGCTGCTGGATCAGCTGTGAAAGCAGCGGGCCGTACTCGGGCGCACATTCCGTATTTACGGCGATCTGTCCGTCCATGGTCATCTGAAGGCCGGCATGCGTGGCGTCGAAGGACAGCACCAGGATCTCTCCGCCGGCCAGGTCCGTCCCGACGGTGCGTCCGGCTTCCCGGATCGCGTCGATGGCACCGTAGGCTTCGTTGTCATTCTCGCAGTAGACCACCTGGATCTGGTCGCCGAGCCTTGCGAGCATATCCACCATGACTTCCTTCCCCTTGGCCGTGGTAAACTCGCCCGGCTGCCGGTCCAGAAGCTTCCACTCCGGATGCGCCTGCAATGCTTCATCCAGCGCCCGGGTCCGGCCCAGCTGGGCACTGGAGTCGATGGTTCCCTGGATATGGACGATCTGCAGAGGGCCTTCGAATCCCTGCTCCTCAAGAAATGCCTCAAGCCAGGCACAGGCGCGCTGTCCCTCCAGATAGAAATCCGATCCCAGCCACACCGTATACGATACCGATTCCCCGGCATCTATCTCGCGGTCGAACACGATCACGGGAATGCCGGCCTCGGCCGCCTCCTCAAGAGACGCAGCCCAGCCCGTCTCCACGATCGGATCCAGCAGGATGTAATCCACCTCCTGGCTGATAAATTCCCGGACGGCCTTGACCTGCTTTTCATGCTTCTGCTGTGCGTCGTTCACCAGCAGGGAATATCCATTCTCCCGGGTAAAGGTCTCGTCCATGGACTTGTTGCAGGCGATCCGCCAGTCGGACTCGGACCCGATCTTGACGTATCCGACCGTCAGAATGCCCCGTTCATTGACGGCCACCTCGGCCGGGAGTGTGGTAAGCGCGATATGATCGACTGCCGCCGCGGTTTCATCTGCGGCATGTACCGGTATTCCAAAGCTCATCACGGCTGCCGCCAGAAAAAGGGCTGCCGTCAGCGAACCGTATTTCATCGTCTGTTTCCCCTTGTCATCTGTTTATGTACCGGGGCTGCCATGCTCCCTGCAGATTCCCGGCACACCCATCATACCACGAATCCCCGGCTCCTCCAAGGAAAAAGTAAAAAGGTGCCTCGCTTGCGAGACACTCGCGCCTTAAAACAAAGCCGGAAGGACGTATCCTGGGTAACAGATACGCCCCTCCGGCTCTTGTATAAGGAAGTCTATATCCAATGCTATATCACGCAAGCTTTGCGCCGAGCTCCTTGCAGGCAGCCAGGCCGTCGTCGTCCGGCGTGTTGTTGCAGATCAGGCCCTCGTCCGTCAGAAGAGCGGCACCGGCCGATTTGCAGCGGTCATACCAGGTACGCATCCAGTCGCCGTCGCCCCAGTCGTAGGAGCCGAAAAGAACCAGGCTCTTTCCGCCGATCTTTTTCTCCAGATCCGTGAAGAACGGCTCAAAATCGCCCTCCTCCAGCTGCTCGTCGCCCATGGCCGGGCATCCCAGTGCCAGCGCGTCATATTTGGCTGCGGCATCCGCGGAGATCTCCGTCACTTCGAACAGCTCCACATCTGCGCCTGCGTCCTTCGCGCCTTCAAAGACTGCCTTTGCCATTGCCTCGGTATTTCCGGTGGATGACCAGTAAATCACTGCTGCTTTTCCCATTTTTCATTTCCTCCTGTTCTCAGCTGCATTTCCGCAGCTCTTCTTTATTGCCCAGGTCAAGCGCCTGCATCAGCGACCGTCCCTGCCTGAACTGGCCGGACATGTACGACTTGCACCGGTCGTAGGATGCGAACAGGCGTCTGGCCTTATCCACGTCCCCATAGACCTTCCAGTATCCGCAGAATTTACATCCGGCTCCCTTGTACCTGCGGAAGCCCTCCACATCCTCCGGCGGATACCCGAGGAACAGTCCGATCTCGTGGGGGAACTCCCCTCCCTGATGGAACCGCCCCTTGAGAATGTCCAGCATCTGTGCAAGAGAAGCATCCGAAGGATACCCGTCATCTGTCAGGATCCTGCAGGCTTCTTCCGTGCCCAGACAATCTGCAAGCATCTTGGGCCTGTAGACCAGCAGAAGATAATTTCCACGGCACCCGCAGAACATATCCATCCGGATCCCGGTGTTCAGAAGCTTCTCCGCATATTCCCGTACCAGGGAAGAAAGAAGCGGCTCCGAACCAAGCCTGGAAAAAGACACCAGATTGGCCGGCTTTACCCCCATCAGGACCGGAGAACATTTTTCTCCCAGGATCTGTTCGAATTTCGCACGTGTCATGGCAAGTCTCCTCTTAGTTAGTCTATTCTAACCAAGAGAATCCTATCACATGTGTTAGTCTTTGTCAACTTTTATTTTTCAAAAAAGAAAAGCCTGCCTTGCTTTTCTGCACGGGTATGCTATAATCTGTAATTTAATGGAGGATCGTTCACATTTTAAAGGAGTAGAGGGAAAGGACGGGAATCAGATGTAGTCGGAACAAGACAGAGAACCGTCCCCTGTCTTTTTGGGAACGCGGAGCGTTCCACTTGCTTGAAATAACATCTGGCCGAAAGCTGAGATCCTCAGCAAGCGAGCCTCCATTTAATACGTTAAATTTAGAAAGAAGGTTATTCCCTTGAATGATCGGAAATTCGAGATTGACATGTGCCATGGCGCCATCCTGCCTAAGCTTGTCTCCTTTGCGCTGCCGCTGATGCTTTCGAGCGTCCTGCAGCTTCTGTTCAATGCGGTGGATATCATGGTCGTCGGTCATTTTACCGGCAAGGAAGCCCTGGCGGCCGTCGGATCCACGACCGCGCTGATCAATGTATATACCACGTTGTTCATCGGCATCTCCCTGGGAACCAACGTACTGGCCGCACGCAAGTACGCAGCCGGGGCCTACGACGAAATGTACCTCACCGTCCACACCTCGATCACGGTTGCCCTTCTCAGCGGTATCCTGATGATCTTTGTGGGACTCTTTTTCTCGCGCGCCTCCCTTCTCCTGATGGGAACACCCGACGACGTCATCAACCACTCCGTCCTGTATATGAGGATCTATTTTGCCGGCATGCCGTTCTTTATGCTGTACAACTACGGTGCGTCGATCCTGCGCGCCGTCGGAGATACACGGCGTCCCCTGATCATCCTGACCGTCTCCGGCATCGCCAACGCCCTTTTGAACCTGCTGCTGGTCATCGTTTTTCACATGGGTGTAGCAGGCGTCGCCATCGCGACAGTGATCTCCCAGTGCATTTCGAGCCTGCTGGTACTCCGGATCCTGGTCTCCACCGACGCGCCGTACCGGCTGGATTTTCGCAAACTGTGCCTGGACAAAAACTGCCTCAGGCAGATCCTTCAGGTCGGGATTCCCTCCGGTATCCAGAGCTGCGTCATCAGCTTCTCGAACGTGCTGCTGCAGTCCTCCGTCAACTCCTTCGGATCCGCTGCCATGGCCGGCTACACCTCTGCCAACAACCTGATGGGATTCCTGTACATGTCGGTAAACTCCATCACGCAGGCCGCCATGAGCTTTACCAGCCAGAACCTGGGCGCCAGGCAGTTCAAACGTCTGGACCGGATCCTGCTGGACTGCCTGTTCCTGGAATTCGTGGTCCCCTTTACGCTCGGAGGCCTCGGATATCTGTTCGGCGCCCAGCTGCTCACGATCTACACGACGGATACGGCCGTCATCCGGGCGGGCCTGGAGGTCATGTCCATCTCGTTCATACCGTATTTCCTGTGTGGGTTCATGGATCTGTTTCCCGGCATCATGCGGGGACTCGGTCACGCATTTGTTCCCATGGTCCTGTCCCTCATCGGAACCGTCGGGACCCGGGTGCTCTGGATCTTCCTGTATTTTCCGGGTCACCGGACACTCCACGATCTGTTCCTGTCATATCCGATCTCCTGGTTCTGCACGATCGTGCTGCAGGCGGTCTGTTACTGGTTCGTGCGTAAGAGCGTTTTACAAAAATATCAATATTGACCCTGTTTCGGATGATCCAAAAGAATAAGCCCTGCTGCCGGCGGCTTTTCAAGGGATATTTTCATGCCTTCTGAATCTTTCCAAAAATAGTCTGAATTTCGCGTGTACTGATTGACGATGAGCAAGAAATATGATATGATTTAAAGAACCCGAAAGACCCGTTTATGTTCCGGTTTTCCGGGCTTTGTCACCCAAGGACGTAAGGATGGGTTTTCTGAGGAAATGGTCATTTCCGGACAGCTTCTCATCCGGCTTCAATCATAGAAAAGGAGATCAGAACTATGGCAAAATGGGTATGTAATGTATGTGGTTATGTGTATGAAGGCGACGCGGCTCCGGCTGCATGTCCGATCTGCAAGGCTCCGGCTGAAAAGTTCACCAAACAGGACGAGGAAATGACCTGGGCAGCTGAGCATGTGGTAGGCGTAGCGCAGGGTGTGAGCGAGGACATCCTCGAGGATCTTCGTGCCAATTTCCAGGGCGAGTGCTCTGAGGTTGGTATGTATCTGGCCATGGCAAGAGTCGCTTTCCGTGAAGGTTATCCGGAAGTCGGCCTGTACTATGAGAAGGCTGCCTGGGAAGAGGCCGAGCATGCTGCCAAGTTCGCAGAGCTTCTGGGCGAAGTCGTGACCGACAGCACCAAGAAGAACCTGCAGCTTCGTGTGGACGCCGAGAACGGTGCGACCGCCGGCAAGACCGACCTGGCCAAGAGAGCCAAGGCTGCCAACCTTGACGCGATCCATGACACCGTGCATGAAATGGCCCGCGACGAGGCAAGACACGGCAAGGCATTCAAGGGCCTGCTTGACAGATACTTTGGTTAATTATTTATGAAGTGGCATAAAAGATTTGCTATCCTGGCATGTGTGTTCTTTGCGCTGTGCCTCTATACAGGATATAAGCACAAATAATCTTGACAGAGAATCGCGTCTGATTTAGAATGAAAATGTAAAGAGGCACTGCGATAAGCGGTTAGCTCAGTTCAGGAAACTAATTTACATTAGAAACCGTCACTTGGCCGAGTGGCGGTTTCTGCTCTTCACAATAATCGTGACCGTAAAACGCCCAAGATGTAAGGTAATTCGCATATGCTTCACCTCCTCTCGGATGGTGTAGCTAACCGCCTACCGTTTTATGCAGTGCCTCTATCCTCTTTCGAGGATAAAGGCATTCTAACATTCTATAGTCAATGTGTCAATTCCATAAAACCCAACTGAATAGATTTATGAGAGGGATGTAGCAAGAACTGCTGCTCCTTCTTTTTTGTGCCTCCAGCTGCTGTTTTTGCCTGCTTGTTTAGTGCATAATAAAAATGTAGAAAGTTGCAGACCTAAAATGTAGGTCGTTGCACCTACAAAATGTAGGTGATTGCAGACCGGTTTTGAAGGCGGTTTCGTCTTGAACCCCGGTTGCTGCAAGGATCCATTGCAGACATATCTTCCAATAGCTATCCTTGTTTTGTTGTGGCGAACATCAAAACAAGGAGGAAAGGAGAATGACTACAATGGATCAGATTCATCGTATCAGAATGCTCTATTATGAGCAAGGCAAAACCCTGACCGAGATTGCAGCTATCATGCAGCTCGACTGGCGTACCGTCCGCAAGTACGTGGACATGGAGGATTTCAATCCTTCCCCGCCAGTACCCGAAAATGAGGTGCTGCACCAGTCAAAGCTGGACCCGTTTAAGCCGTTGATCGACTCATGGCTTGAGAAGGATAAGAAGGCTCCCCGCAAACAGCGGCATACCGCCAAGCGGATTCATAAACGACTGAAGGTCGAAGCGGAGGGCTATGACTGCAGTTACCGGCTGACAGCAAAATACTTTTGGTATTTTTATTATGCAACAAATACTTCTGGTGAATTCAGACCTTTCGATCTTTGAGATAGCCGGCATGGTTGGCTACGAAAACCAGGCGAAATTCACCGCCATGTTCCACAAATACTGCGGTTGTACTCCCTCCGCTTTTCGCCGGCATCCAGGCCGTGACTAGCCTTTTCCGATGTGATTGTAAAAGCCTATGCAGATGCTGTAAAGATTTCCAGCCCGGACATATTCCCCCCGGCTTCTTCCCATGCCTTCCAGGAAGAAAAGAAAAAAGACCGAAGATGCCGGCTACAATTATACCCGGCGCGCAGAGAGGCTGCCGTTCGGATCACTCCGTACGGCAGCCTCTCTGTGTGTATATGTAGAAGAATGGGGTCTTTTTTTATGCGGTGGCAAGCTTTCTGGCAACCTTCTGCTCCGGACGGGCGATCAGGTTCAGTTGCCGCAGGTCACGGGTGTACTGCACTACCTCTTCGGCGGTAAAGCCGCCGCACTCCAGGCGGGCAACGCCTACGGGCATGTGCATCGCGATCCTCGGGATCTGGCGGCTGCCCAGGACCTTACCGTTCTCGGTAATGAGGGCTCCGCGCATACCGTGGAAGCTGTGCGTCCTTACAAAATGGGTGTAGCTTCTGAGTTCCTTGAAGTTCCTGATCTGAATATCTGTTGTGATCCTCATGATGATTCCTCCCTCTTTATAGGCGCCTCCCCGGCTGCCCGATCGCTTCCCGGTCACCGGTCTCCTCTTTGTGATCCGGTCGCTTGTCTGTTTGCTTGATGATGTAAGTATAAGCCTGCAGGGGACAAAAAAACAGAGTCCTTTCCGACAGGAATTCGCAAAATAAAGACCATCCTCAACGCCTCTTCTTCACATCAATTTCTCCGGAAATACTGGACTTTATTCTTCTATCTGCTATAATAGACAGTGAAAAATATAAAAAAAAAGACCAGATAATCTAACCTTTAACAAAGTCGGCGCCTGCCGCCGCATCCGGGAGAAAAACATGATCACCGTACTTCAGTCCGCTCTAGAGATCAGCAACAGCAAAGAAGAGCTCCTTTTTAAAGATGATAACCCGCAGCTTCCCTACGTCTGCCACTTCTGCGACGGCGAGCAGGTCATCGGGAACCGCATCCCATGGCACTGGCATGAGATGGTCGAGATCACCTATGTGACGCATGGACCGCTCACCTTCCGGACCGCCTCCGGCGAGGTCGAGATCGACAAAGGCGACGCACTCTTTGCCAACGCCAATGTCCTGCACACTTCTCGTCTTTCCAGAAGCACCCGGTATTACTCGCACCTTTTCAATACCCACATGCTCTCCGGCGGTTATGACAGCCTGATGGAGCAGACCTATTTTGCGCCGCTGCTCCGCTGCCGGGATCTGGAGCTCTATAAGATCACGCCCGATTCCCCGGAGCGGGTACGGATGATCGATCACCTGAACCGGACCATGGAAGCCATGCGGGATGAGCCCTTCGGTTATGAATTCCAGATCCGGGAGCATCTGACCAAATTCTGGCTGGGCTTGTACCGCGAAACACAGCACATCTGGATGAACACGCTGGCGCGAAGCGGACAGGATTCGGAGCGCATGAAGCTCATGCTGCAGTTTATCTACGATCATTTTCCCGAACAGATCTCCCTGGCGGATATCGCCTCCGCCGCCGGGATCAGCACCCGGGAATGCACCCGCTGCTTTAACCGGGCCATGAGCCGCACGCCGGTCCGTTATCTGACGGAATACAGGGTCCAGCGGGCCGCCCAGAAGCTTCTGCAGACCGACAGGCCGGTCAGCCTGGTTGCCGAAGAATGCGGCTTTGCCTCCGACAGCTATTTCGGGAAGGTCTTCCGTGAGATGACCGGACGTACACCGCGGGAATACCGGGCCGGAGGCCGTGCTTAGCCCTGCTCTCCGTCAGGGAGCTTCTGCAATCCTCACGTTCCGGCGGTGCCGTCCGATGATTGACGAATTACCTGAATAATGTTAAGATAAACGCGAGCATTCAGAACATTCGATGTGCTCCTGTTAATTCTCAATTCTTTATGACAAAGGAGGACGATCATGTCAAAATACGCAGGAACCAAGACGGAGAAAAACCTGATGGAGGCTTTTGCCGGGGAATCACAGGCCCGCAACAAATACACCTACTATGCGTCCCAGGCCAAGAAAGCCGGCTATGAGCAGCTGGCCGCGCTGTATCTGGAGACAGCGGACCAGGAAAAAGAGCATGCCAAGATGTGGTTCAAGGAATTCCACGGCATCCACGATGTAGAAGAAAACCTTCTGGACGCCGCGGCCGGCGAGAACTTTGAGTGGACCGATATGTATGCCCGCATGGCCAGAGAGGCCCGCGAGGAAGGCTTTGAGGACCTCGCCAAAAAATTCGAGGGTGTCGCATCGATCGAGGCCGCGCACGAAAAGCGCTACCGCAAGCTTCTGGAGTCCTACAAGAACGACAAGACCTTCAAGGGTGACGCCCCGCTCGGCTGGAAATGCCGCAACTGCGGTTACGTCCACGAGGGCGAGGAGGCTCCGGAGGTATGTCCCGTCTGTGCACATCCCAGAGCCTATTTCGAGCGCAAGGTCGAGAATTATTGAACGGCCCTTTTCAGAACGATCCAAAACAGCGACACTTCTGCACATAATGAGGAGGCCGGCGCATGCATGCGCCGGTCTCCTCACATTTTCTGCAGCTCTTCCAGCCGCTTAGCCGCCCGGATCGTCTTGGTATGCTCCGGCCCGTAATTCCGTTCAAAGACCGGCACGCATTCCTCCAGAAGCTTTTTTTCTTCAAAAAACGCGCCTCTCGCCCTGAAAACGCGGGCAAGATTGAAGCCCGTCTCTGCCATGGCCACCTCGCCGACAGCCGGCGCCAGCTCCCTTGCTTCCAGAAGGAGCGGGTACGCCTTTTCCGGATCGCCCCCCTCCAGGCAGGCTACGGCCGCGTTGTTCAGCAGCATCATCAGATAGCTGCCCTTTGGTGAGCTCTTTCGTTCATACGCGATACAGGAATCAAAAAGGCGGTACGCTTCCTGGGACCGGCCCATCCGGCTGTACACGCGTGCCAGCAGGGCACAGGTCTTTCTATAGGAAGCATTGTTCTGTCCACCGATCTTCTCGTAGATTTCAGACATCTCACTGTAGAGGGCAAGAGCCGTTTCAAGATCGCCCTCCAGCTCGGCCAGGTACCCGCCGGTATTCAAAAGCTGCGCCTTGTCTTCCAACTGCCCGTATTCGGGCAGCAGCTCCTGAGCCTTCTGGTAGTATTCCTTTGCCTTTTCCGGCTCCTGCTGCTCAATATAAAGCCAGGCGAGCTTTGCAAAGGCCATCAGCACTGCGTCCCCATATGGCTCCACAGAGGCACCGGCTTCACTGATCACCTTCCGGAGGGCTTCTTCGCATTCGTTCCTTTTTGACAGAAAAATGCAGGCCGTCCCCTTGTACAGATACAGGTAGATCTTCTGTTTCTTTTCGAGCGGGGCGGGAATATCCTTTCGGAGGAGACCCTCGTCCGCCAGCTGCACGACCTCTTTGTGCATGCCCCGTACACTGTAGAGAGACACCATGCCAAGATACAGCTCCCAGTAGATCCGCGAAGAAAGTCCGTTCTGCTTCTTCAGGATCTGCCGGATCTTTTCTTCATCCGAATCGGTGGTAATCGCGAGGCTGGTCCGGATCAGCAGATGCAGTGCTTCCGTCTCCGCATTTTTCGTCGTGCTCCGGCCAAGGATCGACTCCAGCTGCCGCAGCGCCTGCTGCCCCTCAAACCGATACTGCAGAAGGATATAGCAGGCCATGCAGCACGTGTGTGCCAGCTTTCCGGAGATCCTTCCCCGGATCCTGGACGCTGCCGAAAAGACCAGATAGGCCTCCTCCACCAGCTCGATCGTTCCTGCCTTCTCCGCATGGAACCAGTCAAAAAGCTCTTCGCCCTTTTTCCAGAAGGGCGCGAATTCCTGCTCCGTAAGGCTCCTGGCAAGAATACTTTCCGCAATGACCGGATGGATCGAACAGGCATCCTCGTGCTCTTCCACCCAGCCGGTATCCCGGAGATGTCCAAGGGCCTGCCGAAACGGCCCTGCCTCCTCCATGCCCATATATTCCCGTATCCGGTCAGCCGGATAGCTCTGGTAGGGAAGGATCGCCAGCAGATGCACGATCTGCAACTCCGGCCCGGTCAGGCCTGCGTCGTCATACAGGCCGCAGAGGACCGTCCGAAGGCCCGCTTCCCTGCTGCTCTTCTTTCGGAAAAGCCCCCACTGGTTCTGTGCAAACTGATCCGCCGTCTCCTTGATGGACCACCGGTGCTCCCGGGCGGACGCTCCCAGCAGCCGGAGGATCAGCGGATGATTCATGTGATTCCCGGACAGCAGATCCCCCAGCGTTCTCTTGTCCTCCTCCGACAGGGCAAAGCCATAATTACTGCGGAAGACGAGCGCCGAGGAGGTATCGTCAAGGAGCGGGACCGGACAGGTCAAAAAGCCGCGAAGGCTCGTCTGCCTGGAGGTGGCAAAGATCGTGCAGGGAAGCTCCGCAAGCCGGCTGATCTCCTCCTCCGCAAGCTTTTCGGTATCCAGATTGTCAATGTACAGGACCGTATCTTTCTTTTCGGAAAGGATATACAGGCATTCCATGAACCGTTCCGCCGCAGAATTCCCGCCAAGATCCGGAAAAGAGCGGGTAAAGCTGTCGACCAGGTTCCCCTCAAACTGCACTGCAGCGATCCGGCGCGCCACAGGATCCCGGCGGATCCTGCCAAGGTGCTGCCGTACCAGCTCGGTCTTTCCCGTGCCTCCCATTCCACTGATCAGGTAATGGCCGCCGTGGGAGAGCATCTCCTGCAGCTCGAACAGCTCCTTCTCCCGCCCGAAAAACCGGTCCTCCCGGAGGGGCGTCTGGCACAACTCCGAGTTCCGGTTCGTCAGAAGGACCGTGTGCATGCCTTCCCCTTCTATCTCCGGCTCCCGATCGGAAAAGACCGCCTCCGGCCGGAGATCCTCCCTTTCCCGCAGGGCCTGCATGGATGATGAATTCATGGAATTCCCGGCGATCGCATGGAGGGTAAGCATCGTAAGAAGCCACGCGTCCACATCGGCCTGCCCGAAAGCGTTGCCCCGGTACGCATGAAGCCCGAGCCGGAAGAACTGATGGACCGGCTCCGTGCAGCAGGGATCCGACTGGCTGGCTTTTTCGAGAAACACCTCGATCTTCCGCTGCAGTGCCTCAGGATTGTATTCCCGCTTTTTGAGAAAGGAACGGAACTGATCGATCTGCTGCCGTATGGTATCTATGACGGACGTCTGTATGATCTCCTCGATATACTCCTCATAATACAAAAATGATTCCTTACGGTTGCAGAGCTCAGAGTGAAGACGGTTTTTGCTCCCTTCCGTACGCCAGATCCGCTTTCCGTGGGCGGTCGTCCGCCACGGATAACAAAGGATCTCCGTCCAGAAACGCACCAGCGTAAGGCCTTTCCGGTTTTCTTCCGTGAATACATTGTTTGAATACATTGGGTAATCGTGCAGGGTCAACAGTCTGTATATGTTTTTTAGTGAGATCAGATAATTGCCCATATATCCTTTGTATCAGTCTGTCACTTTTACTTTGATCTTCTTGGTGACGCCGTTGCACTTCACGGTGATGGTCGCGCTGCCTTTCTTTTTGGCAGTGATCACGCCCTTGCTGCTGACCGTCGCCACCTTTTTGCTGCTGGTCGCGTAGGTGATGGCCTTGGCCGGAACTGCCTTGGCCGTGATCGTACAGGTCTTGCCTTTTTTAAGCGTAACCGAGGTCTTGCTGACCGTCAGGGTCGGCTTTTTGACCGTTACCTTGCAGGTCGCCTTGTAGGTCTTATTTCCGACCTTTACCGAAGCGGTGATCGTGACTGTGCCGGCCTTCTTGGCCGTGACCACGCCCTTGCTGCTGACCGTCGCCACCTTCTTGTTGCTGGTCGCGTATTTGACGGTTCCCTTGGCATTCTTGAGCGTTCCCTTCAGAGTCACGGTCTTTGTCCCGGCCGTGTAGATCGTAGCGGTCTTCTTGTTCATGGTTACCGCAGGCGTCGGATTCACGATCTTCGGGATCTTCTCCGTCACGGTCTCGCCGCAGTCCTTGCAGGTCGCGGTCTTTTCACCCTCCGCGGTGGTGGTCGCAGCCTTGGTCACCTTCCACTCACCGAGGGTGTGGGTATGCTTCACCACATCGAGGGCCACATCGCCTTGGTAGACGGTATGATAAGTCAGATCGTCAAGGAACCCTTCTTTTCCGTAGACACGGACATACAGGTTCATGGTCTTTCCTGCCTGCGTGGTCCTCTGGGTCGCATTGTAGGGGAAGGCGATCTTGCTGCCGTTCTCCCGCAGGTCTGCCTCAAAATCCGTGCCGTCCGCGAAATGGCCGCGAAGGGTGTAGATGTTCTTGAAATAGACGGCCTCGCTGTTCGTCTCGGTCTTCCCGTTCGCGTAGGTGACCCTGAACTTCAGGTTCAGCGTATCGGCGTAGGCGGCCGTGTCACGGATGGATTTTGTCTCCAGTTCCACGTTCTGCACCTTCTTGCCAAGCTCATAGCGGATCGAACCTGCCTTGTTGGGATTGTAATACTCATAGATGTACTGGTAGTCCGGATCCAGGGCCTCATGCGTTTCTCCCCAGCCGTCGCCCAGGCGCAGGTCCTCCGGATAATCGGAGCCATCCAGCTTGTAGAGAGCGACCGTGGAGCCGTCACTCATACCGGAGGAGTATGCGTCCACCCAGGCCGTGGCGGAGTCCACCAGGAAATACGTATACTCTCCATTTCCCTTGATGGTGTAGGTCGGGCCGGATTTCACCTTCGTGGCCCGCTCGACCATCTGACCGGCGGAATACTTGGGCAGAAAATAGAAATCGTTGTACGTATATTCCCCGTTCAGATACAGCTTGGCAGCCGCCGGAGCCATCAGGATCGTCTCGGCGTCATCCGGGATGTCGCCATAGGCAGATCCCTGGTACTCGAATTTGATCTCAAAGACATTGCCATACTCGTCCGTGACCTTCTTTTTGCCATGAAAATCGATGTGGAGGTTTTTCTCAGTATAGATCTCCTCGACCTCCGGATCATACGGATCAAATGTAGATGTTGCTTCTACATAGTCCACACTGATCCCCTGCAGGATCTCACTCAGGACCCAGCTGGTGTAGTACTCATTCGGAAACTTCTCCCAGCCCTTCAATCCGTCATCGATCACGCGATAATAGGTATGGGATATCATTTCCCCTACCTCCGGCGCTGTGGAGGTCAGCAGCTCATTTTCCGCTTCCTGCGCTTCCTCAGCCTCGTCCGCCTGCTCCGGGACGATCTCCTGCTCCGGAATGATCTCCTGCTCCAGGTCTTCAAGCGGGGCTTCCTCCTCTGCAGTCAGCCCGCCATCATCGAGCAATACATCGGCTTCCTCCTCGCCTTCCGCCAGGGCGGCCGGAGCCTCATACAGATCCTCCGTCTCCTCCGCAAAAACCAGACCGGCCGGAACGGCTGCTGCCAGTAAAGACATCGTCAGAAGCACTGATAATGTACGCTTTCTCATATCCTCGTTCCTCCTTTTTATACCATAAAAACAGAACATCTGATACTGTTAATCATAGCATACCCGAGGAAAAATATTCTGGATTCACGCGAAAAACCGTCTTTTGTGCCCGAATTACCCGTTTTTCTGCACAAGGCAGGGGAAAGTGTCGAACGAGGGGACGGTTCTTCGTTCTGCTGGGTTTCGCAGAACGAAGAACCGTCCCCTCGTTCGACGAAGAACCGTCCCCTCGTTCGACGAAGAACCGTCCTCTGTCTTTTCCAATCCTTTACATATCGTCGATCCCGAATGCGTAGACCGTGACCGAATCGTATGCCTCTCCCTTACGGAATACAGGCGCTTTCCAGTCCGGCTTGTTGACGGCGTCCGGGAAGTACTGCGTCTCAAAGCACATGCCGGTCCGCGGAAGGTAATCGGCGTCGTTCTTTCCGACGCAGGTATTCTTGAGATTATTGCCCGTGTAGAACTGCAGGCCCGGAAGATCCGTATAGACCTTCATGCAGCGACCGGATACCGGATCCTTTGCCACGGCAGCCAGTCGGATACCGGTATCCGGATCATTCAGCGCCAGGTTGTGATCGTAGCCCTTTCCGTACCGGAGCTGTTCATCGTCCGCGTCGATATCCCTGCCGACAGGCTTTGCTGTCCGGAAGTCAAACGGCGTGCCTTCGACCGGACGGATCTCCCCGGTCGGGATCGACCACTCGTCGGCCGGCGTAAAGTTGTCCGCGTTGATCTGCACAAGCTGTCCCAGGATATTGCCGCTTCCGTCCCCGGCCAGGTTAAAGTAGGCGTGATTGGTCGGATTGATGAGTGTCGTCCCGTCCGTCTCTGCATGATAGTGGATCTTCAGGGCATCGTCCTCCGTCAGCGTGTAGGTCACGGCAAATTCGACGTTTGCCGGAAAGCCCTGTTCGCCATCCGCAGAATGCTTGGTGAAGGTGACGCTGCTGCCCTCTTCATCCTCATGAAGGCTTCCGGAGAACATATGGCTGACCCATTTGTCCGGACCGGAATGCAGGTTGTTGTCGTTGTTGTTCTTTTCCAGCTGGTACCTGACGCCGTCCAGCGTGAAGGCGGCTCCGCCGATGCGGTTGGCGTTCCGTCCCACGCATTCGCCGCAGCTGGTCGGATTGTGCTCGTAGGCCTCGGGGTTATCGTACCCGATCACCACATCCGCGAATACGCCGTTTTTGTCCCGCACCTTCATCGTGACCCAGGCCGCGCCCAGGTCGATAAAGGAGCAGGAGGTTCCGTTCCTGTTCGTGAGAATGAATTCCGTGACTTCTTTTCCGCTCTTTGTTGTACCGAATGCTCTGCTCTGTACGCTCATTTTTTTCCTCCGCATGGCGCATTCACTGCGCCATAAAGGTAGATATGAAAGCTCTGCTTTCTATCTACACCATCCTGTCTGCTCAGATTGACCGTTTTCCAGCGATACCGATTATAGATCCATTGTACCATGAAGATCCGGTGAATACTATAAAAAAGATCATTTCTTGACAATGCGGCAGGTATATGCTATTTTAACATTGTTAGATATAACTAACCCATTTGCCCTCCACAGGGTTTCTTTTTTATCCGGAGGTTAGTCTTATCTAACAAAATGCCAAAAACAGTATCGTTTAAAGAAAGGAACGCAGACTATGAAAAAACTGTCATTACTTCTGTCAACCGCTCTTGTTCTTTCCATGCCCGCTTTTTCAGTGATGGGTGAAGCCCTGGAGGCAGATGACGCCTCCGCCGTGATCGAGGTCGCTACGGCCGAGGATCTGGCCGCCATGAACGAAGATCTGACTGCAGACTATGTGCTGACGGCCGATATCGATCTGGGCGGAGAAGTGTGGACCCCCATCGGCAGCTTTTCACCCGCCGGTGAAGAAGGGGAAGAGGCCGAAATGCCTGACCTGGCAGCTGCCTTTACCGGCACCTTCAACGGACAGGGCCACAGCATTTCCAATTTCACGGTCGGTGATGAGGCCGGTATCTGCACGGGCCTGTTCGGCTGCATTGCGAATACGGACGTTGGCAACTTCACCGTGGAAAACGTTGTTTCCGACGGGACCGTCATGGCTTCCGCCGTCGTCGGCTATTCCTACTGCTCCGCCGTCCATGACGTCACACTGAACGGTGCCACGATCACAGCCCATGCGGGCGAACTCAGCAGTGAAGGCATGTACGGAGGTGTTGTGGCTGCCGGCATGATGAGCACGATCTCGGACTGCACCGCGACAGCGGATCTCACGATCCCGGACGGCACCGCCAACACCGGCATCATCGGCGGCGGCCTGGAGCTGACCTCCGTCATCAACTGCAAGGCCTCCGGAACCGTTACTGCAGGCAATAACTGCTATGGTCTCGGCGGCATCTCGGGCTGCGGCTTCGGTGCCGAGGAATTCACCGGCTGCACGGCCGAAAATGTCACCATCACGGCCGGCAATGACTGCTACTGGATCGGTGGCCTGACCGGTTACGCGGGCGGATTCGAGGATGAAAGCCTTGGAATCCCGAAGACCGCTGTATCCGGCTGCACGGTCAGCGGCTGCGAGATCACGACCGGCGAAAACGCGGACGGCGTAAGTGCCATCGTAGGCGCAGGCTTCTTTATGGAAGGCCTGGCGGAAGCCTACGGCTCCGATGCCTATGCGGAGCCCACCAGCTTTGACGTCACCGACTGCACAGCTGAGAACGTCACGATCAACGGCGAAGCTGCCGAAGCCTGACCCTCACAGCCGGCATGAACCTTCACCCTTACTTATACCCAGCGCAGGGGAGGCTGCCGTACGGCCCGCACCGTATGGCAGCCTAATTTTGTGCAGATCCGAAAGGACGAGTCTCCACGAACGGCGGTATAAGCCGCAGCGATTGACGAATTGCCTGAATAATGTTAAAATGTAAACGAGCATTCAGAACATTCGATATGCTTCTGTTTATTCTCAATTTTTTAAGGCAAAGGAGAACGATCATGTCAAAATACGCAGGAACAAAAACCGAGAAAAACCTGATGGAAGCATTTGCCGGTGAATCCCAGGCCCGCAACAAATATACCTACTATGCGTCCCAGGCCAAAAAAGCCGGCTATGAGCAGCTGGCCGCTCTGTATCTGGAGACCGCGGACCAGGAGAAGGAACACGCCAAGATGTGGTTCAAGGAATTCCACGGCATCCACGATGTAGAGGAGAACCTTCTGGACGCCGCGGCCGGCGAGAACTTTGAGTGGACCGATATGTATGCCCGCATGGCACGGGAAGCCCGGGAGGAAGGATTTGAAGACCTCGCCAAAAAGTTCGAAGGCGTCGCATCCATCGAGGCCGCGCACGAAAAGCGCTACCGCAAGCTGCTCGAATCCTACAGGAACGACAAAACTTTCAAGGGCGACGCTCCGCTCGGCTGGAAGTGCCGCAACTGCGGCTACATCCACGAGGGCGAGGAGGCCCCGGAGGTATGTCCCGTCTGCGCACATCCCAGAGCCTACTTCGAGCGCAAGGTCGAAAACTATTGATCACACAAATACAATCCTTCACACAAACAGAAAGGCTTCCGGCGGGTCCGCCGGAAGCCTTTTCTTCGCATGTCTGGTGTCGTTCTCCCGCAGGTCCGCCTCGTCACCCGGCCAGTGCCTGCCAGGCTTCTCCAAGGCGCGTGAAAATGGTCACCGCGTCATGGACGTGCAGCGGTTCTCCGGTCGTTCCCGGGGCCCCGGCCGTGACCAGGATGTACTCCCGTTCCCCGATCTCGGCATAGCTTGCCAGGCACAGGCCGGCGTCGTTGGTAAAGCCGGTCTTTCCACCCAGGATCTTGCCGCCGGTCACGTAGGGATCCGGCAGGTTTTTGAGCATGGTGCTGTAGAACGTGATCCCGTCCGGGTGCACGTTGGTCGCCGGCGTGGAATGCCAGGGGCTCTCGATGATCTCCCGGAAGGTATCATTCCGCATACAGTATTTCAGCAGCAGGGCCATATCGTAGGCCGTGCTGTAGTGGTCCGGATCGTGAAGTCCCGTGGAATCGCGGAAGTTCGTGTCCTCCATGCCGATCCTCCGGGCTTTCTGGTTCATCAGTTCCGCAAACTGTTCCTCCGTCCCGGAGATGGTATCCGCCAGGGCAATGCAGCACTCCGCACCGGAGGGAAGCAGCGCCCCGTAGATCAGATCGATCACCCGCACCGTCTCCCCGGGCTGAAACCCGGCCTGGGTCGCGTCGCGCCCGGCGAGCGCCGCCGTCATCTCATTCGTCAGGGTGATGGTATCCTCCGGGTCCAGCTTTTCCAGTGCCAGGATCGCCGTCATCATCTTGGTCAGGGACGCCGGGTAGATCCTCTCCCGGGCATTCATCTCCCCGAGGACCTTTCCTCCCTTTGCCCGCATCAGGACCGCATGGCTGCTGTTGATCCCCGTCACGTCCAGCTCCCTGACGACCGGGCTTGTAAAGGATTCCATCCATTCCCCGATTCCTTTATCCCAGCCGATGATCACCACCAGCGTGAGCACCACCACGATCTCCAGAAACAGGCACAGGAGCCTTATTCTGTGATTTCTTTTCTTTTTTCTGTTTGCCGATCCCGCCAACGTAGGTTTCCTGCCTCTCCTGCCTTATTATCCATAATTCTTAACCAACAATCAAAAGTGTTGTAATATTACTTTTACAGCCGCTTCATAATAAAATGTTATCTTATTATAAAAGGGAAATCCTGCTCCATTGTAATGTTCATTTGCTCCTTCTGTCAAGGACATGGCAGAGGGAACAAAATCGTACCTGAAAAATCTTATATTAATTTTTTATGACAAAATATTAAAAAATCTCTTTTCTTTTTAAAATTTCTGTAGTAAAATAGCATCAGGATTATATATGCACATGCAATAAGGAGGTTATAGAATGAAAAAGAACATCCGTTATCTGCGTATGTTTCTTCTTGCCCTGCTCCTTGTGACTCTCGTACAGGTGCCTGTCACATCGACGCTGGTCAAGGCAGACAACATCGTCAGCAAGGCCGTGAGCCTAGACGGCACACAGTCGATCGAGTACAAGCTTGCCAAAGGCACGACTTCCCAGTACCACAAGATCGTCATTCCAACCGACGGCCGTCTGACGCTCAAGATCCAGTCCATGGCTCCCACGCTCTACGCGGAGCTCTTTACGAGGGATCTTTCCACCCGCCTCAGCAGCAAGGAATGGCTGGGCGGCCACTCTACCGCATCACCCGCGACAGAGTCCTTCATCATGTCTCTGACCGCAGGCACCTATTATCTGCGGATGAGCAACAGCAACAATGAGAGCGCGGCTCCCTACAAGCTGCAGGCTTCCTTTACGACCTACAATTCCAAGGATACAGCCAACAACAGCTTTGATAAGCCCGTCACGCTCACGCTGAACACCACCATGAACGCCAGCTTTACCCGGACCGATCCGGAGGACTGGTTCAAGGTGACCATGACCACAGCGGCCGATGCCACCTTCAAGTTCACCAGCTACAACAACACACTGCAGTACGAGCTCTACAACCAGAGCGGCAGCAAACAGCTCAAGAGCGGCACCATCTCCGGCGGTACCGCCGCTTCCCCCAAGTCCGCCTCCTTTACGGTCAAGGGTCTGGAGGCAGGCGTCTACTACCTGCACACCAGGAACAACACCGCAGAGACCGCCGGCCAGAATAAATACGCGGTCGTCGTGAACGTCGTATCCACCGTGGTCCCCGGCGCACCGACCAATGTCAAATCCACGCCGGTGAACAACTACCGCACGCTGCAGATCAGCTGGACAAGGTCCGCCAACGCGAGCCGGTACGTCGTGTACTTCCGCAAGTCCACGACCTCCAAGTACACCACCTACACGACCAAGCAGGCCGATACCAACCAGGTCACCTTCAGCAAGCTGGCACCGGGCACCAAGTACTACTTCAAGGTACGTGCCTACAATACCTCCAGCCGCAAGTACAGTGGCTTCTCCAACATCGTATCGGACTACACGCTGAAACAGGCGGCCATCCCGACCGTCAAGAAGTCCACCAGCACCACCGTACAGCTGAATTGGACCAAGGTTCCCAAGTCAGCCGGCTACCAGATCTCCGTGAGCACCAGCAAGGATACCGCAAAAGTGGTCGGAACCCTCGGCGCCAGCTCCCTGGCGAGCAAGGTCAAGGTCACCAAGAACAAGGCCCTCTACTATCGGATCCGCGCGTTCCGGAATTCCAATGGCAAAAAGCTCTACGCGCCGTGGTCGAGTCCCAGGGTGTTTACGCTCAAGTAACAGATCATTCAAAGAAAGCTCCTTTTTGGGGCTTTCTTTTTTTGTGAAAAAAGGGGTATACTATCTTTTATGAGCGTATCTCGTTGACCCTTTTTTCCAGAACAGAATTGAGCTGATCCTTCATGAACCCGAAAGAACGTGCGCAGTATAAGCGCCTTGTACTGACTCCCATCAACAAGCTGATCCCGAGGCTGGCCCTTCCGGCCGTATTCAGCATGCTGATCACCATGATCTACAACCTGGTCGACGCCTATTTTGTCGGGCGCCTCGGCACCAGCGCCAGCGCCTCCATCGGTATCCTTGTCAGTGTCCAATCCGTATTCCAGGCACTGGGCTTTATGTTCGGCCAGGGCTCCGGCAGCAACATCAGCCGGCATCTGGGCATGGGCGACCAGAAGGCCGCCAGCCGGATCGCTTCGCTGGGCTTTTTTTCCACCCTGCTGATCAGCCTGGTCCCCGCCATCCTGGGACTCATCTTCATCACGCCCCTGATGCGGTTTCTGGGGAGCACGGAGACGATCCTGCCCTACTCCATCCATTACGGCTTTTATATCCTTATTTCGGGGCCGGCGCTGGCCGTCTCCTGCGTACTGAACAACATCCTCCGGTATGAGGGCCGGGCCTTCTACTCCATGTTCGGTCTGGTGACCGGCGGCGTCCTGAACATGATCGGCGATCCGATCCTGATGTTCGGCTTTCATATGGGGATCGACGGCGCCGGACTTTCGACCGCGCTCTCCCAGTATATCAGTCTGGGCGTCCTTCTGTACATGGTCCTCTCGGGAAAGACCATCAGCCGCGTCTCTCTTCGGGAGCTCGCCTGGAACCGGACGTACTTTACCGCCATCCTGAAGAACGGCTTCCCGAGCCTCATCCGGCAGGTCCTGAACAGCATTGCCACGGCCACCCTGAACATCTGCGCCAATCCCTACGGGGACGCGGCCATCGCGGCCATGGCGATCGTCTCCAGGGTCGTCATGTTCCTGGCCTCCACCATGATGGGCATCGGCCAGGGCTTCCAGCCCGTTTCCTCCTACAATTACGGGGCAAAAAAATACCGCCGGATCCGCCAGGCTTTCTTTTTTACCTGGCGTTCCGGCGAATTGGTGCTTGGCGTACTGGCTGTCCTGTGCATGCTGGTCCCGGGCCCTGTGATCCGGATCTTCCGGGATGACCCGGACGTGGTGCGGATCGGCGCACTGGCCCTCCGTCTCCAGTGCATCGCGATCATCGTGCAGCCCCTCGGCGTCATGACCAACATGCTCTTCCAGAGCATCGGCCGGAGCCGGCAGGCCTCCTTTACGGCCACGCTCCGCAGCGGCGTCTACTACATTCCCGCACTGCTCATCCTGCCGCGGTTTTTTGGCCTCGTCGGCATCCAGTCCGCCCAGACGGTGGCGGATATTCTGACGGCCCTGACCTGCATTCCCTTTACGGTCCGGTTCTTCCGTGAGATCCCGGAGGAAGACCAGACAACGGAGGTGGACCTCGCCTACCAGAAAGCGGTCGCATCCGAAGCCAAAAATAAATATGCGCAGGAATCTTGACGGCACCCTTCGGCTGCATCCTTCCCACTGCCGGGCGGATCAGGGACTTTCACCCCTTAGAACGTGCGCCCGCCGGGCGCACAGCAAAGCACCCGTATCAAAATCGATACGGGTGCTTATTGATAAAATCTCAATTATAAAAGCATACTTCTGTGCATATTCCTTCCGGCAGGAGAAACACCTATTTCAATATATGACTCTAAATCGCAACGAAATTGCTGCATATTTTCATTTATTTCCCGGAAAACCTCCTCACAAGGAAAATTAAACTTTATTTTCGGTTTTAACAAGCCATATATTGCAATCATTCCAATATCGTCAGTAACAAGACTTCCAGATTCTCCATCAGCGCCTGTCATATTAATATAATAATCAGGCTTATCTTTATAAACAATCCTATAGGGCAAACTTGAAATATATCCTCTACCATATTGTTTAATATCAGGCTGTGTTTTTTCAATATAGCGCAGTCCTTTACGCTTTTCTGTCTCAAGAAGTATCGTACACCCATATGGCTCAAACCACGGCACATACTGCTTCATATAGGCTGCAATAGTATTAAAATACCACTTTTCGTGAGCAAGAATTATCGGGATCTTATCCTCTGAAAATTCAGCTTGTGCAAACATATATTAAATTCTCCTTCCCCAAAAAGTCCAATGCTTTATTGCCGTGTTGGTTACTTTCCATTTTTTTTCTCGCTATTATACGCCCACTTGTTTATCTGCCAGTGCCAAAAGGTATGCGGTCCTCCTTTATGAGGAGAATGTAATTCAAATGAACGATAAGCTATTTTTCCACTTTTGAAGCGACCAAGAAATGGACCATGCCACTCAGAAACTGGGGAAGAGTCTATGGTGAGCTTCAGATTATGTATGAAGGAAGACTTCCAGAATAAAAATATGAGCTTCAGTCCTACTTGGGCTGAATCTCCTTTGTGCGATTATCTTCCAGTATAATGTAATATCAATCCTCATATTTCTTGGTGCATATAGTTCAGAATCAAATAAACCTTATTCTACACTTGCCTTCAAGATTAAATGCTACCGGTTCAGCTCCAGTTGCTTTACAAACAAGTGTATCTGCATCCCATCTATCAAACTCAATATCGTCCAAATCAAGATTATCACATTCACATCTGCTATAAATTGAAATCCAGTCCTTCGGTTCCACTGCAGTCAAAGGATCTTTAAAATCCAGAACAATAACATCACCTGGACAAGTCCAAAAACATCCATCCACAGCTAGAAGATCATTTTGGGAATTGTAGAAACAATCACACCAAATAAATGTTTCTTTAAATTCCTCAGGATACTTCCCGTGAGATTCTGCTGGAATGTAGTGCATACTTTGAAGAGTATCAAGATTCAAAACACTGTAACCATATAAATCCTCATCAAAAACAAAATAAGTATTCCCATCCGCATGGTGAATAATACAGGCTAACCTTGAATTACCGTCTGTATTTTTCCACTCGAATACCTGTTTATCACCCTTAAACAATCTGCATACCTCTCCGTCACCTGGCGCATAACCGGGCTTGCAGTTCTCCTCATCAGCGTAGTAATAGTATCTGACAATATAACCTGATTCCAGTTCTTTTTCTCTCTCAGGCTTATCAAACCTAATTTTCGAAAAAATCTGTTCATCGAGTTTCTTCATATCTTCTTTGTGTTTTTCTGTTCCATAATAATTCATTTTGACCTCAAAGCACTAATTATCTATACAAATTAAACCTGTTACGTTTAACTGAAATATAATTATATACCAATTTTATCATAATTCTTGACGAAATCAATGGAATTAGGTATAGTCAAAACGAGCTGGACAACGGTAATCTTACCGCCATACAGCTCGTCAATTATCTTAGGATATCTTATTTACAGAAAAACTTTCACACACTCAGATAGAACGGGGAAATCTTTCGCGTCTCTGATCCTTATCTTGATGCTCTTACCCTCATTCGAACGGTTCCCGGACTTGATAAAAACCCTTTTACTGCGATCTAGATCCTTTCAGAAATAGGCGGCGATATGTCTGTCTTCCCCACAGATAAAAATCTCGTCTCCTGGGCCGGATGCTGTCCCCGTAATGATAAAAGCAATAAGACGATCAAATCCACTCGGATTTCCCGTGCCGGTTCTTATCTTAAACCGGTA
>JAFTPT010000037.1 GCA_017463155.1 Blautia sp.
CGGCTATATCCTTCCCACTGCCGGGCGGATTCCGGACTTTCACCGGTTAGAAACGTGCGCCGCCGGGCGCACAAGAAAAAGGCCGGAGTTCATATAGCATGCCTAGCTATATTGAACTCCGGCCTTAGTGGTGGCATAACGCCCCGGCGGTCAGTCAGTCCAACCTGATATCTGATCTTTTCATCTGTTCCTGATCGGTTTTGACTTATATGTTTTGCCTGTATACAGGTCTCCCGTATATACATGCGAGCAGATCACACAGACGACACTGATATGAATATGTACCGGTGCGTTTTTGTACGCCTGTGCAGGTAAAAAAGGGTAAAATAATACACGGCCAGGTCTTATGAAAGACTTTAACCGTGTAAAATAGTATCGCCTGCTGATATAGAATAATAATCCTTTTCCGGTTAAAATCTTCTTCTCATATTGAATGTAGTCATAATGCTCGTGTATTTCATGATTATTTAAAGAGATCCCTTCTACTGCTTTCTTATCTGCCTTGGGATTACATAATACCAGACATTTCCATTCTTGTCACTTGGTAAATTCACCAATCTTTTGCACATTTTTCTTTGAATTTTCTACAGAACGTTTTGTAGGCATAAAGTTTCAGGAAACGCTCGGAAGTGTTGACAATTGTCAGGCAGAAGCAAAAACCGGTCCTGCCTCTGCTTCTTTCGGCAGATGTCAGGACCGGTTTTTGTTTTAACACTCTGTAAAACGCAGTTATTCCGGAAGCTTTCCGGGTGCATACTGCCGGATCAGCTTCTCGGTTCTTTCGACCATCTCCAGGACCAGGCCGTCGCAATGAGGTTTCTTCTCCTCTCCCTTCTCGGCGCTGATGCGCAGGAGGTCACGGCAGTCCATGCAGCCCTCGTGTTCCGCCTTGATGTCGCGGTACAGGTCGAGGATGACCTTCTTGTCATCGATACCGGCAAGGCCCAGCACGGTCACGGCGCCGATGATGGCTCCGCAGGTGCCTCCCATGCGGAGGCCGCCGCCCGTGTTGCCCATCAGATGGTAGGCCATCTCTTCGTCAAGGCCGAAATCCTCGGCAAAGGCGCACAAAACAGACTGGGAACAGCTGTAGTGTCTCTCAGTGACAGCTCGAAGAGCCTTCGCCTTTTCCAGATACTTATCCATATTTATTCCTTTCCGGGATCGATCCTCCCGAACTTCAAAGCAGGTGATACTCCTCCGCCAGCTTCCTGAACTGCGGAAGGGCATTCACGATGGTCTCGTAGGCAACACAGTAAGCCAGCCGCATGTATCCGGGGCACGCAAAGGAGCTTCCCGGGACCATCAGGATGTTGTATTTCTTACCGGCGTTCACGAATTCCTTTTCATCCGGTACCGGGGACTTTACGAACAGGTAGAAGGCTCCCTCCGGCTTGATGCACTCGAATCCGAGCTCCTTCAGACCGTTGTACAGGGCCTGGCGGTTCTTGTCGTAGGCGGCCACGTCGGTCTTCTCATCGACACAGCGGGCGATCACCTTCTGCATCAGGGACGGAGCGTTCACCGCACCGCTGACACGGTTGGCGATGGTCGTCGCCTGGATCAATTCGTCCGCGCCGTCTGCCTCGTCGGGAATCACCACATAGCCAATCCGCTCGCCCGGCAGGGACAGGGACTTGCTGTAGGAATAACCGACGATCGTGTTGGCATAGTATTTGGTCAGGTACGGCACAAAGACGCCGTCGTAGGCCAGCTCCCGGTAGGGCTCGTCCGAGATCAGATAGATGACCGTGCCGAACTCCTTCTGCTTTTCCTCCAGGATGGCTGCCAGCTTTTTGATCGTCTCCTCGGAGTAGACAACGCCCGTCGGATTGTGAGGCGTGTTGACGATCACGGCCCTGGTCTTCGGCGTGATCTTTTCGGCAAACTCGGCGAGGTTCGGCTGGAAGGTGCTGGTGTCGGGCGTTACCTCAACGAGAACGCCGTCGTAGTTGCGGACGTATGCGCCGTATTCCAGGAAATACGGGGCAAAGACGATCACCTCTTCGCCCGGATTCAGGATCGCCTTGAGGGTGATGTTGAGACCGCTGGCCGCGCCGACGGTCATGATCAGGTTTTTTGCCGCGAAGGTCGTCCCGAACCGGCGGTTCAGGGACTCCGCGATGGTCTGGCGGACGTCCTCAAAGCCTGCGTTGTTCATGTAGCCGTGGATCACCGTGGGCTCTGTCTCGTTGACCAGGTCGATGATGGCCTGCCGGACGCTGTCCGGAGCCGGTACGCTGGGATTTCCCAGGCTGAAGTCAAAGACATTCTCCGGACCATACTGCTGACGAAGGCGGTTCCCTTCCTCGAACATGATGCGGATCGCGGAATTGTTTTTTACAAAGGGTTTCATTTTTTCTGAGATCATGCTGTCATTTCCTCCGTTATCACTGTACCGCGTCCATACCGACCTGCAGCGCTTTTTTGTTCAGTTCCAGGAACTTCGGCTTGATGTTCGCTTCCAGGATCGTATCCCAGTCGATCGCGGTGAGGCCCATGGCTTTGATGAGCGTCCCGAGAAGGATGATGTTGGAAGCCTTTTCGTTCCCCAGTTCCCTGGCAAGGCCTGTCGCGTCCACGACGCGGGCACTCACATGCTTTTTGATCTCGTCCAGCACATCGTCCGGATAGGTCTCATCACCCGTGATGACGGACATGGAGGGGATCTCCACATCGTTGACCACCAGGGTTCCGTCCTTTTTGAGGTAATCCAGCGCCCGGAGCGCTTCCATTTTTTCGAACGAGACGATGATATCGGCCTGACCTTTTTCAATCACGGGGGACATGACCTTCTCGCCGTAGCGGACCTGTGAGGAGACCGAGCCGCCCCGCTGGGACATGCCGTGGATCTCACTCATCTTGACGTCATAGCCTGCTTCCATGAGGCCGTTTGTCAGGATCTTGCTGGCAAGGATCGTTCCCTGGCCGCCGACGCCAACCAAAAGTATACTTTTTGTCATGGTCTTCAGTCCTCCTTCCCGATCGCCTGCTTCGGGCAGACCTGCGCGCAGACATCGCAGCCCACACACTGTGCCCGGTTGATCACGACTTTTTTGGTCTCCGCCACGTAGGACATGGCCGGACATCCGGCCTTCAGGCACTTCTTGCAGCCGATGCACTTGTCCGGATCCACCTTGTCGCGGGTCACGAACAGCTCGGTGAATTCTTCCCTGTCCTCTTTGGAGAACTTCTTGAGTGCGCAGGGCCAGCGCGTGATGATCACGGACGGCTCGTCAAGGGCCAGGCACTTGTCCAGCGTGTCGTCCACTTCCTGCAGGTTGTTGGGGTTGATGACGTACACGTGCTTGACGCCGATGGCGCGGACGATATCCTCGATCTTGATGAGGGTCGTCTCCTCGCCCTTGGCGGTGTAGCCGGTGCCGGGGTTGTCCTGATGGCCTGTCATGCCGGTGATCCGGTTGTCGAGGATGATGTTGACGGTGTTGGCTTTATTGTAGACCGTGTTGATCAGCGAATTGATACCGGTGTGGAAGAACGTGGAGTCTCCGAGCACCGTCACGACGCGCCTGTCAACGCCCTCCATGTGGAAGGCTCTCTGAGCACCGGCGCCGAGGCTGAAGCTGGCTCCCATACATACGGTGGAATCCATGGCCTGGTACGGCTTGCCGGCAGCCAGCGTGTAGCAGCCGATGTCGCCGCTGATCATGATGTCCTTGCGCTTGCCGAGCCGGTAGAAAAGGCCTCTGTGCGGGCAGCCCGCGCAGAAGGTCGGCGCGCGGCCGATCAGCTTGGTGCGGTCAAATTCGATCGTCTCGTTGGGCTTGCCGGTGATGCATGCACGGATCACATCCGGCGTCAGCTCGCCCATCGACGGAAACAGGTCCTTGCCGATGCAGGCGCAGCCCTGCTGGCGGACGAATTCCTCGATGTAGGGATCATTCTCCTCCAGCACGTAGACCTTGTCCACGCGGCTGCAGAAGTCCTTGATAAGTCCCGCGGGCAGCGGATTGGTAAAGCCGAGCTTCAGGTAGGAGGCCTTGTCCCCGAAGATCTCCTTTGCATAGTAATAGCAGATCCCGGAGGCGATGACGCCCACGCTCGTGTCCCCCATCTCGATGCGGTTGAAGGGCGTAGTCTCGGAGTAGGCTTCGAGCTTTTTCATGCGCTCCAGGAGCTTGACCTTCAGATTGCGCGCGATGGCGGGAAGGCAGACATACTTGGCCGGATTCTTGGTCCATTCCTTGTGGGGAACATCCTTCCGGTCCTTCAGCTCCACGATGGTCTTGGAATGACACACGCGGGTGGTCAGACGGATGATGAACGGAGTGTCGAACTCTTCTCCCAGCTCGTAGGCCGCCTTGACCATGTCGATGCATTCCTGGCTGTCGGAGGGCTCGAGCATGGCGATCTTGGCAGCCTTTGCGTAGTTCCGGTTGTCCTGCTCGTTCTGGGAGGAGAACATGCCCGGCTCATCGGCCGTCACGATCACGTTTCCGCCGTTCACGCCCATATAGGCCCAGGTGAACATCGGGTCCGCCGCCACATTCATTCCGACATGCTTCATGGAGACCATGCTGCGAAGGCCCGCGATCGAGGCTCCGATCGCGGATTCCATGGCGACCTTCTCGTTGGGTGCCCATTCCGCGTAGATCTCTTTGTATTCTGCAAGGTTTTCCAGTATCTCCGTACTGGGTGTGCCCGGATAGGCAGACGCGTAGGATACGCCTGCCTCGTAGGCTCCTCTGGCGATGGCCTCATCGCCTGTCAAGAGTTTTTTCATCATAACCTCCTCACAAAAGAAAAGCCGATCTGTGACGACCGGCTTTCCTGCATCTTAAACTATCTCCCGGTACTGGTTTACCGATACATGCGTGATGCCGGCAGCGGCTCACTGCTTAACGCTGAGTCTCACGAGCGCTCTCTGGAGCTTGGCCTGGACGATCGCGTAATCGTGATCCGAAAGACCACCCTTGGCGATCATCTCCTCTGCCTTTCTTCTGGCTTCCTTCGCCCGTTCCTCATCAATATTTTCCTCCCACTCCCAGGTGGTGGCCAGCACATGTACGCTTCCCCCGATGACCGTCAGCATACCGCCGATACAGGCGGCGTTCCGCACAGTGCCATCCTCGAGGACCACATGAGCCTCGCCCATCCCGAGAGCCGTACAGTAATTGATATGACCTGCCAGGATCGCCAGGTCTCCCGTGATGGTACGACAAACGATCCGTTCAGCCTCTCCTTCATACAGGAGGCCGTCCGGAGTACCGATCCTAAGCGGAAACGTTGCCATAGACATCCTCCTTTACTGCTGCGCCTTGGCTTTTTCGAACACGTCGTCGATGGTGCCCGCGAACAGGAAGCAGCTCTCCGGAATGTCGTCGCACTCGCCGTCGAGGATCATGCGGAAGCCGCGGATCGTCTCCTTCAGCGGTACATACTGTCCGGGCATGCCGGTGAACTGTTCGGCGACGGAGAAGCTCTGGGACAGGAAACGCTGCACCTTACGGGCGCGGTTGACCGTCATCTTGTCCTCCTCGGACAGCTCGTCCATACCCATGATGGCGATGATGTCCTGCAGCTCCTTGTAGCGCTGAAGCACCCGCTGTACATTACGGGCGACCTCGTAGTGCTCCGTTCCCAGGACCTCGGGTGAAAGGATACGGCTGGTGGAATCCAGCGGATCCACGGCCGGATAGATACCCTGGCTGGCGATATCACGGGAAAGGACCGTGGTGGCATCCAGGTGGGTAAAGGTCGTGGCCGGAGCCGGGTCCGTCAGGTCGTCAGCCGGTACATAGACCGCCTGGACGGAGGTGATGGAGCCTTTTCTGGTGGAGGTGATGCGCTCCTGCAGGATGCCCATCTCCGTAGCCAGCGTGGGCTGGTAGCCGACGGCCGAAGGCATACGTCCGAGAAGTGCGGACACCTCGGAACCTGCCTGGGTAAAACGGAAGATATTGTCGATGAACAGAAGCACGTCCTGGTTCTTGACATCACGGAAATATTCCGCCATGGTCAGTCCGGAAAGGCCCACACGCATACGGGCTCCCGGCGGCTCGTTCATCTGTCCGTAGACCAGCGCTGTCTTGTCGATAACGCCGCTCTCCTTCATCTCGTTGTACAGGTCGTTTCCTTCACGGGTACGCTCACCGACGCCGGTGAATACGGAAAGTCCGCCATGGGCCGTCGCCACGTTGTGGATCAGCTCCATGATCAGGACCGTCTTGCCGACGCCCGCGCCGCCGAACAGACCGATCTTACCACCCTTTGCGTAGGGGCAGATCAGGTCGACGACCTTGATACCGGTCTCCAGGATCTCTGTAGCCGGCGTCTGTTCCTCGTAGGAGGGTGCCGGACGGTGGATCGCCCAGCGTTCCTTGGTTTCGGGAGCAGGCTTTTCATCGACCGGGTCTCCCAGGAGGTTGAATACCCGTCCGAGGCATTCCTCTCCTACCGGCACCGTGATGGGGCCGCCGGTATCCACAGCCTTTGCTCCGCGCACCAGTCCGTCCGTGGAATTCATGGCTACACAGCGAACGGTGTTGTCACCGGTCTGCTGTGCGACCTCGGCGATCAGCCTGGTGCCGTTATTATCGATTTCGATGGCGTTCAGAAGTGCCGGAAGCTCATCATGGCCGAACCGGATATCCAGAACAGGACCGGTTACCTGCACTACCTCGCCAATGTGTTTTTCGCTCATTTATGATCTCCATTCTGCGGATTCTAAGCTCTCATCAGAGGCCTTCGGCGCCTCCGACGATTTCCGTGATTTCCTGCGTAATGCTTGCCTGCCGCGCCCGGTTGTAATGCAGATTCAGCTTTTCGATCATTTCCTCCGCATTGTCGGTGGCTGCCTCCATCGCGTTGCGCCTGGCCGCCAGCTCACTGGCCACACTGTCGCAGACGCCGCCGTAGACAAGCCCCGCCAGATACTCCGGCACGATCGCGTCAAAGACCGTCTGTGCATCCGGTTCATACAGGATCAGATTGCGGTTCTTCCGGCGCTCCTCCTCCCCGTTTTCAGCCACTCCCGAAAGGGGAAGCATCGGATACACCTTCGGGGCCTGCGAGAGCATGGAGACAAATTCGGTGTAGCAAAGCTCGATGCTGCCGAATTCCTTGCCTCGGTAGCCCTGACAGAGGACGTTCGCGATCTCAAAGCAGTCGGACACCGATATGTCCGCGATCTCCGCAAAGCTTTCCGTCAGGATCGTCGCCTTGCGGCGCTTGTAATACTCCACGGCCTTTTTGCCGATGGGCAGCACCACATATTCCTTGCCCTTCATCTCCTCCTCCACACGCTTGAACATGTTGGAGTTGTAGCCGCCGGCCAGACCGCGGTCGCCCGCGATGACCACATAGCAGCATACAGTGCTCTCCGTAGGCTTTGTGTAGACGGAGGTGAAATCCAGGTTCGTCTCGGCGATATCCTGAAGGGTCCCGTACAGTTCCTTAAAATACGGACGGCAGAGGTCTGCTCTTTCCTTTGCCTTACGCAGCTTGGAGGATGCCACGAGTTCCATGGCCTTGGTGATCTGCATGGTACTCTGGACACTCTTTATACGAAGCTTGACCGCTTTCATATTTGAAGCCATTTTGCGTCCTCCCGGTGTTTATTCACTTACAGGTCTTGTCTCTGCAAAAGTCCTGGTATAATCATCCAGCGCGGTTTTCAGCTTCGCCTCCGCATCCTCGGAGAGCTGTCCGCTGGTGCGGATCTCCTGCATGGCAGCGGCTCCGTTGGGATCCGTGTCAAGGAAGGTGAAAAGGCCTGCCTCGTAGGCCCGGACATCCTCGGTCGCGATCTGCATGAGCACGCCCTTCGTGACCGCGTAGAGGATCGCCACCTGCTTTTCGACGGGAACCGGCTCGTTCTGGCCCTGCTTCAGGACCTCCACGATACGGGCACCCTGCTCCAGACGGGCCTTGGTGTCCGCGTCCAGATCGGATCCGAACTGGGCAAAGCTCTGCAGCTCACGATACTGGGAATAGATCAGCTTCAGGGTTCCCGCAACCTTCTTCATGGCCTTGATCTGCGCGTTGCCGCCGACTCGCGAAACGGAGATACCGGGGTTCACGGCCGGCATGACGCCGGAGTGGAACAGCTCCGTCTCCAGGAAGATCTGTCCATCGGTGATGGAGATCACGTTGGTCGGAATGTATGCGGACACGTCGCCGGCCTGGGTCTCGATGATCGGCAGAGCCGTCAGCGACCCGCCGCCGTGGGCGTCGTCCAGCTTGGCCGCACGCTCCAGCAGTCTGGAATGCAGATAGAAAACGTCACCGGGATATGCTTCACGTCCCGGCGGACGCCGGATCAGAAGCGACAGCGCACGGTACGCGACCGCGTGCTTGCTCAGGTCGTCATAAATGATCAGGACATGTTTGCCCTTGTTCATAAAGTACTCGCCCATCGCGCATCCGGCGTACGGAGCGATGTACTGCAGCGGGCTGGATTCGGAGGCCGTCGCCGCCACTACGATCGTGTAGTCCATGGCGCCGTTCCTGTGCAGCGTCTCCACCAGGGAGGCTACGGTCGAACGCTTCTGGCCGATAGCGACATAGATACAGATCACGTCGCCGCCGCGCTGGTTGATGATGGTGTCGGCCGCGATGGTCGTCTTACCGGTCTGGCGGTCGCCGATGATCAGCTCACGCTGTCCTCTGCCGATCGGGATCATGGAGTCGATGGCTTTGATACCGGTCTGAAGAGGCTCCTTGACCGGCTGCCTGTCACAGATACCCGGGGCCGGGCTCTCGATCGGGCGATATTCTTCCGTTACCACAGGGCCTGCACCGTCGATGGGCTGTCCGAGCGCATTGACGACGCGGCCGATCATTGCGTCACCGACGGGAACGGATACGACCTTGCCCGTGCGCTTGACGGTCTGGCCTTCGCCGATCTCCTCGTCGGATCCGAATACTACGATGGAAACACTGTTCTCTTCCAGATTCTGGGCCATGCCGAAGCTGCCGTTCTCGAATTCCAGAAGCTCGCCGGCCATGCAGTTGATAAGGCCGCTGGCTCTTGCGATACCGTCACCGACCATCAGAATGGTACCTGTTTCATTCTGCTGGATCGCGTTTTCGTAGTATTTGATCTGGCTGCGGATGACTTTGGATATTTCTTCAGGTTTTAATTGCATGTTTCCATTCCATCCTTATACGATTATTTCACTTAGTTTCCTGGAAATGCCGTCCAGACGTCCGCTGACCGTACCATCCAGCTGCCTGCCTTCCAATTCAACCTTGATTCCTGCAACCACCTTCGGATCGACCTTTTTGATGAGCGAAATGGTCTTGCCGCTGACGGCTTCGAGTTTCGCCCTGAGGGCCTTCTCCTGGGCTTCGCCAAGGGGAACCGCGCTGGTGACCACCGCCTCCGCAATGTGATTGTCATCATTGTACCGGCGGGTGTATTCCTCGCAGCATCCTGCATACTCCCGGAGGAGATTTTTGTCACATAATAATTTGAGAAAACTGACCAGATAGCGCTCTGCCTGGGAGCCAAAGGCTTCTTCGATCATGTTCTTCCGTTCCGAGGCCGGAATGGAAGGCTCCGCAAGAAGCCGCAGGTAATCCGGATTCTCCCGGAAGATCGTCCGTACCTGCTGCAGCTGCTCCAGGATCGTGCCTGTCAGCTGTTCCTCGGCGGCGAGGTCATAAAGGCTGCCGCCGTAAATTCTGGCAGTCTGCGTCATGACGTCTCACCTACATTCGCTATAAATTCATTTATCAGCTTCTCATGGTCTTCTTCCGAAATCTCGCGCTCGATCACTTTGCCGGCGATCTCCATCGCCATGCTTCCGATCTCATCCTTGATCTCATTGACGGCCTTGCGCTTCTCAAGAGCGATGTCCGCCTCCGCCTTGACCTTGATGGCGGCCGCCTCCTTGTTCGCCTGCTGCAGCATCTCCTCGGTCTGGAGAGCAGCCGTTTTCTGGGCGGTGGTCAGGATCTCGTTTGCCTTGGCTCTGGCATCCTGCATGTTCTGCTCATACTCGGCCTTCATGGCCACAGCCTCATCCTTTGCCTTGACCGCATCCTGGATCTCCGCGTCCGCCATGGCTTTCCGTTTTTCCAGGACCTCATTGATCGGCTTGTAAAGGAATTTCTTGATCAGAAATGCCGTGATAAAGAGATTCAGGATCTGCGCGATGATGGTCCAGGGAACAAGTCCGACTAATTCCTGCACCTGCATGCTTTATCCCCCTTATCCCAGGAAGTTCATGAACATTCCCGGTGCCACAAAGATCAGCAGCAGACCGGTAACGAAACCGTAAATACCCGTTGTCTCTGCCAGTGCGACACCAAGGATCATCGTGCTCTGCACATCACCCTTGCACTCCGGCTGACGGCCGATCGCTTCAAGAGCCTTTGCAACTGCGTTACCTTCACCAATACCAGGGCCGATACCGGCGATAAGCGCCAGACCCGCGCCGATGGCACATCCTGCGAGTGCAATACCTTTAGCAAGTACTGTAAAATCCATAATCGAATCCTCCTGTAGTTATATTGTCCTTATTTAATTGTCTATGAATTGCTGTTAGTCTGTCTCTGCCGCCGTCGATATGTACATGACGGTCAGCATGCAGAAAATGAAGGCCTGCATGATCCCCGAGAACCAGTCAAAGTACACCGACGTGATCGCCGGAATACCCACATCCAGGAACGGGATCTTTGAAAGCACCGCGCCGACGGCACCCGGGATCAACCGGAAGAGCGCAGCGCTGGCCCCGGCCAGGGCCCCGTAGATCAGGCCGTTGATGACCACGCCGGAAAGGATGTTTCCAAAATGACGGCAGGCCATACTGACCGGCGTCGAAAACTCCGACAGGACATTGAAGGGCGTCAGGACAAAGATCGGCTCCGTAAATCCCTTCAGATAACCGCCCACTCCGTTGGCCTTCAGTTTTTGCTTTGTGATCATGACAAAGACCACGATCGCCCACGCAGCTTCCGTGGACAGATCCGCCGTCGGGCTCCGCAGGCCCACCAGGCTGATCAGGTTCGAGATCACGCTGGTCACAAAAAGAGCTGATACGAAAGGTATCATGTACGCGAACTTCTCGCCCATCAGGCCGACTACGAAGTTTTTGCCCGTATCCACCAGCATCTCCGCCAATGCCTGGCGCTTGGAGATATTCTCGACCCGGAGATTCCGCGTCAGGAAGATACACAGCAAAAAGATCAGCAGCATGACGAGCCAGCTTACGACAATGGTTTCGCTGATCTGCAGCCTGCCTAGGAACGGCAGGTCAACGGGAAGTTCAAAAAGAACTCTTGCTCCCGATATATCCAGATCCATACTCAATTCCACCTCCATTCGCTTTTGGTCTTTTATGCTTCACCGCCCTCCGCCTGCGATAAAGCAGAAGCGGGTAAAACCGTATTATGCGTTCTGTTTCAGAAGGATCGACCGTATCTTGGCGGCCGCCCCGGGAAACAGAAGCGGGACAAGTCCTGCCACGAACTGGATGAACGGGGCCGCGATCGCGATCACCATCCAGATGACCTGCAGGAGCATCCGCCGGGTGTAGCTGGATTTCATATACGCGGACGCCTGCTTTTCATCCTCGGTGGACGACACCTTCTGGACCGTAAGTCCCAGCAGAAAGAAATTGACTGCCGCTACGATCCCGCCGAGGATCCCACCCAGGACGACCCGGTAGTCAAACGGTACTTTATCAGGCATAACACCATGAAGTATTGCAAAAACCACAAGCATGACGGCCACTCCGATCAGCTCGGAAACTGCCACGAATTTTGTCTCCTTCCGGACGGCCGGTGCCACATTGTCAAAAAGATGCATAGCTGCTCCTCACCCATGCTGGTTAAACGAGATCTTTTCTTTTTTTTCCTTGATTTCCTTTTCGGTCCTCTTCATCTCGGCGACGTAGAATTTGTAGCCGACCATAGCCGAGCTCCCGAGTCCCAGGATCAGGCCCGGGATAAAGACCCATCCCCCGACGCCTTTGCTTGTCGTCAGCCACCAGCAGAGGCCCAGGCACATCAGAAGGGGCGCCGCCAGGGAAAGTCCCAGCTGGGTCAGAAGCGAGATATTCTTAAAAACATTTGCCCATTTTTTCACGGACCCACCTTCCGGACCTTTCTGCAGGGCATCATCTGTCCTGCAAACAGCGTACTCCTGATTACAATATCGAATATTTTACCATAAAATAATTAGTACCACAATCCGGATTCTGCTGATTTTGTGCAGAATTTCAATTTTTATGTCTAAAAAATAACAAAGGCAGCCTGATCCCGGCATTTCTGCAGGCACAGACTGCCTTTGTTGGCGTATTGATCAATAAATATATCTCTCATTCACCGGGTCGTCAATGTTCCCGGCGTCGATCCAGCAGGCTTCCAGAAGAAGATCCTCCGGCGCGTCGGTCTGTTCCTCAGCCGTAAGGGAGATCGCCATGGTCATCGTCTCGTAGCCCATCATATACGGATCCTGGGAAACACACCCCAGTTCTTCGCCGCCTGTGATGGCCTTCTGCTGGTTCGTTGTGGCGTCCGTGCCGATCACAACGGCCGAAAAACGCTCCGGCTTGGAAGCCTTCAGGTAAATGTCCATAATATCCGCATTGGTGCAGTAAACACCGGCGAGCCCCGGGATCAGCAGCACTTCCTCCATCACCTGCGTGATATCCTCCACCTCATCCGAACAGATCTCCGATACGATCGAGAGGCCCGGATACTGATCCAGTACTTCCGAAAAACCCTGCACGCGCTCCGCGAGAGCTTTGGTCTTTCCCTGCAGGGAGAAGACCGCGATCTTCCCGATCTCCCCGACAGCCTCGGCCATCTTTTCTCCTGCAAGCCGTCCCGCCGCCAGGTTGTCGGTCCCGCAGTAGCAGCTGACCAGGGACGTGTCGGACAGGTTGGAATCAAAAGCGACCACGGGGATCCCGTTTTCCCGGGCCGCCTCCAGCTGCGCCTGACAGGAATCCATATCGCCCGCGCACAGGCAGATCACCGACGGGTTTTCAGCCACAATGGCATCCAGGGTATTGATCTGGTTTTCCACATTCAGCTCACTGTCAGGTCCTTCAAAGGTCATGCTGATCCTGTCATCGCCGGAGAAGCCGTACGCTTCGTTTGCGTCCGTCACAGCATCCTTCATTCCTTTTTTGACAAGCTTCCAGAATTCACCCTTCACGCTCTTGCTGACTACGGCGATCCTGGCTCCGGGCTGTACCGGATCCGTCATGGAAAACCCGGCGGAGGGAAGTTCTTCGCTGTCTGCCTCCAGGGGCTGTTCCGCCGTGGTCTCCCCCTGGGAGCCGGCCGCTGATACGATATAGACCGCGCCTGCAGCGATAAGTGCAAGCAGCAGTATGGCAAGAAGCATATATTTTCTCTTTGTAAGTTTCATACCTCAAACCACCTCTTCTGCATCATTATACACGTTTTCGGCCTTTCGTCCAGTTGTTTTTACAGAAATGTAAGAATTCCGGCATCAAAAAATCCTGCCCGAACGCCGTGCCCGCATCTTTTTCCATCCGGATCCTTTCATGCTTCGGAAATAAAGCAGGACCGTTCCTGGAGCCGGAAGCGCATCCGCCGGCCCGTCTTCGGATGGTCAAACGAAAGGGAAAAAGCACAGAGCGCCAGCGCGTCGGCCGGACGGCCGCCGTATTTCCGGTCGCCCAGGATCGGCATGCCGGCGTGGGAAAGCTGCGCGCGGATCTGGTGAAAGCGGCCTGTCTCCAGCCGGATCTGCAAAATGAAGGTATCTTCCCCGGCTGCCCTGATCACGCGGTACCAAAGCCGTGCCTTTTTTGCATCCTTCGTGCCCGCCGGCACGATCTCGGTGCGATTGTTCCGTCCATCCTTCCGAAGATGATCCTCGAGAAGGTGCCCTGTCCATTCCGGGTCTGTGCCGGAAAGCGTGTCCGGCACGCTTCCGCTCACCGGGACCTCCCGTACAAGAAGATCTCTCTGTCCGGGTGCTTCCGCTGTCACAACGGCCATGTATTCTTTATCCATGCGGCCATCCTGCACCTGCCGGCCAAGCGATGCGGCGGCGGCAGGAGTTTTGGCAAAGACCAGGATCCCTTCCACCGGCTGGTCGAGCCTGTGCACCACGCCAAGGTAGGGGATCTCGTTTCTTTGGCCTTTTTTACCTGTTCCCGCATCCCAGGCCTGCTTCTCCTTTGCCGCAAGGTAGGTCAGAAGCGCGCTGTTAAGGTCCATGGAGCCGGAACGGGCATGCTGCACCGCAAGTCCTCCCGGCTTATGAAAAACAAGGATCTCATTATCTTCATAGAGGATCCGCCCGGGGATCTCCGCCATCGAAAATGTACTCATCATTCTTCCTCCGGGGTTCATTATGACACAAAAAAACCAGCCTGTCCATGGTCTGTCCATGGATGGCCGGTGCCGCAGACAAAGGATAAGACGGTCATCACTTCTCGTTCGGGTTTCTCCTTTACCCTGGAAATGATGACCGTCTTAATGTTCAAAGTTCAATGGTATTTATACCTCTTTCTTCTTTTCTATATTCAGTTGTCTTTATTCAATTGTTTTCTTCTCGTTTCCTGCTCATGATCTTCTGATCACTTAGAAAGTTTTATAGATTTTGAATTATTATTCACGGGTAATAATTCATCTGATCAGGGAAGAAATTCTGGATATACTTTTCCGTTCCTTTGATAAACAATCCTGAACTAATCTTGTATTTAATCCAAATCCGCTTATTTTTCTTTATCTTTTATCTTCTTTCTTCGATATTCTTCTATCTGTAAATGAGATATATGATAAAGGAAAAGTTCCTGTGGAATTTCTTCTTTTTTATGAATATCTCTTAATATTCCTCTGATGCAAAGCTTCGTCCCTTATTCCATTGTTGCTTATAAGGATCTCAAAGTATCGTTCTTATCCTTCCACGAACTTCTCCGAAGCTCTTCCTCCGGACGATGTTCTGAGATAAGGGTTATACTCTTTTGAAGAAAGTTTCTTTACACGATCTTCAAAATCTTTGTACCAGGTTTGTGACATCTGTTCAATATGATGAGCCGCTACTATATGACCTTGATACGTTTGTTCTGATCTCTTTTCAGAACCTCTCTCTTTATTCTCTTCTGTATCAGGTATTTCTTGCAGGAAACGCAGCTCCTGTCACTTCATATTGATTGGTAGTTCGCTACCTTCTCAACGGAATTCGTTCCTTTCTCTCTCGCTCCTTATTCTCAGATGATGGGTTTTCATCTGATCGGATACCGGTTTGTTTTTGTTTTTCTTTTGATGAACCTATAATACCATCACAATTTGGATTTGTCAAGGGTATTTTCGCTTATTATTGTCATTTTTTATCGTATTATCTGTCTCGAAAGTCATTAATCTTCTAATTGTTCGAAAATTATATACAAAATATACTTTCCGTCCGATAATGCAAACGGGCGGACTCTCGTCCGCCCGTTCTTATCCGTTACTTCACTGAATTATAATTGATGAGGCATCCCTTCAGGATGATCTCCCGCTCATCGTCCGTGAGATCGCCCAGGGTCACGGTAAATCTCGTAAGCTCGCCGGCCTTCACCACATATCCGCTGATCGCTTCTTCTTTATCTTCCACAGCCGCACGGATCCCCGGGAAGAACAGGTAGTCCCCGTTGGCAAACGGCAGATTGCCCTCCGGGATCACAAAGGGCAGCATGCCCCAGTTGATCAGGTTGCTGCGGTAGCGCTTGGTGGCGTACTCGTTGGCAATGTTGGCCCAGCCGCCCAGCACCTTCTGGCAGGAGGCCGCCTGCTCCCTGGCGGAACCGTCGCCAGGCTTCACCGCAAAGATCGTGCTGCCGATCCCGAGTTTATGATACGCCGTTTCCGGGAAGGCCTTGCGGATCGTATCCATCACCGGGGAGAGTTCCGGAAGAGCGGCTGCCACCGCCTGCTCCGCCTCCGTATCCGATGCGTCCGGCTTCTGAAGCACTTCCTCCAGGGCTGCTTCGCCCTTGTGGACCTCCTTGGCCCGTCCGACATAGGCCGGATCCTTCCTGGACAGGGCGAATTCCGCCAGGCCCAGCGGGTTGGAGCGGTAGGACGAGGTCTCGCCGGAGGGGATCAGCTCATCCGTCGTGGTCACCGGATCATGGATCTCGGACACCACTTTCAGGATCAGGTCCTCTGAAAGAGCCGGCATCTTCGGCCAGTCCTTGATATTCGGACCGAACTGGATCTCCACGGAGGGATCCGCGACGCCCTTGCTGTCAAAGACACGGTTCTCGTAGATCGTCCTGTCAAAGAAATACTTCTGTCCGGTATAACCGCCGGTATACTCCTCCGCCGAGGTCAGGAAGCCCTTGTTGGCCGCCGTCGCCGCGATGGATCTCGCGTCCATCAGCGCCACGGAAGAGATCTGTCCGTTCTGGATCTTGGAACCCTCCCGGTTCGGGAAGTTCCGCGTGGTATGGCGGATGCTGAACGCGTTGTTGGCCGGCGTGTCGCCCGCGCCGAAGCAGGGACCGCAGAAAGCAGTCTTCACCACGGCGCCGGTGGCCAGCAGATCCGCCAGTACGCCGTTTTTCGCCAGCTCCATGTAGATCGGGGTGCTGGCCGGATAGACGCTCAGGGTAAAGGTGTCCGCGCCGATGCTCCTGCCGCGCAGGATGTCAGCCGCCGCGCAGATGTTCTCAAAGCCGCCGCCGGCACAGCCGGCGATAATGCCCTGGTCCACGTAAAGCTTTCCGTCGGTCACCTTGCTCTTTAGAGAATACGGGATCTTTCCGTCCAGGCTGACAGCCGCCCTCTTCTCCACATCCGCCAGGATATCGCCGAGGTTTTCCTTCACCTCGTCGATGGTGTAGGTGTTGCTCGGATGGAAGGGCATGGCGATCATCGGTTTGATCTCCGAGAGGTCGATCTCCACACAGCCGTCATAGTAGGCGTTATCCCCGGGCAGGAGTTCTTTATAGTCCTCCTCCCGGCCGTGGATCTCGTAGAATTCCCGGATCTTCTCATCGGTCTGCCAGATGGAGGACAGGCAGGTGGTCTCTGTCGTCATCACATCCACACCGATCCGGAAATCCGCGCTCAGGTTTTTGACGCCCGGTCCCACGAACTCCATGACCTTGTTCTTAACATAGCCGTTCGCGAAGACTTTTCCGATGATGGCGAGCGCCACGTCCTGCGGGCCGACGCCGGGTCTTGGTTCCCCGGTCAGGTAGATCGCCACGACGCCGGGCATGTTGATGTCGTAGGTCTGGGACAGAAGCTGTTTGACCAGCTCCGGACCGCCCTCTCCCACAGCCATGGTGCCCAGCGCTCCATAGCGGGTATGGCTGTCGGAGCCGAGGATCATTTTACCTCCGCCGGCAAGCATTTCCCTGGCGAACTGGTGGATGACGGCCTGGTGGGGCGGTACATACACGCCGCCGTACTTTTTGGCGCAGGTCAGGCCGAACATGTGGTCATCCTCATTGATCGTGCCGCCCACGGCACAGAGGGAATTGTGGCAGTTGGTCAGTACGTAGGGCACGGGAAATCTTTCGAGTCCGGAGGCCCTGGCTGTCTGGATGATCCCCACGAAGGTGATATCATGGGAGGTCAGTTTATCAAAACGGATCTGCAGCTTCTCCATATTCCCGGAGAGATTGTGCTCCTTCAGGATCCCGTAGGCGATGGTCTTCTTCCCGGCTTCCTCCCGGGAGACCGGAAGGTGCGCTTCCTGCGCGGGAATGATCTTCCCTCCGGACAGGTATACACCCTGTTCATACAGCTTCATTATCGTTCCTCCTCTGGTAATTCAGGTCACGGTGGACCGGCGTTTTGGGTAGTATACCATTTTTCGGGAGTTCTGTCCATATTGACAGACCGGAAGGATTCACCTACAATAAGTACAACTTTTGACCCGGACGGCAGAGAGGCCGCAGACCTTCGCCGCGCGGATCATACAAGGAGAGGAGCATCGCTTATGTTTCGCATCTGGGGAAAGCTCTGGAAGGACAGTCATATGGTGAGGGATATCACGCTCACGGATGACAGTGCGGATACCCGCACCCACAAGGTCTTTCACGCACTGGAGCAGATCTGTCATGAATTTGACCTGGCCCAGCCGATCTGGCTGGATTCGTCGATCCGGCAGTTCCGGAAGAACGCCCGGGCCCGTTTTTACCAGGACAGCTTTATCGAACAGATCAGCTTCGACTATCTGGAGATCCAGGTCATCGAGGAAGACTGATCCGGGCTTTTACCAGGCGGAGAGGATGAAAAAAAGAGGGCTCCGGCCCTCCTTCTTCCTGAATGGTCTGTATTATCGTGCTGACATGATGGAGCTGGACGGGCAGAGGTCTGTCCGTCGTATTCAGATAATACTCGTTCGCCACCCCGAAGGGCATGTATACCGAGTATCTGTAGAACTTATCCAGCTCCTCCTGCGAGACCGGAATGTATTTCGGAACGCCGATCCTCCCGGATCAGATTGCTGAAAGACGTACTCCGGTATGCGATACTCTGCTCCTTATACCTCTCTGGCGACAACGGACAGCACGATCTCGAAAAGCAGACCGTCGGCTCTGTGCCGGAACCGGTTCTCCTTCACCGTGATCTCCACCTGCGGTTCCTTCGTCATATTCTGCATCCGGGCCCATTTCTGTACCGCCCGGTCAAGTACCTGTTTTCCGAACGCGATCGCTTCGGGTTCCTTTTTGAACGTGTATTTTTTGCCGTCCTCGTGGAGCGACAGACACTGGAAGGAGGGTCCGTCATATTCGGCCTTGATGACCAGATCCCTCCGCAGGACCTTGCGGCTCGCAACGGCTCCGAGGGCGTTCGCGACGCCCGCGTAGGGCGGGATCACGACCCTCGTATGAAGAAGTTCTGCCACCCTCGGCAGGAAAATATGGATCGGAGCTCCGACGCCGAGGAGCGGCAGGTCCGTCGACAGCCTCAGCACGGCATCCGCTCCTCCCGCCTTCTCCGGGTGGTCCACCGAAAGGCAGGCCGCCTCATAACAGCGGTCCAGCAGCGGTTCCAGGTATTCGGCCGACTTGAATTCCTTTGCTTTTGGGTACTGCTGCCGCAGGATCACGCCTGCCAGGCAGCGGTACATCCGTTTCCAGACCATCTCATAAACAAGGTCCGGAACCTGCTCAAGGGGCTCCCTGATATTCGCAAACAGGCATTCGACCGCCGCCTCTGCGGCTGTCCTGTCATATAAGGTAAAGTCTCCTTTCAGGATCATCATGTCCGTCGGCGTCAGCCCGCTTTTCAGGATCACGCCGTCCGCCTCCAGGCGCTCCGTGGAAAGGAAGCGTGGAAGGACCTCCATCCGTTCGGCGAGCTCCAGCGTGAGAAGCGGTTTCTCTTTCAGGACGCTGCAGAGCTTCTGCTCATATTCGGAATAGCCCTGCTTTCCGGAAATATCCTTCTGGAGTACAAAGTATTCATGGATCCAGCAGGCCTGAAAAAGCTGCTTTTTGGCAAGAGCCTTCAGTTCCTCCACGACAAACGGGTATTCCGCCGCCAGCACGGAGATGGGGATCACCCGGACCGTGTCCAGATACAGCTGGCTGTCTTTATAGCGGACCGCGGTGTCTCCGCCGAGACCGTAGGTCTCCACATAGAGTCCCTTGACCATGGTCTTCCACTGTCCGATCCGGATGCCTGTCGACGCCAGGACCGGCTGACTGTCATGTACGATGGCGATGTCCGTGGTCGTTCCGCCCATGTCCACGATGATGCCGCTGTCTTCTTTTGCAAGCTCACTGCCGCCCACCACACTCGAGGCCGGACCGCACAGGATCGTCTCCACCGGAAAATGTTCTGTCATATCCTCGGACATCACCGTGCCGTCGCTTCGCACGATGGACAGGGGCAGATCGATCCCCCGCTCCTGCATCACGTGATGGACAGCCTGCATGAAATCCGAGATAAGCGGCACCAGCCGCGCGTTGAGCAGCGTTCCGGCACAGGTCTTCAGGATATCTACCTCGCTGGAGATATCGAAGGAGATCGTAAGAGGCACGGAAAGCTCCTCCTGCAGGATCTTGAGTGCCGTCAGTTCAAACCGTCCGCCGTTTGCCCTTGGATGCTTCTGGACGATGCCGACGGAATCACAGTCTCCGAAGTATTCTTTGGCCCTTCGCCGAAGATCCTCCCAGTCCGGGTCAAAGGGATTGGAATAGATCCCTTCCACCTTGGCGTCCAGGATCACGAAGCGGGTCATGTCCTTGAGGCCGTAGGAGGCATAGATCTCCTTCAGGTGATCCATCATGCTCTCGTCAAAGCCGATCATCAGAAGCTTGGCTCTTGCGCCCTTGTCTTCCACGCAGGCGTTGGTAGCCAGAGTCGTGGAGAGCCCGATCGCGCCGGCCTTTTCCACCAGTTCTTTGGGCAGCGTATCCAGGGCATTTGCGATCCCGATCTCCAGATTTGATTTTGTTGTCAGGGCTTTCCCTGCGCCCAGTATCTCGTTTGTTTCAAAATCATAGATTACTGCGTCTGTACAGGTTCCCCCTGTGTCGATCCCTATTCCAAGCATGCTCGTGCAGGTCCTCTCTTTATAGTATGATTCTCACCAAATGTATGATAACGGATTGCTCTGTTCTTTGCGCTTTCGTATCTCCGTTTTACTCTGTTCCGGCGCTTTCTTCCGCCGGCACAGATCACTGTCATCATCATAATATACACTTCCGCAGGTTGTCAAACGTGAATAGGGTCATCGGGGATGAATGGCGTAGGCAGCTCCTGTTTCTTTGAAAAATATGAAAAAAACAAAAAAAATGGTTTTAACTTTTCTTTTTTGTGTTATTATGTGGGTGGTAAAGAAATAATCCATTAAGAAAGGCGGTAAGATTATGGCACTTGTCACATCAACCGAAATGTTCAAAAAGGCCTATGACGGCGGCTACGCCATCGGCGCATTCAACGTTAACAACATGGAGATCGTGCAGGGAATCACCGAGGCTGCTGCTGAGCTCAGATCCCCGATCATCCTTCAGGCATCTGCCGGTGCCCGCAAGTATGCGAACTCCATCTATCTGACCAAGCTGGTCGAGGCTGCTGTTGAGCTTCATCCGGAGGTTCCCATGGTTCTTCATCTTGACCATGGTGCAGATTTCGAGACCTGTAAGTCCTGTATCGACGGCGGCTTCACTTCCGTCATGATCGACTATTCCGGTCATTCCTTCGAGGAGAACATCGCAGAGTCCAGAAAGGTTGCTGAATATGCGCATGAGAGAGGCGTTGTTGTCGAGGCCGAGCTGGGTACCCTCGCCGGTATCGAGGATGCTGTCAGCGTCGACGCCGATAAGGCTATGTTTACCAACCCTGACGAGGTCGAGGAGTTCGTGAAGAGAACCGGTGTTGACTCCCTTGCGATCGCGATCGGCACCAGCCATGGCGCTTACAAGTTCAAACCGGGCACCGATCCCAAGCTTCGTCTGGACATCCTGGAGGAGGTTGCCAGAAGACTTCCGGGCTTCCCGATCGTTCTTCATGGTTCTTCTTCTGTTCCGCAGGAGTATGTCAAGATCATCAACGGCCATGGCGGCGCGCTGAAGGATGCCATCGGTATTCCGGAAGAGCAGCTCCGTCTGGCAGCGAAGGGCGCTGTCTGCAAGATCAACATCGACTCCGACCTTCGTCTTGGTATGACCGCAGGTATCCGTGAGCATATGCAGGCTCATCCGGATCACTTTGATCCGCGTCAGTATCTGACCGACGGCCGTAAGTATGTCAAGGACATCGTTGCTCATAAGATCGTCGAGGTTCTTGGTTCCGACGGAAAGATTTGATCCGACGCTACATTTTGACACAAAAACTGCCGCACCCCGTCCGGGATGCGGCAGTTTTAATTTAAGGCTCGTTTGAACACCTGTCGGTCGCAGCACTGTATATGCGGCTGTTCCAGGCCACGCTTGTCTCCTTGGGATCGCTGCGCCGCCTGTTTTCATGTGCTCCCGGCCAAGCCAGCTTCGCTTAACGGCGGCCTCCGCACATGAAGCTATGCTCGCGATCCCTGACGTCGACTGCGAAGTGCCCTCTCACAGCCGTCATATACAGTTGCCTGCACCGACCGTATTCTGCACTCGCAATGTCCAAACGCCGCTTCTCGTCCGCTGTCTGTACACAGCGCGGAAATCCCTGCGTAAAAAGTAGCTGAGCAGGAAAGAGAGATCTTCCCTGCTCAGCTGCTGCACGTACAGATTTCGACTTTCATGGATAGATTCGCTCTGTCAGGTCGCTGCGGAACGCGAAATCGTCCGCTGTTCTACGCAGGCTCTCGGCTGTACACCTTCTGAGCGCAGAATAGCGTCCCGGGAGAACAGCAGAATATGACAGCTGTTAAAAGGCCACTTCGAAGTCGACGCCGGGGATCGCGAGCATAGCTTCATGTGCGGAGGCCGCCGATTAGCGAAGCTGGCTTGGCCGGGAGCACATGAAAATAAGCGGCGCAGCGATCTCAAGGAGACAAGCGTGGCCTGTACAGCTGCATATTCCTGCGTTCATCCCGGCCGGTATTCAAGCGAGAACTTCCTATATCCTGGAACAGCCAAATCAGCTCAGCTTCGTGAGCAGTTCCTCGCGGAGCTCTTCGTATCCGGGCTTGCCGAGAAGCGCGAACATGTTCTTCTTGTAGCTCTCGACGCCGGGCTGGTTGAACGGATTGACGCCCAGCAGATAGCCGCTGACGCCGCAGGCAAACTCAAAGAAGTAGAACAGCTGTCCCAGGGAGAACTCATCCTGGGCCGGGATGTCCACACGCAGGTTCGGGACATTGCCGTCCGTATGCGCCAGGATCGTTCCGTTCATGGCGTTCTTGTTTACAAAATCCATGTTCTTGCCGGCCAGGTAGTTGAGGCCGTCCAGATCCACGGCTTCCTCCCCGATCACGACCTCGGCACCCGGATCCTCCACGTTCAGTACCGTCTCGAACAGGATACGGTTGCCGTCCTGGATGAACTGGCCCATGGAATGAAGATCCGTCGTCAGATCCACGGCTGCCGGGAAGATACCCTTCTGGTCCTTGCCCTCACTCTCGCCGTAGAGCTGTTTCCACCACTCACTGATATAATGAAGGCTCGGCTCATAGTTGGCAACGATCTCCACCGTCTTGCCCTTGCGCAGAAGGATATTGCGGATCGCCGCGTATTTGAGCGCATCATTCTCCTCAAAGGCGTTGCCAAGCGCCATCTCACGACCGGAAGCAGCCCCTTCCATCAGTTTATCGATATCCGCACCGCTGACCGCGATGGGAAGAAGACCGACGGCCGTCAGGACGGAGAAACGTCCTCCGACATCATCCGGAACCACGAACTCCTCGTAGCCTTCCTCATCGGCCACCTTCTTGAGGGCACCTCTGGCCTTGTCGGTCGTCGCGTAGATCCTCTTCGCGGCGCCTTCCTTGCCGTACTTCTTCTCAAGGAGGGCTTTGAACACACGGAAGGCGATCGCCGGCTCAGTGGTCGTTCCGGACTTGGAGATGATGTTGACGGAGAAATCACGGTCACCGACCACATCGATCAATCCCTGCAGATAACGGCTGCTGATGGAATTGCCGGCAAAATAAATCTCCGGTGTCTTCCGGATCTCCTTCGAAACGTTGTTGTAGAAGCCGTGGCGCAGAAACTCGATCGCCGCTCTCGCTCCAAGATAGGAGCCGCCGATGCCGATGACGATCAGGACCTCGGAATCCTCCTGGATCCTCTTTGCTGCCGCCTTGATCCGGGCAAACTCGTCCTTATCGTAATCCACCGGAAGATCGATCCATCCAAGGAAGTCATTGCCGGCTCCGCATTTGCCGACCAACGTCTCCTTTGCAGCCATGGCGAGGCCTTTCATGGCTTCCATCTCATGTGCCTGTACAAAACCGCATGCCTTCGAGTAATCAAATGTTACCTTGCTCATGATCCTTCTCCTTTTCTTAAACAAGACAGGGGACGGTTCTCTGTCTTTTTCTGTTTTCAGTTCCAAGACAGAGAACCGTCCCCTGTCTTTGTTACATTTCCGTGAGCTTTTTGACGACCTCCGGGAACTTCATAAAATGCGAAGCCTTTACCAGGATGTTGTCACCGTTCTGTACATACCCGGTAAGATGGGAAAGCAGGCTCGTAAGATCCGGCTCCAGGATCACCTCCGGACCGCCGGATTGCCGGGCGGCTTCCGCCATATGCGAACTCAATTCTCCGACGCAGATGAGAAGGTCCAGGCCGCTCATCGCCGCGTGCCTGCCCACCTCCCGGTGCATCTCCGGCGCGTTTTCGCCGAGCTCGCCCATATCGCCCAGGATCGCGACCTTCCGGCCGTTCGCCGTCGACAGGACGTCCAAAGATCCCTTCATCGTGGCCGGACTTGCGTTGTAGCAGTCGTCGATCACCAGGAACCGCTCCGTCTCGATCATGTGGAAACGGCCCTGCAGTGGCTCGATACTCTCGATCCCGCGGCGGATCTCCTCGGCGGACAATCCGTAGATCCGGCCCACCGCCGCTCCCGCCAGCGCGTTCATCACCATGTGGATGCCCGGCATGGGGATTGTGACAGAAAAGTTCTCCGCGTCCAGGTGGATCCGGCATTTCATACCCTTAAGTCCCAGGTTTTCGATCTCATCGGCATATACATCATTGGACGGGTCCAGCCCGTAAAAGACCGGCCGTATCCCGTTGTGCTCCTTGACCCGGATCAGCTTGTCATCATCGCCGTTCAGGACGATGTGTCCCTCCGGGCGGACAAAATCCAGCATCTCCGTCTTGGCCCTGAACACGCCGTCCCTGTCACCCAGGAACTCCAGGTGGCACGTGCCGATATTCGTGATCAGCGCCGTATCCGGTCTCGCGATCCGGGCAAGCCTTGTCATCTCCCCGAAATCACTGATCCCCATCTCCAGGACAGCGATCTGGTCCTCGTCCCGCAGGCGGAAGACCGTCAGCGGAAGACCCAGCTCGTTGTTGAAGTTGCCCTCGGTCTTCAGCGTCCGGTATTTCTGCTTCAGCACGGAGGCGACCATCTCCTTGGTGCTGGTCTTCCCCACCGAGCCGGAGATCCCGACCACCGGGATCTGCAGCTCTTCGAGGTAGAAGGCTGCGATGTCCTTGACGGCCTGCAGACTTGAATCCACCTTGATAAACGGACCGCAGCCGGGCTCGGGGACCTTTTCTCCGATGCTGCAGAGGGCGCCCGCTTCCATCACCTGGGGGATAAAGCTGTGGCCGTCCACCCGTTCGCCTGCGATCGCGACGAACAGGCAGTCCTCCGTCACCTTCCGGCTGTCGCTCGTGATCTGTGTTACCTCCCGGTCCATAACACCGTCGGCCCCGTACAGGGTACCGCCGGTCACCCGGGCTATGTTCTGTAATGAAAGACCCTTCATCCGGTCATTTCCTTTCTGATAATTTTCTTTATGACTTCTCTGACACAACAATCTATGAAAGAAGCTTCGCATGGCTTCTCTTCGTTCCCGCCATGATGCAGCCATTCGGATTCCCGCATCGTTTCACTCCGCTTCATTCATACTTCTTCAAAGACACCCGCAGCAGTTCTTCGCAGAGTGACGGGTAATCGATCCCGAGGACCGCCGCCTCCTGAGGGATCAGGCTCGTGGGCGTCATACCCGGCAGCGTATTTGCCTCCAGGCAGAAGATATCCCCGTTGTCCTGCATGATAAAATCCAGCCTGCAGTAGGCTTCCAGTGCCAGTGCCCTGGCGCCCGCCTCCGCGGTCTCCTGCATCTTTTTGGTAAGCTCCTGCGGGATCTCGGCCGGACAGGTCTCGATCGTGGAGCCCGGCTGGTATTTGTTTTTGTAATCGTAGAAGCCCACCAGCGGACGGATCTCGATCACCGGATAGGCCTTTCCGTCAACGACGGCCACAGAGAATTCCCTTCCCTCGATGTACTCCTCCACCACGATCTCGTCCTCGTAGCCGAAAGCGCTGTCCAGCGCCTCCTCATATTCCTTCTGGTCGTGAACGATATAGACGCCGACCGAGGAGCCGCCGCAGCAGGTCTTAACGACCACCGGGAAAGGAAGGCCCAGCACCGTAATATCCCTGACGATACCATCCTTCATCATGGTGATCCCTTTTGGGGTAGGTACGCCGTTCATCCGGAACATCTGCTTGGTGATCCCCTTGTCCATCGCCATCGCGCTGCTGAGATACCCGGTTCCGGTATAGCGGATCCCCATCAGGTCAAAAGCCGCCTGGACCCGTCCGTCCTCCCCGTTCGCGCCGTGGAGTCCCAGGAAGACAATGTCCGCCTCTTCGCAGACCGGCAGGATCCCGGGCCCAAAAAAGCTCCTCCGGGTCCTGGCCATCTCCGGCACCTTGTCATTAAAGCTGCTGATAAACGCAGCCGCCGCATCCACATCATATTCTTCAGGGAAATGCTCTTCGCCCGCATCCGGAGCAAGCCCGCAGAAAATGTCCGCCAGGATCGCCCTGTGTCCTTTTTCCCGAAGGGCCTTGCAGATCCCGGTCCCTGAAACTATGGAGATCTCTCTTTCCGTGCTGGTCCCGCCAGCCAAAACAACGATCTTCATATGAAACGATAAGCTCCTTTCTTAGATCCGTGGTTCACTCATAGATGACGACCGGCGTCCCTTCCTCCACGAGGCTGTACAGCTGGGACATGGCCTCAAAGGGAACATTGACACATCCGGGCGTCCCGTCGATCATGTAGATGTCCTTGCCGAATTCCTCGCGCCAATCGGCATCATGGATGCCCAGATTATCATGAAACCGAAGCAAAAACCACGAATCCCCGTAAATATCTCCGTCATCCACTCTGGGCGGATCTTCTTTTTCCAGTACCTCGTAGCAGCCCATCGGCGTATGGGTCTCACTGCTGTAAGGCGCGCCGCTGACGATGCTGCAGTCCAGGACCGGCTTTCCGTCGTCATAACAGACCAGCCTCTGTTCCTCAAGATTGATCTCGATATAGGAAGCGCCGATATCATTCTGGCCGCGGCTGGCGGCCGTCTGCCGATAGACCGGCTCCCGCACTTCGATGGTTCCTTTATCGATCAGGGAAAGAAGCTCCCTGGTCTCCGCTTCCGTATCGATGATCCAGCCGTAATCCCCTGCCTCCAGAGTGATCAGGCGGTCATCGTAGGTGAGAAATTCCCTCTCCTCGCCAACGGTATCATAAACTTCACCCAGATGCCTGACAAATGCGGCGGCCTGGTCCCGATCCAGGGAATAGATCCCGCGTTTATCCTGTACGAACCAGCTCTTCAGCCTGTCGAAATCGACTCTCTCACTGCGGTCCCCGAAATCATAGGTGATCACCACGTCTTTCAGGGTATTCATATACTCGCAGTTCTCCACCAGCACCGGATCGTCCCGGTAGAGCGTGGGCAGAAGGTAGCACTCCTCTTCCTCGAGAGAGACCTTCGGGTTCAGCTCGCCGAGTGCCTTTTCGATGACAGCCAGCACCTTGTTCCGGTCAAGCAGCGAGCCGGTGGTCTCCGGAGAGATCACAAAGCCCTCCGCTGTGGATACGATCGAAGCATTGACCGGCTTCTTCATGTTTTCCTTCTGCAGACAGTCCAGTTCATCCACCTGAACCTCCAGAAAACGCTGGTTCCAGGAGACGGAGCGGCCGGTATGGTAGGCGCCCGGCTCACGAAGCGCCAGGAACCACCTGACCTTTTCCTGGCCGTCCAGGAAGGTCTGCACGCTGCCGTCGGACTCGTACGTCAGTTCAATGTCCTTGCCGCTGATGCTCTCCACACCGTTCCGCATGGTATCGATCTCCATGGCATAGGCATTGACCTCTCTTTTGAGGACCTTCTCCGCTTCCCGCACCGTCATAAAATCACAGCGGAAGCCATTGATCGTAGTCCCCGGCAGAAAATGACTGTTAAAAAAGATGTAGCCGACAAAATAGGCGGCTGCCGTGAGCAGAAGGAAGGCAGGGATCAGGAACAACGCGATCTTCCTGCCGGGTCCTCTCCTCTCAGAATCCCGACTCATACTCAGTTCTCCAGTAATTTCTCCACACTGGCCAGCTTCACACACACCACGAACACATGGCAGGCCTGCTCCAGCTCCTCAAGCGAGGGATAGGTCGGCGCGATACGGATGTTCCTGTCATGGGGGTCCTTCCCGTAGGGGAAGGTCGCACCGGCTCCGGTCATGACCACGCCGGCCTCCCTGGCCATGGCCACGATCCTCTTGGCGCAGCCGTCCATGGAATCAAAACCGATAAAGTAACCGCCATGCGGCTTTGTCCATTCACCGATCCCGAGGCCGCCGATCTCCTTGTCAAGCACATCCCAGACCATCTCGAACTTGGGCCGGATGATGGCGGCATGCTTGCGCATGTGCTCATGAAGCCCGTCGAGATCCTTGAAAAAGCGTACATGGCGCAGCTGGTTCAGCTTGTCATGGCCGATGGTCTGGATCTGCATGTATTTGCGGAAATCGTCAAGGTTTGCCTCGGACGCGGCCACCGCCGCGATCCCGGACCCCGGAAAGCTGACCTTGGAGGTCGAAGTGAATTTGTATACCAGGTCCGGATTGCCGGCTTTCCGGCATTCGTGAAGGATCTCCACCAGGAAATCCTGATGATCGTCGTAAAGGTGATGGATGCTGTAGGCGTTGTCCCAGTAGATCCTGAAGTCAGGCGCAGCCGGCCGGAGCCTTGCGAACCGCTCCACTGTCTCCTGTGAGTAGGTGTAGCCCTGCGGATTGGAGTACTTGGGTACGCACCAGATGCCCTTGATGGCATCATCCTCCGCGACCAGCTTTTCCACCATGTCCATGTCCGGTCCGTCCGGGCTCATGGGCACGTTGATCATCTCGATCCCGAAAAACTCCGTGATCTTGAAATGGCGGTCGTAGCCCGGCACCGGACAGAGGAATTTGACCTTGTCCAGCTTGCACCAGGGGGTATGGCCCATCACACCGTGGGTCATGGACCTTGCGATGGAGTCGAACATGACGTTCAGGCTTGAATTCCCGTAGATGATGATGTTCTCCGGCTCCACCTCGGACATCTGGCCCAGCAGGCGTTTGGCCTCCGGAATACCGTCGATCACGCCGTAATTCCGGCAATCCACACCGGTCTCACACCGAAGATCCGCATTTCCGTGCAGAACATCCATCATATCCATGGAAAGATCCAGCTGCTCACGGCCGGGTTTTCCTCTGGACATATCAAGAGAGAGCCCCTTCGCCTTGATCTCGTCGTACTGGCTGCGTAGTTCCGCCTGCAGGGCTGTAAGCTCTTCTCGGGTCATCTCGCTGAATTTTTTCATAATCGTCCTCCTCATATGGTGTCTTGGAATGTGAAAAGCCGGTCACATCTTAAGAGACTGCGCGTCCCTCTTGCTCCGGCTTTATCTTTAGTAATTATAAGCGCCTTCAAACCGGTAGCAGCTCTCCCTCTGCTTCGACCGGTCCTCGCAGCTGCTGCAGCGGTCACAGAATTCCTGCTGATAGCACAGGGCACAGACACACCCCTGACACCGGGAACGGTCATACTCCGGGCTTAAAGAAAACGGCACTTTCTTTTCCTGTTCTTTCCCTTCCATGCATATCACACTCCCTTTCAATAAGGAAACCGGCAATACACTGCTGCTTATCTTTATAGATTATACTCGCTTCGGTAAGCTGATGCAAGAAAAAAGAGACCACATACTTCTAGTTTAATGGAGGATCGCGGGCAGCCACATATCTCGTACCTCCCCAGGCGGTATGCAAGCGAGCCCCTGTTTATCTCGTCTCTTCCTCATACCTGATCTTCTGCTGCAGCTGTCCGATCCCGGAGACGAAGCCCGCGGACGCGAGGGACTGGATCGCCGCGCCGTAGGCCGCCTCCTCGCGGCACACAGGCACCAGGAGGGGCATGCGGAAAAGCTCCTCCGCAAGGATCCGGAGCAGGTGGTTTTTGCGGATGCCGTTGCCCGCGCCGACCAGGAACTCCGCCCTCTTGCCGGTCAGACGGCACATCTCGCGGTACATATCGAGCAGCTCCTCCAGGATCCCCTGCAGCATGCCGAGGGTCATGGCCCCGGGGTGAAAGTTCTCCACACCGATGCCGGTGATCATGCCCCTCTCACGGGGATGGCTGCGCGTGCCGGCAAAGGTCGTCCGGATCTTCCAGGCCGCCTCCCGGCCGTAATTATCCATAAAAGCCATGGCCTGCTGTTCCATCGCGTCGTACAGGTCCTCTTCATCTTCATTGCCGGCGACGTTCCGGTAGAACTCCTCCAGCATGGCGTAGGCCCGTCCGCCGCACAGGCTGGAACCCGCCATCAGGAAGACGCCCTCCGTACAAGGCCGGAGCTCGATGGCACCCTCGGCATCCACATACCGGTCCGACGTAAAGGAGATCTGGCTGCCCGTCCCGATGTTCAAAAGCACCGTGTCCGTGAGGCTCCGGACCGAGCCCAGAACACTTGCCTGGTTGTCGCCGAGAGACGCGCTCACCGGGATCCCGCTGCGCAGGCCTCCCGCCGTGGATCCGATGATCTCGTGGCCCGGAAGGATCCTGGGCAGCATGGACAGATCCATATCCAGCTCCTCCAGCTCGTCCCGGCAGAAATCCCCGATCTCCAGGTCAAAGCAGCCCCAGCTGGCCGCCATGTCCCTGGCGATATACGGATCACGGCGGCCGCAAAGTTTCATGCCGATGTAGTCGCTGATGGTCACCATGCCCGCCGCATCATCCGGCAGCGCACGCTTCCGCATCAGGTAGTAGTGCGTCGTCAGCCCGTAGCCGGCAGCCGCGCTGCCCGTCAGCTCCTTCAGGATCTCCGCGCAGGTCCGGCCCTCGGAGAGAAGCTCATTTCCGCAGAGATCCTGCCACGTATAGAGCGGGCTGACCGCGTCTCCCTGCCTGTCTATATACAGCATGCCGTGCATCTGGCCCGTCAGGCCGATGCTGTCCGGTCGTCCGCATTTGGCCTGGAGATCCGAAAGCCCTTCCAGGACCACCTGCCGGATCTTTTCCGGATCCTGGATCCGGGAAGCGGATGTCCGGCCCTTCAGGAATGACCTGTGAGGGATCGTCCTGCTGCCGAGCACCTCGCCGCTATGGCCGTCCACCATGACCAGGCTGACCGTGGTCGTTCCGATATCAATACCGATCGCTTGCATCGTCTGCCTCCTGTATCATCGCCTTTCCTTCTGAAACAAAGTATACAATCAACTTGTGCATAAATCAACAAGCGGATAGTAACGGTATGTGTCAAGTAAACGTTGGCACGTTTTCTTGGCACATACGCACTTTTTTACACGGTTCCCCTTTCCCGGATTCTATGATATGATGATTACAGTGCCAAAAGTCTTCTCACACGTCGTACCTGCTGTGGGTGTTCAGGCAGCCTTGTCAACACAATTCCGGAAGTGAGGGCATCATGCATATTCCACGATCCATCAGCCGCCGTTTTCACAACCAGAATATTGCCGGACGCATCATCATCGTCATCTCCGCCCTGATGATCGTCACGGTGCTGGGCTTTATCGCCAGCCTGTTCGTCGCGTACCGGTCAAATCTTGCCCGGGAACAGCGCCTTTCCATCGAAAAGGACATGACCATGACCATGGAGAAGCTGGACATGTTTTTTGACATGGTCGAAAGCGACTCCGTGTCCGTGCTTGTCAGTGAAGACTGCCAGAAGCTGCTCGCCAGCAGCAGTCCCATCTTCGAAAACGACATCCTTCTCAGGCACCAGCAGTACAAGATCCTGCGGGATCTGATCAACGGCTACATCGGCCAGAAGGGCATCTATCACACCATCGCCTTCTATGATCTCTACGGCAACTGCTATGTCAGCGAATCCCTGGAAAAGGATGACAGCAATTTCCGCGCACAGCAGAAGCGCGCCTCTGATTTTCTCTCCTCCTCCCAGGTAAGTCTGGTCACCGGGCTGCACCTGAGCCCCTGGCGCAAGCAGGGCTCCGGCTATTATGAAAGCTGTATCAGCTATTTTCACAAGATCAACGGGCGGGACAACGGCCGTCTGATCGGCATGATCGAGCTGGAGATCCCGGTCTCCTCGCTGGTCAACCTGTACCGGACCGTCATGAGCGATACCGTCCGTATCGAATTTTCCTCCGGACAGATGATCATCGTTTCCCCGGATGGATCCCGCCTGTACCAAAGCCTCGCCCAGGAGGACTGGTATGACGCGGACGCCCTCTCTTCTCTTTCCCCGGGAACCTTATACATGCAGGAAAACCGAAGTGCCTGGCGCTTCTGCAAGGTATACCCGGATCAGAACTGGCTGATGATCAGCACGGTCCAGAAGGCCGGCTACTGGGCTTCGCTCCGGAATTACGTGATCGCGCTTCTGTTCCTCAGTGTGTGTCTGCTTCTCGGCGCCATCATCCTGATCCGGTATCTGGTCAACTCCATCACAAGTCCGATCCGCAGCATGACACAGACGGTCGTCCGGATCGGACAGGGCGACAGCGAGTCCCGGATCAGCACGGGCGAAGGCGGCGAGATCGGCATTCTGGAAACAGAGATCAACCGCATGCTCGACCGGATCCAGACGCTGATGGACGAGAACGTCCAGAAGGAGCAGCTGAAACGCGAGGCGGAGATGTCCATGCTGCAGCTGCAGATGACCCCGCATTTCTTCTATAACATCCTTGAGAGTATTGTCGGCCTCATCTACATGGATGAAAAAAAGACCGCCGTGCAGGCGATCCAGCATCTTTCCGGTTTTTACCGGGGCGTCCTGAATCATGGCAAAGAGATCATTTCCATCGGCCAGGAGCTGGAGACCGCCCGCAACTATCTCGAGATCATGATGATCTGCCATCCGGGGCTTTTTACCTATCAGATCACCTGCTCCGAAAGCGCCCGCAGCTGTGCGGTCTGCAAGCTTTCCCTGCAGCCCATCCTGGAGAATGCTGTCCATCACGGGTTTCAGGACATGGAATCCGGCGGCCTGATCGACGTCACGGTCACGGAGCAGGAGGAGCAGATCTTCATCGACGTAAAGGACAACGGCAAAGGCATGGATGATGAGTCCCGCAAACGTGTCCTCAAGGAGGAAAACAGCGGTTTCCGGATGGAAAGCTTCGGCCTTCGGAACACGGATGACCGCTTCAAGCTGTACTTCGGGCCGGATTACGGTGTCCGGATCCTGCGGGCAGACCAGGGCACCTGGATCCGGATCAACCTGCCGCGGGAGTGTCAGCAGATCATGAATTCCCCGGCGGATCCGGTCCCGGCACAGGTGGAAAAAAGCGATACCGCACGCGAATGACCCCGCACGAATGGTTGGAGGTGACATACATGTACCGCGTTATCATCGTTGATGATGAAATGCTGATCCGTAAAAGGATCTGCCTTGGCTTTGACTGGAATGAACTCGGATATGAGATCGCGGATGACGTGGGCGACGGACAGAAGGCGCTTTCCATGATGCTTACGAACGCCTATGATCTGGCGATCGTGGACATTGCCATGCCCGGTATGAACGGGATCGAGCTGGTCAGAAAGCTCCGGGAAGCACACAGCTCCCTGCGCGTGATCTTCCTGACCGGCCACAGCGATTTTGCCTATGCAAAAGAAGCCATCCGCTACGGCGTTTATTCCTATATCCTGAAGCCGATCAACGAGGAAGAGTTTGTCCAGACCCTTACCGAGCTGCGCAGCGAGCTTAACAGGGAACAGAGGGCAAACCGTCTTCAGGATACCATGGCGCGGGACCAGGCCGAGGTCCGGCTGTTTATGGAGTTCCGTTTCTTCAGTGACCTGCTGAACGGAACGGCCACGGAAAGCCAGCTTCTCGAATCGAAGGAAAAAGCGGCTTCCATGGGGCTCTCCGCGGACCTGCCCTACTTTCTGCTGGTCTTTCGTTCTCCCGAAATGGCAAAGGAGGATCCCCATGACCTCTATACGCACTACCAGGAGCTGGTAGGCGCCGCGCTTACGATCTTTTCCGGGCAGAGCCTGTCCCTCTTTTTCCACCTTCTCGACCAGTGCTATGTCCTGTTTCTCAATCCGGATCCGGGGAGCTGTACCGATGATCCGGAAACATGTGCGGGCATCCTGCGGGAGCAGGCTTCCCGGTTTATCGCTTTTCTGGACAGTCTCTTCCATACGGAGCACCGGTGCGGGATCAGCGGCTTCAAGACGTCCTTTTCCCACTTCGCAAAGGCCTACCAGGAAGCCCAGAGTGCCCTCAGCAACGTGATCATCTACGGAAACACGGTGATCCACTGGAATGATCTTACGTCCGCCGGACGGCAGCCCTACCAGATCTCTGCCGGCGAGCTCCGGACATTCCGGAACCATCTCGTGGAGAACGAGCCGGACGGCTGCCGGCAGCTCCTGGAGCAGGTCTTCTCGGAGATGGCGGAGCAGGGCTGTACCTATGAGGACATCCTGATGAACGTCAACCGGCTGATCCTGTCCATGTCCGACACCTGCTCGCTGTTCGGCTTTGAATTCCGCTGGATCATGGAATGCTCCGGCGTCAATGTCGCCTTTGAGCGGATGAATTCCGTGGAAGAGATGAAAGACTGGCTCTTCGGTCTTTCCGAGAAGATCATCAACAGCCGCACTTACCGCGATGAAAAAAAGAAGGACATCCCGCTGGTGGCCCAGAGCTGCCAGTACCTGCAGCAGCACAGCAACGACAACCAGCTCACCCAGGCGTCGGTGGCGGAAGCCCTGGGCGTGACCGCCGCCTACCTGAGCGCCCTGTTCAAAAAATCCATGGGCGTCTCCATGATGAATTACCTGACCATGCTCCGGCTCGAGAACGCCCGAACGCTCCTGCTGGAGCAGAAAGAGCTTCCTCTCCGCGTCATCGCGGAGCAGGTCGGCTACAGTGATGAATTCTATTTCAGCCGCAGTTTCAAAAAATATTATGGCGTATCGCCCTCCCGGATCCGGAAGGATACGGAGATCACCGGCCCTGCCAGCTAGGCAGGGCTTTTTCTATCTGCGGGACCTAAAATATTTACAAAGCCATCAAAAATGAATCCATGGAATTCCGGCGTCCGGAAATGTACAGTAAAACCATGATGTTACCCGGCCGCGGGATCCCGCCCGCGGCTTCTCTCAAGAAAGGAGTTATGAATATGAAGAGAGCATTCGCAATCATCCTTTCCGCTGCCATGGCAGTCGGCGCCGTCGCCGGATTTACCGTAACGGCACAGGCAGAAGAAAAAGTCACCGTCCGTATCCTTACCAGATACAGCAACCCGGACAACGCCCGTGAGAAATATTTCATGGACAAGGTCGCACAGTTCCAGGAAGAGAATCCGGACATCGACCTTCAGGACGTCTCCATCTCCGATGAAGAGTCCCACGACACCCTGTTCAAGACTTCCGTAGCCGCCAGCGATCCGATCGAAGTCTTCAACTTCCTCGGCTATGCTGCCAACCTTGACTATGTACAGAACGGCGTCATCACCGACATCTCCGGCGAGCTCGAGGCCGATCCGGAATGGGGCGCGAGCTACATCGACGCACTGTTCGCACCTGTCGACTACTCCGCCTTCGGCGTGGACGGCATCTATGGCATGCCCACTCCTCCCTACGGTGTGTGCTGCTTCTACAACGCCAAGATCTTCGAGGAGCTCGGCATCGAGATGCCCGAGTCCTGGGAAGCGATCGAGGCAGCCGCTCCGGCCATCATCGAGGCGGGCTATATCCCGATGGCCTTCGGCGCGAAGGACAACTACCGTGCAGGTCATTTCCTGACCGCTCTTTCCATGAAGATGTACGGCTCCGATCTCAATAACGCCCTGATCTCCGGCGAAAAGAAATGGAACGATCCGGAAATGCTGGGCCTGGTGCAGCAGATGCAGGATTGGTACGAAGCAGGTCTCTTCGGCGACAACAACCTGGCCTATGACGCCAACGGCGAGCTGGCCAAGCTGGAAGGCGAAGAAGCCGCGATCATCTTCAGCGGTTCCTGGAACATCGGCACCATCAACGGCGCTTCCAATATCTCCGACATCGTCTGCAAGGGCTTCCCGTACTTCGAGTCCAAGCCCGAGTTCAAGGATGCCTGGATGGGCGGCCCGGACGACTTCATGTCCATGAGCTCCCAGCCCGGAGATCCCGACTACGACGCGACTCTGCGTGTCCTGAAGTTCTTCACCTCCGATGATTACTATCTCGGCCTTTATGAGGCCCTTGGCGGCGCAGGCACCTATCCGATCAACTTTGAAAAGACCATCGAAGCAGATGCTCTGACCACCGAATTCAACGACTACTACTCCGTCGCTACCGATATGATCGGTGAGATCGAGCAGTTCTCCCCGATGACCTCCCTGATGGATCTGGTCCGGACCGAAGTCACCACCATCTTCTCCGGAGATTCCGCCGAGGACATCGTAAACCGCATTCAGGATGAGGTCGACTACTACAACGACAGCAATGCCTGATCCGCACACATGTAAATAACAGGCGCCTGATTCCTAATGACAGGCAGGAACAGCGAGGGTCCTCCTCGCTGTTCCTTTTCAGAAGCAACGCACAGGCATCAACTGTTCTTACCAAAGAAAGGAGCCGCTATGTTTGGTGTCATGAGCAAACGGAAAAAGTTCGAGGCCCTGCTGGTCAGCCTCCCTGCTTTTCTCCTGTACTCCTTCGTCTTTATCTATCCGATGATCACCGTATTCCGGCTGGCATTTTTCAAATGGAACGGTATCCCCAGCTCACCCATGCAGTATGTCGGGTTCCGTAATTTCATCGCCGTCTTCAATGACCGCAAATTCATGATCGCCCTCCGGAACGTGGGGATCTTCATCCTGTCCGGTGTATTCCTGATCATGCCGGTCGCCCTGTTCCTCGCGACCGTCATCCAGTCAAAGATCCGTGTCAAACGGTTCTTCCGGACCAGCTACTTCATGCCGCAGGTCATCAGCCGGACGGCCATCGCCCTGATGTGGTATTTCCTTCTGTATCCGGAAGGCGGCCCCCTGGCGACACTGTTCCAGAGCATCGGCCTCGGCCACATCGACGTCAACTTCCTTGGCAGCCAGAAATACGCGATCTACGCGATCACCGTCATCAATGCCTGGACCTACGCCGGCTTCAACATGCTGATCTTCTCGGCGGGACTCACGTCCATCCCGAATGAGATCCTCGAAGCAGCGGAGGTGGACGGGGCCTCGGGCTTCAAGAGGTTCCGCTACATCACGGTCCCCATGCTGAAGAGCAGTTTTCAGATCTTTATCCTGAACGCCGTGGTCGGTTCCATCACCACCTTTGAGATGGTCTACGTCACCACCGGCGGCGGGCCCGGCAGCGCCTCCGAGGTCTTCGGTACATTGCTGTACAAGAACGCGTTTACATACAATAACTACGGTTACTCGAACGCCATGGGCGCATTCCTGATCGTCGCCTCCTTCGTGGCAAGTATCCTCCTTCGGAAAATGTTTGCCTACAGCGACAGAAAGTAGGTGCTGAGATGAAAAAAATACGCATACGCTCCATCATTTTTGTCCTGTTTGCGATCCTGTTCGCAGCGATCTTCATCTACCCGATCTACTTTACGGTGGTCTCGTCCTTCAAGAACAACAATGAGATCTGGAATACCATGTTCTCTCTTCCGTCAAAGATCGAGTGGTCCAACTACACCTCCGCCATCCAGGATGTCAAGATCCTGAAGGCGGTCCTGAATTCCTTCATCTTCTCCCTGGGCGCGAGCTTTGTGGTGGTCATCGTAGTGACCATGGCCGCCTACGTATGTGCCCGGAACATCCTGAAGGTCAGCAAGTTCCTGAAAACCTACTACCTGCTCGGCATGATGGTCCCGCCCTACGCGATGCTGATCCCGGTGGTGACCATGTTCACGAGGCTCGGCTTCCGCGACAAGTACTGGCCCATGATCCTTCTGTACGCGGCGATCAACTTCCCCATGAGCTTTTACCTGATCTCCAGCTACATCGAGGGGATCAGCCAGGATCTGGATGAGGTGGCGCTGCTGGACGGCTGCGACCTGTTCACGCTGATCTTCCGGATCATCTTCCCGATCGCCCGTCCGGGCATCTTTACAGGCGCGATCATCACCTTCCTCGCGGTCTACAACGAGCTGATCTTTGCCAACACACTGCTGACCAACCAGGCGATGAAGACCATCTCCGTCCGGCTGCTTGGCCTGCAGGGTGAACGTTTTACCAGCTACGGTCCCATGTTCGCATCCATCGTGCTCTCCGTCGTCCCCATCCTGATCGTCTACCTGATCTTCCAGGACCGGGTCGAGGGCGGTATCGCCGAAGGCGCGGTCAAGGGCTGATGTCAGCGTACGAAGCCCCGGCCGGGGCTTTCGTCACAGAAAGGAGTCTCTCATGGTCAATATCAAAGCACTGCAGCACATCGGGATCATCGTCCCGGACGTACAGAAATCCGCCGAATGGTATATCGAAAGATCCGGCTTCGTCAAGGAAGGCGACTTCTGGGCGGACGGAAGCCACGCCATCTTTGTCAGAAATCCCGCGTCCAACGTCCTGTTCGAGCTGATCCAGCGTCCGCCGGGAAGCGAGGAAGCCCTGGAGGCGGAGCGAAGCGGCGGTCACATCGACCACGTCGCCTACGAGGTGGCCGATCTTCCGCTGGAATTCGAGCACGCCAAAGAGGCCGGGATGGATATCATCGAAGGGATCTGTGACGTACCCACCTTCTGGGACAACGGATTCCAGTATTTCCTGGTCCACAGCGCAGGCCGGGAAAAGATCGAATATTGCTGGGTTTTATAATTCGAGCTATAATAAAAGGAGGTCCGAACCATGACACGAAACATCTCAAAAGCCAGAATCGTTCCCATGCAGTTTGCCGGCGCCACCGATCAGGAATTTGACCGGATCATGGCCGCCCTTACGGACATCTACAGCGAAGAAGCTGAATTCCTTCCCAAGATCCCGGTCGGCGCGCCCGTCCCTGCGGAGGCCGACGCGGTCCTCTTCCCGGTCATGTGGGTCGAAGTCTACAAGGAGATCGACAAGCTTCTGGACACCATCCATGTGCCGGTGCTGGTGCTCACCACCACCTTCGGTGTCTCCCTGATGTTCGACTGGGAGTCCGTCGCCTACATGAAGAGCAAAGGTCTCAAGGTCTTCAACCCGCACAGCATTGAGCTTGCAAAGACCATCTTCAAGGCGCTGGCGCTTAAACGCGACATGCAGCACCAGAAGTTCCTGGTCTTCCACGACACGGACGGGGACGGCACCTGGATCCCGGAGCAGTTCAAGATCTTCTACTGGTGGAACGAGGAATGTCAGCAGTCCATGAAGGACAAATTCGGCATCACCATCGTCCACAAATCCATGAAGGCCCTGGGCGAAAAAGCCGCCGCGATCCCGGATGAGGATGCTCTTACCGAGCTGAAGCGCTGGGATTTCGACGAAGAGATTCCTTACAAAAAGCCCGTCCTCGGCGCGATCCGCCTGTTCATGGCGATCCGCGATGAGGTTGACGCGGAAGGCGATGTGGTCGGCTGCGGCGTCAACTGCCTGAACGAATCCTATTTCAGCGACACGACGCCCTGCCTTGCCTGGAGTCTCCTTTACCAGGACCGCGGCGTCATGTGGGTCTGCGAGAGCGATACCTCTTCTCTCATGACGGAGTACCTGTTCGGAAAGACCATCGACGCTTCGATCTTCACCACCAACATCTATCCGTTCCTGTCCGGCATGCCTGCCCTCTCCCATGAGAAGATCCAGTCCTTCCCGGATGTGGAAGACCCGGACGACCATGCACTGCTGGTACACTGCGGATACCTGGGGTGCATTCCCAAAGCCCTCTCCACGAGATGGGTGCTTCGTCCGCCGGTCCTCGGATGGCATTCCTGGGATATGGTCGGCGACAACGGCGTCGTGGTGGATGCCGAGGTTGAAAAAGGAGACATCACCCTCTGCAAGCTCCACGGATCCTTTGACAAGGTGTTCGTGGAAAAGGCTGTGCTTGAAGAGTATGTCAAATATCCGGGTTCGGACTGCCGCAACGGCGGCCTGATCAAGGTGGCCGACGGCTATGATATGATGGAACGCATCGTTTCCCATCACGTGATCGTACTGACAGGAAAACGCAGCAACCAGATGAAAGCCGTCGCGGAAATCTTTGATATCGACGTAGATCTGGGCTGAGCCGGAGCCGCATCACGCGGAACGATCAGGAAAGGGGCAGGCGCGGAGCCCTTTCATTGCCCGGCATTGAGAGGAGATAGCATGAAAAAAACCATCTGCAGAACAGAGAAGGTGACGATCCCTACCTACGAGATCGGTGCCTATGACAAAAACCCCATGTTTCTTGAAAAGCGGGTCTACCAGGGCTCCAGCGGACGTGTCTACCCGCACGCCGTCTGTGAGAAGGTCTCCGACGAGAAGACCGACCGGGAGTACACGGCCGTCTTTCTTGAAAACGATTACATTCTTGTCATGATCCTGCCGGAGATCGGCGGAAGGATCCAGCGGCTTTATGACAAGACCACCGGCTATGATGCCGTCTACTATAACGAAGTGATCAAGCCTGCCCTGGTCGGACTGGTCGGTCCGTGGATCTCGGGCGGGATCGAATTCAACTGGCCCCAGCATCACAGGCCGTCCACCTTTGACCCGGTGGATCACTGGGTTACGGAGAATGACGATGGTTCCGTCACGGTATGGGTCGGTGAAACCGAAAAAATGTTCCACCAGAAGACCTCCACGGCCTTCACGGTCTACCCGGACAAGGCCTTCCTCGAGATCCGCGGACAGTTCTACAACCCGACAGACCGTCCGCAGACCTTCCTGTGGTGGGCCAACCCGGCTGTTTCTGTGAATGACCACACCCGGTCCATCTTCCCGCCGGATGTCACGGCGGTCATGGACCACGGAAAAAGGGACGTTTCCACCTTCCCCATCGCCACCGGCACCTACTACAAGGTCGATTACAGTCCGGGCACGGACATTTCCCGCTACAAAAATGTCCCCGTGCCCACCTCCTATATGGCTGCACATTCCGATTTTGACTTTGTCGGAAACTATGACGATGCTGTCCGGGCCGGGCTTCTGCATGTGGCCGACCACCACATTTCTCCGGGTAAAAAGCAGTGGACCTGGGGCAACGGTGACTTCGGCCGTGCCTGGGACCGCAATCTGACCGATGAGAACGGCCCCTATATCGAGCTGATGACCGGCGTCTATACCGACAACCAGCCTGATTTTACGTTCCTCAAGCCCTACGAAAAGAAGAGCTTTACCCAGTATTTCATGCCTTACCGGCAGGTGGGCGGTGTGAAGAACGCTTCCAAAGAACTGCTCATGAATCTGGAGTGCGCCGAAAACGCTGTCCGGGTGCTTCTGTACGCCCCCGTGGAACTCGGGAATGTCACGCTGGAGCTTCTGAAGGATGGCGCGGCCGTCTGTAAAGAGGAACTCACGCTTCACACCTCGGATGTCTTTGAAAAGGAGATTCCCCTCACCTATGAGGATCCGTGCTCGCTGACGCTTCGCGCCGTAAAGGATGAGAAGGTCCTTCTCTCCTACACGCCGCTTCCGGCCTCGGAGGAACCGGTCCCGTCACCGGCAGAGGCTCTTCCGGAGCCCGAAAAGGTTGCGACCAACGAACAGCTGTTCCTGGCGGCCACGCATCTGGAGCAGTACCGCCATGCCACCCGTTCCCCCGGGCCCTACTATCTGGAGGGGCTTCGCCGGGATCCCACGGATATCCGTCTGAACAACGGATACGGCAAATATCTGTACAAGAAGGGACTATTTGAAAAAGCCCTTCCCTGCTTCCGGCAGGCGGTAAAGAGCGCCACCTGGAAAAACCCGAACCCCTATGACTGCGAGCCTTACTATTATCTGGGACTGACGCTCAAGGCGCTCGGGCAGAAGGAGGAGGCCTACGATGCCTTCTATAAGGCGGCCTGGGACGGAAACCAGCAGCGGAACGCCTTCTACCAGCTGGCCCTTCTCGCGGCGGAAAAGGAAGCGTACGAACAGGCTCTGTTTTTTGCCGAGCAGTCCCTGCAGAACGGCCTTCACAACCTGAAAGCAAGGCTTCTGAAGACGACCCTCCTGCGCCTTACCGGCCGTACGGAGGAAGCCATCTCCTTTGCAAAGGAAACCCGCCGGATCGATCCGCTTGATCACGGCAGCCTCTACGAGCTGTACAGACTCACGGAGGAAGAGGCGCTTCTTCAGGAATGCAGGGCATTGCTTCGCAATGATGCCCATAACTATATCGAGCTGGCCCTCTCCTACCGCGCCGCGGGCATGAAGGCGGAAGAAGCAAAGGTGCTTCACCTTGCCCCGAAGGACAGCGGCCCCCTGCTCCTGTATTATCTGTACGACTGTACCGGAAATGATTCCGAGCTTGCCGCGGCCGAAGCTGCCGACAGCCTGTACTGCTTCCCGAACCGTCTGGAGGACATCGAGGTGCTTCAGAAGGCGGCGACTGCGGGTGGACAGTATGCAAAGTACTATCTCGGCTGTCTGTACTATGACCGGGAACGGCACGCGGATGCGGCCGTTCTCTGGGAGGAATGCGCTTCCCGTATCTCCCTGCCCACCGTATATCGCAACCTGTCCCTGTACTACTACAATAAGGCAGGACAGCCCGATAAAGCCGGTGAAGCCATGGAAAAAGCCTTTGCCATGGATCAGACGGACGCAAGGATCTTCTTTGAGCTGGACCAGTTCTACAAGATCACCAACCGTCCGGCCAGCGAAAGGCTCGACAAAATGGAAGCCCATCCGGAGCTCCTCGCACAGCGGGACGACCTGTATACGGAATACATCACTCTTCTTAACATGGCCGGCCGTTACCGGGAAGCCTATGAGCGCACCATGAACCACAAATTCCATCCCTGGGAGGGTGGCGAAGGAAAGATCCCGGCCCAGTACCGGAGCGCGCTCAAAAAAATGGCCCTCGCCTGCATGGACGAGGACCGTAAGAAGGCCGTTTCCCTCCTTACACAGGCGCTGGCATATCCGGAAAACCTGGGGGAAGGAAAGCTGATCGGCTCCAAGGATAATGATCTGTACTACCTGCTCGGGACACTGGCCGAAAACGAAGAAGAGGCCAAAGAGTACTATACAAAAGCAACCATGGGCGACGGAACGCTTGGTTCAGCCATGTACTACAACGACCAGCCGCCCCAGATGACCTACTATGCCGCCCTGGCGTACAAAAAGCTCGGCGAAGAGGAAAAAGCGGAGCAGATGTTCCGGGCCTTCCTGGACTACGGAGCCGCCCACATGGATGACGAGATCACGATCGATTATTTTGCGGTCTCGCTGCCCGACTTCCTGATCTTCGACGCGGACCTGAACAAAAAGAACCAGGTCCACTGCTGCCTGATGAACGCCCTCGGATCTCTCGGGCTCGGGCAACACGAGGAGGCTGCCGGCTGGATCGAAAAGGGCCTTGCCCTTGAACAGTGCAGCCAGGTCCTTCTGGAACTGAAGGAACAGGAGCTTGACATGTAGCTCCGCGACTTGTCTAATATTGCACCCCGGGCCGGAAAAGGTGACAAAAATCGCCAATGACTTCCGGTCCGGGTTTTTCTATAATGGTACCATGATGACATTGTCATATGACTAATTCCGACGGAGGTACCATTATGAAGTTAAAGTTTGGCGTTAACCTGGAAGCCTTCTATACCGAGCTGCCCTTCGAAGAGCGGTTTGCCGCAGCCAAAAAAGATGGCTTCAACTATGTCGAGTTCTGGGGCTGGGAGGACAAGGATCTTCCCAAAGTCAAGCAGATCCTGGCGGACAATGACCTGACCCTTTGCAATTTTAACGGCGATGGTCCCTTCTCCATGTGCAACCCGCAGACAAAGGAGCAGTATCTCGAGCACCTGAAACGGGCCGTAGAGGCAGCAAAGTTCATGGATCTCCATACCCTGGGCATCCACTCCGATTCTCTGCAGGAGTGGCCGCAGTACGCAGTGCCGCTTCCGGAGGACTACTCCTACACCATGAAGATCTGCACCTGCTTTGACATCCTGAAGACCATCGCTCCCTGGGGCGAAGAAGCGGACATTACCTTCGTACTGGAGCCGCTGAACACGGTCAAGGACCATATCGGGAACTTCCTCGAAGACACCCGCACAGCCGCAGAGCTCGGGATCCTCACCGGTTCCGACCGTATCAAGGTCCTGTACGACGCCTACCATATGTATCTGAATGAAGGACGCATCGTGGAATCGACGCAGAAATATCTCGACCGGATCGGCTACATCCACATCGCCGACGCACCCGGCCGTCACGAGCCCGGCACCGGTGCGATCAATTACAGGAGATACTTCGACTTTGTGGCCGAGGCCGGCTACGACGGAGTCATCACCTTCGAGCTGTATCCGGAATCAAGTACGGAGAAGGCTGTCGCCGCCATCAAGGAAGTCTGCGGCGAACACTGGTAAAACGAAACGAGGGGACGGTTCTTTGGAGAACCGTCCCCTTTTTTTACTCTTTTTTACTGGATCGACCATCTTCCGGACGCGCCGCACGGGAGGATCAGTCCGGTCTCCCTGACGGGAAGACCGATCTCACCGGATTCCACATGCCCGCCGAAGCTCTTAAGCTCCGTGGACAGAAGATAGGTCAGCACGGCGGGCTGAAGACCCGTCGTATAGGAATTCAAAAGGAAGAACACCGGTTCTTCCGATAAAAGCTTTGCGCATAACCGGATCAGCGGGTGGATCATATCCTCGATCTTCCAGATCTCACCCTTGGGACCGCGCCCGTAGGACGGCGGATCCATGATGATCGCGTCGTAATGGTTGCCCCGGCGGATCTCCCGCTCGACAAACTTCACGCAGTCGTCCACAAGCCAGCGGATGGGCGCCTCCGAAAGGCCGGACGCTGCCGCGTTCTCCTTCGCCCAGGTCACCATCCCTTTGGACGCATCCACATGCGTGACCGCCGCGCCGGCCGACGCCGCCGCCAGTGTAGCGCCGCCCGTATAGGCAAACAGGTTCAATACCTTGACCGGGCGCCCTGCTTCCTTGATCTTCTGCCGGAACCAGTCCCAGTTCACGGCCTGCTCCGGGAACAGCCCGGTATGCTTGAAGCTGAAGGGCTTTAAGTGGAAGGTCAGATCGTCATAGTGGATCTCCCACTGCTCCGGCAGGTGAAAGAATTCCCATTCGCCTCCACCCTTACTGCTTCTGTGATAATGTCCGTTAGGCTTCTTCCAGCCCTTGTGTACCCGCTCCGTGTCCCAGATGACCTGGGGATCCGGCCGCACCAGCAGATAGTCTCCCCAGCGCTCCAGCTTCTCGCCCCTGGAGGTATCGAGCACCTCGTATTCCTTCCAGCGGTCAGCGGTCCACATGGCTGTCTCCTTCCTGCTTTTGGGAGCTTTTTGTCCACCGTGCCGCTTCGCAGCCGACAAAATCGCCGCCCAGGATCCGGATCTCATCCGGAAGCGCTTCGCCTCTCTCGGCAAATTCCGCCTCGATCTTTTTCCTTGCGTCGGTCTCGTTGTACGAATAAACCATACCGTCACAGTAGGGGAATGCCTCCCCCCGACGATATCCCTCCCATTCATAACGGTTCATCTGCCAAAAGCTCCTTTAGATAAAATAGTTGTTTTCCTTCTCCTGCTGCCAGCTGAGCAGGTCTTCCAGCGTGACATGATCGACCACGCCGCTCACGGCCTCCGCGATCCGGTTCCAGAGGATCCGGGTCACACATTCCTCCTCACGGTCACAGGTACCCGGCATCTCTGTACATTCCACCGGTGCCAGACTTCCCTCCGTCAGGCGCAGGATCATCCCTACGGTGTACTCCTCGGGACGACGGGTCAGCACATAGCCGCCCATCGGTCCCCGGACGCTTCGCACGAAGCCCGCCTTATTGAGTACGGATATGATCTGTTCAAGATATTTGTCCGAGATCTCCTGCCGGGCAGCCACATCCTTCAGCCGGATCGGATCCCCCGAATTATGAGCCGCCAGGTCCAGCATCAGCCGGATGGCATAGCGCCCCTTTGTGGAAATTCTCATACAAACCTCCTATCAGACAAGTTATGATCCACGATCAGGCCATGGAAAGGACAAGTCAATCAGTAAAAAGCGGTGTCGAATAATACCTGTCGCCGCTGTCCGGAAGAAGGGCAACGATGGTCTTGCCCTCGTTTTCGGGACGCTTTGCCAGCTCGATCGCCGCATGGAGCGATGCCCCGGAGGAAATACCGGTCAGGATCCCCTCGGCCTTTGTCAGCGCCTTGGAGGCTGCAAACGCATCGTCATTCTCCACCGTGATGATCTCATCATAGATCTTCGTGTTCAGGACAGAGGGTACAAACCCCGCGCCGATCCCCTGGATCTTGTGGGGGCCGGGCTTGCCTTCCGAAAGGACCGGCGAAGAAGCCGGTTCCACTGCTACGATTTTAACACCGGGCTTCTGAGATTTCAAGTATTCTCCTACGCCGGTCAGAGTGCCGCCGGTACCGACGCCCGCGACAAAGAAATCGACCTCGCCGTCCGTATCCGCCCAGATCTCGGGACCGGTCGTCTCCCTGTGCATTTTGGGGTTGGCGGGATTGTCGAACTGTGCCGGGATAAAGCTGTCCGGGATCTCGGAGGCAAGCTCCTCGGCCTTCGCGATGGCTCCCTTCATGCCCTTGGTTCCGTCGGTCAGGACCACCTCCGCACCGTAGGCTTTCAGAATGTTGCGGCGTTCCACGCTCATGGTCTCCGGCATGGTCAGGATGATCCGGTAGCCCTTGGCGGCTGCGATCGCGGCCAGCCCGATACCGGTATTTCCGGAGGTCGGCTCGATGATGGTGGAGCCTTCCTTCAGAACGCCCCTCTCCTCTGCGTCCTCGATCATCGCCTTGGCGATCCTGTCCTTGACGCTTCCGGCAGGATTCAGGTATTCAAGCTTGACCAGGACCCTTGCCTTCAGTCCTTCCGCCTTTTCGATACGACTTACTTCCACCAGCGGGGTCTTTCCGATCAGTTCCAGTGTTCCCTTGTAGATGTTTGCCATGATGCTACCTCCTATTTCCTAGTTATCAAGTATGAAATATATGATTTAAGGAGATTATAGCATATCTCAAGGATTTGTCAATCATTTTTTCTGTTTTTTCAGAAACCTTCATGGATCTCATACCAGGAGATGCACGCTTTCGTCCATCGCTCCAGCGCCTCCCCGGCTTTTTTCAGCGGCATGGCCGGATCCGTTTCCTCTGCTCCCGGCCGGCCGGCTGCCCAGCTCTCGTATTCTTTCTGATACTGCGCGATGCGCTGCTCCTCCAGCTCCCGTACGGTTCCGGCTGCCTCCTCCATCTCCCCGGCAGCCAGCCGCAGCTGCCAGTCCCGGAAGGCCTCCTCCGTTCCGATCTCCCGCAGGCGGTGCCGTTCCTTTTCAGGTACGGCGCGGATCCCGGCCAGAAGGGCCTGGTCCTCCGCACGGATCAGGGCCGAGAGCTGTTCACCGCTGCCCTTCTCCCTTCGTGCCAGGTAATGCTCATAGCCGAAGGGGTAATACATCGCTGAGGCTCCGTCCAGCACCAGGATCGAATCGGCCACCTGCTGTACAAAGTAGCGGTCATGGGACACGAACAGGATCGTCCCTTTGTAAGCCCGGAAGGCAGACTCGAGCGTCTCCTTCGCCTGGATGTCCATGTGATTGGTGGGTTCGTCGAGCAGCAGCAGGTTCGGACGGCTCTGCAGCAGTTCACAAAGCAAAAGCCGTGCCTTTTCTCCGCCCGACAGGGCATTCACGGTCACAGAGGCCGCCGCGCCGCCAAACAGGTAGGCGCCGAGGATCTGCCGTGCCTCCTTGTCCGTCAAAGCCGGAAACAGGTCATGGAAATGGTCCAGCACGCTCTTTTCGGATGAAAGCTCCGCAGAAAGCTGGTCAAAATACCCGAGCATCGTCCGTTCTCCCAGAACGCACTCCCCGCCAAGCGGCGGAAGCAAACCTGCCACGGTCTTAAGAAACGTGGTCTTGCCGGCTCCGTTATCCCCGATGATCCCGATCTTCTGTCCGCTTTTGACCCGCAGGGACAGCATGAGCAGCATCTTTGCGTAACCGATCTTCAGCTCCCTGGCCTGCAGGATCCATTTGGCCGGCTGTACCAGGGGCATGATATCCCCGGTAAAGATGTGGATGTCGTTCTCCTCCGGCTTCGGCAGCTTTTCCATCCGTTCCAGGATCGTCTTCCGGGACCTTGCAAAGGCGGCCTTACGGGGTTTGTGTTTGAATTTTTCGATCAGCCCGGTCAGCCGCTCGACCTCCTTCTGCTGCGCGTCGTACGCCTTACGGGCTTCCTGCAGCTCCTTCTGTTTCTGCTGCCGGTAGTGGGTGTAGTTTCCCGGATATCTTTTGAGCTGTCCGTTTTTGAGCTCATAGATCACGGTCGCCGTCCGGTCCAGGAAGAAGCGGTCATGGGAGACATAGAGCACGGCTCCTTTGTAATTCCGGATAAACTCTTCAAGCCACTCGGTGGCCGCGAGGTCCAGATGATTGGTGGGCTCATCGAGCAGCAAAAGGTCCGGCTCCGACAAAAACAGCCGGATCAGCGCGATCCTCGTCTGCTCGCCTCCCGAAAAGGAACCGAGAAGGCGCTCTTTATCCTCCCGGCCAAAGCCCATCCCGGTAAACATCCGGTCGTAGGACAGCTCATAGGCATAACGTTCCTGTGAATAGCGGTCCTCGGCGGGACAGCTCTCAAGCAGCAGCTCTTCCACGGTCCTCTGGAGATCCTGCTCCTGGGTCTGGCGCAGCATGCCGATCTTGACAGCTCTGGACGTCCGGATGCCCGGACCTTCCCGGCGATCGTCCCGGTCCAGAAAAAGCTCTCCCGCGATCAGCTTAAGGAGCGTCGTTTTGCCGGCCCCGTTCCGCCCGACGATACCGATATGCTCATTTCCCTTGATCTCAAAATCAATATGGGACAAGATCTGCCGTCCTCCGGCGGAAACTGTCCCATTTCTGATCTGGTATAGAATTCCCGTACTCATAACAATCCAAAATGTAAACAGGCATTCCAGATGCCGTCCTCAAACATCGGCGTGGTCACATAGTCTGCGATCTTTTTGACGGAATCCTGGCCGTTTCCCATGGCGACCGACGTCCCGGCCGCCTCCATCATTCCGATATCGTTATTGCTGTCCCCGAACGCGAAGGTGTCCGCCGGGTCCATATGAAGCAGCTCACAGACCTTCCGAAGGCCGGTCCCTTTGTGGAAGCCCCGGGGGACGATCTCTGCCACGGCTTCGTTGTGGATCATAAAATCAAAATCCTTTGAAAGCACCCGGAAGCAGGTCTCCCTGTCGGCATTGTCCGTTGCGCAGGAAAACTTGGAGACTTCCCAGCGTCCCCATTCTCCTTCGATGGTCTTCAGCCTGTCGCCCGCGTCCGCCTTGAGTTTCTTCCCGTAGAATTCGTGGGCGAACTCCGCGTCATCCATATACATATACTCCCGTCCCTCCAGAATCGGGCGGAAGCCATAGGATCTGCAGGTCACGATCGCCCATTCCATGAGCTTCGGATCGATCCGGTGATAAAAAACACTTTTATCCTGATAAAGGATCTCCGTCCCGCATCCGGCCACGATCCCGTCAAAGCCGATCCCGAGGAGATTCGGTTCCCAGATATAGCCCCGGCACCGGCCGCTGCACAAAAACGCGAGGTGGCCGTTCTCCCGGAGACGGCGGATCGCCTGCACGGTGCTTTCCGGGATCTCGTTTTTCTCATTCCAGATGGTTCCGTCGATATCAAAAAAACATGCTTTTCTGTCTGCCATGATTCCTCTGCTTTCTGCGGACCTTTGCAGCCTTTTGCAGCTGCGAAAAGCCCCGTTTGCTTTTTCATCAATCCTATGATAACACGTTTCCGTGTTTCTGTAAGCCATTATTTTTTAGAGGTGACGACTCTGTACTGCTCCAATGAAACAGGACCGCTCCGTGAGGATGCGCACTGCGCGGAAAATCCATTTTCCGCTTGTATATCCCCCTCTGTTCTGCTACAGTAAGGAAGAATCCTGTCGTAATCATAAGGAGAATATACATATGATGACACCACTTATGCAGCAGATCGCAGAAGCCGCCCTCGAAGCCGGCCGGATCATGAAAAGCGCCGACCAGGAGCACCTGTCGACGATTAATAAGGAAGGACACGCCAATTTCGTGACCAAATACGATATGCAGGTACAGCGTTTTCTGATGGAAAAGCTGGCGGCCATTCTCCCGGAAGCGCATTTTGTCGGCGAAGAAAACGGGCAGGAGGTCTTCCTGCCGGAGTATAAAAACGGATTTACCTTCGTGATCGACCCGATCGACGGTACGACCAACTTTATGAAAGCCTACCGGCCGTCTGTCACCTCGATTGGCCTTCTGAAGGACGGCGAGCCTTATCTCGGCGTGATCTACAACCCCTACACAGACCAGCTGTACCGGGCGGAAAAAGGGCTCGGGGCCTTTGAGAATGACCGCAGGATCACGACCTCCCCGGTGCCGCTTTCAGACAGTCTTGTCTCCATGGGGACGGCGCCCTATTACGGGCCCGAGATCTCCCGCTCCGCCTTTGAGATCGGCTACTGGTACCTGGATAAAAGCATCGACATCCGCCGGAGCGGAAGCGCCGCCAACGACATCTGCATGGTGGCCTCCGGAAGAACAGGCCTGTTCTTTGAGCCGCAGCTTGGCCTCTGGGATTACGCAGCCGGCGCTGTCATCCTGGCCGAGGCCGGCGGACAGTTCTGCGACATGCACGGAAAGCCCATCCCCTTCACCGGAAAGACCTCCTTCCTCGGAGTATCCGGCGCCATTGCCGGAAACGGAGGATACATGCCCCCGGAGGAGCTGATGCACGGATTCTGAGCCTCGTTGTTCTGATTTCAGTGTCTTTATAAGGACACTTTTTCGGCTAAAAAAAACGCAGTACCATATAAGTTGGTTCTTTGTAAACGTAAATTCCCCCGTTTTTGAGATTCAGCCAATATTTCCCGAATTATAAAATCATCAATCCATAGCCTCACGCACCCTTTTCATCTCCGCTTTTGTCCGTCTGGTTCTTGGAAATTTGTCTTTCGAACCAGCAGGAC
>JAFTPT010000038.1 GCA_017463155.1 Blautia sp.
CGTAGGGGCACTTGCAGTCGACGCCGGGGATCGCGAGCATAGTTTCATACGCGCAGGCCGCCTTGGATCACATAACTTTTCACATTCAAAAAGCCAGAGTTTGATCCAAGGCTTGGCAGGAGCGTATGATAAACGACGGCGGAGCGATCCCAAGGAGACAAGCGTGTCCCGAGCAGCCACATATCTCGTACTTCCCCCCAAACGGTATGCAAGCGAACCCCATTTAATACGTTAAATTAGAATACAATTGACAATGATATTCGGCTTGAAATATAATTCTTAGTATAGATTTACATAAGGAGACCAGTTATGAGCGTGATCAAGGAGCTTTTTTTCCCGTCCGAAGTGGACAGCCTTTCGATTTCCGTGATGCAGGTTATTCCCGACAAGCAGGAGCCCCGCGGGATCTTTCAGCTTGTCCACGGGATGTGCGAGCATAAGGAACGGTACCTGCCCTTTATGGAGTACCTGGCGGGTAAAGGTTATGTATGCGTGATCAATGACATCCGCGGCCATGGCAAGAGTGTAAAAGAGAAGGACGACCTGGGATACATGTACGGTGGAGGGGCTGAAGCGGTACTGGCCGATACAGACGCTGTAAACCGGATGATCCGGGACGAATATCCGGGTCTTCCCCTGATTTTGTTCGGGCACAGCATGGGTGCGTTGATTGTCCGGGCGTATGCGTCGCAGCATGACGACAGAATCGATGGACTGATCATCTGCGGAACACCCGTTAATACGAATGCAAGGCCGGTCGGTGAAGGCATTGCCAATGTGGAGATGAAGCTGTATGGCCCGAAACACAGAAGTGTGATCCTGACGGGCATGTCCATGGGAAGCTATGCGGCCAGATTCAAGGAAGAGAAGGATCCGCTGGCATGGCTCAGCGTGAATGAGGAGAACAGGGCTGTCTATAAAGCGTCGGATCTGTGCGGCTTCCTTTTCACGGATGACGCGTTTCTGGCACTGTTCGGACTGATGAAGATCGCCTATGATACAGGCAACTGGAGCTGTAAGAATCCGGCCCTGCCGGTCCTGTTCATCAGCGGAGCGGATGATCCCTGCATGGGCAATATCCGGAAGTTCAGCCAGGCAGTGAAGTCCATGCAGAAGGCGGGCTACAAGGATGTGCGCGGCAAGATCTACAAGGGAATGCGGCACGAAATACTGAATGAGACCGAAAATGACAAGGTATTTGCGGATATACTGAAATATATCCACAGCAAAGGAATGTAAACAGAACAGGAGAGCATGTTATGAGAGCTAGTGGCGTTTTATTGCCGATTTCCAGCATTCCGTCCAATTACGGGATCGGATGCTTTTCAAAAGAAGCGTTTGCCTTTGTCGACCAGCTGGTACGCGGAGGCCAGAAATACTGGCAGATCCTGCCCCTCGGACCGACGGGATACGGGGATTCCCCGTATCAGTCTTTTTCCACGTTTGCCGGAAATCCGTATTTTATCGATCTTGAGGTGTTTATCCGGGAAGGACTTCTGACCGAATGGGACTGCCATTCCTGCGACTGGGGCGGAAGCGAAAGCTATGTCGATTACGAGAAGATCTATCAGTCCAGGTTCAAACTGCTCCGGATGGCTTTCTCGCGGTACAACGCAGACAATGATCCGGAATACGCGAAGTTTGTCGAGAAGAACGCATACTGGCTTCCGGATTACTGCCTCTTTATGGCCATCAAAAACGAACAGGGCGGCTGCGGCTGGTGCGACTGGCCGGCAGATCTTAAGAACCGCCAGGCAAAGGCTCTTCGTGATGCCCGGAAACGGCTGGATGAGGAGATCCGGTTCTATGAATTCCAGCAGTACTGGTTTTTCAAGCAGTGGTGCTGGCTGAAGACCTATGCGAACAACTGCGGGATCAAGATCATCGGTGACGTACCGATCTACGTGGCCTTTGACAGCGCGGACACCTGGTCCAATCCGAAGCTGTTTCAGTTTGACAAGGAGAACATGCCGAAGGCGGTGGCAGGATGTCCGCCGGATGCTTTTTCCGCTACCGGGCAGCTGTGGGGAAATCCGGTCTATGACTGGAAATACCACAAGAGGACAGGGTATGACTGGTGGATCCGCCGGATGGCGCATTGCATGGAACTCTACGATGTGGTACGGATCGATCATTTCCGCGGCTTTGACGAATACTATGCGATCCCGTACGGTGACGAGACAGCGGAATACGGTACCTGGGAGAAAGGACCGGGCCTTGAACTGTTCCGGACGCTTCACGATAATATCGACGATCTGGCGGTCATCGCGGAGGACCTGGGACTTCTGACAGACAGCGTGCTGGATCTTGTCAGGGATACGGGTTATCCGGGAATGAAAGTCCTGCAGTTTGCCTTTGACGCGAGCTGGGACAGCACCTATCTGCCTCACAAATATGACCATAACTGCATTGTGTATACAGGCACGCATGACAACGAAACGACCCGGGGCTGGTTTGAAAACCTGTCGGAGTATGACCGTAAGTTCGTGCAGGCCTATACCTGCTGTAAAGACCAGCCGGTGGAGGAGTGCGTATGGGCACTCATCCGGACGGCGATCGCGAGTGTGGCGGATCTTTCCATCATCCCGATCCAGGATTATCTGTGCCTGGGAAATGAAGCCAGGATGAATGCACCGGCCACATTCGGCTTTAACTGGAAATGGCGCCTCATGAAGGGACAGCTGACCGAGGATATCTTAGGCAGGATGCTCGCTCTGGCGCGTCTGTACGGAAGATATTGATAAGACATGAGACGTTTGCTTCATTATCTGGAGGGATATCGGAAGGAAGCGATCCTCGCACCTCTGTTTAAAATGCTGGAGGCTTCCTTTGAACTGTTTGTTCCCCTGGTGGTGGCCGGGATCATCGACCACGGCATCATGGGGATCGATATCGGATATATCTGGCGGATGTGCGCCGTTATGGTGGCTTTGGGCGTGATCGGGCTTGCCTGTTCACTGACAGCCCAGTATTTTTCCGCGAAAGCGGCCATGGGCTTCGGAACCGCGCTCCGGCAGGATCTGTTCAGGCATATCAACACGCTGTCCTACAGCGAACTGGACAAGATCGGGACCGCGACGCTGGTGACCCGGATCACGACCGACATCAATCAGACACAGTCCGGAGTCAACCTGATGCTGCGGCTGTTCCTGCGTTCCCCGTTCATCGTCGTCGGAGCGGTCATCATGGCTTTTACCATCAGCGTGCGGATCGCGATCGTGTTCGTGGTGGCTGTACCGCTGATCTCCCTTGTGATCTTCCTGATCATGAAGGCCACGGTCCCTGTGTACAGGGACGTACAGAATGAACTGGATCATATCTCGCTGATCACGCGCGAGAACCATACGGGTGTAAGGGTGATCCGGGCGTTCCGGCGTCAGAAGAAGGAACAGGAGGATTTCGAGAAAGCCAACCATGTATATACGCATACACAGGTCCTGGCAGGGAGGATCTCCGCTCTGCAGAATCCGATGACCTGTGTCATCATGAACTTTGCGATCATCGCGATCCTCTGGCTTGGAGCCGGGCAGGTGGATACGGGGATCATCACCCAGGGAGAAGTCGTTGCACTGGTCAACTACATGAACCAGATCCTGCTGGCGCTGCTTGCGCTGGCCAATCTGATCGTGACGGTGACAAAGGCGATGGCTTCCTATGCGCGCCTGAACGAAGTATTTGATACAAAGAGTACGCTTACGGAGCCGGATACTCCGGCAGAGGGAAGCAGCGAAAATCCTTTCCGTGTCGAATTCAGGGATGTCGCGTTCACCTACGTCGGCGCTTCGGCCCCGTCTCTTTCGCATATCAGCTTTACAGCCGCGCCGGGGGAGACCATCGGTATCATCGGAGGTACCGGAGACGGAAAGACCACTCTCGTGAATCTGATCCCCCGGTTTTATGACGTTTCAGACGGCTGTGTGCTGGTGGACGGACAGGATGTGCGGGCGTTCTCCTTTGCGGATCTGCGGGGAAGGATCGGCGTCGTTCCACAGCATGCGATGCTCTTCAAGGGAACGCTCCGTGAAAACATGCGCTGGGGAAAAGAAGACGCTGATGATGAAGAGATCAGAAAGGCGCTCTCCATCGCTCAGGCGCTTGATTTCGTGGAAGAAAAAGCGGAAAAGCTTGATACCATGGTAAGCCAGGGAGGGACAAACCTGTCCGGCGGCCAGCGGCAGCGGCTGACGATCGCGAGAGCGTTGGTCGGAAGGCCGGAGATCCTGATCATGGACGACAGTGCTTCCGCACTGGATTTTGCTACGGATGCCGCCCTTCGAAGCGCGATCCGGACAGAGACAAAAGGGATGACGGTGTTTATCGTTTCACAGCGGGTCGCCTCGATCCGCCACGCAGACCGGATCCTGGTGCTGGACGACGGGGAGATGGTCGGCATGGGGACACATGAGGAACTGTTTGCCGGCTGTGAGGCCTACCGCGAGCTTTGCCTGTCCCAGCTGTCGGAGCAGGAGGTGGGTCGATGAGAAAGCATAAGGATCTGCTTTTGCGGGTATTCCGCTATGTGAAGCCGTATCACGGCAGGCTGCTTATGATGCTCCTTCTCTCTGTCGTCACGGTGGCATGTACCTTGTATACGCCTGTCCTGATCGGGAGGGCAGTGGATACGATCGTCGGGGAGGAACTGGTCTTTTATGTAAGACTGCTGGAGATCCTCGGGACGATCGGCATTGTGGTCATAGTGACGGCGGCAAGCCAGTGGCTGATGAGCCTGCTGGTCAACAAAGTAACCTACCGGATCGTGGAGGATATAAGGCTGCAGGCCTTCGCGCATCTTGAGAAGGTGCCTGTGTCTTATATGGACCGGAACCAGCCGGGCGACATCATCAGCCGGATCGTGACGGATGTGAGCCAGTTTTCGGACGGACTCCTGATGGGCTTTACCCAGCTGTTTACGGGCATACTGACGATCCTCGGAACGATCTTCTTCATGCTGGCGATCAACTACAGGATCGCTTTCCTCGTGATCGTTCTGACACCGCTGTCGCTTCTGGTGGCCGGCTTTATTGCCGGCCGGACGTTCCGGATGTTCCAGGAACAATCGGAAAAACGGGCGGAGATGACCTCCCTCGTGGAGGAACTGGTGGGCAGCCAGAAGGTAGTGCAGGCCTTCTCCTACGAGGAAAGAGGGCAGGAACGATTCGACAAGCTGAACAGGGAACTGCAGTCCTGCGGCGTACGGGCTTTGTTCTTCAGCTCCATAACAAATCCGTCCACCCGTTTTGTCAATGGCCTTGTGTATACCTGCGTCTGCATCTTCGGGGCCTTTTCAGTCATCGCCGGGCGGATGTCCGTCGGCCAGCTGACGAGCTTTTTAAGCTATGCGAACCAGTATACGAAGCCTTTTAATGAGATCTCGGGTGTGGCCGCGGAGCTGGAGAATGCGCTCGCCTGTGCGAAACGGATGTTTGATTTTATGGACGAGCCGGAGGAGGATCCGGATCCGGAAGACGCCTGTGCCGATTTCCAGGCGGACGGATCTGTAAAGATCGAAAATGTTTCATTTTCCTACCGGAAGGATGCAAAGCTTTTACAGGATATAACCATTGACGTAAAGCCCGGCCAGCGGATCGCGATCGTGGGACCGACCGGCTGCGGCAAGACGACGATGATCAATCTGCTCATGCGCTTCTATGATGTGGACAAAGGACGCATTCTGGTAAGCCGGAAGCCTGTACAGGAGTACACCCGTGACGGACTCAGGGAAAACTTTGGCATGGTACTCCAGGATACCTGGCTGAAGGCAGGGACGATCCGGGAGAATATCGCATACGGAAAGCCGGATGCCACGCAGGAAGAGGTCGAAAATGCCGCCAGACAGGCACATGCCCATGGCTTTATCCGGAGGATGCCGGAGGGATATGATACGCTGATCAGCGAGGACGGAGGGAATATCTCCCAGGGCCAGCGTCAGCTGCTCTGTATTGCACGGGTCATGCTGCTGAAGCCGGCCATGCTGATCCTGGACGAGGCGACGTCTTCCATCGATACCAGAACGGAGATCCGTGTCCAGAAGGCCTTTGCCGAACTGATGGAAGGGAGGACCAGCTTTATCGTGGCGCACCGGCTGTCCACCATCAAGGAGGCGGATTTGATTCTTGTCATGAAAGATGGTAATATAATAGAACAGGGGAAACATGAGGACCTGCTGGCAAAGGGCGGCTTTTACGCGAAGCTGTACAACAGCCAGTTTGCAGTGCAGTAGGGGGCTGAGACAAATATGGAAGAAAACAAGAACCTGATGGATGAACCGGAGCAGGAAACGAACGTTCAGACGGAAGAGGATCTGCCGGAGACAGACGAAACAATGGAGCAGCCAAGAGAGCCGGGGCTTGTCGGCTGGATGAACAGTGTTCCGAGGAGAAGCTGCATCCTGTTTCTGGTGGCCGGACTTTATGTGGCTTACATGGGCTACCAGCTCTGCTCGAATGTACTCAAAGGAGAAGAAGGCGCAAGTCCGGTCTTCTTTGTCGTGGGAGCAGCCTTTATCCTGATCGGCGTCTTTCTCGCTTTTGTCGGAGGAAGGGGCATGATCCGGGAGGACAACCTGCGGAAACAGCAGCAGAAGGAAGAAGAGGAGAAGGCGGCGGCCGAGAGGGAAACGGCCGAATCATCCGAAATGTCGATCGCCCAGAGGGCGAAGCTTACCGAGCGGATCTTGGACGACCTGCCGGAGGAAACGGCGGCCGGTACGGATGCAGAAGCGGCAGAAGATACACAAGGGGAGAATATCTGATGCATCAGAACCAGAAAAGGGGTTTCACGAAACGGAATAACTGGATCAAAAATGCCGGCATTCTCGTGTTGCTGCTTGCGGTTTTGTTCCTGGTACCGGCATTTCCTGCCGCTGCACGTGCCGCGGTCAGCCTGAAGAATGTTCCGACGATCAGCGGCGGCAGCTTTGTCCACAACAAGGACGGCTACTGGTACTACAAGCAGAAGAACGGGAAATATCTGAAGAGCACGCTGGCCGGCATCGGGGGAAAGACCTACTACTTTGACAGCAAAAAGCGGCGCAAGTACGGCATGCAGACCATCGGCAAAAACACTTACTATTTCGGGAAGAACGCCGAAGGCTTCATGCACAAAAATGTCTGGGTCACCAAATCCGCCCGCGAGGTATATTATTTCAGCTCCACGGGAGCCATGCTGAAGGGCAGATGGATCAACTCCAAGGGAAAGCTGTACTACCTGAACAGCAGCGGAAAACGCTGCTATGGCATGATCACGGTTAAAGGTAAGAAATACTACCTGGGCACGTACAAGGAAGGGTATCTTTACAAAAACAAATTCATCAAGTACAACGGAAACTGGTACTTCAGTGACAAGGACGGCGTGATCGCCACGGGAATGGTCGTGATCGCTTCCGACGGCACGGTATCAGACGCGGACAGCGGAAGTGCCGGAAGTCTGTATTATTTTGACGAGAAGGGCGCGGCCGTTTCAGGAACCAAGGTTATCGGGGACGTCCGTTATACCATGAGCGAGAAGGGGGCGGTCATGTCCTCGGGAGCCGTCCTTTCGATCAACTCGGACTGCGCGATCCTCGTCAATGCCGCCAACGGAAAAGCCGTCTACGCCAAGAATGAAAAGATGCCCCACGCGAATGCCAGCACGACCAAGATCCTGACCGCGGTCATTGCGGAGCAGAAATGTGCCATGAATGAGGTCGTGGCCATCTCCAAAAATGCGGCCAGCCAGGAGCCGACAAAGCTTTACGCCAAAGCCGGGGAGCATTTTTCCATGGAGGATATGATCTATGCGCTTTTGATCCCCTCCAGCAACGACGTGGCTGTGGCGATCGCCGAGCATGTGAGCAAGTCCACGGCGGCCTTTCTCAAGCTGATGAACCACAAGGCGGAGGTGATCGGCTGTACCAGCACGCATTTTGCCACGCCGAACGGGTTGGACGCCGGCCTGAATCACTATACGACGGCGGAGGATCTGGCAAAGATCGCGGTCTATGCCTACAAAAAATGCCCTGTGCTCCGTAAGGTCATCAAGACAAAGACCAAAACGATCAAGAGCAAGGAAGGGAATACCTATTCCTTCAATTCGACCAACTCTCTGCTGAATGTGGGGATGAAGGGCGTCGTCGGCATGAAGACGGGCTACACACGAAAAGCCGGACACTGTTTTGTGGGCGTCGTCAAGACCAAAAAAGGAAGCACCTATGTTTCCGTAGTCCTCGGCGGATCGACAGGCTCGGAACGATGGGAGGATTCAGAGACACTTTTAAGCTACGCCTACAATAATCTGTAAATAATACAGCCGGCTCATCTGCCGGATGCAGCAGAACAGGGCTTCCCCGAAAGGGGAAGCCCTGTTCTGTGTAAGAAGGCCGGATCAGCCGTTGGAGACCTCGATGATCTCCATCGGACATGCCGCTGCGCATTTTCCGCAGACAATGCACTTGAAGGCGGTCGGAGAGCCTTCCGGTTTGCGCATCAGGTGGAACGGACATGCCTCAACGCACTCACCGCAGCCGTTGCAGAGCTTTTTGTTGACCATGTATACGCCCTGCTTATTCTGGATGATGGCGTTGTTCGGACATGCCTCCGCGCATTCACCGCACTGGACGCAGACCAGAGGCCTGGTCTTGTCGTTGGCTTTTTTCTTGGGGATGATGGAGAGAGCGGCCAGCTCCGTATCATTCGTCTTGAAATAGGTCTCCGCACAGGCAAGCGTGCAGGCGAGACAGTTCATACAATCTATATCTCTGTTGACTTTCAGTCTTTTCATCGGATTCCCTCCTGTAATCATTCTGCATATGATTCCCGGATCTCACGATAAGATCATCCGGTAAGATCCACGATGGATTGGATCAGTTATCTGCTGGATCAGCTTTCGGTGAAGTACGTGATCTATCAGCCGAGAAAATCATGAAGGATGACCAGATAAGCGCTGGCTGTCCAGGTATAGATGTTCGGGCCGATGGGGTTGCCGGTCATGGCGTCATAGTTTTCGGCCAGGCCCTTCTCCTGTACCAGATTGACGTACTTCTTAGCCTGCTCGGCGGCAAATTCTTTTTCGCCGGAACGGCAGAGTCCTTCGAGGATCATGAGGGTCGCCGGTGCCCAGATGGGGCCGCGCCACTTCATGCTGCTCTGGTACAGCGGGCTCTTGGTGCTCTCCGTCGCGAAACCGTAGGGCGTCGTGAACGCATCGCTCTTCAGCATGTCGACCGCTGCTTTTCTGTATTTTTCCGGAAGCTTGTCGCCCAGCAGAAGGACATTGTAGGGAAGGAGGCTTCCGCATTCCACGAAATCCTGCGTGTTGCTGTGGATCGGAACAGGGAGATCGTCCCTGAAGCATTTCTCGAGGAAGAGATTCAGAAGCTTGTCGGACTGCTTTGTCCAATAAGCTGCATCCTCTTCGATGCCGAGCATACCGGAGATCTTGGCCACCATATCCATCTGGATGATCAGAAGAGCCTGCAGCTCCGGCGTGGCTACCGGCGGGAACAGGGAAAAGACCGTGGTGTTATCCCAGCCGGAATCCTTGGCGTGATCGTAGATGAACAGACCTTCATGACGGAAATCACGGTATTTGATCCACCAGGTGGTGGCACGTTTCAGGACCAGGTAAGCCTCGATCAGCTGGTCGTTGGTCAGCTCCATATTCTCCATCATCTTGGAGAGAATGAGACCGTGAACCGGGGGCTTGCAGTGATTCCACTTGATGTAGGAATCATTGAAGCTGTCGGGGAGACGTCCGCTCTTGTCCATCTGGTCGAACATGAGAATGAACTGATCCCAGGCAAGCTTCGGCTCCTTATAGGAGAGTGCCAGTGCATTGAACGCATGGTTCCAGCCGGTCTTGTCAGCCAGCCAGTTCTTGGAAACCAGCATGGTATCCCGGGTCAGGAATCCGCTCTTGTGTACCAGGCTGCTCCATTCCAGATAGGCGGCAATGTAAGCCTGCTCCTGATATTCGAGAGGATAGGAAGGAACCGCACGCAGGAACTCCAGGAAATCTTCCTGTGATCCGGTACGGGACATGGCAAAATCATACTTCCCGAGCTTGTTGGACCATTCGGTCTCGACTTCCTTGATCGCGAACATGAAGCCGTCCGGGCTGCTGACATCCAGGCGGGAGTATTCAGCGATGTTGTCGTTCCATTTCTGGTCGAGGGAGATCTTATCCTTCAGGGCCCAGATCAGATACCGGCAGTTATTCTTGTAGCAGTTGGCCATATACAGTGTATAGGTACGATGCTTGATATCATAGATATAGTCATTGGTGTATTTTTCGGTCATGAAGTCGATCTTCATTCCGGTGCCTTCGGAGCCGCGGACAAGCATGGTCGTATCGTCGTCAAGGACGATATCGATATGCTGATCGCCATGACGGAGAACCAGGGAGGTCAGTTCCAGCTCGGTCGAATACGCTTCCTCCTTGCCGCCGAAGAGAGGCGTCAGCTTGGCTACGATCGAACGTTCTGCAGAACCGTGGACAGTACGAAGATACAGTCCGGCATCCAGTTCCTGGGTGGCGTATTCCGGCTTTAATTCCGAAATGGCCATATAGGAGTTCCTTCTGCTGAATGGAATTCGGTTTAGATCAATTTTCATGAATAATCCTCCTTTCGGGATAACAATTACTTCTGTATTTACTATATCAACCGGGATCGAAGAAGGCAATTCAAATGTGGAAAGCTAAATTTCCATTTTGGAATAGTTTTTTAGGAGAACCATTGTACTTCTGTGATAAAAATGATAAAATCATGATGTATCCGAAGGCCGTCTGTGAGGATTTGGAAATGCAGGTAGAATGGCTGAAAGCCTTTCTCATGGTAGAGGAAAAACGGAATTTTTCAGAAGCGGCGGACAGTCTCTTTATTTCCCAGTCGAGTCTGTCCAAGCACATAAAAGCGCTGGAGAACAGTCTGGGCGTTGTGCTTTTTGACCGTTCCCATCGACGTGTCGAGCTGACTCCTGCGGGAGAGATCGTATCCGAAAAAGCAAAAGAAATGATCGCAAGCTTTGATGATATGATGGGACTGCTCCGGCACATCCGGAGTCTGGACCGGCAGAAGCTGCGGATCTCGGTGGACTCGTCGGACAATGCGTTTGCCTATATCCGCAGGATCCTGGACTTTTTTGACGTCCACCCCGAGTATGAGCTTGAACTGCTGGAGTATGAGATGAGTGTGGCACTTAAGAAATTCGAAGCCGGGGAACTGGACATGATCCTGGGGCACACCGGCCTGCCTTCTCCGGATCCGAGGATCGGGGAGCTGACACTGAAGGAGGAAGTGTACTATCTTGGCACACCGGAGATGATGCATACGCTGGGTGATGGTATCTCGTTTGCGGATGTGACCTCAGACAGGCTGATCCTTCATCAGAACACCTATCAGGAGATCCTCGCATTATTCCGGAAATGGCAGATTTCCCCGGAGGAGGTTCGGCCGATCGTCACGACGACAGGCATGGATGTACTCAAAGCCTACCTGCAGGGAGGGTTTGCCAGGTCACTCATGACGGAGTCGGCGGCAGAGCTGCTGGATCCGGACAGAAAGCTGACCAGGATCACCATGAAGGAGCACCCGGCACTGACGCTGGGACTTTTATACCACAAAAAAACAATGCCGGAGGCGGCAAGGGCTCTCCTTGCAGACCTCCGGGCCAATATGCAGCAGTAGGTTCCGGGCCTTTTTTATTTATCTTCGCCTTCGCCTGCGCCTTCCGGGCTGATGAGAAGCAGACCAGCAGAACGCCTGGACCAGAAGGATCCCGAGCGCGGCGCCGATGCTGTCGATGAAGACGTCTTTTACGGACGGCCCCCTCGCATCGACGAACGCCTGGTGGTACTCGTCAAAGCCCGCAAATCCGACGCAGACGATCCCGGCCAGAAGGATCAGCCAGATCCCGCGGACTCCGTAGACGTACAGCGGGAAGGAAATGGCGATCGCCAGCAGGAAATATTCGGTCATATGAGCCGCTTTCCGTACATAGTAATGTATGGAATCCGCCTCGTAAGACAGCTGTTCATAGGTTTTGTTGGTATCCATGATGGTATCCCTGGCTTCTACGATGTCATAGCTGATCTCATAGCTCAGCTGTCCGGACACGTCGCCCGGCTGCGCGGAGAACGAGTAGATCACATACATCATGACAAGCGCGGGGATAAAGGATAATGGTTTTAGTAATGCAATCAGGATTCTCATGCGTTCTACTATAGCATGAGACACATGAAAAGTAAAGAAACTCAATATAGTGGAGGATGATGTATCGTGAATATAATCGTGGCGGCAGACAGAAACTGGGCGATCGGAAAGGATAACAGACTTCTGGTCAGTATCCCCGCGGATATGAAGCTGTTCCGGAAGGAAACGGCCGGAAAGGTGATCGTGATGGGCCGGAAAACGCTGGAAAGCCTGCCGAACGGCCAGCCGCTTTATGACAGAGTTAACATTGTACTGACGCGGAACCCGGAGTTTCGTGTCCCCGGAGCTGTGGTCGTGCACAGCGTGGAGGAACTGTTGGATGCGATCCGTGATTATCCTTCCGGGGACGTGTACTGCATCGGCGGGGCCGGCGTGTACAGGCAGCTGCTTCCCTGGTGCGATACGGCCTATGTGACCAGGATCGATTTCGCGTACGAGGCGGATGCCTTTTTCCCGGATCTGGACGCGATGCCTGAGTGGGAGCTGACGGCCGAGAGCGACGAGATGACCTATTTCGATCTGGAATACCGCTTCACGAAATATGAGAGGAAGAAAACGGATGCGCAGGCGGAAAGGGGATAACGCCTGCCTGCGGTGACAACGTAAAGGAGGGACCTTACGGTCCCTCCTGATTTTGTCCTTGCCGGACGATATCTGTTGTGATTACTCGATGACCTTGATCCAGCCTTCGGGAGCTTCGATCCGGCCCATCTGGATGCCGGTCAGCGTCTCGTACAGCTTGCGGGTCGTCGGGCCCATCTCCGTCATGCCGCTGGGCAGGCAGATCTCCTTGCCGTGGTCGACGATCTTGCCGACAGGCGAGATGACCGCCGCGGTTCCGCAAAGTCCGCACTCTGCAAAGTCCTTGACTTCCTCGAGAAGGATCTCACGTTCTTCGACTTCAAGGCCGAGATACTCCTTGGCCACATAGAGAAGCGAACGACGGGTAATGGAGGGCAGGATGCTGCCGGACTTGGGTGTCACGACCTTGTTGTCTTTGGTGACGAACAGGAAATTGGCGCCGCCGGTCTCCTCGACCTTGGTCCGGGTTCCGGGATCAAGGTACATGTTCTCGTCATAGCCCTGCTTGTGAGCGTCCACGATGGCATGAAGGCTCATGGCATAGTTCAGGCCTGCCTTGATATGACCGGTCCCATGAGGCGCTGCACGGTCAAAATCACTGACGCGGATCGTGATCGGCTTTACGCCGCCCTTGAAATACGGGCCTACCGGAGTTGCAAATGCACGGAACTGGTAATCGTCAGCCGGCTTGACACCGATGACCGGGTTTACACCGAACATAAAGGGACGGATATAGAGGGTAGCGCCGGAACCATAGGGAGGAACAAATGCCGCGTTGGCTTTGACGGTCTTGACGATGGCGTCCACAAAGCGCTCCTTCGGGAACACGGGCATTTCCAGACGGGCGGCGGACTGCTCCATACGCTCGCCGTTCAGGTCCGGACGGAAGGTAACGATATGGCCGTCCTCGGTCGTGTAGGCTTTCAGGCCTTCAAAGACGGTCTGGGCATACTGAAGCACGCCGGCACACTCGCTGATCGAGATCATGTCGTCGGTCGTGATCTCACCCTCATCCCATGCACCGTTCGTATAATTGGAAACATAGCGGTAATCGGTCTTGACATATCCGAAGCCGAGGTTTCCCCAGTCGATGTTCTTTTTTTCCATATTTATGACCTCCGTGTGAAAAAAGCTTTACGTCTCTGCTATTGTAAAACTTTTAAGCGCTGTCTGCAACGCAAAAATTCAAATTCCATGTAAATTTATACAGAAGATGGAGGCATTACTTGTTTTTTACCATTGTTTTCGGTATAATAGATGAGGATGTTTTTGGAAGGAGGAACCATGAGCGATTACTGGGGATTTGAAGAATTAGGAGATACGATACAGGATATTATAGACCAGGCCGTGGATTCGCGTAATTTCCAGAAGTTGAATCAGACCATCAACCAGGCGGTGAATCAGGCAGTCGACCAGATGCTGGGCGGCATCGGCAGCGTCGGACAGAGCGGCTCTTCCGGTAAGGCCGGAACCGATGCCTACAAGAGGAACCGCTATACGCCGCCGGAATCCTTCCGGCGGAAGGAGGAAGCCCCGAAGAAGCAATCGAAGATCGCCCTGTATGCCAAGATGACCGGCGAAAAGGCCAAAGGGATCTTCCTGGCAGCCGTCGGTGCGGTCGTGGCCGTCGCCAACGGGATCGGCCTTCTGACCAACGGCATGCTGAGCAGTGTTGCCGGGGCGGATTCCGGAATGAACCTGACAGCCGTTATGCTGGCGCTTCTCGTGGGAGCCGGCGTGGGGCTTACCATCTACGGAGCCAAAAAGGCCGGAAAGACAGACCGGTTCAACGCCTATGTCCGTACACTGGGAGATAAGACGTACGTCAATTTCGACCAGCTGTCAAAGGTCGCCCATAAACCGGTCGCCTTCGTCAAGAAGGATGTCAGGAGCATGATCGACAGCGGCTGGTTCCTGCAGGGCCACATCGATGATCAGGAGACCTGTCTGATCACCAGTGATGAGACCTACAAGCAGTACCAGGAGACCCGGGACCAGATGAAGATCCGCCAGCGGGAGGAAGCCGAAGAGCGGGCCAAACATCCGGTCATCACACCGGAGGTACAGGAAGTCCTCGACAAGGGCAATGAGTATCTTGCAAAGATCCGCCGGAGCAACGAGGCGATCCCCGGGGAGGAGATCTCCGCAAAGATCTCCCGCATGGAAGACATCGTCGAAAAGATCTTTGTGCGGGCCAAGGAGCATCCCGAGATCGTCGGCGACCTCAAAAAGCTGATGAACTACTATCTGCCCATGACCATCAAGCTGCTTGATGCCTATGAGGACATGGACCGCCAGCCGGTACAGGGGGAGACGATCCAGAACTCCAAGAAGGAGATCGAGGACACGCTGGACACCCTGAACCTCGCGTTCGAGAAGCTGCTTGACTCGGTATTTCATGACCAGGCGCTGGATGTTTCCAGCGATATCTCTGTGCTGCAGACCCTGCTTGCGCAGGAGGGACTTACGGAGGATGAGCTCCAGAAGATGTCCCACGCTGTCCAGCAGCAAAGCTGATCCCGTAAAAAGCAACCTGTAAATATATTGCACTATGGAGTAAAGGAGAAAAGAACATGGGAGACGAATTCAAAGATCTGGAGACATCAGTACCGACTCTGACATTGGAACCGGAGGTTTCCGATACCGCCAGTGAAACTGCGCAGGCCGTAGCCGAAGCCGTCGAGGAAGCGCCTGTGGAAGCAGAAGCCCCGAAGATGGAGGAAACGATCCTTTCTCCGGAAGAGCAGAAAATGGTTGATGAGTTTGCCGAGAAGATCGACATCGAAAACACCAATCAGATCCTGCAGTACGGTGCGGGCACGCAGAAAAAAATGGCGGATTTTTCCGATTCCGCCCTTGCGAATGTCAAGACCCAGGATATGGGAGAGGTCGGCAATCTGCTGGCGGGCGTGGTAACGGAGCTGAAGGATTTTGATGCCTTTGAAGATGAGAAGGGCTTCTTCGCATTCTTTAAAAAACAGGGCAACAAGCTCGAAAATCTGAAGAACCGCTACGCAAAGGCCGAGGTCAACGTGGAAAAGATCGCTGATGCACTTCAGCAGCATCAGATTCGTCTGATGAAGGATTCTGCCGTCCTGGACAAGATGTATGAGCAGAACCTGAATTACTATAAAGAACTGACGATGTATGTTCTTGCAGGTAAAAAGAAGCTGCAGGAGGTACGGGACGGCGAGCTCCGGGAGCTGAGGGAAAAGGCTGAGAAAAGCGGACTGCCCGAGGATGCGCAGGCGGCCAAGGACCTGGCCGACAAGTGCGACCGGTTCGAGAAAAAGCTGTACGATCTTGAACTGACCAAGACCATCTCCATGCAGACGGCCCCGCAGATCCGTCTGATCCAGAGCAACAACACCAGCATGGTCGAAAAGATCCAGACGACCATCATGAATACGATCCCGCTGTGGAAGAGCCAGATGGTCCTGGCGCTCGGCATTGCTCATTCCACGGAGGCGGCCAAGGCCCAGGCCAAGGTCACCAATCTGACCAACGAGCTGCTGAAGGAGAACGCGGAGGCGCTTCATACGGCCTCTGTGGAGACCGCCAAAGAAGCAGAGCGGGGCATCGTGGATATCGAGACGCTCAAAAAGACAAATGAGGATCTGATCCGTACTTTTGACGATGTGATGAAGATCCAGGAGGACGGCCGCAACAAACGCCGTCAGGCGGAGCAGGAGATCGCCAGGATGGAGAAGGAACTGAAGGACAAGCTTCTGGAGATCAGACGCTGATACGGAACAGGAGAAACAGGTACAACGGGGTGCTGCTGGGCGGCGCCCCTTTGTCTCTTTAGCACAGAAACCGGAGGAGAAGCATGCACAGGGACAGAACAAGGGTAATCCGGATCGGTGACCGGGTCATTGGAGGCGGCAATCCGATCCTCATCCAGTCCATGACCAATACAAAGACGGAAGATGAGGAAGCGACGATCGCGCAGATCCTGGCTCTTGAACAGGCGGGCTGCGACATCATCCGCGCAGCGGTACCGACGATGGAAGCCGCTGAGGCCATCGGCCGCATCAGGAAGGGGATCCACATTCCGCTGGTGGCGGATATTCACTTCGATTACCGGCTGGCGATCGCTGCCATCAGGAATGGCGCGGACAAGATCCGGATCAACCCGGGGAATATCGGCGGTACGGACCGGATCCGTGCGGTCGTCGAGGAGGCCAGGGCACACGGGATTCCGATCCGTGTCGGCGTCAACAGCGGCTCCCTCGAAAAGGAACTGGTGGAAAAATACCACGGCGTGACGGCAGAGGGTCTGGTCGAAAGCGCACTGGACAAGGTCAGGATCATCGAGGAGCTGGGCTATGACCAGCTGGTGATCAGCATCAAGTCCTCCGATGTACTCATGTGTGCCCGTGCACATGAATTGATCGCAGAACAGTCGGATTACCCGCTGCACGTGGGGATCACGGAGGCAGGCACACTCTGGTCCGGGAATATCAAATCCGCGATCGGACTCGGGATCATCCTTTACCAGGGGATTGGGGATACGATCCGTGTTTCACTGACGGGACCACCGCTCGAGGAGGTCAAAGCGGCCAAAAGGATCCTCAAGACACTTGGCCTAAGGAAAGGCGGGGTCGAAGTCGTATCCTGCCCGACCTGCGGACGTACACAGATCGATCTGATCGGCCTTGCCAACCAGGTCGAAACGATGGTCCAGGAATTCCCTCTGGACATCAAGGTGGCCGTTATGGGCTGTGTCGTCAACGGACCGGGAGAGGCAAAGGAGGCCGATCTCGGGATCGCCGGAGGAAGCGGCGTCGGACTTGTGATCAGGCACGGCGAGATCCTTCGGAAGGTACCCGAAGACCAGCTGCTGGAAGCCCTGCGGACGGAGCTTGTCCGTATGGCAGAAGAGCAGAACAAGGAATGAAGATCTATAGATGGAAAGAAGATTTTTTGACGTTTTTCCGACCCTTGAGGTCGACGACGAACTGCATCAGCTGCTGGACATGGTGACGGTGACGCGGGTCGTCTGCAACAAAGCCAGGACGCGCCTGCGGATCTATATCTTAAGTGAGCGCTGGATCCACAAAAAGTACATCACGGCCATCGAGGAGCAGATCCGGAGGCAGTGCTTTCCGGGGAGTCCGATGGAAGTGATCGTGATCGAAAGATTCCGGTTATCGATGCAGTATACCGCACAGAATTTCCTGGATGCCTACAGGGACAGCATGGAGCTGGAATTGAAGGCCTTCAGTGAACTGGAGTACAGCCTGTTTAAGGCGGCGGAGATCACGTTCCCGCAGGAAAAAACACTTCACATGACTCTTCCGGATACGCTGATCGCAAAGGAGAAGGCGCAGATCCTGACGGAATATCTGCATAAGGTCTTCTGCGACCGGTGCGGGATGGAGATAGTCATTGAGATGGATTTTGCCGAGCCGAAGCAGAGTAAATACAGAAAAAATGATGAGCTTCGTATCCGCCAGGAGGTCAGGGCCATCGAAAAACGTGCCTTCGGAACCCAGGATACGGAGGACGGATCCGAGGAGATTACCGAAACGGAATCCGAAAAGAAGCCCCGCATCCAGGAGCCCGGCCGGAATAAGAGACCGGCCGGCAAAAAAGCCGAGCAGCCGACCGTTCGCAAGGATTCCAATCCGGATGTCATTTACGGCCGCGATATCGAAGGCGACGCCATCGCTTTGGAAACCGTCACCGGCGAGATCGGGGAGGTGGTCGTCCGTGGCAAGGTAATGACGGTGGAGACGCGCGGGATCCGTAATGAGAAGACGATCCTGTTCTTTACGCTGACGGATTTTACGGATTCCATTGTCGTAAAAATGTTCCTTCCGAATGAGCAGGTGCCCGAACTGACAGGTGAGATCAAGCCGGGAGCCTTCCTGAAGGTACGGGGCGTGTGCAGTATCGATCCCTTTGACAGGGAACTGACCATCGCTTCCGTCCGCGGAATCCGCCGGATTCCGGACTTTACGGTCAGCCGTGTCGATACAAGCCCGCAGAAACGTGTCGAGCTGCACTGCCATACCAAGATGAGCGATATGGACGGAGTGACGGACGCCAAAGCCCTTGTAAAACGGGCTTACGAATGGGGGCATAAGGCGATCGCCATCACGGATCACGGCGTCGTACAGGCTTTTCCGGAGGCGAACCATTGCTTTGACGCCTGGGGAGGCTGCGTGCCCAAGGAGTCCGACTTCAAGGTCCTTTACGGGATGGAAGCCTACCTGGTGGACGATCTGAAGGGCATGGTGACAGACGGGAAAGGACAGAGCCTGTCCGGATCCTTTGTGGTCTTTGATATTGAGACGACCGGCTTTTCGCCGCTCACCTGCCGGATCATTGAGATTGGGGCCGTGCGTGTTGAAAACGGGAAGATCACGGACCGATTTTCGACATTTGTCAATCCGAAGGTTCCGATCCCGTTCCGGATCGAACAGCTGACAAGCATCAATGATGATATGGTGATGAACGCCCCGGATATCAGCGAAGTTCTTCCGGATTTCCTCGCCTTCTGCGAGGGGGCCGTGATGGTGGCGCACAATGCGGATTTTGACATGAGCTTTATCATGGAAAACTGCCGGAGGCTTGGCCTTTCCGATGAATTTACCTATGTGGATACGGTGGGGATGGCCAGATTCCTGCTGCCGGCGCTGAACCGTTTCAAGCTGGATACGGTAGCCAAGGCCGTGGGCGTGAGCCTTCAGAACCATCACCGGGCCGTTGACGACGCGGAGTGTACCGCGGGGATCTTTACCAGGTTCGTCGATATGCTTGCGGAGCGGGAGATCCACGATGTGGATGAACTCAACCGTCAGGGCGCCGTGTCCCCGGATATGATCAAGAAGCTGCCCACCTATCATGCCGTCATCTTTATGCGGAACGAGACGGGCAGGATCAATCTTTACAAGCTGGTGAGCAAATCACACCTCAAATACTACCATCGCAGACCCAGGATCCCAAAGAGCGTATTCCTGGAACACAGGGACGGCCTGCTGATCGGTTCCGCCTGTGAGGCGGGCGAGCTGTATCAGGCGCTTCTGCGGCACGCGCCGGAGCAGGAGATCGCGAGGCTGGTGGACTTTTATGATTATCTGGAGATCCAGCCGCTCGGAAACAATGCGTTCATGATCAACGACGAGAAGAATGATACCGTGCAGTCCGAGGAAAATCTGAAGGAGCTGAACCGGAAGATCGTGCGCCTGGGCGAACAGTTCCATAAGCCCGTCGTTGCTACCTGCGATGTGCACTTCATGGATCCGCAGGACGAGATCTACCGGCGGATCATCCTGGCCGGAAACGGCTTTGAGGATGCGGACTCGCAGGCACCTCTGTATCTTCGGACAACGGAGGAGATGCTGGAGGAATTCGCCTATCTTGGCAGCGAGAAAGCCGAGGAGGTCGTGATCACCAATACCAACCGGATCGCGGACATGATCGAGAAGATGTCTCCGATCCATCCGGACAAATATCCGCCGGTGATCGAGAATTCCGATCAGGATTTGAGAGACATCTGTTACAAAAAAGCACATGAGATCTACGGAGATCCGCTTCCGCCCATCGTCGAGGAACGGCTGGCCAAGGAGCTCCATTCCATTATCTCGAACGGCTATGCCGTCATGTACATCATTGCCCAGAAGCTGGTGTGGAAGTCCAACGCGGACGGATACCTGGTGGGCTCCCGCGGCTCCGTGGGTTCCTCTTTTGCGGCTACCATGTCCGGGATCACCGAGGTCAACCCGCTGCCGCCGCACTACGTCTGTCCGAACTGTCACTACAGCGATTTTGAATCGGAGACCGTGCAGGCCTATGCCGACAAGGTCGGCTGCGATATGCCGGACCGTACCTGCCCGCACTGCGGGACCATGATGCACAAGGACGGCTTCAACATTCCATTTGAGACCTTCCTCGGATTCAAAGGTGACAAGGAGCCGGATATCGACCTGAATTTCTCGGGCGAATACCAGGCGACCGCGCATAAATACACCGAGGTGATCTTCGGGGAAGGGCATACCTTTAAGGCCGGAACCATCGGCACGCTGGCCGAAAAGACCGCCTACGGCTATGTCAAGAATTACTTTGAGGAGAGAGGCCAGCACAAGCGGAACTGCGAGATCAACCGGATCGTGCAGGGCTGTACCGGCATCCGCAGGACGACCGGCCAGCATCCCGGAGGCATCGTGGTTCTCCCTCATGGAGAAGAGATCGAAAAATTCACGCCGGTACAGCATCCGGCCAACGATGTAAATTCCGATATCATCACGACGCATTTTGATTATCATTCCATCGACGGGAACCTGCTGAAGCTGGATATTCTGGGACATGATGATCCGACCATGATCCGTATGCTGGAGGACCTGACCGGCACGGACGCCCGGAAGGTGCCGCTCGATGACAAGGGCGTCATGTCACTTTTTGCCGGTACGGAGGCGCTGGGGATCAGGCCGGAGGACATCGGCGGCTGCCCGCTCGGGTGCCTGGGTGTACCGGAATTCGGTACGGACTTTGTAATCGGCATGGTGCAGGAGGCAAAGCCGACCTGTTTCTCGGATCTGATCCGTATCTCCGGATTGTCCCACGGTACCAATGTATGGCTGGGCAACGCGCAGACACTGATCAGTGAAGGCAAGGCGACCATCTCCACCGCGATCTGTACCAGGGATGATATCATGGGATACCTGATCCGGATGGGCGTGGAGAGCAGCCAGGCGTTTACCATCATGGAGAGCGTCCGGAAGGGCAAAGGCCTGCGTCCGGACTGGGAGACCATCATGAAGGAGAACAATGTACCGGACTGGTACATCTGGTCCTGCAAGCAGATCTCCTACATGTTCCCGAAAGCACATGCGGCGGCCTATGTCATGATGGCGTACCGGATCGCCTGGTACAAGATCAATATGCCGCTTGCCTACTATGCGGCCTATTTCAGTATCCGGGCCACCAGCTTCTCCTATGAGCTGATGTGCATGGGCAAGGAACGGCTTGAATATTATATGGAAGAAATCCGTAAAAAAGGAGACGCGGCGTCCCCGAAGGATAAAGATACCCTGAAGGATATGAAGATCGTGCAGGAGATGTACGCGAGAGGATTTACCTTTGAGCCCATCGATCTTTACAAAGCGAAGGCGCATCGCTTTCAGATCATCGACGGCAGGCTGATGCCGGCGCTTGACACCATCGAAGGCCTTGGAGACAAAGCGGCGGATGCGGTGGAAGCCGCAGCCAGGCAGGGAATCTTCCTGTCAAAAGACGATTTCCGCGACCGCACAAAGGTCAGCAAAACGGTCATTGACCTGATGGATGACCTGAAACTGTTCGGGGATATTCCCCAATCCAACCAGATGTCACTTTTTGACCTCGGCCGTACAGCGTTCTGAACAAAGGACGCGGCCGTGCATCCCTACTGAAGGAGGACACTATGAACCAGGAAGAACTCCGGTATCTGCAGAGACTGGCTGAGCTTTATCCGACGATCGGAAAAGCCTCGACCGAGATCATCAATCTTCAGTCCATCATGAATCTTCCGAAAGGAACCGAGCATTTCCTGTCGGATATTCACGGGGAGTATGAAGCCTTCTCCCACGTGCTTCGCAACGGCTCCGGCGCTGTCCGGAAAAAGATCGACGATGTGTTCGGCCATACCCTGAGCAACAGCGACAAGCGTTCACTGGCCACCCTGATCTACTATCCCAGGGAAAAAATGCAGCTTGTCAAAAAAAAGGAAGAAGACATGGAGAACTGGTACAAGATCACCTTGTACCGGCTGATCGAGGTCTGTAAGACCACCGCCTCCAAGTATACCAGGTCCAAGGTGCGTAAAGCCCTTCCGGCCGATTACGCCTATGTGATCGAGGAGCTGATCACCGAAAAAGCGGAGGTTCTGGACAAGGAAGCCTATTACGATTCGATCGTGGATACGATCATTGCCATCGGGCGTGCCCAGAACTTTATCATCGCGCTGGCGGAGCTGATCCAGCGGCTGGTCGTGGATCACCTGCATGTCCTGGGTGACATTTATGACAGAGGGCCGGGCCCCCATTTTATCATGGACCGGCTTATGAAATACCATTCCCTTGATATTCAGTGGGGAAACCATGATGTCGTCTGGATGGGCGCGGCGATCGGACAGCCGGCCTGTATCATGACGGTCTTGCGCAACAGCCTCCGATATGGTAATCTTGATATTCTGGAGGACGGTTACGGGATCAACATGCTTCCACTGGCGACATTTGCCATGGAGACTTATCAGGATGACCCGTGTACGGTCTTTGAGATGAAGGGCAGCGGGAACTACAATGGTCTCGAAAAAGCCCTCGGGATGAAGATGCACAAGGCTGTCACGGTGATGCAGTTCAAGCTGGAGGGGCAGATCATCCGCAGACATCCCGAATTTTATATGGACGACCGGCTGCTGCTGGAGCGTATGGATCTGGAAAAGGGTGTTCTCCGTCTTCCGGACGGAAAAGAATACAAGCTGCTTGACACCAATTTCCCGACACTGGATCCGAAGGATCCGTATGAGCTGAGCGATGGTGAGAAAGAAGTCCTGGAGCGTATCACTTCCGGATTCCGGAACTGTGAAAAGCTGCAGAACCATATGGCGCTTCTTCTTGACAAGGGCGGATTGTACAAGGTCTACAACGGAAATCTGCTGTTCCACGGGAGCGTGCCGCTCAATGAGGACGGGTCGCTCCGGGAAGTCGAAGTGGACGGATGCTTTTACAAAGGACGTAAGCTCTATGATGAGCTGGAGGCCCACGTACGGCGGGCATTTTATTCACTGAAGCCTGTCGAGATCCAGAAGAGCGGAGATATCCTGTGGTACATCTGGGCAGGACCGAATTCTCCTCTGTTCGGAAAAGACAAAATGGCGACGTTCGAGCGGTATCTTCTTTCTGACAAGGAAGCCCACAAGGAGACCAAGAACGCGTACTATAAGCTTCTGGAGGATGAAAAAGTCGTCGACTCCCTCCTGTTGGAATTCGGACTGGATCCGAAACAGGGACATATCATCAACGGACATGTGCCGGTACATCAGAGCGAGGGCGAGAGTCCTGTCAAATGCGGCGGCAAGGTCATCGTGATCGACGGTGGCTTCAGCAAAGCCTACCAGAAGGTGACGGGCATCGCCGGCTACACACTGATCTATAATTCCTACGGCCTGATCCTCTCCGCGCATGAGCCCTTTACCTCGGCGGAGCAGGCTGTGGTCAAGGAAAATGACATCGTGTCCAACCGGGTAGCGGTACACTATACCTCCACAAGGCGCCTTGTGGGAGATACGGATACCGGAAGAGCGCTGAAGGAGCGGATCGAAGAACTCAAGAAGCTCCTGGAAGCATACAGAAAAGGCATCATTAAGGAAAAGAATAAATAAAAGGAGACAGAAAATGGGTGGAATTTTTGGAGTTGCATCAAAGACGGGCTGCGTGATGGATCTGTTTTTCGGAATCGACTATCATTCCCATCTCGGTACACGGCGTGGAGGAATGGCCGTATATGACCGGGAGAAGGGATTCGACAGAGCCATTCACAATATCGAGAATTCACCATTCCGCACAAAGTTTGAGCATGATGTTGCTGAACTGACAGGAAATCTGGGCATCGGGTGCATTTCGGATTATGAGCCGCAGCCGCTGCTGGTCAGATCCCATCTCGGGAGCTTTGCGGTGACCACGGTCGGCAAGATCAACAACATGGCGGACCTTATGCAGAATAATCTGAATGAAGGACACACGCATTTTCTGGAGATGAGCGGGGGAAACGTGAACCCCACGGAAATGGTCGTAGCCTTGATCAATCAGAAAGCGACCATGGTGGAAGGAATACGCTATGCGCAGGACGTGATCGACGGATCCATGACGATCCTGATCATGATGAAGGACTGTCTGATCGCCGCTCGTGACAAGGTCGGCCGGACGCCGCTGATCATCGGACGCAAGGATGACGCGTTCTGCGTCTCCTTCGAGAGCTTTGCCTATGTCAATCTGGGCTACGAGGATTACAGGGAACTCGGGCCGGGCGAGATCGTCCGGATCACGCCCGAAGGCGTGGAGACACTTAAGGGCCCCGGGGACAAGATGAGGATCTGCTCCTTCCTGTGGGTCTATTATGGCTATCCGACCTCTACCTATGAGGGCGTCAATGTCGAAGACATGCGCTACAAATGCGGAGAACTTCTTGCCAAAAGGGACAGGGGCGAGGTCCATCCGGACATCGTGGCCGGAGTGCCCGATTCCGGCATCGCCCATGCGATCGGCTACGCGAATGAGTCCGGCGTACCCTTTGCCAGACCCTTTATCAAGTATACGCCGACCTGGCCGCGCTCCTTTATGCCCACTCAGCAGAGCCAGCGGAACCTGATCGCCAGGATGAAGCTGATTCCCGTTCACAAGCTGATCAAGGGAAAGAGCCTTCTGATGATCGATGACTCGATCGTGCGGGGCACACAGCTCCGGGAGACGACCGAGTTCCTGTATCACAACGGGGCGAAGGAAGTGCATATCCGCCCGGCCTGCCCGCCGCTGCTCTTTGGATGCAAATACCTGAATTTTTCACGTTCCAAATCCGAGATGGACCTGATCACCCGCAGGATCGTTGCAAGAAGAGAAGGCGACCAGGTCGAAGAAAAAGTGCTGAAGGATTATACGAACCCGGATTCCGCCAATTACAAGGAGATGCTGGAAGAGATCCGGAAGGAACTGAATTTTACGACTCTCAAATTCCACCGGCTTGACGATCTGGAAAAATCGATCGATATCGATCCCTGCAAGCTGTGCACCTACTGCTGGAGTGGAAAAGAGTGAGACATATGCTGCTGCAGACAACAAGAAAAGGACCTCCCACGGGCGGTCCTTTTCTTGTTGATGATCATTTGTGGAATTTCTTGTTGTCGGTCCTTCCCACGAGATAATCAATGCTGGTGTTGTAGTAGTTTGCCAGCCTGATCAGCATCGGGATCGGAATATTGCGGGTACCTGTCTCATAATGGGAGTAGGAGCGCTGGCTGATCTCCAGAATCTCGCTCAGCTGTTTCTGGGAAAGGGACGCCTCCATCCGCATGTCCTGGATCCTTGGGTATTTCATCTGTTTCACCTCACTTTTCCTTTCAAATAGCAGATCACAGGGAAAGGTCTATTGAAAAACTTGCCCGAATGAACTATAATCGATTTACATTCCATGGCAGGAAGAGAAATTCTTTCTCGGGAGCTTCATCCCCTGCTTTATCCATTTTATCACATAATTTATGTTCAGGAAAGACAGGAAATCGGAGACTTGCCTTTCAGAAAGGAAAAAAATTGGTTGCAAATGCATTATCGGCGATGATCATGGGCATGGAGGTGTGCCCGATCCGGGTCGAAGTGGACATGAGCGACGGGCTGCCTTCGTTCGTCATGGTTGGTTATGCCTCCGTGCAGGTGAAGGAATCCCAGGACCGTGTCCGCACGGCGCTGAAAAATCACGGTCTGTCCCTGCCTCCGAAGCGCATCACCGTCAACATGGCGCCCGCCGACATCCGGAAGGAGGGAGCCGGCTTTGACCTGCCCCTGGCGGCAGCGGTCCTGTCGGCGGCCGGCGTTTTCCCGCCGGAAAAGCTGGAGGGGATCCTGTTCGTGGGGGAGATGAGCCTGAACGGGGAGATCCGCCCCGTGCCCGGGATCCTGCCCAGGGTGATCCATGCCAGGGAGATCGGGTGCAGGTACTGTGTGATCCCGAAGGGCAATGAGAAGGAAGCACGGCTCGTAGAGGACATGAAGATCCTTCCGGTATCGGATCTGGAGGAACTGCTGCAGGCGGTCCTGGATCCGGAAAACTTTTACCGGGAAGGACCTGAAACGGAAGAAGCAGAGTCATCAAAGGAAAAAACGCCTGACTTTTCGGAGGTGATGGGGCAGGAAGGGGCCAGAAGAGCGGCGGAGATCGCAGTCAGCGGCTTTCACAATCTGATGCTGATCGGGCCTCCGGGCGCGGGCAAGACAATGCTTGCCCGCCGGATCCCGACGATCATGCCGGAACTGACCTTCGATGAAAGTCTGGAGCTTACCAAGATCTACAGCATTGCCGGCCTCCTTGACGAGGAGAGCCCGCTGATCAGGCACCGGCCGTTCAGGAGTCCGCATCATACCAGCACTACGGCTTCTCTGACGGGAGGCGGCAGGATCCCGCGGCCGGGAGAGATCACGCTTGCCCACCGCGGTATCCTTTTTCTGGACGAGATGCCGGAGTTTTCCAAAAGAAGCCTGGAGACGCTAAGGCAGCCCCTTGAGGACAAGTTCGTCAATATCGCCAGGGCAAGCGGAAACTTCAGGTTTCCGGCAAATTTCATGCTCGTTGCGGCCATGAATCCATGCCCGTGCGGGTACTATCCGGACATGAATAAATGCCGCTGCACGCCGGGCGAAGTAAGCCATTATCTTGGAAAGATCAGCCAGCCTCTTCTTGATCGTATCGACCTCTGCGTGGATATCCCGGCTGTCTCCCTGGAGGAGATGAGCAGCCGTGAGCAGGCAGAGTCATCCGCCGGGATCCGCGTCCGTGTCGACGCGGCGCGGGAGCGGCAGAGAGACAGGTACAAGGGAACAGGGATCTCCTTCAACGCGGAACTGCAGGGTTCCGGAGTACGTGAATACTGTCTCCCTGACCGGAAAGCGGAGGCACTTCTCGAAAAAGCATACCAGAAGATGCAGTTCAGCGTCCGGTCCTATCATAAGATCCTGAAGGTGGCCAGGACGATCGCTGATCTGGGGGACAGTGACCTGATCGGAAGCAATCACATTGCAGAGGCGCTTTCCTACAGGGCCCTGGACCAGAAATACTGGAGGTGAGGACATGAGGATGAGCGAAGAGGTCAGGCATGTGAAGAGAGGCTGTTGTGGGTATCCGGACAGGCTTATGCGGCACCCGGGCATGCCGGAGGAACTGTTTTTTATCGGAAACCTTCCCAGGGACGACCGGCCTGCGATCGCGATCGTGGGGGCGAGGAGCTGCAGCCCATACGGCCGCATCCAGGCCTTCAGGTATGCCAAAGTCCTGAGTGAAGCAGGCGTACAGGTTATCAGCGGCCTGGCCTACGGGATCGATACAGAAGGGCACAAAGGAGCTCTGGAAGGAAAAACACCGACCTTCGCGGTGCTGGGCACTGGTCCTGACATCTGCAGCCCGGCCGGACACAGAAGCGTGTATGAGCGGATCCTGAGACAGCAGGGAGGGATCCTGTCGGAATATCCTCCCGGAACGCAGGCAAAGCCTTTTCATTTTCCCCAGAGAAACCGGATCATCAGTGCACTTTCCGATGTGGTGCTGCTCGTTGAGGCGAAGGAAAAGAGCGGAAGCCTGATCACGGCCGGCTTCGCCCTTGAACAGGGAAAATCCGTCTATGCGGTGCCCGGCGCGGTCAATGACCTGCTGAGCCGGGGCTGCCACAAGCTGATCTACGATGGGGCAGGCATTGCATACTGCCCTGAAATCCTGCTTCTGGAGTGGGGGATCGGGGAGGGGATCACAAAAGAAGACACAAAAAATACAAACTTGGGACTTGCATCAGATTTGAATCTGCTGTATGATAACCTCGATTCACGCCCCCGAAGCCTGGATTATCTGATCCGGAAAACGAGTCTTCCCCAGGGAGTGATCAGCAACGGACTGATCGAACTGGTGCTGCTTGGGTACATCCGGGAGGTGGGCAGACAGTATTATGTAAGAGTGTGATCTTTTTGAAGGAAGAAAGGTCACAGCAGGAGAGGGAGTAATGGCAAAAAATCTGGTGATCGTAGAGTCACCTGCAAAGGTAAAGACCATCAAAAAATTTCTCGGATCGAATTATGATGTCGAGGCCTCGAACGGACATGTCAGGGATTTCCCCAAGAGCCAGTTCGGTATCGATGTGGACAATGATTACGAACCGAAATATATCACGATCAGAGGAAAGGGAGAACTGCTGGCAGCCCTTCGGAAGGCGGCCAAAAAAGCAGACAGGATCTATCTCGCAACGGACCCTGACCGTGAAGGAGAGGCAATCTCCTGGCACCTGTCCCAGTCCTTAAAGGAGGATCCCGGCAAGATGCACAGGATCACCTTCAATGAGATCACCAAGACGGCGGTCAAGGATTCGCTGAAGCATGCCCGGGATATCAACATGGATCTGGTGGACGCACAGCAGACACGGCGTATGCTGGACCGGATGGTGGGCTATTCCATCAGTCCGCTCCTGTGGGAGAAGGTCAAGAGAGGCCTTTCCGCGGGGCGTGTCCAGTCCGTGGCGCTCAGGATCATCTGCGACCGGGAGGATGAGATCAATGCCTTCATCCCGGAGGAGTACTGGACCCTGGATGGTGAATTCATGGCACCCGGGGAGAAAAAGCCGCTGACCGCGCGCTTTTACGGAAAAGAAGGAAGCCGGATGCAGATCTCCGGCAAGGAGGAGATGGACAGTCTCCTTGCATCGCTGAAGGACGTCACCTATGAGGTGAGCGAGGTAAAAACGGGCGAACGGATCAAAAACGCGCCGCTTCCGTTTACGACAAGTACCCTGCAGCAGGAAGCTTCCAAGGCACTGAATTTTTCGACGCAGAAGACGATGCGGATCGCGCAGCAGCTGTATGAGGGTATCGACATAAAGGGGAACGGTACCGTCGGTGTGATCTCGTACCTTCGAACCGATTCCACAAGGATCTCCGATGAAGCCGACACGGCCGCCAGAGCTTATATTGCCGCCCGGTATGGCGATACATATGTAGCCGCGGGTGAAAAAAAGGAGGCAGCCGGGCAGAAGATCCAGGATGCCCATGAGGCGATCCGGCCTACCGACATCACGCGGACGCCGGCAGCGCTCAAGGATTCCCTTACCCGCGATCAGTTCCGCCTGTATCAGCTGATCTGGAAACGTTTCACGGCGAGTCGTATGGCTCCGGCCAGATATGAGACGACGCAGGTCAGGATCAGCGCCGGTGAGTATCTGTTTACGGTCTCCGCATCCAGGATCGTGTTTGACGGATTTATGTCCGTCTATACGGAGGAAGATGACAAGGAGAAGGACAATGTCCTTAGGCAGCGCCTCGAAAAGGGAATGAAGCTGGAGAATATAAGCCTGCTTCCCGAGCAGCATTTTACCCAGCCGCCGGCTCATTATACCGAAGCGTCCCTGGTCCGTACCATGGAGGAACTCGGGATCGGCCGTCCCAGCACCTATGCGCCGACCATCACGACGCTCATCAGCAGAAGATATGTCTCCCGTGAGCAGAAAAACCTGTATGTGACGGAGCTTGGAGAAGTCGTCAACCATATCATGACAGAGAACTTCCCGAGTATCGTGGACGTCAACTTTACGGCAACGATGGAGGGACTTCTGGACTGCGTGGAAGCCGGAACGGTTTCCTGGAAGACCGTAGTACGAAACTTCTATCCGGATCTGAAGCACGATGTGGATGAGGCGGAGAAGATGCTTGAAAAGGTCAGCATCCAGGAAGAAGAAACCGACGTGGTCTGTGATAACTGCGGCCGGCATATGGTGATCAAATATGGACCGCATGGTCGTTTCCTCGCCTGCCCGGGCTTTCCGGATTGCAAGAACACGAAGCCGTATTTTGAGAAGATCGGGATCGCGTGTCCTCTCTGCGGCGGTGACGTGATCCTTCGAAAGACCAAGAAAGGCAGGAAATACTTTGGCTGCAGCAACAATCCGGAGTGCTCCTTCATGTCCTGGCAGAAGCCTTCGAGCGCACGTTGTCCGGTATGCGGCAGTTATATGGTGGAAAAAGGCCAGAAGCTTGTCTGCAGCGGTGAAAACTGCGGCTATGTTGAGAAAAAGCCTGAAAAAGAAGATTGAGATCAAACAAACGGGTGTGGCGTATATCACACTCGTTTGTTTTTCTAATAATATTTTTAAATAATACATTATTTTCAGAAAAGTTAAAAAATGTCTTGAAAATTATGTAAAATACGTGTAAGATAGAAACATAGATCGTAAGATGATATGAGACTCCGCTCAGATGCAGGAAAGGAGAAAAAAGATGAGCGTACAACTGTTGGATAAAACGAGAAAGATCAACAAGCTGCTGCATAACAGCAGTTCCAGTAAGGTAGTATTCAACGATATCTGTCAGGTACTTGTCGAAACACTCAGTTCCAACATTCTGGTCCTCAGCAAAAAAGGGAAAGTGCTTGGCGTAGGGATCTGTCCGGGAGTGGAGGAGATCACGGAGCTGATCGACGACAAGGTGGGAAGCCATGTCGATGCGCTTCTTAACGAACGTTTTCTGGGAGTGCTTTCTACAAAGGAAAATGTCAATCTTCAGACGCTGGGCTTTGAACACGTTTCGAATGTATACCAGGGCATCATTAACCCCATAGACATTGCGGGGGAAAGACTTGGTACGGTGTTCATGTACAGATATGACAAGCCTTATGATATCGAGGATATCATTGTAAGCGAATATGGCACTACGGTCGTGGGGCTGGAGATGATGCGGGCCGTGCACGAGGAGAACGCGGAGGAGGACCGCAAGCAGCAGGTCGTCAAGTCTGCCTTCAATACGTTATCCTTCTCGGAACTGGAGGCGATCATCCATATTTTTGATGAGCTGGATGGACCGGAAGGGATCCTGGTAGCCAGCAAGATCGCCGATCGTGTCGGGATCACCCGTTCCGTGATCGTCAATGCGCTCCGTAAATTTGAAAGCGCGGGCGTTATCGAGTCCAGATCCTCCGGAATGAAAGGAACCTATATCAAGGTGCTGAATGAAGTGATCTTTGACGAACTGGAGAATATCAAGGCCCAGCGTAAGAAAGACTGAATCAAAGGAGGCGCGCTGCGCACGAAAAAAGAGCATCTGCGGGTGCTCTTTTTTCTTTGATTATTTTTGAAATAAGAGAAAAATAAAGTAAAACAGAGAAATCAAAAGTATATATGAGTAATAAAGAGATAATCAAGTAATCCGTGAGGTTGCATTGAACTGTAAAAACCAATAATATAGGGACAGTGATTAGCACTCAGATTTGGTGAGTGCTAGTAAAAGCAGAAGACATACAGTCAAAGGAGGACTATACATTATGAAGTTGGTACCGTTAGGAGACAGAGTCGTACTTAAGCAGCTTGAAGCAGAAGAGACCACAAAATCCGGAATCGTTCTTCCCGGCCAGGCACAGGAAAAACCGCAGCAGGCCGAAGTTCTGGCAGTAGGCCCGGGCGGCATGGTTGACGGCAAGGAAGTCAAGATGGAAGTGGCAGTCGGCGACAAGGTGATCTATTCCAAATATGCAGGAACCGAAGTTAAGCTTGACGGAGAAGAATACATTATTGTCAGACAGAGCGATATCCTGGCAGTAGTCAAATAACAGAAACAGACATTTCGCATCATTACGATCATCATTTTCAGAGAAACTGAGTAAGCAGGAGGAATCATTATTATGGCAAAAGAGATCAAATATGGCGCAGAAGCCAGAGCAGCACTGGAACAGGGCGTAAATCAGCTTGCAGATACCGTTCGTGTCACACTTGGACCGAAGGGCAGAAACGTTGTTCTGGATAAGACCTACGGCTCTCCGCTGATCACCAACGATGGCGTGACCATCGCCAAGGAGATCGAGCTTAAGGACAGCTTTGAGAATATGGGTGCTCAGCTGATCAAGGAAGTTGCTTCCAAGACAAACGATGTGGCCGGCGATGGAACCACGACAGCAACCGTACTTGCACAGGCAATGGTCCATGAAGGCATGAAGAACCTGGCAGCAGGCGCCAATCCCATCATCCTTCGTAAGGGCATGAAGAAGGCAACGGATGCGGCTGTCGCGGCGATCCAGAAGATGAGCCAGAAGATCAGCGGCAAGGAACAGATCGCAAACGTAGCGGCTATTTCCGCCAGCGATGAGGAAGTCGGAGAACTGGTAGCCAACGCTATGGAGAAGGTCTCCAACGACGGCGTCATCACCGTAGAAGAATCCAAGACCATGCATACAGAGCTGGATCTGGTTGAAGGTATGCAGTTTGACCGTGGATATGTTTCCGCTTATATGGCAACCGATACCGAAAAGATGGAAGCAGTTCTTGACGATCCCTATATCCTGATCACGGACAAGAAGATCAGCAATATCCAGGAAGTACTTCCGCTGCTGGAGCAGGTCGTTCAGGCAGGCGCAAAGCTGCTGATCATCGCTGAGGATGTGGAAGGCGAAGCGCTGACCACCCTGATCGTCAACAAGCTGAGAGGGACCTTCCAGGTCGTTGCTGTCAAGGCACCCGGCTATGGTGACAGAAGAAAAGAAATGCTCCGCGATATCGCCATCCTGACCGGCGGTCAGGTGATCTCCGATGAGGTCGGCCTGGAGCTGAAGGAAGCTACCATCGCACAGCTCGGACGTTCCAAGTCCGTAAAGGTTTCCAAGGAGAACACCGTGATCGTTGACGGCCTTGGCAACAAGGAAGAGATCGAGAACCGTATCGGCCAGATCCGGAAACAGATCGAAGAGACCAAATCCGACTTTGACCGTGAGAAGCTGCAGGAAAGACTGGCCAAGCTGGCCGGCGGCGTAGCAGTTATCCGTGTAGGTGCGGCTACCGAGACCGAAATGAAGGAAGCCAAGCTTCGTCTGGAGGATGCTCTTGCAGCAACCAGAGCGGCTGTCGAAGAAGGTATTATCGCAGGCGGCGGCTCCGCTTATATCCATGCGGCCAAGGAAGTTGCCAGGATGGCGGCAGACCTTGAGGGCGACGAGAAGACCGGCGCGAACATCATCATCAAGGCTCTGGAATCCCCGCTGTACTATATCGCTGCGAATGCAGGTCTTGAAGGCTCCGTCATCATCAATAAGGTGAGAGAGTCCGAGGTCGGCATCGGCTTTGACGCTCTGAAGGAAGAGTATGTGGATATGGTGAAGAGCGGTATCCTCGATCCGGCCAAGGTGACCAGAAGCGCTCTGCAGAATGCGACAAGCGTTGCTTCCACCCTGCTGACGACCGAATCTGTGGTAGCCAACATCAAGGAAGAGACCCCGGCCATGCCGGCAGGCAATCCCGGAATGGGCATGATGTAAAGAATAAAACGTGTTTATACAGAACAGGGACAGATGCTCCGGCATCTGTCCCTGTTCTGTTCAGGGGTTGCGCTCCGGGGAAAAACCATGGTATAGTATCACTATACGATTCGTTTTCATAAAGGAGAAAGACAAAATGAGCGATCTTTACACAGAATTATTGGTAAAAAAAGAAAAAACATCGAAGGATTCCGGGATTAAATTCGGAATGATCGCCCTGATCGTGCTGGCTGCGGCAGCAGGGCTTCTTATCAATCCACTGCTCCTGATCCTTGCACTTGTACTGGGCGTTGCTGCTTATTATTTCGTTTTTCCAAGAACAGACCTGGAGTATGAATACCTCTTTGTCAACGGCGATTTTGATATTGATATGATCATGGCAAAGACCAAAAGAAAGCGTGTCATGAGCTTCAGCCTTTCCGAGGCTGATCTGGCAGCTCCGCTGACCTCGCACCGGATGGATTACTATAACGGAAACCAGAACCTGAAAGAGAGGGATTTCTCTTCCGGAGATCCGTCCCATAAAAGGTTTGCCGTGATCGTCCACAAGGACAGTGAGCAGTTTAAGATCATTCTCGAACCCGACGAAAATCTGGCGAGGCAGATGAAAAATTCCGCTCCGTCCAAGGTCTTTCTGGATTGACAGCAAAAACTTTTTTTGTTACACTAGGACAATACAAAAAAGACTGAAGAACAGGGAGGAAATGCCATGGGCAGGATTATTGGAGAGGGAATTACCTTTGATGACGTTCTGCTGGTCCCGCAGTACTCAAAAGTAATTCCGAATCAGGTAGATGTTTCAACGTACCTGACCAGGAGTATTAAGCTGAACATTCCCATGATGAGTGCCGGTATGGACACTGTGACCGAGCACAGGATGGCGATCGCCATGGCCAGACAGGGCGGTATCGGTATCATCCACAAGAACATGACCATCGAAGAGCAGGCGGAAGAGGTAGACAAGGTCAAACGTTCCGAAAACGGTGTCATCACGGATCCATTCTTTTTATCCCCGGAACATACACTGAAGGACGCCAACGATCTGATGGCGAAATATCGTATCTCCGGCGTTCCGATCACGGAAGGCCGCAAACTGGTGGGCATCATTACCAACCGGGATCTTAAATTCGAGACAGATTTCTCCCGTAAAATCAAAGAGTGCATGACTACCGAGAATCTCATCACGGCACGTGAGGGGATCACTCTGGAGGATGCCAAGCAGATTCTTGCTAAATCCCGTAAAGAAAAGCTTCCGATCGTGGATGAGGACTACAACCTGAAAGGCCTGATCACGATCAAGGATATCGAAAAACAGATCAAGTACCCGCTGGCCGCGAAGGACGGGCAGGGACGTCTTCTCTGCGGCGGTGCCGTCGGTATCACAGCCAATGTTCTCGCAAGAGTGGAAGCCCTTGTCAAGGCGGCGGTGGACGTTATTGTCGTTGATTCCGCGCACGGTCATTCGGAGAATATCCTGCGTGCCGTACGTGAGATCAAGGGTGCCTATCCGGATCTGCAGGTGATCGCAGGCAACGTAGCCACTTCGGCCGCGACAAAAGCTCTTATTGACGCAGGCGCCGACGCCGTCAAGGTAGGCATCGGTCCCGGTTCCATCTGTACGACCCGTGTCGTGGCCGGCATCGGTGTTCCTCAGATCACAGCCGTCATGGACTGCTATGAGATCGCGAACCGGTTTGATATTCCCATTATCGCGGATGGCGGCATCAAGTATTCGGGCGATATCACCAAAGCCATTGCCGCCGGTGCGAACGTCTGCATGATGGGCAGCATCTTCGCGGGCTGCGATGAGAGTCCGGGAACCTTCGAACTCTATCAGGGACGTAAGTACAAGGTATACAGAGGAATGGGTTCCATCTCCGCGATGGAGAACGGAAGCAAGGACCGCTATTTCCAGTCCGATGCCAAGAAGCTTGTTCCCGAAGGAGTGGAAGGCCGCGTGGCTTACAAAGGACATGTGGAGGATACCGTGTTCCAGCTGATCGGCGGACTTCGTTCCGGTATGGGCTACTGCGGGGCAGAGAATATCGAGATGCTGAAGACGACCGGCCAGTTTATCAAGATCTCCGCGGCGTCGCTGAAGGAGTCCCACCCGCATGATATCCACATCACAAAGGAAGCACCGAACTACAGTGTCGAAGATAACTGAAGAAGCTTCTTGCATTTTTGAATTGCATATTGTAGTATAAGCATAGGCCTGCATGACTGGCGGAATCGTAGGAGTACCTACAGGGAGTGCAGGATCGAGATGTGCCGACCGCCTGGGCAGCCTGTGTTAGGGCTGACCAGGCGTTTTTGCGTTATAAAAACAGGAGGAAAAAAGGTATGGAACGTATTTCTTTGGAAAAAGACCTGAAGGGCAACTCTTATCCCGGCAGAGGGATCGTGATCGGACGCTCCGCGGACGGCACGAAGGCAGTCACGGCCTATTTCATCATGGGCCGCAGCGAGAACAGCCGGAACCGGATCTTTGCCGAGGAGGGTGAAGGGATCCGCACGGAAGCATTTGACCCGTCCAAGCTGACGGATCCGAGCCTGATCATCTATGCACCGGTCAGGGTCCTGGGACCGGATACGATCGTGACCAACGGCGACCAGACCGATACGATCTACGAAGGACTGCAGAAAGGCCTCACATTCGAACGTTCATTGACGACAAGGGAATTTGAGCCGGATGCACCGAACTATACACCGCGTATTTCCGGCATACTTCATGTCGAGAACGGCACCTACGGTTACATGCTTTCGATCCTGAAGAGTGATAACGGACGTCCGGAGTCCTGCATCCGCTATACCTTTGATTATGCGGCACCCGTAGCCGGCGAGGGACGCTTTATCCACACCTATCAGGGAGACGGAAGTCCGCTTCCGAGCTTCGAAGGAGAACCTAAACGTGTGGAAATCCCGGACGATATCGACAGCTTTACGGAAATGCTCTGGAACAGTCTTAACAATGATAACAAGGTATCACTGTTTGTCCGCTTTATCTCCATTGCGGACGGCACCTATGAGACCCGCATCGTCAACAAGAACCAGTAAAGGAGGACACGGTATATGAAAGAACTTGCTTTAAAATACGGATGCAACCCGAATCAGAAGCCTTCCAGGATCTATGTGGCTGACGGAAGTGATCTGCCGGTCAAGGTACTCTGCGGAAAACCGGGTTATATCAATTTCCTGGATGCATTTAACGGCTGGCAGCTGGTCAGAGATCTGAAAAAGGCGACCGGCCTTCCGGCAGCGACCTCTTTCAAGCATGTTTCCCCGGCAGGCGCCGCGATCGGCACGCCGCTGACGGAAACGCTGGCAAAGATCTACTGGGTCGATGATATGGACTGGCAGAACTTCTCCCCGATCGCCTGCGCGTACGCAAGGGCAAGAGGAGCGGACCGTATGTCTTCCTTCGGCGACTTTATCTCGCTTTCTGATGTCTGCGACAAGGATACCGCCATGCTGATCAAGAGAGAGGTTTCCGACGGCGTGATTGCTCCCGGCTATACGGAGGAAGCGCTGGAGATCCTGAAGCAGAAGAAAAAAGGCAACTACAACGTGATCGAGATCGATCCGGATTATGTACCGGCCCCACTGGAGCATAAAGAGGTCTACGGAGTTACCTTTGAACAGGGACGGCAGGAGCTGGCCATCGACGATGAACTGATCTCCAACATCGTTACGGAGAACAAGGAACTGTCGGAAGAGGCAAAGCGTGATCTGAAGATCTCCCTGATCGTACTGAAATACACACAGTCCAACTCTGTCTGCTTTGTCAAGGACGGACAGGCGATCGGTGTCGGTGCGGGACAGCAGTCTCGCGTACATTGTACCCGTCTGGCCGGACAGAAAGCCGACAACTGGTTCCTGCGCCAGTGCCCCAAGGTACTGGATCTTCCGTTCAAGGACAGCATTACGAGAGCGGAACGTGACAATGCGATCGATGTTTATATCGGCGAGGAGTACATGGATGTGCTCGCCGACGGTCAGTGGGAGAATATCTTTACGGAGAAGCCGTCCGTGTTTACCCGGGAAGAGAAGCGGGCGTGGCTCGACCAGATGACGGATGTGACGCTTGGATCGGATGCGTTCTTCCCCTTCAGCGACAACATTGAGAGAGCGCATAAGAGCGGTGTAAGATATGTGGCAGAGCCGGGCGGATCGGTCCGTGATGATGCCGTGATCGAGACCTGCAATAAATATGGAATGGTAATGGCCTTTACGGGTATCCGCCTTTTCCATCATTGATAACACAAGCGGAGTGTACATGCATATGTACGCTCCGCTCATTTGTTCCATGGGACCAGGACAGAGTACTTTCCCATGAATCAAAAAAAAGACCGGAACACGATCGTTCCGGTCTTCAGAGCGATAGACGGGGCTCGAACCCGCGGTCTCGACCTTGGCAAGGTCGCGCGTTACCAACTACGCCACTATCGCATCTCTGTGATCAGGTCTCCCTGACGACAAAATATATATTACTACAATCGGAGCGGTTTGTCAAACACTTTTTTAAATAAATTTTCGGAATTTGCAGTTCAATTTTACCAATATCGGTTTTGTGTATATTTTCACAACACCATGCGCCGTGTTTCCGAGGGCTCCGGCAGTTGCAAATCAGAAGTCTATGTGCTATGATGAACGGGATCTCAAAAGATCAGAGGAGGTAACAAACGTGAGAAAAAAAAGCATGGCTGTACTGCTTGCCTGTCTCTTCCTGCTGAGCGCAGACGCCTCTGCGGTGGTCAGGGATTACGAGATGATCATGGCAGAATCAGACGGCAGTTCCTCTGAGGAAACAAAGGATGAAAAAGATCGTCAGGACGGTGTACAGACGCCTGTGTCCACGGACGATACGAAGGAAGAAGCACTAAAGGAACCGGCGGAGGCAGCAGCAAAGGAACCGGCCAGGGATCCGGCGGAGGCAGCAGCGGATGAACCTGCAGAGGAAACGGCGGAGCCGGCAGCTGATGAACCTGCAGAAGAACCGGCGGAAGAGAAGGTGAATTCCCTGCAGGTCGAGGACAAGGTTTATGTGATCGGCAAAAGGGTTCCGGTCCTTGAGACACCCGATGATGCGGGAACAGTTGTCGGGATTACCGGCATCGGCCACAAATTCAAGCGCACCGAGGTGTTGGAGAACGGCTGGAGCAAAGGAAAGGTAAAGGCGGTCGGCAAGAATGCGCCATGGCTTGAGGGCTATGTGCGGAATGTGCACCTGAATGATACCAATCCGCTGGTCAAGGTGAATGATGCGGTGACGCTGGCCTCGGATGGAGAGGTACTCGATTTTCCCGGGTTCAAGAACGGAAACGTGATCGGCACCGTCTCAAAGGATGACATTCTGGAGAGAAGCGCAGAGGTGTACGGGGAATGGAGCCGTGTCCTGTTTATGACGGACAAGAATACGGAACGAATGGGGTACATTCCTTCCAGCATGCTGGTAGGGTATTCGCCTGTTCCGACAGAGGTGCCGGAGCAGGAGGCGGATAATCCGACCGGAGATGGTGAAATACCGGTTTCCGGTGTGGTAGAAGCCGGTGTGATCCACAAGAGTACAGGCGTGGGGATCTTTGCCGATGCGGTGAACGAGGTCTCTGCCGAAGGCGGTGTGACGGTGGATGAGAACGGTGTGCAGGTCGGATCCGCGATCGCGGCCTCCTCCGATGATACACTGATCCCGCTGGGGACATTCCGCATAACGCATTACTGTCCCTGCAGTATCTGTAACGGCCCATACACCAACGGTATAACATCGACCGGGGTCACGGCCGTCACCAACCACACGATCGCGGTCGATCCTTCACAGATCCCCTATGGTTCCAAGGTCGTGATCAACGGACAGGTATATGTGGCGGAGGATTGCGGCGGCGCGATCAAACACAACTGCATTGATGTCTATGTGGCGACACACGAGGAATGCAACCGGAAGGGCGTATTCTACACAGAAGTGTATCTGGTTAAGTAAATGAGAACGGACGGCAGATAAGTTCTGCCGTCCGTCTTTACAATTATGCGTTTTCCAGAGCTGCGGAGAGGTCCGCAATGATATCGTCGATGTTCTCGATCCCGACAGATAGCCGGATCATTCCGGGAGAGACCCCCGCTTCGGCAAGCTGTTCGTCGTTCATCTGGCGGTGTGTGTGGCTGGCCGGATGCAGGACCATGGTCTTGGAAGCGGCGACGTGGGTCGCGATATTGGCAAGCTTCAGGCTGTCCATGAAACGGACGGCGGCTTCCCGTCCGCCGGTGAGCTCAAAGGAGATGACGCCGCAGGTTCCGTTCGGCAGATACTTTTGCGCCAGGGCATGGTACTTATCGGAAGGAAGGCCCGCAAAATTGACGCTGGATACTTTTGGATGCGCAAAAAGGAATTCCGCAGCCTTCTGCGCGTTTTCGCAATGACGTGCCATACGGAGAGGCAATGTCTCAAGACCGATGTTCAGGAGGAAACAGTTCATGGGGGAAGGGATCGATCCCAGATCCCGCATCAGCTGCGAAGTGGCTTTTGTGATGTAGGCGTTCCTGCCGAACTGCCTGGTATAGACGATGCCGTGATAGGATTCATCCGGCTCGGTAAGACCCGGGTATTTCTCCTTGCAGGCTTCCCAGTCAAAATTGCCGCTGTCTACGATGGCTCCGCCGACCTGCAGGCCATGCCCGTCCATATACTTGGTGGTGGAATGCGTGACGATATCGGCGCCCCATTCGAACGGACGGCAGTTGACAGGCGTTGCGAAGGTGTTATCCACGATCAGCAGTACTTGATGCGCGTGGGCAACACGGGCGAATTTTTCAATGTCCAGGATGACCAGTGCCGGATTGGCGATGGTTTCGGCAAACAAAGCCCTGGTGTTGGGCCTGAACGCGGCCGCGATCTCTTCCTCGGAGGCATCCGTATCTACAAAGGTACAGTCGATGCCGAGCTTCCGGAAGGTGACGGATAACAGGTTGAAGGTACCGCCATAGATCGTGGACGCGGCGACCACATGGCTTCCCGCTTCGCAGATATTGAAGATCGCGTAGAAATTCGCCGCCTGGCCGGAGGAAGTGAGGATCGCTCCTACGCCGCCTTCCAGGGCAGCGATCTTGGCGGCTACCGCATCGTTGGTCGGATTCTGCAGACGGGTATAGAAATAGCCCTCCGCTTTCAGGTCGAACAGCTGTCCCATTTCATCCGTTGTATCGTATTTAAAGGTCGTACTCTGACAGATCGGAAGAGCACAGGGCTCGCCCCGGCCGGGAGTATATCCGGCGTGGAGACAATTGGTTTCCAGCTTATACTGACTCATAACATCAGATCCTTTCTGTTGTATTCACTGTAAGAATCTTATCATATACCGCGGATGTTTGCAAGTGAGTGACCTTGAGCGACGGACATTTGTCTTTTGTACGTTGACATGGAGACCTTTTTCCGCTATAATGCTCATTGATGCAATGGTAATCGTAAGGAGGGAAATTCATGTATTCAATTGAAGACATTGATGTAGTAGACAAAGAAATAGCTGATCTGATCCGTGCCGAGGTGGCACGTCAGAATTCTCATATCGAACTGATCGCTTCGGAAAACTGGGTGAGCAAGGCCGTGATGGCGGCAATGGGAAGCCCTCTTACCAATAAATATGCCGAAGGATATCCGGGCAAGCGGTTTTACGGCGGCTGTGTGTGCGTGGACGAGGTAGAGACCCTGGCGATCGAAAGGGCCAAGAAACTCTTCGGCTGCGAATATGCCAATGTGCAGCCTCATTCCGGCGCACAGGCCAATATGGCCGTATTCTTTGCCATCCTGAAGCCGGGTGACACGGTCCTTGGCATGAACCTGAATCATGGAGGACATCTGACCCACGGCAGTGCGGCCAATATGTCCGGCTCCTATTACAATGCGGTAAACTACGGCGTAAACGATGACGGAGTGATCGATTACGAAGAAGTCAGAAGGATCGCGAAAGAGTGTTCTCCGAAGCTGATCGTTGCCGGGGCAAGTGCCTATGCCAGGATCATCGACTTTAAGAAATTCCGTGAGATCGCCGATGAGGTCGGTGCTTATCTCATGGTCGATATGGCGCATATTGCCGGCCTGGTGGCTACCGGACAGCATCCGAGCCCGATCCCCTATGCGGATGTCGTTACGACAACGACGCACAAAACTCTCCGGGGACCCCGCGGCGGCCTGATCCTCAGCAGCGCGGCCAACGCGAAGAAATTCAATCTGAACAAGGCCGTTTTCCCGGGCGTACAGGGCGGTCCTCTCATGCATGTCATCGCAGCAAAGGCAGTCTGCTTCCAGGAAGCCCTGCAGAGCGACTTCCAGGAATATGGAAAACGGATCGTGGAGAATTCCAAGGCACTCTGTGAAGGCCTTAAAAAGCGCGGCGTCGACATCGTTTCCGGCGGCACGGACAATCATCTGATGCTTGTGGATCTTCGGAGCATCGGCGTGACCGGCAAGGAGATGGAGAACCTGCTGGATGAAGTAAACATCACCTGCAACAAAAATGCGATCCCCAATGATCCGGAGTCACCCTTCGTGACAAGCGGCGTGAGGCTCGGAACAGCCGCCGTAACTTCCCGCGGCATGCAGCCGGAAGACATGGATCTGATCGCGGACGCGATCGCCATGACGCTAAAAAGCCGTGACCGCAAAGAAGAAGCCCGCTCGATCGTAAAAGGCCTGACAGAAAAGTATCCGCTGGTGGGCTGATCATGAAGATCCTGCTGGCGGCATGCAATGCCAAATACATACATTCCAATCCGGCGGTCTACGACCTTAAGGCCTACGCGGCGGAATTTGCGGACAGTATCGAGATACATGAATTCACGATCAACCAGACGCAGGATGAGGTCCTGAAGGAGCTTTTCCTTGCGGCTCCGGATGTTCTGTGTGTTTCCTGCTATATCTGGAATATCCGCTTTATAACAGCATGGACAAAAGAACTGAAACAGGTCCTTCCGGGCACCGCCTTCTGGGCGGGAGGCCCGGAAGTTTCTTATGCGCCGGAAACCTTTCTATCGGAGCATCCGGAATTCTGCGGGGTCATGATCGGTGAGGGAGAGGCCGTATTCCGGGAACTGGCGGCAGGCTATCTGTCCGGTGAACCTGATCTTTCGACCATCCCGGGTCTGGCATTCCGGGATAACGGCGTTATCCGGCTGACCGGACTTTGCCCGCCGGTCAGCCTGGACGATATCCCGTTCATTTATAAGGACGTGGAGCTTTTTCACCATCGGATCATCTATTACGAGAGCAGCCGAGGATGTCCTTTTTCGTGCAGCTACTGCCTGTCATCCATCGACCGTCATCTGCGGTTCCGGAGTCTTTCGCTCGTACTGCCCGAGCTCCAGAGTTTTCTGGATCGGAAGGTTCCGCAGGTCAAGTTTGTGGACCGGACCTTCAACTGCAGAAAGGATCACGCCATGGCGATCTGGAGGTATATCCGGGATCACGACAATGGCGTGACGAATTTTCATTTTGAGATCTCCGCCGACCTTCTGGAAGAAGACCAGATCAGGCTGCTTGGCACAATGCGGCCCGGGCTTGTACAGCTGGAGATCGGCGTACAGTCCACCAATCCGCTGACACTGCGTGCGATCAGGCGCAGCATGGATTTTGAACGTCTGGCCAGGGCTGTGCGGGCAATAGCGCGCGGCGGCAATATCCATCAGCATCTGGATCTGATCGCGGGACTTCCCTACGAGGATTACGAGAGCTTTCACCGCTCCTTCAACCAGGTCTTTCAGCTGCAGCCGGAGCAGCTGCAGCTCGGCTTCCTGAAGGTCCTGAAAGGATCCAGAATGCATGAGGAGGCTGACACCTACGGGATCCGGTACAAGCAGGAGGCACCGTATGAGGTGCTTTCTACACAGTGGCTTTCGTATTCGGAGATCCTGAAGCTGAAAACACTGGAAAATATGGTGGAAATATATTATAATAGTGGGCAGTTTCAGATGACGACGGCGTACGGGATCTGCTGTACGGGCGGGGATGCTTTCCGGTTTTTCGAACGACTGGCCGGTTTTTATGAAGAAAAAGGGTATGACAGGGTATCCCATTCCCGTATGGAAAGAGCCGAGATCCTGCTGGAGTACCTTGGGTCGCTTCCGGAGACACGGGATGACAGGAGCAGCGACCTTCTCCTGTATGACATGTATGTCCGCGAGAAGCTGAAGAGCAGTCCCTCCTTTGAACAGGACCAGAAGCCGTTTGAAAAAGCCGTCTGGAGCTATCGAAAGGAGCACAGGATCCCGCGGACGGCACATGTAGAGGTGTTCCGGGATGGCCGTGTTATCCTGTTTGACTACGAGAGGAGAGATCCCCTTACGAACAATGCCATGGCCGTTGACATCACGGATGACGTGAAGCCGCTGACCGGCTGAAGGATACCCGGAGATCCGGGAGAAAGGGCGTTCCATTCCGATGGAACAGGTGATAAAAATGGGAATGTTTGATCCGAAAAAAAGAAAGATCATTACAGCGATCATCGTGATCGCGCTGGTACTGGCGATGGTGATCCCGACGGCACTCGCGTATCTTCTGTAAGGAGGAGCTGCAGCTATGATGCTGGGACCGGAAGCGATGGAAAAACTGCGTCAGGAAGTCCCGGGGCGTCTGTATCCGGAGGAGGAACTGCTCGTGGTATGCCCTGTCGCTCTTGCGGGAACGGTACAGCTTGTACAGAAGAACAGAGAAAGACTGTCCCCGCACTTTGCAAAAGGATTCCTGTGGAGGGCGGAACGTCTTGCGGAGGAATATGGCCTGGCGTCTGCCGGAGAAGGGCATGACGCCCGCACGCTCGAGCATCTGGCGGCCTCTTATGGCGCTACGCTTTTCATGCCTATGGGCGAGGGAGGATTTCTGGCCTGCCTGTGGAAAGCGGCCGAGGCGTCGCAGGTCGGACTCGAGGCGGATCTTCGCGCCGTGCCGATCAGGCAGGAAACCATCGAGATCTGTGAGAACCTGTCGCAGCATCCTTACCGGCTGCACGCAGGCGGATCATACCTGGTCGGCCTTACCGAAGGTGAACGGATGGCGGCACGGCTCCGGCGGGACGGTGTACAGGCATCGGTGATCGGATGTGTCCAAAAAGGCCGCAGGCGGCTTCTGTACAGCGGGAGCAGCGCAAGGTATCTGGACAGACCATCCATGAGTGAATACTGGGAGGTCCCGGAGGAATAATGAAAATACATATAGTACTGCATGAACCGGAGATACCGTCCAATACCGGCAACATCGGCAGGACCTGTGTCGCGGCGGGGGCGGATCTTCATCTGATCGAGCCGCTGGGGTTTCACCTGAGTGAAAAGGCGATCCGCAGATCCGGCATGGATTACTGGGACAAGCTTACGGTCAGCAGGTATCTTGATTACGAGGATTTCCTGAAGAGAAATCCGGGGATCAAGATCTATTATGCGACGACAAAAGCACGTAAGACCTATGCGGATGTGCGGTATGAGGACGGATGCTTTATCATGTTCGGCAAGGAAAGCGCAGGGATTCCGGAGGAGATCCTGTCGCAGCACCCGGAGGAGTGTATACGGATCCCCATGGGGGACGAGATACGGTCGTTGAACCTCAGCAACTCCGTGGCAGTGATCCTTTATGAAGCGCTTCGTCAGAACGGCTTTTCTGATCTTGAGAAAAAAGGAAAAATGAGAAACGGTGCCTGGTAATAAAACCGGGGATCGTTTCTCATTTTTTATTGTTCCGTTTCCTGTTTCGCTTTTGGAAGGGTGAAGATGAATTCTGATCCGACCCCTTCCGTACTGATCACATTGATATGCTCGTCATGTGCGAGAATGATCTCCTTTACGATGGCCAGACCCAGACCGGATCCGCTGCGGTCCTTTCCGCGGGAGGCGTCTTCTTTGTAGAACCTGTCCCAGATCTTGGGAAGAGCTTCCTTGGAGATTCCGATGCCCTGGTCCTTGATGCTGAAAAAGATCTTTTCATTTCGCGAAGCGGTCTCCACGTTGATCGTCGTGTACGGCTTGCTGAATTTGATAGCGTTGTCCACAAGATTGTAGATAACCTGCTGGATCTTTTCCAGATCCGCGATGGTGAAGAGCGGGTCGTTGGAGGTATTGAACCATAATGTCGTGTGAGATTCCCGGCTTCGGCCTTCGAAGGTTTCCAGAACGGCCCGGACAACGGCGTTCAGGTCAAAGGTCTGCATCTGTAGATTCCGCTTGGATGCTTCCAGGCTTCCCAATGCGTTGAGATTGTGTGTCAGCTTTTCGAGCCGGGAGGCTTCATAATCGATGATACGGAGGTATTTTTCATACATTTCCGGAGGGATCGTGTGGTCCAGCATGGCTTCGGCATATCCCTTGATCGAAGTGAGGGGAGAGCGGAAATCATGGGATACATCTGCAATATACCGGCGCTGGAACTCCCCGTTCTCATTGATCTTATCCGCCATATAGTTGAGTGTCTTTGCCAGATACCCGATCTGGTTTTCTGTCTGGACAGGTATTGTATAGGAGAGATTCCCTCTTGCAAATTCCTCCGCGCCTTTCCCTACTTCCAGGATTGGCTTGTGGATGAATTTCCAGTAGAACAAAACCGGCAGCACGTTGGCTGTGGCCATGATCACCATCAGCAGGAGCAGGACGGGCAGGAACAGTCTTTCAAGACGTGCAACACGGTCCATATGATAATGCAGTGCAATATAACCGAGCAGGACGGGCCCATCGTGGACCGGTTGGATGATGGTAATGTTTTTCTCTTCAAGAATTCCGCCGAAGGTGCCGACTTCGTAGTGGTGCCTTTTGTTGAATCTGGCTGCCATCTCCAGAAAATAAGATTCTGAATAGCCTTCCGGTACGGAATCGCTGGAGCTTAGCAGCACGCCGTTTGCGTCCGTGAGCCACACAGTAAAGCGTCTGTAATCGGACAGGTATTCGGTCTGTCTGACCGCCTGTGTAAATTTGCCGTCTGAAAACTGCTGCATGAATTCCTCGTCCATGGTAAGCGCATGGACCGTTCCTGCGTATTCGTCAGCCACGATGATGACGAAAATATGCTCGATCAGCGCACTTCCGAAGGGCGGGAGGATCAGAATGCAGATGCCAAGGATCAGCAGCTGTGTCAGAAGAGGATGCACCGAAGCCAATCTGGTCATCTGTTCTTAACCTCAAATTTGTATCCGATCCCCCAGACCGTCGCGATCGACCAATCTTCGTGATCTTTGATCTTTTCACGCAGACGCTTGATGTGGACGTCGACGGTGCGGGTATCACCGATATATTCATAGCCCCAGATATGATCGAGCAGCTGCTCCCTGGTAAAAACCTGATTCGGAGATGCGGCCAGGAAATAGAGAAGCTCCAGTTCCTTTGGAGGCATGTCGATCTGTTTTCCCATGTAGGTGACGGAATAGTTCGTCAGATTAATGGAAAGATCCGGATAGCTTACGGATTTTTCACCGGCCACGGAATGTCCCGGATGATTGCTGTACCTTCGCAGGACAGCCTTCACGCGCGCCACAAGTTCCTTGGCATCGAAGGGTTTGATGATGTAATCGTCAGCCCCGAGCTCCAGCCCGAGAACTTTGTCGAAAGTGTCTGTCTTGGCGGACAGCATGATGATGGGAATATCAGAGGACTGACGTATTTCACGGCAGACCTGGTATCCATCAATGCCCGGGAGCATCAGGTCAAGGATGATCATATCCGGCGAATCGCTCCGGAATTTTTTCAGGGCTTCAATACCATCGTTTGCAATACTGGCTTCAAAAAATTCTTTCGTGAGATATAGCTGTATCAGTTCGGCAATGTTGTTGTCATCGTCAACGATCAGAATCTTCTGCTTTGTGGTCACGTCTTTTTGTCCTCCGTTTTTACTTTTTGAATTCGACGATCGTTACCCCGGAGTCGCCTTCTCCGAATTCACCGAGACGGAAGGAAGCGACATGCTTGTTCTTTTTCAGATAGTCCTGGACCCCTTTTCTGAGGGCTCCGGTTCCTTTGCCATGGACAATACGTACCGTGGACAGATGCGCAAGGTACGCGTCATCCAGGTATTTATCCAGCTCTGTCACGGCTTCATCGACGGTCTTTCCGAGAAGATTGAGCTCGGTTGAGACAGAGGAGGATTTTGACATACGGATCCGGCCGGCGCCTGTTTTCTGCAGGGAAGGTCCGGTGATCTCTGCTTCATCCAGAAGCTCAAGATCGGATATGTGCACCTTTGAACGGATGATCCCCATCTGAACAAAAAGGAATCCTTTCGGATCAGGGCGGCTGGCGACCGTTCCCTTAAGGTTCATGCTCAGTACGCGGACAGCCTCGCCCGGTTTCAGATCTTCGGGCTTCAGCTCCTTTGAAGGCTTCCTGCGCTCTGCACTCTGCAGGGACATTCCCTGCTGGGCGTCATTCATCCGTTTCCGTATATTCTGCCGTTCCCGCTCGACGGCGGCCGTATCCACATGATCCTTCTGGAACTTGTGAAACAGTTTCATGGTCTGATCCGCGTATTCCTTTGTATCACGGAGGATCACACTGGCCTGTTCATTGGCTTCACGGAGGATCCTGGCTTTCTGTGCTTCCAGCTTCTGGCGGCTGTTTGCCAGTTCTTCGCGGATCCGTTCGGATTCTGCCTGGAGGCGGTCGATCTCCTCACGCTTGTTCTCCATTTCGATGCGGCTCTGCTCAAGGGAAGAGAGCACGTCTTCAAAGGATTCATCCTGCTCGCTGATCTGGTCTTTGGCTCTTTCGATAATGTGCTCGGGAAGGCCGAGCTTTAAAGAGATCGCAAAGGCATTGCTCTTGCCCGGAACACCGATCAGAAGACGATAGGTGGGACGAAGCGTCTCCACATTGAACTCGCAGCTGCCGTTCTCGACACCGGGCGTGGAAAGCGCATAGACCTTCAGCTCACTGTAGTGCGTCGTCGCCATCGTGCGGATGCCTCTCTCATGCAGATAGGAGAGGATCGAGATAGCGAGGGCGGCTCCTTCCGTCGGGTCGGTTCCGGCCCCGAGTTCATCGAACAGGACCAGCGAATGCTCATCGGCTTTTTCAAGAAACGATACCACATTCGTCATGTGGGAAGAGAAGGTACTCAGCGACTGCTCGATGCTCTGTTCATCTCCGATATCCGCGTAGATCTCTTCGAATACGGCCAGCTCACTCTGCTCGGCCGCGGGAATATGAAGCCCTGCCTGTCCCATCATGGTCAGCAGGCCGACGGTCTTCAGCGAAACTGTCTTGCCGCCGGTATTGGGACCGGTGATCACGAGCAGGTCAAAATCCTCACCAAGACGGATGTCGATGGGGACAACGTTTCCGGAAGGAATCAGCGGATGCCTGGCTTTACGGAGCCGGATCCGGCCTTCTTCATTGAACTGCGGCTCGGCTGCCTTCATATCCATGGCAAGGTACGCTCTCGCAAAGATGAAATCAAGATCGACCATCAGCTGCAGATCGAGCAGGATCTCTTCACGGCAGGTAACAGTCTGCTCACTGAGACCAGCCAGTATGGCCTCGATCTCTTTCTGTTCCTTCAGTTCCATCTCACGGATCTCGTTGTTCAGCCGTACGATGGCCATCGGTTCGATAAACAGAGTGGAACCGGTGGAGGACTGATCATGGATCATGCCGGGGACCTGGTTCTTGTATTCAGCCTTGATCGGAATGCAGTAGCGTCCGTTTCGCGTGGTGATGACAGAATCCTGCAGATAGGATCTGGCGCTCCCGTTCAGGATGCTGTTCAGCTGGGAGTGGATCCGGTCGTTCGAGAGCCGGATGCTCCGCCGGATCTGGCGAAGGGCAGGGCTCGCGTCATCACTGATCTCATCCTCGGAAAGGATACACCGGCGGATCTCCGTAGTGAGAGGCGTCAGCGGTTCCAGCTGACTGAACATGGCATCCAGAGAGTCCATCTCTTCCTGGGAAGCACGTTCTCCGCGGGAATAGGCTTTGACCCGGGAGACATTCTCAAGCAGCCTGCAGACGGTCAGCAGTTCCTGAATGCTGAGCGAGCTGCCGATCTCCGAACGCTTCAGTGAACCGCGGATGTCGCGGACGCTTCCGAAGGTGATCCCGCTTTTTTTGTACAGCCGTGTCAGTGCATCGTGGGTCTGTACCTGCATCAGGCGGATGTGTTCAAGATCCGTGGAAGGCTCAAGTGTCCGGCAGATCTCCTTTCCCATCGGGGAAGAGGCTTTTTCGACCAGCATGTTGATAACTTTATTATATTCCAGTGCCTGGTATGCTTTTGTATTCATGGGATGCTCCTGTCTGCTGTCTCAACAGCAGTTTTTTGATACTTTGATTATAACAATGCATGGAGACCCATGCAATCTTTTTTCTCCCGTATGGATATTTCATTGCCGGACGGTAAAAATATGCTGTGAAGCACAGACGTGGACAATCCACTGGCTTTTCTAATGGAAGTATGGTATGATTACAGCACAAAAAAACGGTATCAGAAAGGATACATTATGCGATATATCAATGAACTCCGTGAAGGAGACAGGATCAATGCAATCTATCTGTGCAAGCAGAAGACTTCGGCCGTCACAAAGAATGGAAAACCATATGAAAACGTGACGATTCAGGATAAGACAGGTTCTCTGGACGGAAAGATCTGGGACCCCAATTCACAGGGGATCGATGATTTTGATGTGCTGGATTATATTGAGATCATGGGTGATGTGACCAGCTTTGCCGGAGCGCTTCAGATCAGCATAAAGCGGCTTCGCAAAGCGTCAAAGGGTGAATATGACCCTGCGGATTATCTGCCTGTCAGCGGAAACAGCGCAGCTGATATGTATGCAGAGCTGCTGCAGTTCGTGGACAGTGTCGGGAATCCGTTCCTGCATGCGCTTCTGACAAATCAGTTTACGGATGACGGGGCTTTCCGTGAGAAATTCTGCAGCCATTCAGCAGCCAAGTCCGTTCATCACAGCTTTGTGGGGGGACTTCTGGAGCATACACTTAGTGTGACGAGGCTTTGTGATTATATGGCCAAAACCTACCCGGTGCTGAAGAGAGATCTTTTGATCAGCGCTGCACTTCTCCATGATATCGGGAAGGTGGATGAGCTTTCAGAATTCCCGCTGAACGATTATACGGACATCGGGCAGCTGGTCGGTCACATTGTGCTCGGGGCGCAGATGGTACGTGATCTTACAAAAGAAATACCGGATTTTCCGGAAGTCCTCCGGAATGAACTGATGCATTGTATTCTTGCTCATCATGGGGAGCTGGAATATGGTTCACCGAAAAAGCCGGCTCTCGCAGAGGCTGTGGCATTGAATCTGGCTGACAATCTGGATGCCAGGATGGAGACACTGACAGAGGTATTCACTTCCGATAAGAGCAAAAAGGACTGGATCGGATATAACCGTCTGTTTGAATCCAATTTACGGAAAACCGGTGAGGTCTGAGCTTTATGGAATACCGTAAGAATGATCTTGTCACGATCAGGATCGAAGACTGCAGCACAGAAGGACAGGGGATCGGCAAAGCGGACGGCTATGCTGTCTTTGTCAAGGATACCGTGATCGGCGATCTGGCCGAGGTACGGATCGTGAAAGCAAAAAAGAACTATGCCTATGGCCGGCTGGAAAAGATCCTGGAAGGATCTCCCTGGAGGCAGGAGCCGGTCTGCCCGGTCGCGAGACAGTGCGGCGGCTGTCAGCTGCAGTCCATGAAGTACGAGGAGCAGCTTCGGTTCAAGGAGAAGAAGGTCCGGGATCATCTGGAAAGGATCGGCGGATTTGCGAATCTTCAGATGGAGCCGGTGATCGGCATGGATACGCCTTATCATTATCGGAACAAGGCGCAGTTCCCTGTCGGAAGAGATCGGGATGGCCGGCTTGTCGCCGGGTTTTACGCAGGAAGGACACATACCATCATAAAGACAGATAACTGCGCTCTCGGCGTGTCCGTTAACCAGGATATACTGAACAGAGTCCTTGCTCATATGGAGGCTTTTTCCATCGATCCCTATGATGAGAGAACAGGACATGGGCTGATCCGGCACGTGCTGATCAGGACAGCCTTTTCAACCGGGGAGATCCTGGTTTGCCTGGTGGTGAACGGGAACAGGGTGCCGGGTGAAAAAGAGCTTACGGCATCCCTTCGGGAGATTCCCGGAATGACCAGCATCTCTCTCAATGTAAACAGGAAAAATACGAATGTGATCCTTGGAGATCAATTGCGTATTCTCTGGGGAAATCCATATATCGTGGACAGCATCGGGGATATAAAGTATCAGATCTCTCCGCTGTCCTTTTTTCAGGTCAACCCACTTCAGACCGTACAGCTATACCGGAAAGCCCTTTCCTATGCGGGACTAAAGGGCGGCGAAACGGTTTGGGATCTTTACTGCGGAATCGGCACGATCTCTCTCTTCATGGCGCAGAAAGCCCGCAAGGTACTTGGCGTGGAGATCATTGACGCAGCCGTTGAAAATGCCCGCAGCAATGCAGCGCTGAACGGCTTTTCCAATGCTGAGTTTTTTGTCGGAAAATCGGAGGATGTCCTGCCGGAGCAGTATGAAAAGACAGGCGAATATGCGGATGTCATCGTCGTTGACCCGCCTCGAAAAGGTTGTGACGAAACCCTGCTCTCCACGATCATCCGGATGCAGCCGGAAAGGGTCGTCTATGTCAGCTGTGACAGCGCGACACTGGCCCGGGATCTCAAGTACCTGTGTGAGAGAGGATACGAATTGAAAAAAGTATGTCCCGTGGACATGTTCCCGCAGACAGTACACATAGAGACTATAGTGTTGCTACAAAGGTTGAATTCGTAGAAATCCTTTATTTTAAGCACTTTTACGAGCATTTCACCTTCGGTGAGACCGACTGGTCGAAGCGCGGAAAACGCCTCGAAAAGTTTGTCCGGGTGGCTATAGCAATAGAACTCGTCACTGTAGGTACAAAACTTGAGGACTTATAGACAATAGAATATTGAACTGATTATGGACGATTGATTACTGTGTTTCTGCGGTAAACAAGCGTCCATTTTCTGTTTATCGGAATATGTAGGAGCAGAATAGAATGGATATGAATGATTACAAACAGGTTCTGCTTGACAAGGTCTATAAAAAGAAATAATATTTAATTGAAAATCGGCATCTTCGAAATATGCCGAAATTAAAAGGCTTTTGGTGTTAAGAGATGAAAAATAAAGAGAACCTGCCAGAGGATCAGAAAATTATTTCCATGAAGGAGTTAAGGGATATAGGCTATTCTCAATACATGGTCAGCAAACTGGTTGATGGAGGAAAACTGATCAAACTGAATAAAAGCAATTATGAGAATACAGGCTATCAAGGAGAAGAATCGGATTTTTATTATGTGGAGGCATATGCGCCGAAAGGCGTAATCTGCCTGATGAGTGCAGCAGTATATTATAACCTGACTGCCTATATTCCAGATGCAGTTGAGATTGCTATTCCAAGGAAGGCAAAAGTCTCGACAATTCCTGAATGGCCGCCCATGAAGATTCACTATTATACAGATGAGAGGTATGCCTTGGGAATGGTAACTGTTCAGGAAGGTAAGAATCAGTTCCGGATCTATGATATTGAAAAGACAGTAGTGGATATTGTGTTTTACAGAGAAAAAGTCGGGATTGAAGAAACAAAGGAAATACTTCATAGCTATCTTCGAAGACAGGATAGACAGCTTGATCGACTTTACGCATATGCCCAAAAGCTTCATTGTGAGAAGACTATCAGAACATATCTGGAAGTTCTGATATAACAATCACCATTTATCAAACCACATTGGAAAAGAATAGTTTAAGGATGATATGTGCCATGAATAGAAATGAGAAGCCAAGAGCAGTTCGTTTGCATGATACAAAGCTTGATAAAGAATATGTGCAGTGGATATATGACATTAAGCAGCGATTTCGCAATGCTCAGATAAAAGCAGCGGTAAAGGTGAATTCCGAGCAACTCCTTTTCAACTGGCAGCTAGGCAGAGATCTTGTCGTACGTAAGGCAGAAGAAAAATGGGGAAACGGAATCGTCGAACAGGTGAGCCTTGATCTTCAGGCGGCATTCCCAGAGGCGAAGGGATTCTCTGCACGTAATCTATGGAACATGAAGAAATGGTATTCTTTTTATACTTCGTATGAGGATTTCGGGAACGCTGTTAATGCTCTGAGTGGCCAGATGGATATCAGCAGCTTAAAACTGCAGCAGGTTGCTGCAGAAATTCAGGAGACGGCATCAGAAGAAAAACTGCAACAAGTTGTTGCAGAAATACCATTCCCGGCGATATTCGGATTTATCCCTTGGGGACATCATATTGAGATAATCACTAAATGCAAGGACTTGCATGAAGCTCTGTTTTACGTAAAAAGAACAATAGAAGAAGGCTGGAGCCGCAATGCTTTGGATAATTGCATTCGTGCCGATATGTACCATGCGGTTGGTACTGCAGTGACAAATTTTTCGGAGAAGCTTCCGACAACACAGGGAGAACTTGCGCAGGAGATATTGAAAAGCAATTACGACCTTGGATTTGTCAGCTTACCGCCAAAATATGATGAGAATGCATTAGAAGATGTATTGGAGCAGAGGATGACCAGGTTCCTGCTTGAGCTCGGTGAAGGTTGGGCTTTTGTAGGAAGACAGAAAGAAATCATCATCTCTGGGAAAACCAGAAAGATAGATTTGCTGTTTTATCATATCTACCTGCGATGTTATGTAGTGCTGGAACTGAAGGTAAAGCCTTTCGATCCGGAATACGCAGGGAAGTTGAACTTCTATGTAAATGCTGTAAACGAGTTCATCCGAAAGGATAGCGACAATCAGACGATTGGACTTCTGATCTGCAAAGATATGGATCGTACGGAGGTTCAGCTGGCGTTTCAAGGAATTACAACTCCGATGGGCGTGGCTACATACGATAATGTGAAAATACAGGAGATTCAGGAATACCTGCCCACTGCGGAGCAGATTCAGCAACAGATAGAAATTGCTGAAGAGGAATACAGAATAAGCCTTAGCGAAAAGACAGATAATACTGAAAGGAAACCATCTGGGTCTGATTGAAATTGCCAGTGGAAATTCTGTCTGGATAGGAATGGATTATTTAAAGGTTTCCCAACCTGCCGTACTATACAGTGACGGCAGGTCAGGGATTCTTCCTTGGACGTCCTCTCGGACGCTTTGGCTTTTGTTCTGTTGGTTCCTTCTTCGGTCTACCTCGTTTCTTCGGCTCCGGTCCGGGAACCGGTATGGATAAACCGAGAGCTTCGAGCTCTTCGAATACACAGGTAATAGTATGTACCCAGCATCCGTCGTCTGATCGCGGCTGCTCTGGTGAATCCACCATGCGCCATGCGGAACTGAGATCATCCATAAGGTCTTTATAGGACATCTTGTTCAGCAGGCCGGCATCCCTGGCCTTTCCGATCATACGGCAGGTGGTGACGGTAGCAATAAAGTTGACGAATTCCGATCCCATCAGGGAAAAGTCACCCTGGACATTGGTCTTGTCAAGGCATTGGTCGTTTTTATATTGGCGAAAGACAAGTTCCAGCATCCATCGTTCGTCGTAACAGAGGTAAGCAGTTTTCGGATCCATATCCAGGTCCGACTCGAATACGATAACTCCGAAAACACTGCGCTTGTTTTCATACTTGCTGCCAATGAAATCCTTGTTCTTCTCGCGGCGGGCAAGATAGTCGGCTTCCTCAATAGCAGCTTTCCTTGCCGACTTGTAGGAGTAAAGGTAACGGCCGCCCTTGATGCAGCACTTTTTGTAAAGCACATGGTCGCCGACTCCTTCGAGGACACCTTCAAAAGCAAGCATAGCATTGTTCCCAATCCGGGAATCATTCCTCTTGATGGGTGTGAGGAAATGAAGATCCGGCCGGTCTCCCAGTTCCTGAATGATACGGACGGGAGGGACCCCCTTGTCTGCGATAATGATACCACTCTTGATGTCATTATCCAGAATGAATGAGCGATAAGACACTGCATCGATGCTGTTGCCGGGAAACACCTCGGCACAGATCGGTTCCATAGCTTCGATGTCATAGGCATAGATAACGGAAACATCCCGGCAGCCTTTGATCCTGGCTTTATAGGAAAAGGCCGAAAGATCATTGACTGTACTGGTGTCCTGCTTGAGCATTCCGTCGATCGCCACATGATGGTCGGCTGCGACCCGTGCTGCGCGCTTTTGGTAAAACAGCCGGCGTTTCTTTCCATCCTGCCCAAGACGCTGCAGGAAACCGGATATGGTATTTGTCGACATCCCAATGCCGGGATAGTCCCTGGAGACGAAAGTGCGGTTGTATTCAGAAGAAAGCCTGCTGTTTACAATAGACGGCTTGATGATCCGCAGGGTCGCGATCGCCATGATCGTATAGGCCTCTTTGATTGGATAAACATCCATGAGGTCATCCAGGAGATCGCGTGAGACCGACTTTACAAAAGCACATGCCCCATAAGAAAGCATGTCAGGGCCGGTAACAGCGGATGGGTCCTGTTTAGATACAAACCTTCCGTCACGGATGTGCCCGATGACCCTGCCATTGCGAGGCTGCGGGTTTCCTCCGGGAATGTATCGTGTGCTGATTCGCTCCCGGACAGCGTAACGGTTGGGACCGTCACGGCCGTTGTCCTCGACAATGGTGTTGACCGGGCGTGGTACTTTGCGGATATGATCTGGAACTGCCATAAAAATCACCCCTATATATAGTGCTATTATATAATATGCAGTACTATATATCAAGGATTTTCGTTGTGATTTTTCAATAATCTGAGGCAGTTTTCGGACTCACAGACTGCAGAAAAAGCAGAAAAGCTGTCACTTTTCAAGGAACTGTTAACGAACGCATAGCGTTCAGACACTGAACCGTACCATTTTCACTGTTTTGTATAGTACGGCGAATTGGGAAAGTATTAATTAAACTATCGTCTGCATGAATCAGAGCCTGCACTGGTCTTATAAAGGACGGTGACCGGTCGCTTACGATCTTCCTCATAGGAACGGCAGTGTTTATGATCGTCCGAGGCAGCAGGCAAATCAAAAAGCTGCAATAGTCCCGATCCCCGGAAGAAATTCCGGGGATTTTCATGAATAACATTTCTTTAACATAACTTCATCATCTCGCAAACATTCCCGGGGTAGTCTTATGCCAGTGAAAGGGAAAAACCCCACAAAAAACCTGAAAGGATGTCATTGATATGAAAACCATCACCGTCACCGATCTGAACAACCTCGCACTGGCCGCTCTGGGCAGAAGCATGTGCTGCGCCGAAACCAGCCCCGCTCCCAACACAGCGGAAGCCGCCTTCCTCCGGGAACTGAGCGCCCGGGCCGCCAGCCGCAGCGTCCTGTTCTACCATCCCCAGGCAAGTAAAGCCATCCTCGGCCATACCGCATAAGTAGGCCGGCTTATATCCTATAAACAAATAAAAGAAAGAAGGAATCAACTATGGCAGTCACAGAAATCAAGAATCCCACTCCCATCGAAAGCGATCTGGAAAAGGCCATCAAGGACCGGCTGTTCAACGGCTTCAACAACTGGAACGGCGGCTACGACGGCTGGCTTGAGTGGTGCAAACCCTTTATGAGCCAGACGCTCACCACAACGTCTACGGCAAACGCCTGACCCTGGAGGAGTACAAAGGCATGATGGGCCAGCTGTTCCAGCACTTCACCATGGAGCTGGGCGACTTTGAGAACATGATCATCCGAGACAACTCTGTGACTGCAGCTTTATTACGCACCACACCATCTCCGGCGTCAACCTGACCGGACCGGATTTCCTGCGCCGTAAGGATAAAATAATTGCCTCACTGGATCGTGAGATCCAACACGGCGATCTTGACCGCATGGCGGCGATTCGTAGGAACAAGAGAACGTTGTAATAACAAAATGAGTAACCTGTGAGTATCTTCGGATGCTCACAGGTCTTTTTTTCGCTCTGATAAACAAGAAATAGCCATACGTTCGGAAAAGCGCTGTCGGAAAACATTGCCTTTTCAAAATAACACTACTTTAACAAAACGCAAGCATCCCATAAACATTGCAGCGGTACGATAATCGCGCAATTAAAAAAACACGGAGGTGTGTCATGAAAAAGCATATAGTCTGGATCATCCCTGCCCTGGCGGCCATCATCGCCTGCATCACGTTGCTCATTAAGAGGAAAAAAGCAGGTTTCTAAAGGAGGGAAAGAAATGAATGCGATTGTAAAGGCTATTTTGGAGTTTTTAAAGTTATTTGGGCTCTTACATCTGCATTGGGCAGTGCTCGCGGGGGCTGCTGTGCTGGCAAACCGAAAGCTTCACCTGAATGATGAAATGTTTCGGAAGCTTCTGCATTTGACAGCGGTGTTTGCGATCATACCCATTGTTTTGCCGTCAGCCGGTTCTGCAATACCCTCCGCTCCCTGCTCCTAAATCATCTTTTACTGGTGATCGCAGGCAGTGTCGCGGTGACGGCCCTGACAGCGCAAACCAACCTGAATAACTTTTTCGCCTCGGTCAGTACGGGAATCAGTATGTCTACACTCCTTGTAGTCGGCGTTCTTTACGGTGAAGAGGACAGGACAGGGATCCGAGCGCTGATGAAAACGGCATTACAGACAGGAGCAATCCTTGTCAGCCTGTTGGCGGCTGTACTGTTCCTTGCTGCCCCGCAGTTGGTTGGCTTGTATATTGAGCCGGGGCATGAGGCCTTTTCTATGGCAGTAACCTGTGTACGGATCTTTGCGTTCAGTATGCCGCTGCACGTGATCATCAACGTGTTTATGAATTATCTTCAAGGGACGAGAAACCTCAGAAAGTCACATGTCTCCTGTATCTTGAATGAACTTGTTGCAGTTGTAGGCTGCGCCATACCGTTCGGGTTCCTCTTTGGTGTGAACGGCGTATGGCTGGCCTTCCCTGTCGGCAAAGCGCTGACACTTCTGGTGATCGCTTTGATGGCATGGCATGATGCGAAAAAAGTTCCGCTCCATCTATCGGATTACCTGTTTCTTCCTGTCGACTTTGACTCGTCTCCCAGTGTGGAAATGGAACTGCAAAGCATGTCTTCCGAAGAGATTTCAAATGCCATAGATACCATGAAAACCTTTTGCATAGACGAAGGAATGGAACAAGAGACCGCAAGTCAAATCGCAGGGGCCATTTCCAAGCTGCTTGCAGACATTTTACAGGGAAGCTCGTCCAGCAGGAATAGGGTATCCGCCGATGTTCGTCTCCGTCGAACCGAAAAGAGCTTTCTCATTCGCATTCGGGACAGCGGCAAATCGAAGGATCGCAGTCAGGCTGCCAGGGAATTGCTTCCTGCGTGCGCATCCGTTCATTACGTCAATACGATGAGCACGAATTATCTTCATCTTATCGTCTGACTTGCCAGGAATCATGAAAGGAGAACAAGCAATGAATGCCATTGAAATTCGTGGACTCAAAAAGTCCTTCCGTGGACTGTATGCCCTGGACGGCCTGGACATGACTGTACCGGTGGGCGCCATCTACGGCTTCATCGGGGAAAACGGCTCGGGCAAGTCCACCACGGAAAAGCTGATCTGCGGGCATCTGGTGCCCAGCGGCGGCAAAATCAAGCTGTTCGGAAAGAGCTACAAAAACGCCGGAGTGCGCGCCAGAGTGGGAGCACTCATTGAAAACACCGGGTGCTTCCCCAATTCCAGCATCTATCAGAACCTGATGATGCAGTGCATCAACCTGAACCTGCCGAATCCCGACGGGGAGATCGGTCGTGTGCTGCGGATCGTCCGCATGGAGGAGCACAAGAATCTGAAATTCAAAAAATGTTCACTCGGCATGAAGCAGCGCATCGGCATCGCCATGGCGCTCTTGGGCGACCCGGCGCTGCTCATTCTGGACGAGCCCATCAACGGCCTTGATACCGACGGTATGCGCATCATGCGGGAGATCCTCGTGGACATCACGAAGAACTACGGATGTACCGTTTTGATTTCCTCCCACATCCTCGGCGAGCTGGAGAAGATCGCCACGCACTACGGCATCATCCGGCAGGGGAAAATGATCCAGGAGCTGACCGCCAAGGAGATGGAAAGCCGCTGCCGGAATTTCACCACAGTCAAATCTCCCGATCTGCAGCGGGCTTTCTGCGCGCTTCGCCAGAAATACCCGGACGTGAGAGCCGAAGAAGGTGCCATTCGCGTCTATGACGTGAATGATACGGAAGAGATCGTGGACTGGCTGTTGAGAAGCGGGATCGACGTCAGCGAGATCGAGAAGAACCGCATCGGCCTGGAGGAATATTACATCGAGCTCATGAGCCGGAAGGAGGCTGTCTGAGATGGAGAGAACACGAATTCCAACATTTGAAACGCCAAGTTTTTCCAGGCGCCTGAAAAGCATGCTGGGCGTTGATTTTTACCGGCTGTTCCACACGCCGCTTTTCTATATCATGCTGGCAATTTCCGCAATGATCCCTGCGCTGATCATGTCGATGGGCAAGGGCGGCGGTGAGGGAGCGCTCTACGCCAACACCTGGAACATCGTTGCGGCAGATATACCACTTTATATTGTTCGGGATATAGGCGACTACGCCAATATGAACATGGTCTTCATTTTCGGCGGAATCATGGTGTCCATCTTCATCGGGCATGATTATCGCTCCGGCTATGTCAAGCAGCTCTTCACCACCCACGCGAAAAAGAGGGACTATATGATGAGCAAATCCATCGTCTGCGCATTCGGTATGGCCTGTATGTGTGTGGCCTATCTGATCGCAGGTGCAGGCGCGGGCCTCATCACCGGCGCGGATATGCACGTCAATGTAGGTTCGCTGCTGGTGGCGGTGTTGGGCAAGATGATCATGAGCCTCGGCTGGGCCAGCCTTTACACCTTCCTGAATGTCGTACTGCGTCGGCACTTCGGGATCTCCATTGCGCTGAGCTTTTTCATTGGTACGGGCATCCCGGTCATCGGTGCAGCGGCGCTCCTTGGAAATAATTCCGCTTTGAATGTATTCCTTTACGGTTCGTCGGTCAATGCCTGCCTGTCGGGTAATCTCGTGACGCTTATCACCTGCCTGGTTGTATCGGTGACATGGGCGATCATCTATAACGTGCTGGGCTCTGCCGTGCTGGCCCGCAGCGACGTGTATTAAGGAGGCGGCGAACATGAATGCAATTGAAATCAGAAATCTGAACAAGAGCTTCGGCAGCAAACAGGCTGTCAGAAATCTGAATATGACTGTGCCGCAAGGCGCTATCTACGGCTTTATCGGGGAAAATGGAAGCGGCAAGTCCACCACAGAGAAGATCATCTGCGGCCTCATCCACGAAAACAGCGGCAGTGTGAAACTCTATGGCAGAGATCACACGAATCCCGGTGTAAGGGAACACATCGGCGTATTGATCGAGTCTCCCGGCTGCTTCCCCAATATCAGTGTATGGAACAACATGATGCTTCAGGCAACGAATCTCGGCATCAAAAATCCTGAGAAAGAGATCGCCCGGGTGCTGAAAACTGTCCGTATGGAGGGTGCAGCGTCGAATAAGTTCCGTAACTGTTCTCTTGGTATGAAACAGCGCATCGGTATCGCCTTTGCTCTTTTGGGAGACCCTGCACTTCTCGTACTGGATGAGCCCATCAATGGCCTGGACGCCGACGGCATGCGCATCATGCGAGAGGTGCTGACGGATATCACCCGGAAGGATGGCCGAACAGTGCTCATCTCCTCCCACATCCTCGGCGAGCTTGAAAAGATCGCGACCCATTACGGCATTATCCGCCATGGGCGAATGGTGAAGGAAATGACGGCGCAGGAACTGGAGGAAAGCTGCCGCACCTACATCGCCCTGAAAACAGGTGATATGGCCCGGACGAAACGGCTGCTCCAAAGCCGGTACGCCCGTGTGGAAGAAGACGAAGGCGGGTACCTTCGCATCTATGACCTTGTTCCCTCGCGGGTGGTGGTGCGGTTCCTCTATGAGAACGGAATCATTACCGGGGAGATTAAATCAGCCAGGATCAATCTGGAGGAATACTATATCGACCTGATGCAGGAAAAGGAGTCGAGCGCGCACCGCGAGGAGCAAGCGCCACACGCACCGTACACGGAAATGGAGGGCAGATAAAATGGCACATGTGAAAGAAAAAAGGCTCCCGTCCCGGAACTTTGCAGAAAGACTTGGCAGTATGCTTCGGGTGGATGCCAGAAGAATGTTCGGCACTCCGCTGTTCTGGATCTGCCTCGGTATCGCCTTTGTGATTCCTGTCCTTGTGCTCGTGATGACTTCTGCCTTCGGCGGTGAGGGAAACGCAATGTTTACGAACACCTGGCAGATCATCGGTTCGGAAAGCGCTGATCTCGGCGCCATGATGAACATCAACCTCATGTACTTTATGATGGCTGTATTCGTCTGCCTCTTTACCGCAGAGGACTTCCGCAGCGGCTATGCAAAGAACCTGTTCACCGTCCGTGCCCGGAAAACCGACTATGTGGCGTCCAAGACCATCATCGGCTTCATTGCCGGTGCGCTGTTCCTGATCGCTTTCTTTATCGGCGGTGTCGTCGGCGGCTCTGTGGCCGGGCTGTCCTTCGAACTCGGCGCAGCGGGCGTCAGCGGCCTTGTGATGTGCATGCTGGCGAAGATCTTCCTTACGGCAGTCTTCGTGGCAATCTTCCTGCTCATGAGCGTCATCGCGAAAAGCAGAAGCTGGATGAGCATCTGCCTGTCTCTATTTGGCGGGATGCTGCTCTTCATGATGATTCCCATGATGACGCCGCTGGATTCGGGCATAATGAATGTGGGTCTGTGCCTGGCAGGCGGCGCCATCTTCGCCGCAGCCATCGGCGCAGTCAGTAATGTAGTACTTAAAAAATCAAGTCTTGTAGGATAAGGAGGCTATCAGGGAGGAATTCGAATATTTTCAAATGATTGAATAAAACAATGACTTAACAATAGCAGTATATTTTGCAGCTGATAGAAATCCTCAGTTCTATCAGCTGTTTTTCGTTGATCTTTTATTTGAATATATTATAATAAACATGACATATAGCTGTCGTGTTAGACTTGGTATGATATATATGGGTGTGAGAGAAATGAAGATAGACAGGCTGATGGGGATACTCTCGGTGTTGCTGCAGGAAGAGAAAACGACAGCACCGGAACTTGCAGAGCGGTTTGAGGTATCGAGAAGAACAATCAATCGGGATATTGAGGATCTGTGTAAGGAGCGAGGATTGAAGTGCTGGAAAAAATGCGTAAGAAGGGCATTCCAACGATTGTCTGGCTTACGCCGATTCTGCCATTTATCAATGATTCTGAGGATAACATCACGGCAATTCTGAATGAATGTGTAAGAGTCGGGGTAAAGGGCATTATTGATTTCGGAATGGGGTTGACGCTTCGGGAAGGAGACAGGGAATATTATTATGCAGCGCTTGACAAGTTTTTTCCGGGAATGAAAGAACGGTACATCAAACGGTATGGGAATGCGTATGAACTGCCAAGTCCGAATGCAAAAGAATTGATGGGGATATTCCAGAGAATCTGTAAGGACAATGGAATCCTTTCAAATCCAGATGAGTGTTTCAGCTTTATGCAGGAACTACCGGATAAATATCCGCAGATGAGTATATTTGATCTGTAAAGATTGGAGGCTGATTATGGAATACATCAGGGTCACAAAGGATAATTTGGAAACGGAACATATCTGCTGTGCGATATCAAACAACAAAGATGTGCAGGTATCTTCAAAGAAAGCATGGCTTGCGGACAGGTTTGATGAAGGGCTTGTTTTTCTGAAGAGCGTGGAGCGCGGTAAGTGCTTTATCGAATATCTTCCGGCAGAAAACGCCTGGATTCCGCTTGAAGCTGATGGGTATATGTATATTGACTGTCTGTGGGTGTCCGGGTCTTTCAAGGGACATGGATACTCTTCAGATTTGCTGAATGCCTGTATAGAGGATAGCAAGGAAAAGGGACGAAGCGGGCTGTGCATTCTGTGTGCTGCAAAGAAGAAGCCATTTCTGGCTGATCCGAAGTTTCTGAAGTACAAGGGCTTTGTCGTCTCTGATGAGGCAGATAACGGTATCGGGCTCTGGTATTTGCCGTTTGATGAGAAAGCAGATGTGCCACGATTCAAAGAATGTGCTAAGCATCCGCATATAGATGAGATGGGATATGTTCTGTATTACACAAGCCAGTGCCCATTTAATGCGAAGTATGTGCCTGTCTTGGAGCAGACAGCTAAAGAGAATGATATTCCGTTCCGGGCAATCCATATAGAGAGCAGGGATGAAGCACAGAATGCTCCGACTCCGATTACGAATTATGCGCTGTTTCATGATGGGGAGTATGTAACGAATGAACAGATGAACGATAAGAAGTTTCTGAAGTTGGTTAATAGGTAGGAGATTGTCAGAATGGAAACAGCGGATATTGACAGGCTGCATACTACAGAGCTGGGAGTGGGTCGCATTGATGATAGAGAAGTACGCCGGGGAGATGGATCTGGACACACTGCCGGATCTGGATAATTATTTCAAGATGAAACGAATCAAAGAAATGTACCGAAAATATATGCGGCTGAGTGCGCTGGCACGTAAGGCGGCATAAGTACTGGCCGGTTCATTGGTATATGCATAAGTATTTGACCAATGGACCGGCTCCTTTTTTATTGTAATAAGAGAGCAAATATGCTAAGATTAACGTGACAACTAAGTCCAAACTTAAAGCAGAAGGAAGATCAAGGTGAATCTGGAAAAAAAGAAAGTATATGTTTACACCCGCGTCTCAACCGCAATGCAGATCGATGGGTACTCCCTGGAAGCACAGCGCACCCGTATGCGGGCCTTCGCTGAATTCAATGAGTATGAGATCGCGGGGGAGTATGAAGACGCCGGCAAGTCCGGAAAGTCCATAGAAGGCCGCGACGAATTCAACCGCATGATGGAAGACATCAAGACCGGCAAGGATGATGTTTCCTTTGTCTTGGTCTTCAAATTGTCACGCTTCGGACGGAACGCCGCCGATGTCCTTTCCGTACTGCAGACCATGCAGGATTTCGGTGTCAATCTGATCTGTGTGGAAGACGGCATTGATTCTTCAAAAGATGCCGGTAAGCTGATGATCTCGGTCTTGTCGGCAGTGGCAGAGATAGAGCGTGAGAATATCCGTGTCCAAACCATGGAAGGACGGATTCAGAAAGCAAGAGATGGAAAGTGGAACGGCGGCTTCCCTCCATACGGCTACAGTCTTAAGGACGGCGTATTGGAGATCAATGAGGAGGAAGCCCTTGCGATCCGTACCATATTTGAACAGTGGGTTTCCACGGATATCGGTGCGAACGGTCTTGCCAAATATCTGGAGAACCATGGAATCCGTAAAATTCCCAGACACAACGGGAAGAATCCTCTGTTTGATGCGGCACTGATCCGCAATATCATTAAGAACCCGGTATATTGCGGGAAGATCGCCTATGGCCGACGGAAGACGGAGAAGGTTCACGGTACCCGTAATGAGTACAAGCTGGTCGAACAGGATGATTATCTTGTGGTTGATGGTCTGCATGCGGGCATTGTGTCTGAAGAAATGTGGAATCAGGCTCAGATCAAGATGATCGCTCAGGCAAAGAAATACGAGCATGTGAATAAGGCCAAGGATACCAGGACACACCTGCTTTCAGGACTGGTGAAGTGTCCGATCTGCGGAACCGGCATGTATGGCAACAAGAGCATCAAGCATCGCAAAGACGGAACCAAGTACAAGGATTTCTTTTACTATGGCTGCAAGCACAGAACGATGACCAGAGGCCATAAGTGCGATTATAAAAAGCAGATAAATGAAGATGTCCTGGATGCGGCCGTAGTGGAAGTGATCACAAAACTGGTGGCCAATCCCCGGTTCGCATCTATGATGCAGGAAAAGATTAACATGAAGGTGGACACCACCGTCCTTGATCAGGAGATCACGTCCTTGGAAAAACAGCTGAAACAGTCCTATTCCGTAAAGCGGAAAACGCTGGAGGAGATTGAGGCGCTGGATCCGGACGGCAGACACTATAAACGCCTGAAAACAGATCTGGACGACCGTCTATACCGGATGTATGACAAGATCGATGACCAGGAGCAGAGCCTTATAGAGGCGAGGGCGAAAAAGCAATCCATCGAATCCGAAAAGGTCACCGGGGACAACATCTATAAGATTCTGATCTATTTTGACAAGTTCTATTCACTGATGAATGAGGAGGAACGGCGTAAGCTGATGGAGTCGCTTATTGAGGAGATTCAAATCTACGAAGAGCGCCAGCCAAACGGTCAGTGGCTGAAGTCGATCACCTTCCGTCTGCCAATCATCGAGAAAGACATGAAAATATCCGTTGGAAATAGTTTGGACAGTGAACAACATGTCGAATGCGTTTCACTTTTACAGCGAATGAGCAACACCCGGGAGAAAACGATTACCCTTGATGTTGACATTGAGGATTATCATAGGATTAAGAGTGAGAGAAGAGAGGTGTGACACTTTGAAAAAGTATTGGCCATCGATAGTGATGTTGGTGATCTTTGAAATAGTAGCTGTGACGTTAAGGCTGACAAAAGATAATCTGTTCTATCTTTTTAATTTTAGCTATATTGGACTTTCTATATCCTTTGGCGTTTTTCTGTTTATCAGGAAATACAAGCATGCCCGCCGTGTTGTACAGCTCCTTGTCGGACTATATATGCTGATATATTTAGGGTTGATCTGCAACGAAAATATGCAGATTGAGGGCTTTTGGTATTATTTGTTTACAGGAGTATTTGAAGCAGCAACAATACACTACGCCGTAGCAAAGATATTCGGGCCTATGATATTCGGCAGAGGTTGGTGTGGCTATGCCTGCTGGACGGCAATGGTTCTTGACTTCCTTCCGTACAAGATTCCAAAGACACCGCGTAAAAAGATCGGATGGATCAGATATATTGTTTTTGCGGCATCTCTGGTATTTGTTGCAGCATTATTCCTCGCAAAAGTTGGAAATATCGAAAGGATTATGTTCTGGGCGTTCATAGTGGGAAATATAATCTACTATGCAGTCGGGGTAATTCTGGCATTTGCGTTTAAGGACAACAGGGCTTTCTGCAAATATATTTGTCCAATAACAGTATTTCTGAAGCCGATGAGCTACTTCTCATTGCTGCGTATCAAATGTGATAAGGAGAAATGTGTTTCTTGTGGAAAGTGTAAAAAAGTATGCCCGATGAATGTTGATGTAACGGATAACAGTAGGAAACGTCAGAATGGGACAGAATGTATACTTTGTATGGAGTGTGTCAAAAGATGTCCCCAAAATGCGTTATAGTTATAGTATAAAGTAGATGCTAAAGCCTTGCGCTGCCACGGCCGGTAGTAAGAGGCTTTTTTGTACAGTTTTTCGTTTGTATTCACATTCACGTAAACAAAACTTTAACATTTGGGGTGTATGGTATATATACTATCACTACTGCTATTGCCAAGGAGAAGTCATGTTTAAGATACTCATTGTAGAAGATGATAAGGGATTGTAAAGCTAAGGGAGAAACCTATGGAATGGATATGGTATATTATTGCCGCACTCGGCGCAGGGATCGGCACAGGTTTGGCCGGTCTGTCCGCCGCCACCGTCATGGTGCCGATACTGATCGTGCTCTGTCCGTCCTTTGCCGGAGAGACCGGCGCGTATCAGGCCACAGCGATCGCTTTGGCGTCAGATATTCTCGGCTCGGCGGTAACGACCTACACCTATGCCAGGCATAAGAACATTGCCCTGAAACGGGGATGGATCATGCTGGTGTGCATTCTCGCCATGTGTACCGTGGGGAGCTATGTGGCTTTTATTGTAGGCAATGTGGTACTGGGCAGTTTTACACTCTTTCTGACCTTCTTCATTGGCATCCGTTTTCTGGTCAAACCTGATACCAGCAGGAAGAACACAGCCGGTAAAGGTGAGAAGTTGGACTGGAAAGGCGTGGTAATCTCCCTGTTCTTCGGCTTGACCATCGGCTTTGGTACCGGTTTTGTGGGTACGGGCGGCGGCATGATGATGCTGCTCTGTATCGCAGTAGCCACAGTCGCCAGTCTGCTCTCAGCCAGATTTGCCAACAGAGTGAATAACCGAACAGTGGGACTTGTTACGGGCGCTGTTCTGACGGTACTCGGCGCGTCAATGTTGATACTCAATTATTGGGAGATCTTATCGCAATACGCACTGTTCATCGATACTCTTCGTTGTCTGGGAGTGCTCGCTGCGTATATCATCCCGTGCGTGCTTGTGCTCCTGCCCGTAAGGTTTCTTACAAAGATCCCATCCTTTATATTCCGCAAGCTGCTGCATATCGTCGCGTTTTCCTGTGTGACGATCATGACGCTGACGGCGGGAAGCTGGCAGTCGGCGGCACTGGCAGCCGTTGTGATCGCTGCACTGATCTATCCCGTACTGCGTATTCTTGAGAACGAAACGTGGTATGGCAGGCTGTTTGTTCAAAAGGAGCCCGGAGAAATCCGCAAAAGTCTTCTTATGCTGTTTCTGATGTTCGCGGTGTTAATCTCCGTGGCATGGGGCTTTTTCCGCAAGCCGTATATTGCGGCAGCTGCGATTTTGATGTGGGGAAAGGGAGACGCTGCTGCCGCGCTTATCGGTATCCCGTTTGGCAGGCATAAGGTCAGGCTCAAAGGAACTGACGGAAAGAAATCGTGGGAAGGCAGCACAGCAATGCTTGCGGTATCGTTTATCTGCGGCTTCTGCGTGTTATACTTCGGTCACGGATCACAGCTTCTTTCTGCGATGCTGACAGGACTTGCAGGCGCACTTCTCGGCGCTGCGACCGAGCTGTTTACACCGAGCAAATACGATACAGTTACCGTTCCGGCCATGATCGCCGCGGTGCTTTTGATCCTCGGATCTCTGAAGCTCCTGGGGTTGAACCTGTAGCAGAACTCGCTGAGATAAGACTGCAAGTATTTCGTGCTTGTACCGTGGTAAGTACCCTTCAGAAAGGCTTTCGCGTTGCCAATGATGGTGTGGAGCCATTTCAAATGCTCACTGTTTGGATCAAAATCCGCCGACTCATGGTTGTATCCTTTCCGTATCTGGCCGGTCAGAGTGAAGATGGCAAGAATATCTGGAAGGATGAGAAGACGATCGTCAGCAACCGTGAGCTGAAAGCCATGGTCGAGTTCTACAAAAAGGATCTAGTCCCGAAATACGATATTCCGGAGCTTTGATCCGGCGGGCAGCGAATGTTGCCCCATACATATGAAACAGGCTGAAAAGCCTTCTCACATTGACAAACAGGGCAATTCAGAGTAAACTACAAGCACAGGTGCGAAATTTTAAAAAATTTTCAATTTCGGAAGTGTTGTTATGAACTATATTGAAAGACCAGAATACATGCAGCGGCTTCTTGATCTTATGGGAACCCCGGATATCAAGATCATTACCGGAGTGCGCCGCAGCGGCAAGTCGGAACTGATGAAGGCATATATCCGCAGAATCAGAGAGATTCAGCTGGAGGCCAATATAATCTTTGTGGACTTCTTTGATCTGAAATATGAAGGATTAAAGGAATACCATGCTCTGTATGATTACATTGAAAGCCATTATGCTGCCGGAAAACAGAACTATGTATTCGTGGATGAAGTACAGCTTTGTGAGAAATTTGAGCTGGCGATCAACAGCCTGCATACTTCGCGGAAATATGATCTTTATATCACCGGTTCCAACGCTTTCCTTCTATGCTCTGATCTGACAACGCTGTTTACAGGGCGCTATATTGAGATCCATGTGTTCCCGTTCAGCTTCGCGGAATTCTGCCGTTACTATGCAGATGAGCAGGATACAGCAAAGCTCTTTGATGATTATGTGATCAAAGGCGGTCTGGCTGGCTCCTATGAATACCGTACGGAGAGAGACCGGACAAACTATATTAGAGACGTTTACGAAACGATCATCAACCGGGATCTGGTCACGAAGTATCATTTGCCGGATACGACAACGCTGGAGCATCTGGCAGAGTTCATGATGGATAACGTATCCAATCTGACTTCGCCCAACAACATCAGTGATACACTGACGGCAAATGTGGTTGTGACCAATCACAAGACTGTCGGAAACTATATCAAGTATCTCTGTGATGCGTATGTTTTCTATGGCGTGCGCAGATATGATATCCGCGGAAAGAAATACCTGAAGACCTTCATGAAATACTATCTGAGTGATACCGGCATACGTTTTGCCAGACTTGGCAGACGGAATCTTGATTACGGACGGATGTATGAAAATATTGTATGTATCGAACTGATGAGAAGAGGCTATGAAGTCTACGTTGGAAAGCTGTATCAGAAGGAAGTGGATTTTGTGGCAGTCCGCGGCGATGAAAAGAAGTATATCCAGGTCAGCGATGATATCTCACGCCCGGAGACCTTTGAGCGGGAGTATGATCCCCTGCTCAAGATCAAGGATGCGTATCCAAAGCTTATCCTGGCCAATACCAGACATGAGACCTATGATTATGAGGGCATTAAAATCCATAATTTATCAGACTGGCTGCTGAAGATTGAATAAAGACAGCAAGAGAGTGATGGAATTAAGCAAATCGCAGTTGTGGGGAGGATTACGAAGGTCGTGACGTCAGGTTTACGATGGATACTTTGTCTGCGCATTTTCCGGGAGGGAAAAAGAATAAAGAAAAGTCACAGCGGGATAAGGTACAGCTTGAATTTGAAAGCGCCGTGCATTATAATAACCGTAACTGTAAATATTTCAAGGAGGATAGCAAATGAAAAAAATAGTTACTTCAATGATTTGCGCCATGACGGTGCTCTCCATGTCCGTGAGCAGCTTTGCGGTGGAGAATATGCAGAGGGGCAGCAGAGGCGATGATGTAAAGGAGATGCAGGAGATGCTGATCTCTTCCGGCTACCTGGCGGAAGGAGAGGCGGACGGAATCTTCGGCGCCAAAACCGAGAAGGCTGTTCTTGCATTCCAGCAGGAGAAAGGCCTGGACGCGACCGGTATTGTCGGTGAAGGAACCTACAATATGCTGAAGCAGGGCGACGCAGAGCAGGAAGAAGCGGCGCCGGCTGAAGAAGCAGAAGCTGCCCAGACAGAAGAAACAGCCCCGGCTGAAGTAGCAGCCCCGGCAGAAGAAGCAGAAGTGGCGGAGGAAGCAGCCGCCGGCGATGTTGACATTGCGGAGACCTTCCCGTCCTGGAATCCGGACAGTGAAAACCTCACGAAGCTCGTGGATTTTGTGAAGGCTGCCACGGATGAATCCGGGGACGGCTACATTGACCCTGCAGACCGTATTGCCACCTTTGACATGGATGGCACGATTCTCTGCGAAAGAGCGCCCGTTTACATGGACTGGTGCCTGACGATGTATCGTGTCCTGGATGATCCGACGTTCAACGCGACCGAAGAGGAACGTGCGGTCATGCAGGAGATCCGTGAGCATACGTATACGTATGGAGAGACGTACACCCCCGAAAGCGGCCTTACCAAGGACGATATCGTCTCAACAGCTTTTGCCGGTATGACGCCTGCGGAATTCCGTTCCTACGTACGCGATTTCGCTGCCAAAGTTGACGTGGTGGGTTTTGAGGGCATGACTTATGGCGAGTCCTTCTACAGGCCCATGCTTGAGGTGATCGCTTTCCTGAAGGCGAACGACTTTGATGTATGGATGGTTTCCGCCTGTGAGCGAGAGGTCGTTCGTGCGGTTGTCGAGCAGTATGATATTCCGTTTGACCATGTCATCGCGACAGACGTACCTTACGTTGCTGCCGGAAAGGGAGACGAGGATGCGGACGAATACAATATGAGCCTGGGCGAAGAGATCGTGCTTGGCGCACCTCTCGACAGCGTGGAATGCGGCAAGTCCGGCAAGCCGGCGGCCATTATCCGCGAGATCGGAAGACAGCCTGTGCTCACCTTCGGCAACAGCAGCGGTGACTTCTCGATGCTCAACTTTGCACAGAGCAACCCCGACCACGCCGGTATGGGTGTTCTCATTGTGAATGATGATACGGTAAGGGAATACGGCAACGATGAGAAGGCGGCCGAGTTCTACGCGGAGGCTGAAAAGCAGGGCTGGACAGCCATTTCGATGGCAAATGACTGGAAAGAGATTTACGGTGAAGGCGTTGAGAGAACCGAAATGCCCGGCGTAGAGGAAGAGGAAGCACTGGCCGACGCAGCATAATCAACAGACTTTATCATACCGATGACAGAGGGGGAATGACATGTTCAGGGAGATGAGACGCTTTAAGCAGCAGGTCAGCGAGGAAGAATGCAGACGAGTCCTTCGGGAACAGCCACGGGGCGTTCTTTCCATGATCGGCGACAACGGATATCCGTATGGCATCCCCCTCAGCTACTGGTACTGTGAGGAGAACGGAAAGATCTACTTTCACGGCGCCAGGACCGGACACAAGATCGACGCCGTAAAAAGGTGCAGCAAGGTCAGCTTCTGCGTGTATGATGAAGGCTATCGGAAGCCCGGAGAATGGGCCCTCAATATAACCAGTGTGGTTATTTTTGGAAGGCTCCGGCTTGTCGAAGATGAGGAAGAGGCCGAAAGGATCTGCACGGAGCTGTACAGAAAGTTTACAGACGAAGAAGAAAAACTGGAGAAAGAGCTCCAGGCGCTGCCAAGAGTGCAGTGCCTGGAGCTCACGGTGGAGCATATGACGGGAAAACTGGTCAATGAATCATGATCAGCAGTCATAACCATGCCGGCATCACAAAACCAGGTGATGCCGGCTTTTTTTTTAAAAGCATACGAAAGATTTTAACATTTTTTTTACATTTAAGGGATACCAGAAAAAAATGGATCGTGCTATAATAAACTATTAATAAATTGTTACTATTTTATCGTAAAGAATCGCGGCTATCCCTGGGATAGTACGGAGGAATGCGTGATCATAGACTATCAAATGTAAGGAGCGAAGAGACGATATGAAGAAAATTGTTCAGAACGGCGGCAAAGGTTTCTTTAGTCACAGACGTAGAAAAGGCAGCAGGGTGCTGAGTCTTGCTCTTTCGGCATCTATGCTTTTGGGAACACTGCCATCCGGCGCGTTTCCGGTGTATGCGGAATCACAGGTGATCTACGGATCCTCGGATGACGACGCTGACGAGGCGATTACCTTATCTTCCGGAACGGGCGATAATTCGTCTTATATTGACGAATCTGAACCCTCCGGGGGGGGGGTACGACACCTATGAGGATACATACCTTGATGAGGGTTACGGAGCGGCCGGTTTGTCCTATGGGACGGATGAGGAGCCTGACTATATAGAAGACTTCCCTGAAGAGGACGCGCTGCAGGAGGATTCTGAATTAACCGGCGAGAATGATCAACAGAAGGTGGCCGAGGTCCGGTGGGATGCAGGAACAGAAAGCTTCTCTGATTTTGCCGATGCCTGGGACGCCGCGGTTCTGCATGCCGGGAGTGGTGCAGAGGTCACAATGACCCTTAATGAGGACTGGATCAGTAATGAGGAAGGCTATTTCGGCTACAGCGACAATTTCTCCTCGGAGGGAAGCATTGCGCTTGATATCTCAAAAGGCGAAGTGACGATCGACGGAAACGGATGCAGCATCATCCGCCAGGGACAGGCAGGTACAGGTGCCTGTGTTCTTTGCGTGTTTGACGGAACGCTCACCGTACAGAACGCGGATATCCGGGGCGGCAATTCCACCAGCGCGGGCGGCGGTGTTCTGGTCATGGGAGGAACGGTTCTCCTGGATGACGTGACGATCCTGGACAACCACGCGAAGGACGGTGCCGGACTGTGTATCACGGCCGGTAATGTGACTGTGAAGGACAGTACGATCCACGGAAACAGTTCCGATGGCTTAGGCGCCGGTATTTATGTAAATACAGATACGGCAGTCCTGACATTTGCAGGGAAAGCAGTTGTTGCCGGAAATACGTCCGGGATCGGCGGAGATGTGTACCTTGACGGCAGTGCACCGGTTGCTCTGTCCGGACTGTCAGCGAAAAGCAGCGTAAATGTTTCGGCGGATGTAAGCGGCGGAAGCAGGCTGATCGCCGAAGCGGACGAGAAGATTGCCAATTGCTTCAATACTTCTGAGGATGATAAAGAGATCCGCTGGGAAAACGGAGTGCTTTATCTTGCGGCAAAGGAAACAGATACAACGGAAGAGGAGCCGGCAGAATCCGCGGATGAGGAGCAGCTGGAGTCTGGGGAAGAGACACAGGCGGAACCGGAAGAGGAAGCAGAATCTGCGGAAGATGAAGCGGAGGCGGATTCGGATGCAGGTACCGATACAGATGCCGGAGAGGCATCCGCGGCTGCCCTTACCGGCCATACGCTTGGCAGCAACGTAAATATGCGTGCGCAGGCTGATATAAACAGCGGCGTGGTGACGACGATCGCTGCCGAAGGAACACCTGTGACTATCTATGAAGCAGTTACGGTCGGAGAAGACACCTGGTTCCATGTGTCCGCAGAAGGACTGGAGGGCTATATCTTCGGGGAACTGCTTGCAGTGGATGAGGAAGAAGAGGCTCTGGATGAGGAAGATGCGCTTGACGAGGGGGAAGCACCTGTAGAGGAAGATGAGACGGAGGATCTGGAGAAGAGTCCGAAGCTGAAATCTGCCCCGCTTGTGTTTGGCAGCAGCGCAAACGATTCTTTCCTGAAGCTGGGAAACGATGACGAGGAAGAGGATGAACTGTTAGGTTCCGGATCTGAGAAGTCGAATGGCTCTATACTAAACAATGATGAGGCCGATGATGATTTTGCGCGTGACATCACAAACGTCACCGACGCCGACAATTCGAGAAATTTCAGGGGATATTATCTTAGACGTTACGAGAATGGCGACATACCGTTCAGTTTGTATATTTTTTATGGATGGGAAAACGGGCCGAAGACACTCAAAATTTATTCCAAGGGATATAGCCCATATGTATTCTCTAAATTTCATTATGATTATGATACCAGTACTACGACCATTGAAGAAATCTCGCGCAATACTGAGGAGATAGGCGAGGATCTGTTTTTCTATGATCAGGTGACAAATGGTCCCGGTGAATTCGAAGGTAAAATATTCTACAATAAACTGGATGCAAACGGTAATAAAGGGGAGGAACTCTCTTCATATCCTATCGAAATAATAATGGCACCTCCTGTAGAGAGTCTTTCTGTTACGGACGCTAACGGAAAATCGTACGATGCAGTTGTCGATACAGATTCAAAAACTATCGATATAAAGGTGGATATGATGGATCTGGTTGATGGTGCGGCGGTCGATATCCGGGGAGTACTTGATCCAAAAAAGCTGAATCAGATTAATAAACACCTGGCCACTATTGGTGTTGGGCATAATATCTATGCTGTTTTGGCACCGATGGCCGAGGATGATAATAATCCGGCATCGATTTATCCGGCAGAATGGGTTAACAATTACACAGAAAGAGTTTTTACCCAACAGAACGTAAGTCTGAAAAGAAATATGAAGCTGCTGATTTATGCCGCGAGATATTATGATAAAGATCCCCTTAAAGATATCCCCATCTTTATCGACAGCTACGATGTGAACGTCACCCCTGAACGTTATATCTATGACGAGGTGCAGATCGATGTAGATGCTTTGGAGGAGGGTGAGATTCTCACCCCGTCCCTTTCGAGCATGTCCCTGATGAAAAAACAAGCATGGGATGGGTATGATAAGTATTTTCCGGATGGACAGGTTCCCATCGTCTATGATCATTATGACAACAGAGTTGTTGCCGGAAAAACATACGACTCATCGATTGTTCTTCACGCGGACGACGATTCCTATGTGATTACCAAAGATGCGGAGATCAGAGTTTATGTGAAGAAGCCGGACGGGGACAGAGATTTTCTTTTTTCAACAGACGCGGGGAGCGGCGTTTCAATAGATTCGTACATGCCGATGTATGAAGACGAGGAGGGATATTACAAATACGCGCGCATTTCCTGGCCGATGCTGGCCGAGAAGGTCACGGGGGACATTAAGGGGCAGATTGTCTGGGAGGACGATAGCGACGCCGCCGGAAAACGCCCCGCGCATGTGGAACTGAGACTGGTAGAAGGAGGCTCCCGCACCGCGGATGCCATTACGGTGAGTGCAGCGAATGCGGTGAGCGGTAATCCCAATACCTGGGCATTTACGTTTAAAGACATCCCGCTGCTCAGAAACGGGAATGCGATCAATTATGATATCTTCCAGGACAAGATTGCGGGATACAGTGTCAAGTATCAGGAATTGGAACCCGAAAGCAATGGGGGTAACAACTTTATCGTTCAAAACACACTGGTTCAGCAGACAACCGGTGTGCAGGGTACGATCGTCTGGGAAGATGAAGATAATGTTCTGAACAATCGTCCGGAGACTTTGCGCGTGAAGGCGGTCGATCAGAACGGCCGTCTGGTGCAGGGGACGAACGCGGTCACTGTAAGAAGCGGGGACAGAGTGAATGTCTGGACATTTACCCTGAACGTGCCGGGCTGGGATCCGGACAGTATGACCATTTCGGTGGAAGGCCTGCCGGATTGCTATTCGTATGCCGTGAAGACGGGAGATGGGACAGCAACCATCACAAACACCCAGCAGGCCAGAGCCACCATCAATGCCAGAGTCAACTGGGACGACACCGGTTATGCAAGAAGCAGGCCGGAGTCCATTGACCTTTATCTGGTTCCGTCTGTCGGCGATCCCATAAAAAAGACACTCTTTAAGGCGGATTTCCAGATGAATACCTGGAATGTGACTTTTGAGAATGTACCGACCTGCGTGAATGGCAGCAGGATCACCTATACGATAGCCGAAGGCGCATTGGAAAACTATGATATCACCTATGATCAGAACGGAATTTCTGTAACCAATACGTACAAGGAAGAGGCCACCATCGATCTGACGGTTCAGAAGGTCTGGAAGGACGGAAACAATGCGGCGGGAGTACGCCCCTCCGAGGTATGGGTGCAGATCTACCAGGACGGGAAGGAATATGGCCGGCAGGTTGCCTTGACGGAAAACACCGGCTGGAAGACGGTTATTCAGGATCTTCCGGTATTCCACGAAGACCCGGGACCGGACGGCAGAAAGGTGCGCTATATTTACAGCGTTGTGGAGGAAGGATATCCACAGGCATCTGCGGACGGCGGAGCCCCGGAGGACATGAAGGAAGGGGATGCTTACTACTACACCTGCAGCCTGGATAACGGCCTTGCGACGATCACGAACATTCTCGCGACACAGCTGACCACACTGACTTACAAAGTCACTTGGAGGGACAACAATAACCAGGACGGAAAACGCCCGGCTCTTGACGAGATTAATATTCAGGATCTTTTTGAACTCCTGTACTGGGAAGATGCTGAGACAGTGGCGAATGTCGACATGGAAGCTGTCGTAACAGACGATCCGAACGTCTGGACGATCACCGTTAAAAACCTGCCAAAATACGATGAGAACGGAGATGAAATCAGATACTTTCTGCATAATCTGAATAATGATTTGCTGGCCGGATATACCGATGTAGGAAGCGGCAATGAGTTTATCATGAAATACCTCCCGGCGACCCGGATTGTCTCCGTACAAGTTGTCTTTGAGGATGATAACAATCGGGACGGCACTCGGCTTACATTTACCCAGGTGCAGCTGTACCGTGACGGCGCGCCTGTGGATAAGCCTGTAACTCTGAACCAGAATAATGGTTGGAAGTATGATTTCAGGGATGTGCAGATGTACGCCGATGGGAAGGAAATCGTTTACACAGTCGATCAGATGGATCCCACAGCGTCTCCGATCGGATACACCAAGGAGATACGGGGAGACCTTGAACACGGATTCGAGCTTGTTTACAAGCACGAGCCGGCCGAACTGAAATATACGGTACAGGTGAACTGGGACGACGATAACAATAGCAAGGGGAAGCGCCCGGAGGAAGTCGGGTTACAACTGATCAGCCTGGAGACCGGCGATGTCTACTCTGGTACGATTAGTGCGAAAGAAAACTGGACCTGCGAGATTGCAGTGCCTCAGTTCAATGACGGAAAGCCGTGCACCTATGATGTGGTCCAGACTCCCCTGGATGATTACAGAACCTCCACAAGCGCACCTGACCAGAACGGACTGATCTATGTTCTGAACACTCTTAACAGTGAAGGCGGCAAGGAAAGGACGATAAACGTTATCATCAATTGGCAGGATAACGCCAATGCAGCGGAGCTCCGTCCGGATGGCATCCGGGTAGCTGCGAAAAACGGAAATGATTATGTTGCCACTATGATGGTATATCCCAAAGAAAACAGCGAAGTAACCGATCCGTGGGAAGGAAGGTTTGACTACCTTCCGATGTATGATTCAAACGGGAACGTGATTCAGTATACCCTGGAACAGTTGAACTTTCCGTGGGGTTATACCCAGACAATAGAGAAGGATAACAATAATCCGCTGAATGATGATATCGATCTCACTGAATTTACCATCACCAATACCGTCATGCAGACGGACGGCAATGTTCAGGTGGATATCGTATGGGACCACAGAGGAAATCCGAATGCCAATGCCATTCCCACACAGGCATCGGTGCAGCTTACGCTGAATGGCAAGGATTACCGCTCCACGGTTCTGCGACCTGACGCAAATGGGAACTGGAACAGCTATGTTTTCCAGAACGTGCCAACCTCCACACAGGAGAATCCGGTATTCTTCCGTATTGTGCCGGAGAATATCGAGCATTATTACTGGTCATGTGTTCCGACTGACCAAGGGTTCCGGGTTCTCTACCAGTACAAGTACAATTCATGGACCATGCCTGTGCGGATCGACTGGGATGATGCAGATGACGCGGATGGCCGGCGCCCGGATGAGGTGAAGGTTTATCTGATCAAGAATGGCGTGAAGACAGATCGTTTCGTGACACTTTCGAAGGAAAATGGCTACACCGGTTCGTTCGAGGATCTTGATGTCAATGATTGGCAGACCGGAAATCGAAACAGCTATAATCTGGACATGGGGGAATTCGATTCAAATTACATTACGAATACCCACATGAACAGTGAAGGTGTTCTGGTGGTGACTTGCACACACAAGCCGTCGACAGTGGATATTGCGGTGAACGTGACATGGGACGATGCAGACGATGCGGATGGGGTGCGCCCGGCGGAGCTGGATTTCGATCTGTATCAGGATGGTACCTGGTTACAGATGGTAACCGTGACCAATGAGACGTGGTCCACCACCGTGTCCGATCTTCCGCAAATGAAAGCGGGAGAGTGGGTGACCTACAGACTGGAACCCAATCTCGATGAGCTTCCGGCCTATACTTACGAGGTGACGACGGAAGGCACGGATGAGTACAGCATCACGATGAAGCATCCGGTGGAAGAAAATCTGCGCATTGCCCAGGTAACGTGGGAAGACAATGATGACAGCGATGGTCTTCGCCCGGATTCCCTGGATATGCATGTATATGTCAACGGAAAACCGCTGAAAAGCGACAAAACAGGCGTCGCAGGACCGGACGATGAGATTTTTACGCTTACAATGCGGCCCGATGAACTCGATAACGGCGTCTGGTTCGAGGAGCTTTCGCTTCCGGACTATGTGATCGGATCGGGCGGCGTGGCTGCTTCGTATTCCTTAAAGGCAATCGATCTTCCCGACAAGGTGCAGGAGGGCTATACGGTTACCGAAGAAGGCTTTACGACCATATATACCCATAAAGCCGCGATGACGGATGTGAAGGGTGTCATTTCCTGGAACAAGGAGACACCGGATGCCATGCAGAAACGGCCGGATCAGGTGGTTGTGAGGCTTCTGGAAGACGGAAAGATAATTAAATCCCTCACTGTTGAAAAACCGGCCGGTAACCCGGTTACGTCCTGGTATTTCGATTTTGGCACCATGCCCGTAAATAAGAAAGGAAACAAGATCAACTACAGCGTTTCCATTGCACCGGTCGACGATTATACCACGGAGTACCGGGGAGATGCATCTTCCGGCTTTGAGATCGCGAATTACTACGACGAGGAGCACAAGTCCATCACACTGACGGTCCGCTGGGAGGATGAGGACAACCTTGAAAAGATTCGTCCGGACAGCGTGGAGGTAACCCTCCGGAACGCAGACGACAGTGAGATCGATACCGTCGAGATCACGGAAAGAGACAACTGGATCTACACCTTCGAGGTTTCGGATTCCCTGACCGATTACTACTTCACAGAAACCGGCTATCAGGTTCCTGACGGCTACGAGGTAGTTGAAAAGGACGATAAGCAGTTTACCGGCAGTGAGCGGGACGGCTATGTCCTGGTGAACCGACATACAGTCGAAAAGCAGGACATTCCGGTGCTGATCAAGTACGATGACAAGGACAACCGGGACGGCTTCCGGAAGACGGAGAGCGGTTATCTGGATCTTTCCCTGGTCTATCAGGGGAATACCATTGGGACGACCCGCGTGAAGATTTCCACAAACACCGTGCAGCAGTATGCGGCCTTTAAGGATGTTCCCGTATTCTATGACATCAGCAAGGCTTCGCTTTCCATCAATAAGCTTGCCGGCTATGAGCTTGCTGTTTCGAAGTACGGAAACATGCCGGGTCAGGATGGCAAGGACACACAGGGCTTTACGGCAGGCTATACCCACGAGCCGGCCATGACCGAATGGACCATCCGGAAGGTGTGGCAGACCGGGGTCAACGATGCGATCCCGGCTCAGATTCAGGTGGAGGTGCAGCCCACAAGGGGAAGCGGGGCGAAGCAGACCGTTACGCTTGACAGGAGCAAGTTGGATAAGAGCGGAGACTTTGTCACCTGGTCGGCCACCATTTCACTTTATGATTATGCCGAAGGACTGCAGGGCGTGAAGACAAACTACATGTTCGGTGAGGTGCTGCCGGACGGAACCGCAGACTCCTATTCCACGACAGGGGAGGTGGATGACGAGAACCATATCGTCACGATCACCAACCATAGTAAGCAGCAGGTGGCCCTGACCGTACTCTGGGATGACGGAACCGACCGGGACGGCGTGAGACCTGGCGCAGTGACGGTATCCCTCTACAAAGGCGATCCGGATGAAGACGGTGCCGTTCTTCTTGGAAAGCAGACGCTGTACGGAACGGATGAGTTTAAAGATCACTGGAACACCTGGACGATGACGTTGGAGGCGGAAGACGATGAGCTTGTAAACGGTGAGTCCAACCTGTATGTGAAGGTGGATACGGTCGGCGATGCATACGAGCAGACCAAGGTTGTCAGAAAGACGGATGCGCAAGGACACCTGGAATCCGTGCGTGTCACGCTGACCCATGAAATCGAGACGGTCAGCTTCCCGGTGACCGTGACCTGGGATGACGAGGATGACGCGGCGGGAGTACGTCCCAACCGTGTCGACGTGATGGTCTATCCGGCCAATCTGGATCTTTCGGACACTTCACAAAAACCGGATTATGTCCTGGATGAATACTATACTGCTTCGATCAGGCCGAATGCACAGAACGAGTGGAAGACGACCGTAAAGATGCCGAAATACATGGCGGTGGAACCGGACAAACGACCGTCCGCAACGGGCGTTCCCGCGCAGTATTCGCTGAATACGAGCGGGCTTGGAAGACAGTACCAGCAGGAGATCGAAGGGAACACCTCCGCCGGGTTTACGATCATCTACCATATAAAGGCGCGTACCATCACCGTGGAGAATACGTTTGAGGATGACAATGACCGCGACGGCATCCGTCCGGAATATGTAAACGTACAGCTGCTTGCGGATGGTGTGCCCTATAAGACCGTGAAGGCCAGCTCCCTGGACGGCTATGTGGCTGTATTTGAGGACGTTCCCAGAAACAATGAGAAGGGCGAGGTCATCAAGTACACGACCCGGGTCGATGTAGAAGGCTATACGACCACCCTGACAAACGGCGGGGAGGATGAGGACACCGGGAACCTCCGGAAGTATCTGCATGAATATACGCCGGCGACGGTAGCTATCAGAGGTAATATTGTCTGGGATGACAATGACAACAAGGAAGGCTACCGCCCGGACAGTGCGACCGTGTATCTGTACAACGGGTCAAAGCAGCTTTACGCCAAAACAGTAAAACCCGATCATGATGGAAACTGGAATTTCATCTTTGAAAATTCTCTTGGATGGCCGCTCTATGAGAACGGCGAGGAGATTCCGTACTCGATCAAGCTGAAGGACGTGAACGGCTATACCTGGGAGGAGATCCAGACCAGGACCATGACGGCGGACGGCATGCAGATCTCTTCTGTGCTTCATGCGGAGCAGAAGGATATGCGCCCGGCCTACGACAAGGTGAAGTTCGCCATCACGAAGCCGGCAGCCGGCAGCGCAGCGCCGCAGAAGACGGTAAGTGAAGAGTTTGTGACGATCTCCGATTCAACCGGAAAGAGCTATGAACTGATCCTGAATCCGCAGGATATCTCCTGGAACCCGAATGAGAGCCCTGTGAAAGCGAACCGCACCTATCAGGCAAATATCAGGATCACGCCGGACGCAGGATGGAGATTTGCGGATTCTGTGGACGGAACGATCTATATTCAGGATCAGACGGATATCCCGGACGTGGATAAAAAGGTAATGACGGTAACGCCCGCGGAAGACGGCAGCGTTACATTCTCCGTGCTGATCTCGACCGGCGGCGAGCTTCAGGTGAGGCAGCCGGATGATCTGTACTTTGAAAACGGGACCGCGCGGAATATGATCAATCTTCCGACCAATGTGTTCGTGGAGACAACCGACAAGAAGACCTTCTATTCCGCAACGCCGGAGTGGGATACCAAGCCGCTTGATTCCTACAATCCGTCGAGTAAACTGCCGCAGCAGTTTACGCTCAAGACAAAGAAGCTGAGACTGCAGAACGGGATTTCGACGGAAAGCAGCCTGGAGGCCACGGTGAACGTGATCATTGCGGGAGCCGACGATCTGGTACCGCCAAAGGCGGATCCGGAGGGAGGCACGTATTCCGGGCCGCAGAATGTCACCCTGTTCACCGAGCAGCAGGATGTAGACATCTTCTACTCGATCCTTGACATTAACGGGGATGAAGTTAAGAAGAATTCGGAGAAGTATGACGGAAATGCGATTCCGATCACCGAGAACAGCATCATTCAGGCCTACTGCATGAAGACGGACGGATCGGAAATGAGCGCGCTTGCTTCGTTTACCTACCGCCTGAAGGAAGGCTCGCATACGGTTACGGTCACCAACGGATCCGGAAGCGGGGAATATGCACCCGGCGAAACTGTTTTCTGCCTTGCATATGATAAGGCCGGTTTACAGAATATGGGCGATACGGCAGGAACGGTTGCGGGTATGCTGGGATATGATAATGTGTCGTCTCTTCTGGACAACATCCCTGGGATGGATGAGAAGGCAGGCGCATTTACCGGATGGACCGTGGTGACTCCGACCGGACTGGAGCTGCAGGAGGGCGCGGTCAAACAGTATATTTCCTTCGTCATGCCGGATGAAGATGTGGAGATCAAGGCTGATTTCGAAAACGAAGATATCACGGATGCGAGCCAGATCAGCGATGATAAGAAGATCAAGCGAGTGGATCTGATCATGTCCAGAACGCCGAAGCCCGGCAGGAGCAAAGTGCTGTCCAAGGCGTACTACATCAACACAGAGCATGTCGGTTTTGCAGGCACGAAGGGTGTGTGGGCATTGTTCCCGCAGGCAGAGCAGTGGCTGAAGAGCGTGAAGATCCTTCCGGTGGTGAACCGGACGGGCGTCATCCCGGTCTTCAATAACCTGCTGGATGATTCTGACTGGGAACAGGAGTTCCAGTTTAACCGGTCCTACACGGCGGAGTTCCCGCTGATCGCATGCGACGGTTATGTCTTTGATGAGGACGTAAAGGTGTATGTGGACGGAGAGGAAGCAAAGCTGAACACAGGCGGAATGGTTTCGGTCATCATGGGCGTCGCCAACGCGCTGGTCGGATTCCAGGGCATCACGGCAGGCTATACCTGGACCATGCCCAAGGCAAAGGTCATGGCCGTTCCCAAGCCGGCCGAGATGGAATTCCCCAACATGACTTCCCTGAAAACGATCGCTGAAGCGCTGCCGGATACGTTGGATGTTACGGTACAGACCGTGGGCACCAGCACCGCCATCGGAACCGAAAATATCAAGTGCGATGTTTACTGGGATACCATGGAGCCTGCCTATGGAACCTACGACATCATGAGCAGGTATGAGCAGCGCTTCCAGCTGCGTGGACACATTACGACAACGAACACGAGTGTCTGGTATCCGGATGAGGGCACCTATCAGGTCGAGGGGCAGGAGGACTATAAGGTTTTCGTGACCAATAAGTATGACCCGAACGGCTTTGCACAGAAGGCGGGAGATACGATCGATGTGCTGATCCCCATTACGGTGCTGCGTGCAGAAGTCATGAAAGTGCCTGTACCGGATCTTGACCCGGGCACGTATGCCGGAACCCAGAAGGTACGGCTCACGCAGGAAGACGGCTGCACGATCTATTACACGACGGACGGCACGGATCCGACCTATACGAACCAGTACTACTACAGTTCACGGAAAGTGATCCAGGGCGAGAACAGCTACATCCTTCTGCCGGAGGTGGAAGGCGAAACGGTCACCTATACGATTGCATGCTATGGAACAAAGTACGGACGGGATACGAAGGTGGCAACCTACACCTACGAGATCACGCCGGCACTCACGAACATCAATGTCGTGAAGCAGTGGGTCGATGAGAATGACTATGCGGGCATCCGCCCGGACACCGTTACGTTCACCCTGTACGCCAACGGTGAGGAAAGCCGGAAGATCATACTTTCGGAGGCCGACGAGAGAGCGGACGGCACCTGGGCCACATCGCTCAGAAACCTTCCGACGAACCGGAACGGCTCGCCGATCGATTATGTTCTGGTGGAGGAAGATGTGGATGGCTACCGCAAGGTGGTAAGGATCGAGCAGACACCGAAGGAAAACTCTGACGGCTCCGGAAATTCCGGATCGGGATCCGGTGACTCCGGTGACGGTTCGGAGGATTCCGACGACGGCGACGATGACCCGGATTCGGACACTGAGGCCGGAAGCTCCGGAAGCGGGGCTGAAAGTGGAACAGGGACGGGAACTGAGACCGGAACCGGTGCAGATACTGGAGCCGGAACGGGAACAGACACAGGAGCCGGAACGGACAGCGGAACCGGAATCGACAGCGGAACCGGAACCGAGACAGATACCGGAACGGAAAGCGGAACTGGTACCGATAGCGGATCTGGAACAGATACCGGAACTGAAAGTGGAACGGAAACAGGAACGGACACCGGTTCAGGTACGGGCACGACTCTTCCGAAACAGGTGGTAAGCAACGAACCGACTGTGATCAATTTCGTTGCGACCAACACCGCGATCGTCGAGACGGTCAACATGAAGGGCCATGTGGCCTGGGAAGACCTGAAAGATCGGGACGGCAATCGTCCGAAGAGCGTGAACGTCCATATCTGGAATGAGGACGGAGAGTGTGCTTCCGTGAAGGTTTCGGCCTCCACGGGCTGGCGGTTCGCCTTCAACAAGCTGCCGAAGTACAGCTATGGCTTTGTAAACCACTATTATCTGACCGTGGATGAGATCCCGGACTATGTGATTTCGGTCACCGAGACCGATGCCGCGGCGACCGGAGAGAACTTCCTGGTGGTCGGAACCTATTCACCGGAGAGCGTAAATCTCTCCATCATCAAACACTGGGAGGATGAGGACAATCTGGGCGGAACCCGTCCGGAGGAAGTGACGGTGCATCTGTACCGTACGCTGGGAGACCTTGTGATTCCCGAGGATGACAGTACAGACACATCTTCTGACGACGGAAACGATATCGAAGATGGAGAGGATTCCGGACAGGATCCCGCGGACAGCGGAAATACTGAAGACGAAAGCGGTCCGGCAGACGGAGGTAGCGCCGCGGATAGCGGAAGCACCACGGATGGCGGAAGTACAGCGGATAGCGGCAGTGCAGCTGACGATGGGACAACCACAGACAGTGGCAGCACCGCGGATAGCGGAAGCACCGTGGATGGTGGAACTACCACAGATGACGGGACAACACCGGATGGCGGAAGTACCGCGGATGGCAGCAGCACAGATGATGGGACTACACCAGACAACAATAATCCGGCAGACGTTCCTTCTCTCCCGGAAGAGATCGATACCGGCGTCACGCTTACCCTGAACGCGGAAGGCGAGTGGCAGGGTACCATCGAAGGCCTGCGTGCGCATCTGAATGGACGGTACGTGACCTATTCCATTAAGGAAGAAACGGTTCCGGAAGGCTATACGACGACAGTCTCAGCTGAGGTTCCGAACGAATTCGTTGTGATCAATCGCCTGAAGATGCCGTATACAACCGTAACCTCCGACATCATCTGGGAAGACGGAGATGATCAGGATGGAAAACGTCCGGAATTCGTGACCGTGAATCTCCTTGCGAATGGTGAGGAAATTGCAAGCCAGGATGTATACAGGAACGAAGAAGGCCTGTGGAATTATCGTTTTGCAGGAATTCCGATGCTGGATGAAGACGGAAACGAGATTGTTTATACCGTTGCAGAGGATCCGGTTGCCGGATACACGACGACTGTAAACGGCTATCAGATCACGAACACCCGCGAAGCAGAGAAAAAGTCGATCATGGGTACCATCACCTGGAATGATGACAACGACCGGGATGGCATGCGCCCGACCTTCGTGACGATTTCTCTTCAGAAGGGTACAGAAGAGCCTGATGTGAAGCTGGTGCGTCCGGGCGAGGACGGCACATGGACATACACGTACGACAACCTGGACCGCTATGAAGCCGGACTTGAGGCGGACTACAAGCTGACCGTCAATGAAGAGGAAGGCTACGATGTCACGGTGAACGGTTATGACGTGACCTTCACAAGGGCAAGTGAAACCGTTGACATCACAGTGACCAAGGTCTGGAACGACAATGAGAACCAGGATGGATTCCGTCCGGACAGCGTACATATCCGTCTGCTGGCAAACGGTGAGGAGATTACCAACAGGTATCTGGAGACAGATCCGGATGCCGGCCCCGATGCTGCGGATGATCCCTGGACCGTGACCTTCACAGACCTTCCGAAAAACGAGAGCGGGGAACCGATCGAGTATCGTGTCAAGGAAGATGCCGTGGAAGGATACACTGCTTCTATTACAGGCAGTGTTTCAAAGGGCTTTACTGTAATGAATACCCACGTTCCGGAGACAAGGAATATTGTTGCAAGGAAGGTGTGGGTGGACGATGACAATCTCGAGAACACGCGGCCTGACCATGTGGTTCTCCGTCTGCTTGCGGATGGAGAAGTCGTCGATTCGCAGCCTGCAGAGGAAGATGCCGGCCCGGATGGCTATGGAACCTGGGCGGTTATGTTCCGCAATGTGCAAATGTACAAAGACGGCAGGGAGATCGTCTATACCGTCGATGAGGAACGCGTGGAAGAAACCGGAGACGCCGCATCTGACGAGCGTCCGGAGAATGAACCGGTGCCGGGATACACGACGGAAGTCACCGGAAATGCGGCGGATGGATTTGTTGTAACCAACACCCTCAAACAGGAGACAAAAGGCATTGACATCCGGATCTCCAAGGTGTGGGACGATGATAACAACCGTGACGGAGTCCGCCCGGAGAGCGTCCATGTACGCCTGCTCGCGGACGGCGACGAGGTGAGAAGCGCCGATCTGAAGGCGGCGGATAATTCAGCAGCTGACGGAAGCGATGCGGCGGATGATACCGGTGAGGAAGAAGACTGGACTGTCACATTTACCGGACTTCCCTACGCAAAAGCAGATGGGACGGCGATTGTCTACAGCGTAGCTGAAGATGAGGTTCCCGGATATACCACAGAGGTTACTGACGATGCCGAAAACGGCTTCACTGTCACGAATACCCATAAGACAGAGAAGATCAAGCCCGTCACGCTGACGGTTCGTTGGGAAGATGATCACAACTGGGATGCTCTCCGTCCGGATGAGCTCAAAGTGCAGATTCTGGCGGACGGTAAGGAAGCAGGAACGGCAGAATTGACTGCACCGACAGGAGATTCGGATAAGGATACCTGGCAGACGACGGTCGAAGACCTTGACCGCTATGCGAATGGGCAGGAGATTGCCTACACCGTCAAGGCACCGGAGATTTCCGGATACACCTCTACTTTGGAGGGTGATGCCGAAAGCGGCTTTGAAATCACTTATGCACATGAGCGTGAGAGACTCTCCATCAACGTCACCAAGGTATGGGAGGATGACGATAATAAGTACGGCAGTCGTCCGGAAAGCATCTATGTTTCTCTTTGGGCGTTCGACCAGTATATGGGTTCGAAGGTAATGACCGCAGAGAACAGCGCTATTGATTCCAACACCTGGAAGTACACCTTCGAAGGTATGCCGAAGTATTCAAGAGGCACACCGTATAAATACTATGTGAAGGAAAAAACCTTTGCAGACGGATATACTTCCAAGGTAGAAGGCGATGCCGAAAACGGCTTTGTCATCACCAACACCTATGTGCCGGAGACGAGGTCCGTGGAGGTTACAAAGGTCTGGGATGACAACAATAACCAGGAAGGCTTGCGTCCGGAGTCTGTCACCATTCGTCTACAAGCGAACGGTAAGGAGGTTGATCATAAGGAACTGACGGCGGATAACTGGAAGTGCTCCTTCGCAGACCTTCCGAAATATGCGGACGACGAAGAAATTGTTTATACAGTAACCGAGGATCCTGTGGACAACTATCAGTCTAAAGTCAGCGGAAGTGCAGAAACCGGCTTCACTGTCACGAACACCTTTGAAGAAGGAACGACATCTGTCTCCGGCGTGAAGTCCTGGGATGACGGAAACAATGCGGCGGAAATCCGTCCGGATAAGATCACTGTCACGCTGCTGGCGAATGAAGAGCCCACAGAGCAGACCTTCGAAACGGACTCTGCAAAGGGATGGAAGTATACCTTTACCAATCTTCCCATCAAGGCTGAGGATGGAGCCACGATAAAATACAGCGTGAAAGAGGAGTCTGTTAAGGGCTATGAGTCCACGGTGTCTGGTTTCAACATCACAAATATCCTGGTTGAAGAACTGCGGAGTGTACCGGTAAGCATTGTCTGGGAAGACGATAACAACCTGGACCATATACGGCCCGAAGCCGTCGAGATTCAGCTTTCCCCGGCAGCACCAAAGGCTGCAAAGCTCAGCGAATTTGGCGGATGGACGTATACCTTTAAGAATCTAAAAAGTATTGAAGGTACATACACAGTTGATAAGACTTCGCTCAAAGTTGAGGGCTATACAGTCTCCGTCTCCGGAAATGAGGAGGAAGGCTTCACCGTAACACTGACACACACGCCGGAAACCATTCCGGAGATTAAGGTTACTAAGGTCTGGCACGATCAGGATAACCGGGACGGCATACGGCCTGCGTCTGTGAAGTTCACTTTGAAAGCAGGTGAAGAAGCAGTTGACAGTCTGACCCTCAGCGCAAAGGATAAAGTGGAATCATCTGAAGACACGGATGAAACCTGGAGCGGCTGCTTCACCGGCGTTCCGAAGTACAAGGACGGCAGCGAGATCAGCTACACAGTAACGGAAGAGGAAGTACCGGAGTACACTTCTACGATTACAGGGACCGCAGAAGATGGCTTTGTCATCAGGAATAGCTACAGTCCGGTGAAGTTCCGTTCTTTTGAAGGGACAATCGTCTGGAAGGATGATAATAACCGGGATGGTAAACGTCCGGAACACTTGCGTGTAACGATCTTTGCAAACGGCTCTGAAGAAATCGGCGTAGACACCGCGGAACCGAACGCTGACGGAAACTGGAAATGGACGTGTGAGTCTAAATACGGAGAACTGCCGAAATACGAGGCAGGCACCGAGATAGCCTATACAGCTGTACCGGCGTATGTGGACGGCTACAAAATGTCCGTAAGCGGAAATCCGGAAGATGGTTATACCATCACGGCTTCCTATACCCCGGAAAAGATCAGCATTCCTGTGACCAAGATCTGGGAGGATTATGACAACAGCCTTGGCAAACGTCCGAACAACATTACCGTTACGCTGAAGGGCACAGATGGAACGGAGCAATCCCGTGTCATCTCCCCCAACGCGGATAATGTCTGGACCACTACCTTTACGGACCTGTACAAATATGAATCAGGAAGCGAAATTGTCTACACGGTTTCCGAGACACAGATCAACGGGTATGAGGCTCCTTCGATTTCGGGAGATGCTTCAAAAGGCTTTGAGATCACCAACAAAGTGATCGATCCGGATACGGAAGAGATCACCATCCAGGGCACCAAGGTCTGGAAGGACGCAAATAATCAGGATGGCCTTCGTCCGGAGAAAGTAACGGTTACTTTGCTGGCGGATGGCGAAGAAGTGAGGAGCATCGACGTTTCCGCAGTCAACACAGGAAGCGGCGCTTCTTCGAATACCTGGACATTCGCGTTTGACAAGCTGCCGAAGGCAGAGGGCGGTAAAGAAATCCTTTACACCATCAAAGAAATGACGGTAAAAGGATACGAAACGAAGATCACCGGAAATGCGGATGACGGCTTCACCGTAACGAACACGCACAATCCGGAACTCATCACGGTCACCGGCACAAAGACCTGGGAAGACGGTGAGAATGCAGACGGACTGCGTCCGAAGAATGTCAAGCTTTCGCTTTTGACAGATCAGGACAATCCGGTGGATTCCGTCACGGTTTCTCCGGATGAGAACGGCGAATGGAAGTTCCGTTTTGCAAACGTGCCGAAGTATAAGGACGGCAAGGAGATCGACTATACCATATCCGAACAGGAAGTGTCCGGATATGAAATGAAGGTGAGCGGAAGTGCGGAAGAAGGCTTTGTCGTTACCAACACGCACGATACGGAGACCGTCGACGTTGCCGTCACCAAGGTCTGGAATGACAACGATGACGCACAGGGCCTGCGGCCGAAGAGCATCGTCCTCCGCCTGCATGCAGACGGCGAAGAGGTCGATGTGAAGGAGATGGTTCCGGATCAGGACGGTGAATGGACCTGGACCTATAACGGACTGCCGAAGTACAACGGCGGCAGGGAGATCCTGTACACCGTCACGGAGGACGCCATCGCAGGCTACGATACGGAAGTTACCGGAAATGCGGCAGATGGTTTTGTGATCACCAACACATGCACCACTCCGACGATTGACATCAGCGGTACCAAAACCTGGGATGATGAGGAGAATGCAGCCGGTGAGCGTCCGAAGAATATCACGGTGAACCTTCTTGCAAACGGTGTGAAGAAGGACAGCCTGGTGGTTTCGGAGGATCCGTACGGAGCATGGAACTATCGTTTCGCAGGCCTTCCGAAGTTCGCTTCCGGCAGAGAAGTCGTCTACAGCATCACAGAAGAGCCGATAGAAAACTACCAGGCGAAGACGAACGGGTATGATCTTGAAAACCGGTATACAGCGGAGCTTACGAATATCAGCGGAATAAAGATCTGGGATGATAATGACGACCAGGATGGGAAACGTCCGTCCCGCGCGATCGTGGTTCTTTCGATCAACGGAGAAGAGAAGAAGAGCGCGGTGCTGAACGAGGAGAACGGCTGGAAGTACAGCTTCAACGACCTGCCTGTCAAAGACGCGGATGGCAAGGACTATGTGTACACGGTGAAGGAGGAACCGGTCAAGGGGTATCAGTCAGAGATGGATGGGTACAACCTGATCAATACGCACACGCCGGAACAGATTGACGAAATCTCGGGCACAACGGTCTGGGAAGATGACAATGACAGGAACGGTCTGCGTCCGCAGAGCTTCACTGTAAAACTGCTTGCGAACGGCCGTCAGGTGCGTGAGACCATAGTTTCCGCGAACGAAGCCGGAGAATGGACCTACAGCTTCGTGAGTCTGGATAAGTATGAGAACGGTGAGGAGATCACCTATACGGTAGAGGCGGATGTGGCAGAAGGGTATACCACCGCAGTCGAGGGCGACGCAGAGGAAGGCGTTACCATCAAGAACACGCTGGAGCCGGACAAGATCCAGATTGGCGGAAAGGTGTTCTGGACAGACGCCGGAAACCAGGATGGTATTCGTCCGGAAACCGTCACATTGCACCTGCTTGCTGACGGGAAAGAGGTGGACAGCCTTACCGTGCAGGCAGGCGGGGATACCTGGAGTTACAGCTTCGGTGTACAGCCGAAGGCCGAAAAAGGGAAGGAGATTGTGTACACTGTCACGCAGGACGAGGCAGACGGTTATGAGACGAGCGTGAACGGGTTTACGGTGTACAACACCCATACGCCCGAAAAGCTTGATGACATTTCCGGAACCAAGACCTGGGATGACGGGGACAATGCGGACGGCATCCGTCCGGAACGTATCACCGTTACCCTGCTGGCAAACGGCAGAGCCTATGGAAGCAAGCCTGTAACAGAGCAGGATGGAAAGTGGACCTACAGCTTTACCGACCTCTATAAGTACGAGGACGGAGAGGAGATCGACTACAGCATCCGTGAGAACGCAGTGGCGGGCTATGAAGCTTCCTACGATGACAATTACAACATCACCAACACGCATGTACCGGTGGAGGAAGATCCGGATAAGACTTCGGTTTCCGGAACGATCACCTGGGATGACAACAACAACCAGGACGGCAAACGGCCCGCGAAGGTGGCCATCCGCGTACTGGCGGACGGCATTCCCGAGAGGACGACAACGATCGAGCCGGACGAAGACGGAAACTGGACCTATAAGATCACCGGCCTTGCTAAGAATAACTCCGATGGAGAAGAGATCACGTATACCATCGTAACGGCTGCGGTGAACGGCTATGTTCAGGAAGTAGACAGTTATAATGTAACCTACACACATGAAGCGTCGAAAACCGATGTTACGGTGAATAAGATCTGGAATGACCGGAATAACGCAGCCGGCGTGCGTCCGGACAGCATCACGATCCACCTGCTCCTGAACGGAGAAGAGAAGGACAGCCACAAGGTTACAGAGGCTGATAACTGGAGCTGGACATTCAAAGGCCTGGATGTATACAGCGATGGAAATCTGAACAACTATACCATTACGGAGGATCCTGTTCAGGATTATCAGTCCGAGGTGGACGGATATACCGTTACCAACACCTGCACGGTCGATCTTACGAATGTGTCCGGTACCAAGACCTGGGATGATAAGGACAACAAGGACGGAATCCGCCCGGAGACGATCACCATCAATCTGCTTGCGGACGGCGAGACGATCAGCAGCAAGTCTGTGGGTGAAAGCGACAACTGGCGCTGGAACTTTGAGAATCTGCCGGTTTACGAAGGCGGAAAGGAGATCGTTTACAGCATCACCGAGGACGAGGTGAAAGGATACACTTCGAAAGTGGATGGTTACAATGTGACCAACACGCACGTGCCGGAGGATGAGCCTGAGACGATCGAGATATCCGTTTCCAAGGTATGGGATGATGCGGATGACAAGGACGGCATCCGTCCGAAGAGCGTTACTCTGCACCTGATGAAGGGTGATGAGGAGGCAGGCAGTGTTACCGTTGCTTCCTCCGATGACTGGAAGGGGACGTTCCAGGCTGTGGATCAGAAGGATGCCGAAGGAAACGACATCACGTACACCGTCAAGGAAGATGTACCGGAAGGCTATACATCCGAAGTAAGCGGCGATGCCGAAAAGGGCTTCACGGTGACCAACACGCATATGCCTGAGGATGGCCCGGAGCAGAAGTTTATTTCCATTCCTGTCACGAAGGTCTGGGACGATGGAGAGGATAAGGACGGCCTGCGGCCGGAGAAGATCACCCTCTATCTGCTTGCGGATGGCGAACAGACTGCAAAGAAGGACGTCAGAGAAGCAAATACGTGGAAAACTTCCTTTGAGAATTGCAAGAAGTTCAATACGGATGGCTCCGAGATCGCCTACACCGTTACAGAAAGAGCGGTTCCGGAATATGTGACAAACATTACCGGAAATGCCGGGGACGGCTTTACCGTGACCAACACCCATGTACCGGATTCGGAGCAGGAGATCATCCATATCACGGGTGCCAATACCTGGGATGACGCGGATAACGCGGATGGGATCCGTCCGAAGCAGATCGTTGTAAGTCTCTATGAGGATGGAGAGAGGATCGGCTCCATTCGTGCAAATGAGAGCAATGGCTGGGCCTGGGATTTCGGTGAATTCAAGCGGTATGCCGATGACGGACATGAGATCAGCTACACCATTAAGCAAGCGGACGTAAACGGATATGAAGCGGTCGTTGACGGATTCAACATCACGAACCGGCATGAAACAGAGGTGACGGTAACGCCCGAACCGAGCGTAACGCCAGAGCCGAGCGTAACAGGAGAACCGACAGTAACGCCGGAACCGAGCGTAACGCCAGAACCGGGCGTGACAGGAGAGCCGACGGTAACGCCAGAACCGAGCGTAACGCCAGATCCGGGCGTGACAGGAGGACCGACAGTAACGCCGGAACCGAGCGTGACGCCAGAACCGAGCGTAACGCCAGAGCCGGGCGTGACAGGAGAGCCGACAGTAACGCCGGAACCGAGTGGGTCGCCAGAACCGAGCGTAACGCCAGAGCCGGGCGTGACAGGAGAGCCGACAGTAACGCCGGAACCGAGCGTGACACCGGAGCCGAGCGTAACGCCTGAGCCGGATCCCGATAAAGTCATCATCGCAGGACGTAAGACCTGGAATGATGGGAATAATAAGGATGACCTGCGTCCGGAACGCATCACCATAAGGCTCTATGCGGATGGTGAGAACATCGGTAATAAGTATGTCCGTGCAAAGGATGACTGGAGCTGGAACTTTGGAGAGTATGATAAGTACAATGCGGATGGCACTGAAATCTCCTATACTATCAAAGAGGACATGGTGCCTGAGTATGAGACCATCATAGATGGCTTCAATGTAACGAATACCCATGTTCCGGAACCGGTAAGCCAGGAGAAGATTACCATTGCCGGTGCGAAAACCTGGGATGACAAGGACGATCAGGACGATCTGCGTCCGGCGCGCATCACCGTCAGCTTGTATGCGGATGGTGAGAACATTGGCAATATGTACGTGCGCGAAAGCAATGGCTGGAGCTGGGACTTTGGTGAGCAGGACAAGTACGGCGAAGATGGTCATAGAATCATCTACACGATCCGGGAGTCTGCTGTGAGCGGTTATACCGCGACAGTGAAGGGCTACAACATCACGAACGTTCATACGCCGGAGTCCGAGGAGCCGGAGCCGACGGTGACACCTGAACCGACGGTGACACCGGAGCCGACGGTGACACCTGAGCCGACGGTGACACCGGAGCCGACGGTGACACCTGAGCCGACAGTAACACCAGAACCGACGGTGACGCCTGAACCGGGCGTGACAGGAGAGCCGACAGGAACACCAGAACCGACGGTGACGCCGGAGCCGGGTGTAACAGGAGAACCGACAGGAACACCTGAACCGACGGTAACGCCTGAACCTAGCGTGACAGGAGAGCCTACAGGAACGCCTGAGCCGACGGTGACGCCTGAACCGGGCGTGACAGGAGAGCCGACAGGAACACCTGAGCCGGGCGTGACAGGA
>JAFTPT010000039.1 GCA_017463155.1 Blautia sp.
CGGATTGCGAATGAACGGAGGATCGCGCAAGTTTCGAAGAAACGAAGCGATCCGTGGCATCATCAAACCATTCGCAGGTCGTCGCCCGATCATGCTTGCATGAATCGGGGCATGACCTTGGGACCCGCCCGTACATGAGCAGAAGCAAGTCTTAAATCGTTACAAGGAGACTTTACCATGTATAAAATAGATTTCAGCAACCCGCTTCCGGTCCATTTTATCGGGATCGGCGGCATCAGTATGAGTGGACTCGCCGAGATCCTTCTGGATCGCGGCTTTCCCGTGTCCGGCTCCGACAGCAAGGAGACCCCGCTTACGCGGGCACTGGCCGGGAAGGGGGCTTCGATCTTCTACGGACAGCGCGCCTCCAACATCCCGGCGGACGCAGGATGCGTCGTCTACACCGCGGCCATCCATCCGGACAATCCTGAATTCGCAGGCGCCGTGCAGAGGGAACTCCCGCTCCTGACACGGGCCGAGCTGCTGGGGCAGATCATGCAGCAGTATGAGACCCCCGTCGCTGTAGCCGGCACACACGGCAAGACCACGACCACCTCCATGCTCTCCCACATCCTTCTGGAAGCGGACTACGATCCGACCATCAGTGTGGGCGGCATTCTTCCGGCCATCGGCGGCAATATCCGCGTCGGCCACTCCGGCAACTTTGTCACCGAAGCCTGCGAGTATACCAACAGCTTTCTCAGCTTTTTCCCGAAGATCAGCATCATCCTCAACATGGACGCCGATCATCTGGATTTCTTTAAGGACATCGACGATATCAGGCATTCCTTCCGCCGTTTTGCGGAGCTTCTCCCCGCGGACGGAACGCTCGTCATCAACGCGGACACACCTGCGTACGAGGACGTCATCAAGGATCTCCCCTGCCGGGTGATCACCTACGGGCTCTCGCAGCCGGCCGAATACACGGCCTCCGCGATCACCTATGACAAATACGGACACGCCTCCTTCCACGTACTTCGGGACGGCAGGCGGATCGGCAGCTTCTATCTCAAGGTACCCGGCGTCCACAACGTATCCAACGCCCTGGCCGCCATCGCGGCCGCCGTCGCCATGGATGTCCCCGTCGACACCATCGTGAAGGGCCTCGGCAGCTTTACCGGCACGGACCGCCGTTTCCAGTACAAGGGGACTGTCGGCGGCGTTGCCATCGTGGACGACTACGCCCATCATCCCACCGAGATCGAGGCCACGCTCAAAGCCGCCGATAACTATCCGCACAAAACGCTCTGGTGCGTATTCCAGCCCCACACCTACACCCGTACCAAGGCCCTGCTGCCTGAATTCGCATCAGCGCTTTCCCATGCGGATCACGTGGTGCTGGCGGACATCTACGCGGCGCGCGAAACCAACACCATCGGGATCTCCTCGGAGGACCTTAAGAACCTGATCCTGGCAAAAGGAACTCCCTGCGAATACTTCCCGACCTTTGATGAAATCGAAAACTATCTGCTGGAGAACTGCATGGACGGTGACCTGCTCCTCACCATGGGAGCGGGGGATGTCGTCAACATCGGAGAGCACCTTCTCGGCAGATGATCCACAAGGATCTACCGGAAAGGAGCACCTATGAGCCTGATCACGATCCGCCGGAACGCCGCAAGTACAGATACAGCGGTCTCCAACCTTTTTATCGATACGTACATGCCCCGGGCAAACGGCGAATTTGTGAAGGTATACCTGTACCTGCTGCGTCTTTCCGGGATGCCGGACGCCCTTCTGTCACTGGAGAAGATGGCGGACGAACTGCTCTGCACGGAAAAAGACATCCTGCGCGCTGTGCGCTACTGGGCCGGCGAGGGGCTCCTCAAGGCTGAATACCAGGGAAATAAAGAACTCTCTTCCGTCACCTTCTGTGAGCCTGCAGAAACGGGGCTTTCCATTGCTTCGAAGGAAACAGCGGACAGCGCCGGCGTCCCGTCAGGGGCTGCCCCCGCGCGGCTGACGCCGGAGCGGGTACGTGAACTCAGACAGAACAAGGACATCACGCTCCTTCTCTATACAGCCGAGCAGTATCTTGGCAAGACGCTCACCTCCACCGAAAGCCAGAAGATCCTTTCCTACTACGACGAGCTTCATATGTCGCCGGAGCTGATCGAATATCTGATCGAGTACTGCGTGAGCCACAACCACAAGAGCATGCACTACATCGAGAAGGTCGCCCTCTCCTGGCACGAGAACGGGATCACCACCGTCAAGGCGGCCAAGGAGGCATCCTCCCTCTACAACAAGGATTACTATACGATCCTCCGGTCCATGGGGATCCGCAGCCGGGACCCCGTCGAGGAAGAGATCTCCCTTATGGATACCTGGCTCAAGGAATACGGCTTCTCCATGGCGATCATCCAGGAGGCCTGCAGCCGGACGATCCTCCAGACCGGTCAGCCCAGCTTTCCCTATGCCGACGGGATCCTGCGCGACTGGAAAAAGCAGAACGTCCGTACGCCCGAGGATATCCGGGTTCTCGACGAAGAGCACCAGAAAAAGCAAAAGCAGAGACAAACCGCTGCCTCCCCTTCCCGGAATCCTTCTCCCGGGAACCGTTTCAACAACTTCAAGCAGCGGAAATACGATTTTGATAAATTCGAGCAGCGTATGCTTGCCGGGGAACAGGCTTCGGCCGCCCCGAAGACCACTGACCAGACGGAGGAATGACCGTGCCACTGAGCAATTCGCAGTACGAAGCGATCCTGCGTGAATACAGCCGCAGGCAGAATGAAAACCGCCGGATCCTCGAAGACCGCCGGGCAGAAGCCTACCGGAAGCTTCCGAGGCTTCGAAAGATCGATGAGGAGGAAGCCTCCCTCTCGTCCGCCAGTCTCCGCTCTCTTCTGGGCGGATCATCGGACGGAACGGCTTCTCTTAGGGATTCGCTTGGCGCTTTTCAGGAGGAACGCCTTCGCGTCCTCACGGAAGGCGGATTTCCCGCGGACTATCTGACGCGTCCCTGCACATGCCCGATCTGCCGGGACACCGGCTTTGTGGACGGGCAGAAATGTGTCTGCTTCCGGCAGGCGGAGATCGACCTTCTTTATTCGCAGGCCGGGCTCCACTCGGCGCTGCAGCACGATGATTTCGATCATTTTTCCTTTGATTATTATTCTGCGGACAAGGGTCCTTCTTCGGGTCTTTCCTCCCGGCAGCTGGCACAGCGTGCCTATGAGCAGGCCAGGCAGTTCGTCCGGGTTTTTGACAATGATTTCCAGAATCTCTTCCTCTACGGGGATACAGGCGTGGGCAAGACCTTTCTCTCCCACTGCATCGCGGGAGAGCTGCTCGGCAAGACCCACAGCGTTCTGTATTTTCCGGCCTATGACCTGTTTGAGGTCCTGGCACAGCAGGCTTTTCTGCACCAGGAAGAAGACAGCCGGGAGCATATCCTGTCCTGTGATCTTCTGATCATCGACGATCTGGGTACAGAGCTCACCAACACCTTTGTTTCCTCCGGGCTCTTCTCCATCGTCAATGAGCGCCTGCTTCGCCGGAAGTCCACGATCATTTCGACCAATCTAAGTTTGGAAGCTTTTTCAGATACCTATTCCGAGCGGACCTTTTCCCGGATCATGAGCAGCTATCACATGCTCAAGCTGACCGGTGAGGATATCCGCATTCAGAAAAAATTCCAGGAGGAGCATCAAAATGGCTAAACTCAGTATCAAGGATACCGCCGCGCTGCCCGTCGGAAGGCTTGGCCTCATTCCACTTGAAAGTTCCCGTGCCTTGGGCGCCATGGTGGATGATTGGCTCGTCCAATGGCGGACGGACAGGGATCACGCCGAGATCAACACGTTTTCCTTTGAGGGATACCAGCGTGAATCCTTTGTCATCAACGCCGAGACGCCTCGTTTCGGTTCCGGTGAAGGCAAGTGCGTGATCAAGGAATCGGTCCGGGGCGACGACATCTACATTCTTCTGGACGTCTGCAACTACAGCCTCACCTACAATATGGGCAAATACGTCAACCTCATGTCCCCGGACGATCATTTCCAGGATCTCAAGAGGGTCATCGCCGCCATCGGAGGCAAAGCCCGCAGAGTCAATGTGATCATGCCCTACCTGTACGAGAGCCGCCAGAGCATCCGTTCCGGCCGTGAATCCCTCGACTGCGCGACTGCCCTGCAGGAGCTGATCAACATGGGCGTAGAGAATATCATCACCTTTGACGCCCACGATTCCCGGATCCAGAACGCGACTCCGCTGAACGGTTTTGAGACTGTCCAGCCGTCCTATCAGTTCATCAAGGCGCTCCTTCGTCAGGAGGAAGGTCTCCACATCGACAACGACCATTTCATGGTCATCAGCCCGGATGAGGGCAGCATGAAGCGTGCCATCAATATGGCCAACATTCTCGGTGTCGACATGGGTATGTACTACAAACGGCTCGACTATTCCCGTCTGGAAAACGGCCGTCATCCGATCGCCGCCTATGAGTTCCTGGGACCCAGCCTGGACGGCAAGGACGTGATCCTCATCGATGACATGATCTCCTCCGGAGACATGGTGATCGAGATCTCCTCCCTCCTCAAAAAGCGCGGCTGCGGCCGTATCTATATCTGCTGTACCTTCGGATTGTTTACCGATGGTCTTCAGAAATTTGACAAAGCCCACAAAAAGAAATACTTTGACAAGCTCCTCACGACCAACCTGGTCTATCAGACGCCGGAGCTGCTGTCAAAGCCATACTACATCAATGTCGACATGAGCAAATATGTCGCGTTGATTATCGACACGCTGAATCACGATCTGTCGGTCAGTCATCTTTTGAACCCCGTGGATCGTATCAAAAAATGCGTGGATACTTATATGGCGCAATATGATTGATGACAGCGCCAAAAGTCATGCCCCACACGTGCCTGCACGTAGGTGGGCGCATGACCTTGGGCGCGCCTCTACATGAGCAAATAAGTGATGCGTCAGCAGCACGATTTGCGAATGGAGAGAAGGATTGTGGAAGCTCGAAGAGCGAAGCAATCCGTAATCATAAAAAGCGCCCAAACACGAGGATGGAGCGACGTGAAACGTTGCGGAAATCCGAGTGTTTGCAGCATGGCGGGAACGAAGTGAAGCCATGCGCAGCTTCTTCGAGAAAAAAAGAATTGGGAAAGGAAGAGTTTTATGGAAAGAAAGATCATTCAGGTTGAAGACAAGGTACCCGTGAATATGCTGATCCCGCTCAGTATCCAGCACATGTTCGCCATGTTCGGCGCCAGTGTCCTGGTCCCGTTCCTGTTCGGGATCAACCCCGCCATCGTGCTGTTCATGAACGGTATGGGTACGCTGCTCTTTATCCTGCTCACCAAGGCAAAAGCCCCGGCCTACCTGGGCTCCAGCTTCGCGTTCCTCGCCCCCGCCGGCATCGTCATCAGCCAGATGGGATATGAATATGCCCAGGGCGGTTTCGTCGTCGTCGGTTTTCTGGGCTGCGTCCTGGCCTTCATCATCTACAAATTCGGTTCCGACTGGATCGACGTGGTCCTGCCGCCGGCAGCCATGGGCCCGGTCGTCGCGCTGATCGGCCTTGAGCTTTCCGGAAGCGCCGCGAGCACGGCCGGTCTTTTGGATGATGTCATCAACCCCAAAAACGTGATCGTTTTCCTGGTGACCTTAGGCGTCGCGATCTTCGGCAACATCATGTTCCGCGGCTTCCTTTCCGTCATCCCGATCCTCATCGCCGTCATCGCCGGCTACATCGCCGCGATCTGCTGCGGCATGGTCAACTTCGGTGATGTCGCGGCGGCCCCCTGGTTCGCCCTTCCGCATTTCCAGATGGCCAAATTCGACATCAACGCCATCCTGATCATCATGCCGGTCATCCTGGTCATCGTATCCGAGCACATCGGCCACCAGGTCGTCACCAGCAAGATCGTCGGCCGTGACCTCATCAAGGATCCGGGCCTGCATCGTTCGCTTCTGGGCGACAACCTGTCCACCATGATCTCCGGCCTGATCGGTTCCGTACCGACCACCACCTACGGAGAGAACATCGGCGTCATGGCCGTCACCAAGGTCTACAGCGTCCGCGTGATCGCAGGCGCGGCGATCCTTTCGATCATCTGCTCCTTCGTCGGAAAGCTGTCTACCCTGATCCAGACCATTCCGGGTCCGGTAATCGGCGGTATCTCCTTCCTGCTGTATGGTATGATCGGTGCCTCCGGCATCCGTATCCTGGTCGACGCCAATGTCGACTACGGCCGCTCCCGCAACCTGATCCTGACCTCCGTCGTCTTCGTCACCGGCCTGTCCGGCGTGGCTGTCCAGATCGGAGACGTCCGTCTGACCGGTATGGTCCTGGCCTGCATCATCGCCATGCTGCTGAGCCTGATCTTCCACGTACTGGATAAGTTCAACCTCACCAACGACCGCGACGCAGAGTAAAGGAAAAAAGACAGGAAAAAGACAGGGGACGGTTCTGTGTCTTGTTTTCGTTGAAAACAAGACACAGAACCGTCCCCTGTCTTTTTCAGAACCGTCCCCAGTCTTTTTTTCCTGTCTTTTCCGTTTACAGAAAGCTTTCGATCGCCCGGGCGTCCTTCAGTCCTTCCCGGTACATCATCTCGATCGCCTCCTGATTCCTGGTCAGGGTACTCATGCCGCCGATGTCTGCCGGCGCTACGATCAGCACCTTCCCGTCCCTCTGGTATTCCTTGCAGAGCTCCAGGCTCCGGTTATAGTACGCGCTCCTTCTGGCAAGGGCTCTGGCGGAATTGGGATAGCTCTTTAAAAGAAGCCGGGCCATCCGCACATCCTTCTTCGGATTCCGGTAAAAATCCACCGGCCTCGTCAGGACCACTACGACCTTTTCACAGCCGTCCTTCAGAGCTTTGCGCACAGGGATCGGGTCCGTCAGACCCCCGTCAAAGTACGGGACGCCGCCGATCACATAGGGCCGGTTGACGATCGGGACACAGGAAGAAGCCTTGACCGGGCCGTAATCATCCTGCTTGAGATCCTTCAGGTTAAAGTACTTTGGCCTGCCGGTCCGTGCATTGGTCGCCACGATCTTGAAGATCTTCCCGCAGTTCTTCATGGCCTCATAATCCAGGGGATTCTCCCCGTCCCGGTTGCTGAGGGTTCCGTAGACATATTCCAGATTGATATAGGAGCCGCTCTTCAAAAAGCTCTTCAGGCTCATATACTCCTTCCGGAAGGCATATTCCGTATAAAAATGATAATTCCGGCCGCGCTGTCCTGCAAGATAGGAACACAGGTTTGCTGCGCCCGCAGACACTCCTGCACAGTAATCAAAGGAAATCCCGTTATCCATGCAATAGTCGAGAACGCCTGCGCCGTAGATCCCGCGCAGTCCTCCGCCAACATCAATTATTCCGATCATAGCTGCCTCCTCATGGCCTGTCCTGTACAGTGCCATGTCAATCATCCACGGGATCCTTCACCGCGGATCTTCATTCTGTCTTTCCCTGTGTGTCGTATATATATTTATTACTACAGCCGGTAGCTCATAAACCGCAGCTGCCGGTTCAGATAGGCCACAAGATCATTGACCGTGTCACTGGTGATCTTCCGGTCGATGCATTTTTTGGCCAGTGGTACGTCATCCGTGATGATATTGTCCACCTGCCGGTCGATCATCAGATTGATCATGTCCCGGCTGTTGACCGTCCAGGCATAGATCTGTTTCCCGGCATTGTGGACCCGGCGCACGATGGCCGGGGAAACACTGCTGGAGCGGATGCTGAAATTGTCAGCAGCCGGCATACCGGTGATCCTGCCGTAGGCAAATCCGGTCACATACACGGTCACGATGTCCGGATCCAGTTCTTTGACCTTCTCGATGGATCTGTATGCCTGCGAGGTCATCACACAGCTGTCCAGAAAATCCTCTTCCTCCAGGATCTGCACCAGATGCTCCTCCAGGCCTACGTCCTTCGGCGCCGGCTTGATCTCGATGTTCAGGCGCACGTGGTTTTCTTTGGCAAGGGCGATCACCTCGGTCAGGAGAGGGATGTGTTCTCCTTCGAATTTTTTGTTGAAGGAACTCCCCGCGTCCAGCTTTGCGATCTCCTCGTAGTCCATATCCCAGGAATAGGCGTTGACGCCGGTCGTCCGTTTAAAATTCCGGTCATGCATGACAAAGATCTGCCCGTCGCGGCTTTGCTGTACATCCAGCTCGATCCAGTCCGTACCGGCCTCGATCGCGCCCTGAAACGCGGACATGGTGTTCTCCGGATAATAGCGGGACGCTCCCCGATGGGCCGTCACCTCCATCGCACTCATATATTCCACGTTTCGCCGGAATTCGCCCCGGTGGGCCTGCAGGATATAGACCACGCAGGCGACGACCGTGACAAGGAAAAGGCCGCTCCAGCCCAGGACGATCAGCTTTTTGTGCCGGACCCGGAATGCCTTCTCCCAGGTCGTCGGTATGCATCTCCGCGCTTTGTCCACGTCGTGTACACTGACGAGCGCCTCGCCGCGCTGGTTCTTGCGCCGATAGTAAAGCATACTGATCATCGTGCAGCAGATCGGCGTCCCGGCCAGGTTGAAGACCAGCAGCAGTACCGTCATCGTCATCCGGATCACGGAGGTCGTAAAGGCACTGACCAGATAGACCCGGGCCGTCAGCCTGCCGATCAGGACCACAATGAAGATCACCAGCAGCAGGAACAGCATGTAGAGAAGATACGTCCCCAGCTGCACCAGAAGATACGTCAGCAGGTCCCACCTGTGCCGGTAGTTTCCGAGCTTCCGGCTCTTCTTTTTGGCATTCGCCGAGTCTAGATTATCCAGGGTGAAGTAATGCACCGCATACAGCTGCCGCAGAAACGGGATCGTGAGCAGCAGAAACAGAAGGATCACGCCTGCCACGATCAGGATCCGCTGCCGCATGGCCACCTGCACAATGCTTGGGATCGAATAGGAGGCCAGCAGCTCCGGGATCTGCACGACACTGAAAAACGGGATCATCAGGAGCACCGTCAGAAGGATCCTGCGGTTTCCTTTCCGGAACATGGCCTTCAGGTTTTTGAACATGAACCGGATGGCTTTTTCCAGGGTGCATTTTTTGTACTGGTTGGAACAATGCAGAATGTAGATCACTGCGCTCATGTCGCCGGCTGTATATAGCAGCACCAGGAGCACCAGGAACAGAAATCCCACATACACCATCGGATGCATCAGAAAGCGCCGGATGTTTTCCAGTGTCAGATAATGGTAACCCGTAAACGAAAGCAACAGATCAAAGACCCTGAACAGCAGAGGGACGAATACGGTCACGCCCAGCAGCTTGTACAGGATCTCAAAGGCAAACAGCGTTCTTCGGTTAAAGCGGATGATCCGCCGTACTTCACGCACCCTTTCTTCCATTGCCCTTTCTTTTTTACTCCAGCTCCATCAGAAATAATTCGTAATAATCGTCTTCCCAGGCCAGCATGGGCGAATTTTCACCCCCGCCGTTGGTGCTCCGGCGCATGGACGCATAGGCGTCCTCGCCGTACGCGATCAGATCCATCTCATACAGGGGAAACCCTTCCTCCGTGCTGATCCTGCAGAAGGTAGACAAAGGATTCGCATTCTCTCTCGTCTTCAGCAGTTTCTCCTTGAGTACGGGATCGGTAAGTGCCCTCTTTTTCAGTCCGTCCAATGCTTCAGCCACATTCATGGGGATACCTCCTTCTTGACTGCAATCCGTCGTCAACGTTACTCTTTCCGGTTTTTATTCTATGCCGCCTGCGTGGTAACGTCTGCCTCTTCATCAGACGACGTATCTGTCACCTCATCGGCCGGCTTATCCGCTTCTTCCCTGTCCGCGCCTCCATCCAGCTCATCCCGGACGGCCAGGGCGATCTCCCGGATCGTCTCCTCCGCAAACGGGTCGGGCAGTCCGGCGTCCTCCATGATCTCCAGATAGCCGCAGGAAGGGGCCTCCCGTGTGATCAGCAGGTAGCGGTCCACCGCGTCCTCCCGGTCCGTATGGGCCGCGTCCAAAAGCTCCAGTGCCCCCAGCGCGGAGGTCGCGTAGCTCAGGTAATAGAAGGGCATCTCGTAAAAATGGCTTTTTTCGACCCACTGATAATCCGGCTCATCCGTATCCGTCAGGCCGTAATCATATAGAAGCTTTCCGGACAAAGCATTGATCTCCTCCAGGGACAGATCGGGATCCTCCGCCACCGCGCTCTCAAACTCGTCCGCTTCAAAACCCTCCAGGACACTCTCGAGGATCGCCCGGAGCGTATGGAGCCGCATATAACCGCCGGTCTCCTCCCCGGTGATCTCCTGCATACAGGGCAGCATAAGAAGCTGCAGCCCCTGGGAGCAGATCTCACTGACGTCCATGCTTTCCTCCGAAAAGGCCGCATGGATCGTGTCATGATAGATCGTATTGAAGTGGCCGAATTCGTGGATCATGTCCTCGTAATCCGTCCACATCCCGGACATGGCCATGAAGATCATCGCCAGACCCCGGCCCGGAAGCGCGACCGTGTATCCCAGATCCCTGCGGTCCTGGTCCACAGCGCAGTCATAGAGCTCCTGCGAGGTCAACGCGTCAAAAGCTTCCTGAAGAGCCGGCGACACCTTTCCGATGCAAGGAGCGATATCCGCGAGGATCTTTTTTGCGTCCCCGTCACCCAACGCAAACAGCTCGTCCGTATAAAGGCTGTCCATCTCGTCTGTCAGGTCCCGGAAAACCGGAGCCAGGACCTCCTTGACACAGGTACGCACATCCTCCGCATCACTGCTCGAATAGTCGCGGAAGTACAGCTGGTCCCAGGCCAGCTCCCGGTAGCTGTCATACCCCTCCCGGGCCGCTTCCTCCTTGCGCAGCGAAGCCAGCTCCCGGTAGATCCCGCCGACGGATTCGTTGACAGTCTGCCACAGGGCGCGCCGGACCTTGCTGTCCTGCTCCGTATCCAGGCTGAAATCATCATAGTAACGCTCGAAGGTCCAGGTCTCCCCGTCCACGACGACAGAGGGACGGTCGCCCATCCTGCTGTAATACTCCTGGATCAGCTCCCCCTGCCGGTCGAGCAGCACCTCTGTCTCCTCCTCCGGAAGCTCCAGCTCATCGATATACGCTGCCCAGCTTTCATCCGGCAGAAGCTCCGTAAGGACCTGCCGGTACTCCCCGGAAAGGACCTCCCGGAAGGTGTACATCATCCCATAATACAGTTCCTGGCAGGCGTCTTCCGCCTCCATGGCCGCCCCGGAATCCGCCTCGGTGTTGGTAAGATCCGCTCTGTACTGCAGCAGCGCATCCTGGTCCACCTGACGATCATATTCGTCCAGGATCTCCTCATAGAGTTCCCGCACGGTATCCTCCCGGCCTTCCTCGTGGCAAACGGTCAGGAGCTCTGTGCAAAGCTCCAGCATACGCGCGTCGTCGACGCCGGTGACCTCGATCGCAGAGAGCGACTCTCCTGTGTGTTCTTTGGGCGGGTAAACGTCCCCGTTCCGCCCGAAAACAGCTGCCGCCGGGGATGCCGTCAGCACCCCGGCCAGCAGAAATGAAGTGACTTTTCTAAAGAACAAATGCTTATTTCGCATCTTCCTGCGGCTCCTCCTTGCGGATTGCCTTGGTACGGATCTCTTCGCAGATCTGGTCGATGAACTCCTGGAGAGGCTTGGTTCCTTCGTCTCCCGCAAAGCGGCTGCGCACGGAAACGTCGCCTTCCTCTTCTTCCTTGGCGCCCACCACCAGCATGTAGGGGATCTTGTCCATACGAGCCTCACGGATCTTGTAGCCGATCTTTTCGGAGCGGGTATCCACGGTCACGTCGATGCCGTTCTTACGCAGCTCCTTGAAGACGCTGTTGGCATAGTCCAGGAATTTCTCGGAGATCGGCAGGATACGGACCTGCTCCGCGCAGAGCCAGGTGGGGAACTTGCCGCCGTACTTTTCGATCAGCCATGCCAGCGTTCTCTCGTAGCAGCCCATGGAGGTCCTGTGAATGATGTACGGGCGGGCCTTGTTGCCGTCCTTGTCGATGTAGTACATGTCATAGCGCTCAGCCAGGAACATATCCAGCTGCACCGTGATCATGGTATCTTCCTTGCCGTACACGTTCTTTGCCTGGATATCCAGCTTCGGGCCGTAGAAGGCTGCCTCGCCGTCCGCTTCCTTGTAATCAAGGCCGATCTCGTCGAGGATCTCCCGCATGGCGTTCTGGACCTTGTCCCACTCTTCCGCCGTGCCGAGATACTTGTCCGCATTGTTCGGATCCCATTTGGAGAACCGGTAGGTCACGTCCTCCTCAAGGCCCAGGGTGGACAGGCAGTATCTGGCCAGCTTCACGCAGTTCTTGAATTCCTCGTCGATCTGTTCCGGTGTGCAGACCAGATGTCCTTCGGAAATGGTAAACTGACGGACACGGGTCAGGCCGTGCATCTCGCCGGAATCCTCGTTCCGGAAAATTGTGGAGGTCTCGCTCATACGATAGGGAAGATCCCGGTAGCTCTTCTGGCGGGCTTTGTATACATAGTACTGGAACGGGCAGGTCATCGGGCGAAGAGCGTAGACGTCGCTGTCCGCGTCGTGCTCGATCAGGTTCAGGTCCTCGACGCCGTGGATCTCACGTCCGGCATCCGCCGCGTTGTTCAGATCCTCCTTGTTCTCGTAGCCAAAGACGAACATACCGTCCTTGTAGTGATACCAGTGGTCTGAGATCTTATACAGGGTGGACTTGGCCATCAGCGGTGTACGGGTGCGTACGTAGCCCCACTCGTAATCCTCCAGGTCCTCGATCCAGCGCTGCAGCTTCTGGATCATCTTGGTGCCCTTCGGCATGAACAGCGGCAGGCCCTGGCCGATCACGTCGACCGTGGTAAAGAGATCCATCTCACGGCCAAGCTTGTTGTGGTCGCGGTTCCTGATATCAGCCAGGTAGGCCAGGTACTCCTCCAGGTCCTCCTTCTTGTTGAAGGCGGTTCCGTAGATACGGGTCAGCATCTTGTTGTGCTCATCACCGCGCCAGTAGGCACCGGAGCTTGAAGTCAGCTTGAAGGCCTTGATGGGACGTGTGCTCATCAGATGCGGGCCTGCGCACAGGTCGACAAAGTCACCCTGGCGGTAGAAGGAGATTACGGCGTCCTCGGGCAGATCGTTGATCAGCTCCACCTTGTAAGGCTCCTCGCGCTCCTCCATCAGCTTCAGGGCTTCTTCCCGGTTCAGGGTAAAGTACTCGAGCCTGTCGCCCTTTTTGATGATCTTCTTCATTTCTTTTTCGATCTCGTCCAGCGCCGCACGGTCCAGGGGTGCCATGTCGAAATCGTAATAATACCCGTCGGCGATGGCCGGCCCGATCGTCAGCTTTGCCTCGGGATACAGATGCTTGACGGCCTCCGCCAGCACATGGGCACAGGTATGACGATAGGCCTTTTTGCCTTCCTCGGAATCAAAGGTCAGGATGTTGATGCTGCAGTCCCGGTCCACGATCGTCCGAAGATCCACGACCTTCCCGTCCACCTCGGCGACGCAGGCGGCTCTAGCGAGTCCGTCGCTGATATCACGGGCGATGTCATAGACAGACATGGCCTCCTGATACTCTTTTGTGCTTCCATCCTTCAACGTAATGATCATTTTGTTTCCTCCTTTTTTTCATCTGCCGGAAACAAAGATTTTCCAAAAAGAAAACCCTTCCGGCAATCACTGATTACCAGAAGGGACGCATATTCGTGCGCGGTTCCACCCGTCTTCCGAAAACAGACTCCCCGCCTTTGGGGCATAAGAGCCGGCTTTCGACACTCATTTTGGCTGATAACGCGGCCGGCGGGCAGGATTGGTGCCACTCGGAGATGGTCTTCGATGCAGGTCCGGCTGAGATGTTCGCACCATCCCATCTCTCTCTTGCAGCCGGAGAACCGCTCTACTGTTCTCGTCATCGTTTTGTCTAACAAGCATCATAGCACGGAAAATGCCGGAATGCAAGTGCTTTTCCACCCTTTTCCCATGCACTACACGGTATCCAGGCGGATCTTTGATGTCACCGGCGTGTAGGACCAGATTCCGTAGGCCGGGCCCAGCTTTTTTGTGTCCATGTTGTAATAACGGTCCATATCGCCGCGTGCCTTTCCCTGCTGGGGATCGTAATACCGTCCGCCGATCACGGCCCAGCCGTGGCCGATGGAGCCGTAGGCATAGACATTCTTGTATCCGAGGGCCACCGCCAGCATGGCAAAACCACAGTTCTCAGCGTAGCAATTGTAGGTTTTGAGGCTCACAAACCGCATGTTGGCGTAGTTGACGGGATAGGGCACATTGCGGTCCTTCACCCATTTCTTTTTGGTCACATCCCACCGGCCGGTGCTGCGGAACGTTTCCGTCACCGCGAACCGGCAGGCACAGGCCCAGTTGTAGCAGGTCCTGAGCTTCTGTCCTTTGGTCATGCTCTGGTTCGTGATCGCGAGCAGCTTCTGGTTGGCGCGTGCAAGGCACGCTGCGTAGTCCTTGTTGCCGCTTGTCAGTACAGCCTTGCCGTTCTTATTCAGGCGGATCCCGTTGACGCGCGTGTTCTTCGCCATGCAGCCGCCCTTTTTGGCAGACTGCTTAAAATAGTAATAGCTGCCGCTGATCTTCACCCAGCCGGTCTGCTGCCGGCCTTTACTGTCAAAGTAGTACTTACTGCCGCCGATGGTGTGCAGTCCCTTGAACAGATTTCCCTTCTGGCCGTAGTAATAATACTGGCCGTTCTTCGTGACCCAGACGGCCTTCTTCGCGGAGGCCGCGGAGGTGGACGAAGCCGGAAGAAGAACCGTGATCAGCAGCAGACAGAATACAAGAAGGCCCTTTCCGTGGTCACGTATCACCTTGACGTAGTTTTCTTTCATTTCGGTTCCTGACAGATTCCTCATGCTGTTCCCTCCTTCTTGTCTTCCGCACTCATGGGTTTATTATATCATCTGCCGGGATTCAGGACAATACAGCAGACGGCTGGTTTCCGGTTCCATGATCTCCCCGTAAAAATTGACGAAACGGTTCTCATAACGGTATAATAGTAATGATAACAACGCCAGGCCTCTTCGCTCACGTCGTGCCTGCATGTAAGTGGAAAACCGGCCAAGCCTTAGAAAGGAGTTCTGTTATGCCGATCACGATCAGTCATTACGGTCTGACGCTCGTCTTTGACCTGCAGAAAGAAAAACCGCCTCTGCTCCTCCATCTGGGAACAGGTGACGTCTATACGCCCCCGTCCGCAGAATGGGAGCGGCTGTACGGGATCCAGGAGATCCAGGCGACCGGGGAGAGCCGGCTGGAGCACTTCGGCGTCGGCCTGTGCGGGACCCTTCCGGCGGGAAGGATGGTCTATACCGGCCATCAGGAAATGAAAAATGAATTCGGCCCGCTTCTGGAGATCCGGACCGTAGACCCGGTCACGCACCTCACCGGCTGCATGCGCTATCAGTTCTTTGACGGCCTGCCCGTGGTCCGCTGTGAGAATATCCTGACCAACACGGGCGACGCGGATATGACCCTGGAGGGTGTTTCCACGTTCGTACAGGCCGGGATCGCGGATGAAAAAGAAGAAGACCTGCGTCTTCTGATCCCCCACAATTCCTGGCAGGAGGAGCTGCAGTGGCGGGAGGTTCCCGTGGATACCCTCGGGTACCGGAACCTTTCGGAAATCGGCATGTCCTGCAAGAGGATCCAGATCCGGAGCCTCGGCTCCTGGTCCAGCGGCGAGTACCTGCCTCTTGGCTGTCTCAAAAACGTTTCATCGAACACGATCGAATTCTGGCAGATCGAACACAACGGTCCCTGGAACTGGGAGATTCAGGAGCGGGACGGCCGTCTCTCCCTGCTGGTAAACGGTCCGGATGAGCTGAACCACGGCTGGTGGAAAACACTGAAGTCCGGTGAAAGCTTTACGACCGTCCCCGCCTGCATCGGCTGTGTGGAGGGCGGGATCGATGAAGCCTTCTCTGTCCTGACAAAATACCGCCGGACCATCCGCCGGCCGAATAAAGACAACGAGAAGCTGCCGATCATCTTCAACGATTACATGAACTGTCTGTTTGGCGACCCCACGACTGAGAAGGAGCTGCCGATCATCGACGCCGCCGCGGCCCTGGGGTGCGAATACTTCGTCATAGACGCCGGCTGGTACACGGACGAAAACTGGTGGTACAAGGTCGGCGAGTGGGAGCCGTCCGAAGCAAGGTTCCCGGGCGGTCTTAAGAAGCTGACCAACTACATCCATGCGAAGGGCATGATCCCGGGACTCTGGCTCGAGATCGAAGCCATGGGAAACCAGTGTCCGCTCTCCGGGACTGTCGACGACAGCTGGTTCCTGCAGCGTCATGGCAAACGTTCCATGGACCGGTCCCGCTATCACCTTGATTTCCGGAATCCGGAGGTGCGCGCCTACACGAGAGGCGTCATCGACCGGCTGATCCGGGACTTCGGGATCGGCTACTTCAAGATCGACTACAACATCAACGCCTTCCGGGGCACCGACTACCACGCGGACAGCGCGGGCGACGGGCTGCTCTCCCACAACCGGGCCTATCTCGCGTGGCTCGACGATATTTTCCACACCTACCCGGATCTGGTGATCGAGAACTGTGGGAGCGGCGGCATGCGCATGGACCACGCCATGCTGCAAAGATACAGCATCCAGTCCACCAGCGACCAGACGGACTACCGGAAATACGCCTCGATCGCGGCGAACGCGCCTTCCGCGCTTACGCCGGAGCAGGCGGCCGTGTGGTGCTATCCCCTTGCGGATTCCGACGAGGAGCAGGTGATCTTCAACTGTGTAAACGCAGGCCTTCTGCGGATCCACCAGAGCGGCCACCTGGGGCTTCTGCCGGAGGAAAATCTGGTCATATTGCGGGAATTCTACACCTTCTACCGGAAAACCCGCGCGGAGCTTCCGAAAGCGCTGCCCTTCTGGCCCCTCGGCCTTGCAAGGGATGGGGACGGGCAGATGGCGCTGGGACTCTGTACAAAGGACCGGACATGGCTCGCCGTGTGGCGTCTCACCGGTGAGGAAGAGGTTGTTCTTCCGCTGCCCCGGTTTGCCGGAACGGATATCCGGGCATCGGTCGGTTTCCCAAAAAAGGACAGCAGCTGCCGCATCACCTGGGACAGAGAATCCGGCCTTCTGAAGGTGAAGCTGCCGAAGCCCTATATGGCGCGGATCATCGAGATCCGGATATAACGATACCGGCGAAACCCTGAGACATACCGGAGAGAGCCGGAACCACCGGCCTCATCCGGGCAGACCTATTCATCCCTGCATAAGCAGGGTACAGGAGAAATGCTATGTATATCATCGGACTATGCGGAGGAAGCTCCTCCGGCAAATCGACCGCTGTCGACTTTATCCAGAAAAAAAACGGCGACCAGGTCGCCCTGGTCGCCTTTGACAGCTACTATATTTCACGCCCCGACCTCGTATTCGAGGAACGCCGTATGATCAACGTGGATGAACCGGCCGCCATCGACAAGGAGGAGATCATCCGGAACATCAATCTCCTCCGGGAGGGAAAGACCATCCAGCAGCCGATCTACTCGTTCGAGACATTTCTGCGGGAAGCCCAGACGATCGAGACGGCCCCCGCGCCGATCCTGCTGGTGGACGGCATTTTCAGCTTTTATTTTGAGGAGATCCGCGAGCTGTTTGACCTGAAGGTCTTCATCGATGCCGACGTGGACGTGCGCCTCTCCCGCCGGATCCTGCGGGACATGAACGTCCGGCACAGACCCCTGGAATACATCATCGACCAGTATTTCCAGAAGGTCAAGCCCATGCATGAGATCTACGTGGAACCCTACAAGAAGTACGCGGACATCATCATCCCCCACAACCGGAACAATGATCAGGATTTCCGCATCCTGGGAAGCATCATCGACAATGTCCTGAAGGATCTTTAAGAGACAGGGAAAGACAGGGGACGGTTCTGTGTCTTGTTTGACGCGTCAAACAAGACACAGAACCGTCCCCTGTCGTTCCCCCCTCGTTCCGCATTACCCGGTTTTACCCAGGGCGAA
>JAFTPT010000040.1 GCA_017463155.1 Blautia sp.
CGGAAACCCAAAACGCGAAGCCTCTGCTGAGCGTTTTGCAAAATGAGCGGATGAAACAAGACAGAGAACCGTCCCTTGTCTTGTTTCATCCGCTCATTTCTGGTTGGAGTTAGCGGTTAGCTCGCTTCGACGTTGCCCGGGGCCTTGCGGGCAGAGAGATCTTTGCCCCCGGCAGCGAACGTCCCTACTTCACTCCTTTAAACTGTGAGCGATATTACATTATATTATAACTTTCTTAGTTTTGATCGTCGCGGCGTATGCGCTGTTGCACAGTCCTAATATCGCGGACAGGATAAACAGTGTCTCCACTCCGATACTCTGCCAGATCCACCCTCCGAACAATGCAATCAAAATGGTGATCATGTGGTTGACGGACACACCGGTCGAGATCGTGGCACGCATTTCGTCCGGAGATTCCGAGATATCCTGCACATAAACGTTCGAAGCCATGGAAGCCAGCGAAATAATGGAATCAAGGATATAATTGATGCAGCACACGACGAACGCGACATGCCGGGGAAACAGATGATGCGAGAAGCCATAAAAGAAGCAGACGATCGCCAGGATCAGGACAAGGAACAGCCCGGGCAGCTCCCGGAAAACTCCGTAAGACCGCGGTCGAATTCCCCCATACCGACGACCTCGGCCAGGTAGTTGTCGATCATTCCCTTAAAAATACCATAGCTCAGGCCGGTGATCAGGAGAGTCAGAAAGAATGCTTTATAGCAGGAATCCTCCCGGAAAGCGTCAGCAAGTTTTTTCTTCATAAGTCGTTGTCCTCAAAAAAAGCTCGGTTGACAGAGCTATCAGCGAATGTCTTCATGCTGAGCAGTTGACGGGTTTATTTTCGAATCTTCAGCTTCAGGAGATCTTAGGCAGACTCCAGTGATAGTACGAAGCCAGGTTTCGAAGTACCAGGATGAGCACGGCCCCGATCAGCATGGAGATGACCGACCCCAGCCGTGGCCAGCAAACGGCGCAGACGATGGCCCCGATCAGGGACGCACAGGCATAAAAATGCTTGGTAAAAACATAGGGCGTGGTTCCTGAAAAAACATCACGCATGATTCCTCCGCCGACGCCGGTGATGACGCCCACAAACACCGCAAGATATACATTCGGATCCTCGACGTGTACATAGGCGGCTTCAACGCCGATCACGGTAAAGATTCCCAGCCCGACAGCGTCCATCGTGCGCAGCAGGGCTTCATACAGTGCCTGTTTGTGCGGATGAAAATGCTGCCGGACGATAAAAAACACAGCGATGCCGGTCAAAATGGCGGCAATGGTAAACACCGGTTCGCGGAAGGCCGCGGGAGGCGTCACGTTCAGGATCATGTCCCGGATGATGCCGCCGCCGACCGCCGTCGTCATCGCGAGCATCGCCACCCCGAACACATCCATTTTTTTCTGAATTCCCGCAAATGCCCCCGAGATGGCAAACGCGATCGTGCCGATCATTTCCAACAGCCAGATCATGATCAAATCCCCTCCCCGCATGCTCATGACAAAGATGAGCCTCTTTCTACAATTATACACATAATGCTGAATATGTAAACCAAGACAACGTCTGGAAACAAGAAACCCTGCGTATGAACAAGTCAAAGCAGACATTCCCATCCTCCCGGCAGATGTCGCCGGTGTGGCGACCCGCTGTTTTCATACACATAGTATGATGATGGAACGCAGGGACGGTTCTTCGTTCCATAGTGTCGGTAAACAGGAGAATACGGTACCATGAAAGGACAGCGGATGTTATAATGATTGTAGTTGATTTTGAAGGATGCGGACGACCACGGAGGAGAGGACATGGATCGGTCACTGAAGAGCCTGATGGCAGAACTGGAGCTGTATATCGAAAAAAACTGGACAGGACCTGAAGAGATGGACAGGATCTCAGAGGAAACGTCTGCTGACTATACGGAGGAGGCTTCTTCAGAAGAAGAGACGCAAAAAGGAGGGCTGCCATCTGGCGGCCCGGATCCCGCCGCCAGCCTGGAAGCCTTGATCCGGGATGTCGGAAAGAGCTTCCACGAAACACTTTTTGACCTGATCCGGGAAAGCGGGATGACCGATGTGGAGGTCTACAAAAGGGCCAACATGGACCGCCGCTTTTTTTCAAAGATCCGCAGCAATCCTGCCTATCATCCGCGGAAAAGTACGGTATTGGCGTTGGCCATCGCCCTGAAGCTGGACCTTCGGCAGACCTCTGACCTTCTTTCCCGGGCAGAGTATGCGCTTTCCCCGGGGAGCAAGTCCGACGTCATTATCCGGTTCTTTATCGAGCGGCAGATCTATGATATCGATACCATCAACATAGCGCTCTATGATCACCACCTGCCGATCCTGGACTGAATGATCCGGCCGGAGATATTTCATAGAACGATCATACGAGGAAGATCATCAAGATGAACAGTGGAAAAACCTATGCCCTGCTGACAGCTGTCGGCGTTTATGAAGATGTGAAAATAAAGCCGCTGTCATGCGCGGAGAAGGATCTTGGCAGAATGACGCAGGCGCTGACGGAGGGATTGAAGATCGAGGAGGACAACATCCGGATCCTGGGAGATGACAGGACCGTGCTGCTGCATTCCTTTGCCAGGTCCATCAGCGAGTTTGCGGATCTTGTACGGGAAGAGGACACCTTTATTTATTATTTTTCCGGGCATGGACGGGAAAACAGCCTCTGCTTTACGGACGGTTCGGTGACATTGGAGAGTATCGTCCGCTATATCGACGCGCTTCCGGCCGGCCGGAAGCTGGTGATCCTTGACTGCTGCTATGCGGGACAGGCCGGTGTGCCGGAACGGACGGACTGGTCTGTGGAAGGATCGCTGGCTGTTTTTGCCGGCAAAGGGATCGCCGTCATGGCCTCCTCGGCCGCGGACCACGTCTCCTGGACGGATGAGAAGACCGGCTGCAGTCTTTATACAGAGATCGTGGCGGATGCGTTCATCTCCCGCCGGCGGATCCGCAGGGGCAGGCTGTCCCTGACGGACGTCAACGAAGAGATCCGACTTTTGATGGAGCTGTGGAATCACCGCCATCCGGCAAAAGCACAGCAGCCGATCTACCGGGAGAACCTGATCGGGACGATCTGGTTTGATGTCGCGGAATATCATCCGTACGTTCCGCAGAAGATCTTTTTTGAGACGGATTCCTATATCGTCCATGACGTCAAGCCCCTGCACACTGCAAGTCAGAAGCGGCTGGCGGTCTTTGTGATCCTGAAGGACCCGGACGACAGCCTGGTGACGACGGTCACAAAGCAGATCGTTCCGCAGGTACGGTTTGCCGATGTGTACGCCAGTGCTTCTGACGAAGCCCGCTTCCGGGGAAAAGCCGCCGATGTAATCTTTTGTTATTTCGGACATGAGGAAGCCGACCTGATCCGAAGCAATCATTTTGCCTATACCATCTGGACCCAGGATGACAAACTGAAGGAAACACATTACAGGCCAAACAGAAACGCGGAGATCGTTGAGGATATCTACGTATTCTGGAACACCTCCTACGAGATCGTCAAAAGACTGCAGGAGACGACGCAGACCCAGGACGAGATCGCCGGGGATTATGAGACGCTTTCCAATCTGCTGATCCGGCATGCGGAAACCCTGATCAAGGATCTGGAGGAAGCGGACAACGGCGTGATCTCCATGCAGACCGTTCTGACGGCTAACAGAAACTGGATCAGTGAGGTCCGGCAGCTATTCTTTAAGCTCACCAGTGCGGAGGTACCGCCGCTTGCTATCCATGACCGGGCTGAGGCGATCCTGGATATGGCGGGGTGGGTCGTGGATATGGCGCTGTTCCTTGATAAAACCGACGCAGCAGCTTTCGATGAAATCCGTTGGGAATTTTCAAATGCCATCAGCAGATACCAGACTGCCCTCGAAAGACTGAAGTAAAAAACATACCTTGTTCCTGTAGCTGAAACCGGTTGAGATATCAGCCTGGAAGGAGTATAATTAATGCATCGTTAACGACAGGATGTATGGTTACGGGAGCACTTCATGAAGGAAGATCTGATCCTTTCACAATCTGAATACGAACATCTTCTGGAGGAGATACATCGATTACAGGCCAGGATCATCGAGCTGACAGCACAGCGGGATGACCTGGTCTATCACGTTTGCCCGGCACTGCAGGCGGAGTATGAGGAGAAGATCGCCTGCCTGGAGCGGGAGCTTCTGGCGGCGCAGATGTATCTGGCCGAAAAGCAGCGGATCATTGAGCTTCTGCAGGCCCAGATCAACCGGCAGAAGGAACCGTCCTTTGAGGAAGCAAAGCAGCAGGCAGAGCAGGAGTTCCGTGACTATCAGGAGGACCTGAAGCGGAAGGCAAAGGAGGCCGAGGAATTCCGGAACCACTGGGAGAATGATACCCGGTGGGCTGAGCACGAGCGGGCTGAAAAAGCAGAACGGACCGGACAGGGAACACATCAATACAGCGAAGAAGACAGCCCAGAAGGCGCAGGGCCGGATGGCCGCGAGGCGCACAAACGGATCGGCATGGACGGCGGCCCGGACGACGGACAGCAGGACGGGCGGAGTGCGGATGGAAAGAACGATCAGAATGCGGACGATAAGCCTGCTGAGGAAGCTGAGAAAAAGCAGACTCCTGCGGAGGAGTTAAAGAGCCTGTACCGGAAGATCGTCAAGCGCCTTCATCCGGATGTGCACCCGAATCCCACCGAACGGGAAAAGGACCTCCTGAACAAGGCGCAGGAGGCCATGAGGACCGGCGATCTGGAGACCATGCGCCGGATCTGGGAGGAACTGTTCGGTGCCGACGCACCGGAGGAGAGCTTCCGGGATACGCCGGAGGACCTCGAAAAAATGCGGGAGCTTCTGGCGAAGCTTGCGGAGCGGATCGCGGTCCTCGCGGCGGAGATCGACCATATCCGGTCTGTCTATCCCTATACGATGAAATCCCTGCTGGAGGATGACAAAGCCGTCGAGGAGAAACGAAGCCGATTGCAGAAGGAGATCGATGAGACCCGGGAGAGAGACCGGCAGCTGGGCGACTATATTGACGAGTTACGAAGAAAAATGCGTGGAGAGGAGGAACCGGGACGTGGATGAACATAAGAAAGAAACGGAGGACTCCTTCCGGGAGCCTGCCCTGCAGGAGATGAGCGGTCCCGCTCTTTCGGCTGCGATGCATATGGGGTCCGGCTTTGCCTCCCCTTTTATGAAGGACATCTGTCTCAAGCGGCAGCGGATCGTGGGCGTCCGCTACCAGGGCGGCTCGGATGAGCTGGTGGAAGGACTGCCGCCCGGCAGCAGGGTCACCTTTATCCGGGAGCCGGACAACCGGTTCGATCCGGGAGCGGTCATGGCCCTGGACGAGCAGGGGAGGAAGATCGGCTATCTTCCGCGTATTGAGAATGATATCCCCGGGGCACTTCTGGAAGCAGGCAAGTCCCTGTACGGGATCGTGTCGGAAAAGCAGGAGCAGCCGCCGAACGGTACCCGGACGCCCTACCAGCTGTGGGTCGATCTGTACATGCGGGAATTTGCGCCGCCCGGAGAATCGGCAGAACCCCCGAGGCAGGGCTGCAGGGGCTCCTACGCGGTGATCGACGTGGTGCCGTCGGCTTTTGAAAACCAGTTTTATGTGCACAGCATCTTTGCCATCCGTGTGATCAACGGAGAGGAATGGGGCACTTTTTTCCAATACCTTGACGACACCTACGACGAAGACCGGTGTCGGGAGATGGTGGAGGCCTTCCGGAAATTTGCAGGTCTTCTGCCTCTGGTCGGGCACGGCATTGCAGGCCTGCAGGGACAGGTGCTGGCCGAGGCATACGGATTGCTTCTGGGGAGGCCTTTTTCCAACCGCGTGATCGATACGCTGCGGATGGCCGGCGTTCATCTGCCGGGCATGCGCGCGTTTCCGATCAGCCGCCTGACAAAGCTTCTCGGGCTTGAGGAGAAGGGGGATTCAGCCGCCGAGATCCGCTGCCGGCAGACCTGGGAGCTGTACCGGCGGATGGACCTGTCGGAGCTTTGGCCCGGGGGAATGTGAACTTCTCATATAATTAACACTCGCGCAAAAGTGAATCTTCAAGCTATGAAAGAACTTTATTTTAGCCAAAAACAAGAGCTTTTAGTTGCAAAAACCGAAGATGTATGGTACTATTATAGTGAGTTAATTAACACTCGTAAGGAGGCGCCATGTATCTTGGGTTTAGCGTAAAAATCCCAGAGAACCAAACAGGTATCTCGAGGAAAAAAATAAAGGGAACAACATACATTTATTACGAACACGGGAGAAAATACTACGCCGATAAGCAGTATACCGTTCCGCAGTGCACATCCATCGGCAAGATGTGCGAAGACGCTCCGGACATGATGATTCCGAACGGGAACTACCTGAAATTCTTCCCGGATGCGGAACTGCCGGAAGAGCTTCCGGTTTCATCCAGAAGCGGATGTTTAAAGATTGGCGCATGGCTGGTGATCCGGAAGGTGATACGGCATTATAAGCTGGAGGAACGGATAGACGGGATCATTGAAAAAGACAGCGGCCTGTTCTTTGACCTTGCTGCGTATGCGATCGTGTCAGAGAATAATGCCGCGCAGTACTATCCGGATTACGCTTATAATCATCCCCTGTTTACAGATGGGATGAGAGTGTACAGCGATTCGAAGGTATCAAGGTTTCTGCGTGATATCAGCCGGGACGACAGCATTGAATTTCAGAACGAATGGAACGCTGGCAGAGATCACCGGGAGAAGATATATATTTCTTATGACTCCACAAACAAGCACTGTCAGGCAGGGGACATAGAGATCGCGGAATTCGGGCATGAGAAGGAAGTGGAGAAGAAACCTATCTACAACTTTTCGATTGCTTATGATAAGAAGAACCGGCTGCCTTTGTTTTATGAAGTTTATCCGGGCAGCATCAACGACATGTCCCAGCTCCAGTGTATGCTTGAAAAAGCGGAAGCTTACGGCTATAAGAATGCCGGATTCATTCTTGACAGAGGATATTTCAGCGAGCCGAACATCCGGTTCATGGAACGGAACGGATATGATTTCATCATCATGGTCAAAGGCTGCAAAGATCTGGTGAACCAGGTGATCCTTGAACATAAAGGCAGCTTTGAGGATGAATGGAAGAATACGATCCCGTATTATGACGAGAATGGCATTACGGTAAAAGGTCTTTTGTTCAAGAAGGACGAAAAGGAACGGTACTTCCATATCTTCTATAACGACTTTAAGAAAGCAAAAGAGCGGGCGCAGCTGCAGAAAAAGATCCGGGACCAGAAGGAGGCTCTGGAGAAACTGAAGGGAACGGAGGCCGTGGTTAAGGGACAGGACCTGGCATACTTCGATCTGATCTACCATACAGACAAAGACGGAAAGAAAAGACTCCAGTTTATAAGGGAGCGCGAGGACGTTATATCCCGGGATATCAAGCTCTGCGGCTATTTCTGCATTATCACTTCGGCGGCAATGACAGCTGCAGATGCGCTGGATCTGTATAAGAGCCGTGACAGTTCCGAAAAACTGTTCCGGGGAGACAAATCGTATCTCGGAGAAAGGAGCATGCGCGTTTACAGTGACGAACCGATGCATAGCAAGATCTTCATCGAGTTCGTCGCGCTGATCATACGCAACAAAATCTACGCCTGCTTAAAGGACCGCATGAAAGAGATCCATAAGAAGAAAAACTACATGACGGTGCCGGCAGCACTGAAAGAACTGGATAAGATCGAAATGATCCGTCAGGCTGATGGGGTATACCGGCTTGATCATGCGGTGACAGCGACACAGAAAGATATCCTGCAGGCATTTAACCTGACGGCGGCGGGTGTGGAAAAAGAAGCGAAGGAGCTTGGCAAACAGCTGAGTATGCTGACGAATTAAAAAGGAGCGTATGATCATGGCGAGAGGGAAACTGGATATAAATGTAAGACTGGAGCGGCAGGAAAAGAAGATCCTGAAACTGACTGCAGAGCTGGAAGCAGCAAAAAATGAGTATGACAACCTGCTTAAAGAGAAGAAAGAAGCAGACAAAAAGAAACTCTTCGAAGCCTATAGTAAGAGCAGGCGGAGCCTGGACGAGGTCATTGATTTCATGAAAGGGAAAGCTGATCTATAGCAGGACCAGAGGTGGCATCGTGATTCAAAAAGAAAAGGATGTACTCGATAAGAAGATCGAAGCTTTAAAACCGAAAATATTGAAAGCAAAGGACACATATGATTCGTTGCTTGATGAGATGTCAGAACTGCTTGATCAGCGCTATCCTGAGCGCAGGGAAGAGGCGATAAAGAACCGGCTATATGATGCGTATCGTCGAAGTGGCAAGACTGTAGATTTCATAATCGATTTCATCGAGAATGCAGATGATGAGGATGATTATTGGGCATGAACTGTTAAAACCGGTGGTTTTGAGGTGGTCGAGAGTTAATTATATGGGAAGTTCACAGGGAAACAAATCCTGATCCGGTTGTGTGGAAGAGGGAAATAGGCTATAATACCCGTATGAGAACAATGATTCGAAAAATGATGGCTCATTCTGTTTGAAAAGGAGGTTCACGATGGCAGGTCACAGCCGCAGAGGTTTTTTCGGAGAGATCATTCATTACGATGAGAATGGCAACAAGATCGGCGAAAGCCGTCCCAGTGTCTGGGGCGGGTTCGACGAATACGACGCAAACGGAAACAAGACCGGCAAAAGCCGTCCGGGGTTCTTCGGGCAGATGAACCACTTTGACGAATCCGGCGAGAAGACCGGCGAGAGCCGGCGGAACTTCTGGGGCGGAATCGACCATTTTGATGAGACCGGTGAAAAGACCGGCGAGAGCCGTCCCGGATTTTTTGGTGAATGGAAGGATATCGACAAATGAATATCTTTTCATTTTTCGTCAGGCTGGCAGAACAAACGAAATTCCCAGAATCCTCACATCTTCTTCACAAAGTCAACACAAAAGTCCAGTACCCTTTTTCTTGAGGTATCGAGCAGCAGATCGCGTAAGACCAGGTATCTCCACTATTTTCAAGGAGGTAACGAAACATGAAGAAAGCAATGGCAGTCTGCCTGGCCCTGACCTTGATGTCCGGATGTGTTGCATGCTATGCAGAAGAAGAAACGACAGTGGAGGCTGAGGCGATGCAGGAGAATGGGAATTTTGATGAAAACGACGGTCCGGGAGAGAATGGTGAGTTCGGCGGACCCGGAAAAGAGGGCGGCCGGGGAGAATTCAGAGGCCCGGGAGGCAGAGAAGATCTTGATGAAAACGGCGGCCCGCAGGGAGACGGCGGATTCGGCGGCCACGGAGGCCCCGGCGGTATGAACGGTGGTGGAATGGCCACGGACAAATCCGGCGATGAAGAGCTGCAGGCAATGATCGCAGAAGTCAAGGACAAGTTTACGACCGGTGAATACACGGATGAGGAGACTGGTCTTACGGTTCCCTATGATCTGTATCTGCCTGAGGATTTTGACGCGTCACAGTCCTATCCGATGGTGGTCTTTATCGGTGACGCGACGACCGTCGGCACGGATTTGGAATATTCCTTGACACAGGGCTGGGGCGGCATCGTCTGGGCGACAGAGGAGGAACAGACGAAGCATGAAGCCGTCGTCCTGGTGCCGGTATTCCCGGAGACCGTGATCGATGATAACAATGGTTCGAACAAATCCGACTATCTGGACCTGGTTCCGCGCATGATCGCGTCCGTGGCGGAGGAGTACTCCGTGGATACGGACAGGATCTACGGGACAGGCCAGTCCATGGGGGCCATGACCACATTGTATACAGCCGCGAACAACCCCGATCTCTACGCAGCGGTCCTGATCGTGGACGGACAGTGGGATACGGCGGAGCTGGCAGGACTTGAGACGCAGAAGATTGTCTACATCGCGGCCGGCGGCGATATGAAAGCCAGTCAGGGGCAGACCGATGTAAAGGCCATGTTTGATGAGCTTGGCGTCTCGTATGCGGAGGATTCCGGATGGGACGCGCAGGCAGATGCGGAGACGTTGGCAGGTTTGTGCGGGGATCTGTTTGCCCGGGGTGAATCCCTGAACTTTATTACATGGGAAGCCGGCACCGTTCTGAACGGATCCGGCGGAAGCGAGCACATGGCATCCTTTGATTACGCATATAAGCTCACGGCGGTTCGGGACTGGCTGTTTGCGCAGAGCCGGTCGGACGCCTGAAAACAGGAGAAACCCACGGCAGCGTTTAGCTGCCGGACCTGCCGTAAATGCCTGATCGTCGCACGATTTTATTGACTTTCGGAATCGTCTATACTATCATAGAGTTGATACCGGATTCGGTAGACGATTCGTGAGAAAAGGAGAAGAAAAATGAAAAAAGCAGTTCTGGCATTGACACTTTCTCTGGCACTGGCAGCAGCAGGTTCCGTGATGGCCGCAGAGGAGAAATCCGAAGGCGTGATGACCTACGAAGAGTACGCGGCCGCGGATGTGGACACCGAGGTCACGGTCGAGACCTATGTACAGGCAAAGCAGTCCTGGTGGGAAGATGCGGCTACTCTCTATACCCAGGATCAGGATGGTGCCTATTTCCTCTACAACATGCCCTGCTCCGAGGAGGACTATGAGAAGCTCGTTCCCGGCACCAAGATCAAGGTGACCGGCTACAAGACCGAGTGGGAAGGCGAGGCTGAGATCATCGATTCGACCTTTGAGATCGAAGAGGGCGAGTTTATCGCAGAGCCCAAGGACGTAACAGATCTGCTTGGCAAAGATGAGCTGATCGACAGTCAGAACCAGCTGGTAAGCTTCAAGGGACTGACCGTGGAAGCCAGCAAGGATGCGGACGGTAACGACGCGGTATTCCTGTATTCCTGGGACGGCTCCGGACAGGACGGCGACGACCTGTACTTCAACGCATCCCTCGACGGAAACACCTACACCTTCACCGTGGAATCCTACCTGTGCGACAGCACCACCGATGTCTATGCGGCTGTCAAGGCGCTGAACGTCGGCGACAAGATCGACATGGAAGGCTTCCTGTACTGGTACCAGGGTGCCAACCCGCACATCACGGCTGTCACCGCAGCGGAATAAAACCAATTGATGAAAAAGAAGCGCTGATTTACGGATCAGCGCTTCTTTAGACAGAAAGAAGCTGTCTGCCCGGGAAGGGGGAGCAAATGATCGACAATTACGAGAAATCAAGCCTGGCTGCCAGTGCGAGATTCCTGAAGTATGACCAGGAGGCGCTGCTTGCGCGGTGGCCCCTCAGGCATGACGACAACTGGATCTATGTGGAATTCGTGGGCGCGGAGTACCGGATCGACCGGTCCACCGGGCGGATCTACGAAGGGGAGCGGACGGCCGGCTTCAACGAAGTCCTGTCGATCCTGGATATGGTCTGCAATTCTCCCTGCGCGCCGGCACCGACAGGACGGTGGCTGACCATGACGCAGCTCACGAACCGGGCCGGTTCGGGACCCGTGAGCATGGATATGATGCACAGGGAGCTGGAGCCCTTTATCGGGCACCCGGAGAGGCTCGAAAAAGCCTGCAGGGCCCTCGGCGGAACGGAAGCTTCCGTGGGAGACGTGAGCTTCTATATCCCGGTGTTCGAGAACTTTCCGCTGTGGCTGCAGTTCTGGGACGAGGACGATGAATTTCCGGCGAGCATCACGGTCCTCTGGGACAGCACGACGCCGCAGCATCTCCACTACGAAACGCTGTGGTACATTATGAATCATCTGCTTGGGAGACTTCGGTTTCTTTCTCATTGATCGCCTCCTCAAAACCCTTGAGAGCGGCAAAGGGAGCAAAGATCTTGGCGCGCCTTTCGCGCGGCATAGGGGGATGCCTGACATAAAAGGCATCCCCTTTGTGCGCGGGGCGCTGCTTTTGTAAAAGGGAAGAATAATCAAATCGCATAACATCACCTCAGGCCTTGTGGCCGCCGATCTGGAGGTTGCGTTCCCGCGTGGTGCCGGCCTCCTCCATATTCATGCCGCGCAGGACCGCATTACGTCCGTAGCGGCTCTTGATCGCGAGAAGCGCCTCCTGCAGGCGCTTTTCTTTTTGAAGGGAATCGAAATCCGTAAAGAGATCCAGCTGGTAGCAGCCGGTGTCCGCCGGGACCGTGTTGAGGGCCGTCACAAAAAGACGCCGGACCTTCAGGGACGGATCGATGATACGGTGGAAGAGAGTTATGGCTGCCTCCATGATCAGAAAACTGCTGTTGGTGTGGCTGCCGAGAGCTTCGGTCCCGCGGGCATGCTGCGGCACCCTGCGGCCGTAATAGTCCACATGGAAGAGCCCCTTGTAGGAAGGGTCTGTCACGTGGTCATAACCGATATACAGGGAGATGCCGCTGGTGGTCAGGTTCTTGCGGACCAGGTCGAGGACCAGCACGTCGGTCATCTCCTTGACCACGAGCAGGGCTTCCTCGCAGTCGTAGGCCCGGGGGAGTACCTGCCCGTTGTTGAGACTGTGATCCCGGGGAACGTAGGACTTGATCTCCTCCATGGTGCAGGTCTCGATCCCCCAGGCGTGATCGATCAGCAGCTCGGCGTCGATGCCGAACAGGGTATACAGGAACTCCTCGTTGGCGATGGACATGGCGGCCACATCCCCCATGGTGAACATGCCGTTTCGGATCAGCGTGGTGCTGATGCCCCGGCCGATGTGCCAGAAATCCGTGAGGGGAATGTGGGGCCACAGGATCCGGCGGTAGGAGAGTTCGTCGAGTTCGGCGATACGCACGCCGTCCGCGTCGGCGGGCTTCCGCTTGGCGACGATGTCCATGGCGATCTTGGCCAGGTACAGATTGGTGCCGATGCCGGCAGTCGCGGTGATCCCGGTGCAGGAGAGCACATCCCGGAGCATGCGCCGCACCAGATCATGGGCGGAGACCCGGTAGAGCTCCGCGTAGCTGGTGGCGTCGATGAAGACCTCGTCGATGGAGTATACGTGGATATCCTCCGGGGCGATGTAGCGCAGGTACACGGCGTAGATCCTGGCGGAATAATCGATATACAGAGCCATGCGGGGCGGTGCTACGATGTAGGAGATCTTCCGGCGGGTACGCATCTCCGCCTCGCGGATGCGCTGGCGGGCCTCGAACAGCCTTGGACGCGCAGGCACGCCGATGGCCTTGAGGGAAGGGGAGACCGCCAGGCAGATGGTATTGTCCGAACGGCTCTCATCCGCCACCAGCAGGTTGGCCGTCAGGGGATCGAGGCCACGCTCCACACATTCGACGGAGGCATAGAAGGACTTGAGATCGATGCAGATACAGGTCCTGGAATCATCCGGAGTCTCCTGTTCCGGCGCTGTCGACGGTTTTTCGTTTACGGACATTTCCGAACCCTCCCTTCATACAGAAGCCCATAAATCGAACATATGTTCGACTTATGTACTACGATAATATCTCCAAAAAGAAAAAGGTGCAAGACAAAACCCGGAAAAAATAAAAAGCCTCCGTCAAAAAACGGAGGCAGATGTCCCACATAAAGGGACGGGTAAACCGTAGTTCCTGTTAAAAATGCATTTCAATACTTGATGAAAAGCTGGCAGAGACCGGTTTCGGTGATGACGTCGATCTGTACCTTGACGCCGGATTTTTCGGACCATTCGTCGGCGATCTGCTGAAGGCCTGCCAGCTGGTTGTTGTCCCAGATCGCAACGTGAAGCTCATCGGTGGTGTAAGAGAAATGTTCTCTCGATACAGATGCGCCGGGAGATTTTCCATGACTTCTGCGGGAAATTTACAGAGCTCCTTTTTGTTGACTTGCCGGTGCGCCTGAAGTACACTTAGAACAGAAATCCGCGATCTTTTGTGCATTCCGGCCATTCATGCGGAACATAGGAGAAAAGCGCTGAAGAGAAGGAGACGGGCGATGAACAGTCTGACCAAGGAAGAACGCCAGAACCAGCAGCTTAGGGCCATGCTGCCGCCGGCACAGGAGCGCCTTAAAAAATACACGCCGGAGGAGATCTGTAAAAAAGCAGCCGCTTCTTTTGACCGGGACAGGCAGGAGTTCTGTTTTGAAAGCCTGGGGCAGGAGGTCCGGATCAGCTACCCGGATTTTGTGATCGACCCGCCTCTTTCGATGTGGCACACCCTGACGCTTTTGCAGTACCTGGATACCGCGGACGGTTCGGAGCTGCCGGAGGGCCTCATCTCCCTCACGGACATGCCGGGCGGCATGGCCAGAGGGGCGGGCTTCAACAAGGATATCGAGACGATGTTCGCGCGGTATTTTTCGGACACGACATCCGAAGGCTTTGCGGCGGCCTGCCGTGCGCTCGGGGCAGAGATCGTTCCCGCGAAGGCGGACGTCTGCGCCGTTTTTTCCTACGCGCCGCGTTTCCCCGTGACCATCAACTTCTGGGAGGCGGATGACGAATTCCCGGCTTCCGGAAAAGCCCTCGTGAACGCCGGGGCGGAGCACTACCTGGCCATCGAAGCGGCCGGAGGAGCCTGCTCGGCCGTCGTGCAGGCAATCCGGGATCAGCTGGCAAAAAAGACCAGGTAGGACAATAACATTCTATGCAGGAGACAGCCAAGGTTTGGAAATGCAGGGAGGAATACTGAAATGATGATCGAACTTCTGATAATCGGACTTGCGGGCATGCTGCTGGCGGCAGGCCCCGGAAAAACAGAGACGTCCGGCCCGGCGGCTGCACCGCAGGGACAGACCGTCATGCTTGATTTTTTATCCAACCCGACGACAGGCTACACCTGGAGTTACGCACAGGAACCGGAGCTCTTTGAGATCAGGCAGGAGTATGTGGAGGGAGACCCGGGAGAAAGCACGGCCGTGATGGTCGGCGTCGGCGGCGAGGAGATCTTTGAGTTGGTGCCGGTCAAAGCCGGAGAGGCGACGGTCACGTTCACCTATGGCCAGGCCTGGGATCCCACGACCGCGGGAAACTATGTGTACACCTTTGAGATCGGCGAGGACCTTTCGGTCGTGTGCACGGGCGTCACGGAGCCGGAGGAGCCGGAGATCGGATCCTGGCAGGACGCGCCGGAGCCGATCATTGACTGAAGGAGAAAATGCGGCTGTAGGTTTCCCAGAGGACCAGGCTCTGTTCTCTTGTGTAGAAGCGTTCCAGCGAATGCATGCTGTGATGGATCTTGGCCGCGGCCGGGGTGCCCCGGTGCAGCTCGGAGCGGTACTCCTCCGGGGTCTTGCCGGTCCGCTGGCGGAATGCCTTCGAAAAGTACCGGTAGTCGGAAAAACCGGATTCCATGCAGATCGTCAGCAGCTTTTCGTCGGTGGAGGACATCCGCTTGCAGGCGTAGTGAAAACGGACCGTGGTGACATATTCCTGGAAGGTCTGGTTCATGGTCTGGCGGATGAAGCCGGACAGATAGTTGATGGTCAGGCCCTCCTGCGCCGCAAAATCCCGCAGCAGGATCTTGTCCTGAAAATTGTCATCCACGAACCGGAGCAGGCGTCCCAGACGGGCCGTGCTTTTTTCCCGCTGGGCGATCTCCTCGGCAGTCATCTCATGGCAGGGAACGCATGTGAGCAGCTTGTGCAGGAGCAGGCTGGTCCGGCCGACGCAGTACAGTTCATAGAAATCCGGCTGGACCAGATAATTGTGCATGATATCCAGAAGCCGGGCGCGGAAGGCGGAATACTCGTCCTCCTCCATGAACAGGTGCGGGTAGAAGGCCTCTACGTGGATGCCCCGGAGCCGCGGAAACAGCTCGTCGGAGACCTGCAGGCACAAAAAGGTACAGCTGCCGGTCTCGGTCGAATACTCATGCAGCTGGCGGGAATTGATGACGATGATCTGGCCGGGCAGCACTTCGTAGCGTTCCAGGTCAAAGGTCATGACCAGCGGATTGTCAAGGGGCAGCAGAAGCTCCCACTCCGCGTGAAAATGGGCTGTACGGTAATCCATCGTATTAAAGAAAAGGTTCAGCCCCCGGATCTGGGGATGCTGAATGATCTCAAGTTCGTTCATGGCTCCCTCCTTGCTGTAATCATATCACAAAATCGTAAAATAGTCTAATCAATAGAAGAGATAGTCAATGCATACTCCCGGATTCTGTGGTATGATAAAAACACCTTAATAGACATCTGAAAGGAGAAGGATCTTATGGCAGAGTATTTCAAGAATGTTCCCGAGATCAAGTACGAGGGACCGAAGAGCGAGAATCCCTATGCGTACAAGTATTATGACAAGGACCGTGTCGTGGGCGGCAAGACCATGGGCGAGCAGCTCAAATTCGCCATGGCCTGGTGGCACACCCTCTGCGCGAACGGAACCGATATGTTTGGCGTAGGCACGGCGGACAAGACCTTCGGCACCGACGATCCGATGGAGCTGGCCAAGGCCAAGGTGTATGCGGGCTTTGAATTCATGCACAAGCTGGGCATCGACTATTTCTGCTTCCATGACAGAGACATCGCTCCGGAAGGCGCGACCATCGAGGAGAGCAACGCCAACCTGGACGTGATCGCCGACCTCATCGTCGAGCAGCAGAAGAAATACGGCATCAAGTGCCTGTGGGGCACCGCCAACCTGTTCGGAAATCCCCGCTACATGCACGGTGCAGGTACCGCACCGAACGCGGACGCGTTCGTCTATGCGGCAGCACAGGTCAAGAAGGCCATGGACCTGACCGTCAAATTCGGCGGCAAGGGCTATGTGTTCTGGGGCGGCCGTGAAGGCTACGAGACCCTTCTCAACACCGATATGGGTCTGGAGCAGGACAACATCGCGCGCCTGATGAAGATGGCCATCGCCTACGGCGACAAGATCGGCTTTGACGGCGACTTCTACATCGAGCCCAAGCCGAAGGAGCCCACCAAGCATCAGTATGATTTCGATTCCGCGACCACGATCGCTTTCCTGACCAAGTACGGTCTGCAGGATCGCTTCCGCCTCAACATCGAGGCCAACCATGCCACTCTGGCAGGCCATACTTTCCAGCATGAGCTCCGCGTGGCGAGAGTCAACGGTTTCTTCGGTTCCATCGACGCCAACCAGGGCGACACGCTCCTTGGCTGGGATACGGACCAGTTCCCGACCGACATCTACAACGCGACCTACTGCATGTATGAAGTCCTCAAGCAGGGCGGCTTCACCAACGGCGGCCTGAACTTCGACTCCAAGCAGAGGAGAGGTTCCTTCACGCTGGAGGATACCGCGCTTGCGCACATTGCCGGCATGGATACCTTCGCTCTGGGCCTTCTGGCTGCACAGAAGATCATCGACGACGGCCGGATCGACAAGTTCGTCGAGGACCGCTACGCAAGCTGGACCACCGGCATCGGCAAGAGCATCATCGACGGCAAGGAAGACTTCGAATCTCTGGCAGCCTATGCGGCCAAGATGGGAGAAGTGACCACCAACACCAGCGGACGCCAGGAGATGCTGGAGCTGATCGTCAACCAGGTCATCATGAACACCCTGAACGAATAAGCACGAAACAAAAACCGCCCGGGAGGATATCCTCCCGGGCGGTTTTTGCTGTGCGTATAATTACTTGGTTACGGTTACTTTGACCTTGACGGTTTTCTTACCGGAGGTCACGGTGATCGTGCAGGTGCCGGCTTTCTTGCCGGTGATGACTCCCTTGGAGGAGACGGTCGCGATCTTCTTGTTGGAGGTCTTGTACTTGACCGCCTGGCCGCTGGTGAAGGGAGCACGGGTGGCTTTAAGCGTCGCTTTTTTGCCCTTCTTGACATTGACGGTGGTCGGAGTGACTGTCAGCTTGGTCGTCGCGACGGTGCCCTTCTGTACCTTGACATTGATCGAACCCTTCGCGCCGTTCTTGGTGGTGACGGTGATGGTGGCGGTACCGGCCTTCTTAAGAGCCGTGAGCTTGCCGGTGCTTGAAACCTTGACGATCTTGGTGTTGCTGCTCTTCCAGGATGTGACTTTGTCGCCGGCTGCAAGGCCCGTGACCTTGAGTCCGGTGGTGGACTGCTTGTATTTCAGGGTGACGGAGCTTACGTTGAACGAGACCTTGGCCGGGACGGTAAAGGTCATTTTGGCAGTCGTGCTTATTCCGATGCCGCCCGCGCCCATCACATCGTAGGTCGTCGCCTTAAACTGGTAGGTGCCCGCTGCAGGCGTCTTGCCGAAAACCTGCGTCCCGGACTTGCTGTCAAAGAAGTAGATATCTACATAGTTGGCGTTCTTTGTGGCACCGGTCAGCCCGCGGATCTCCCCTTTCGAGGTGAGCCACGCACTCCAGTCACTGACGGTCTCCGTGGAATTATCTGTGTAGGTGACCTTGACCGGAAGCTTATGCAGGTTGTCATAGGCCTTGTCCACCGGCCAGGTCGCAGCACTCATGGAGATACTCTTGACCTTTTTGGCTGCGTTAAACGTGAAGGAGCCGTTGAAGGAGCCGCTTTCGCAGTAGATGAGCAGCAGATCCGAGCTGCTGCCGGACAGGAACGGAATGGAGGGATTCTTTGTGGAGAATCCAGACCCGCTGCTGTAGTAGCGGTTTTCCTCGCGTCTGTAAACAGAGGCCCGGACAGCGCCGGAGGCGTTATTGGTGACATTGATGATATTGTTCTTGCTGGAATCCCGGGTGACGGTGGCCCATGCGGCTTCACCCGCGGAGAGTTTAAAGGTGGTGCCCTTCTTGACCTCCTTACTGATCGCCTTCAGGGTCACATTGCTTACGGTCTTTCTGGCGTTGTAGCTGCCTTCGGCGAAGGCTTCGACCTTGCACGTAATGTCTTTATCCTTGACTATATAGGCGCCAAAAACCGGGCTGGTTATTGCGCTTCCGTCGGATTTGATAAAATCAATGAAGATCCGGTTTCCATAGCTGTCCTGCATAAAGGCAGTCTCATGGGTTCTGCCATTATCCGCCGGATACTGGGTGCCCTGGAAATTTGTAAGTGTCTGTTTGCTGCTGTTGTCGGAATACGTAAGCTCTACCTGGATCTCATTGTTATAGAACGGGAACAGAATGCGATTGTTCTTAACGGTGACCTTGGAAACGGTGACCTTCGGGATTTTCTGAAGGAGAGCCTCGCCCTGGGTAAAGCCTTCTGAACTGAAAACCTCAAAAATGTAGGTTTTGCCCTTTGTGAACTCCCAGGCAAAGGGGGTTCCGCACCAATCCATATCTTCAACCACATTTCCGGTCAGCACACCGTAGGCTGTACTGCCGTAGGTGTTGGTGTTATTCAGCGAGAAGCTGTAGCGCGCGGTCTCGCCCGGCGTGAAGGAGAAATAGAAGCTGCCCTTTTTGCCTTTCAACGAGACGGCCTTGCCGGGGGTCAGCGTGGTGCAGCCGGCCGCGTCAATCTCACGTTTGCTGAGCGGGAGCCAGATATAGTCCGATTCAATTACGTTGCCCCCGGAAACGACTTCCAGTTTGTAGGAACCGTGGGACAGGTATCCGTCAGCCGGTGTAACAACGGCATCGGTTTCCTCATTCCTGAACTGCAGCGTGTAAACATTGCCAAAGGCATCTTCCCCCTTGAGGGAGGTATCAAACAGGACCACACTCTCTAAATAGTAATCGGTATCGTTATCACGATAGGAGGTGTACAGACGAATACGTTTGGCGATATCGGAAATCTTTCCTTCGGTAGCCGAAAGAGAGACATCCCAGGAAAGCCAGGGCTTTTCCTTGCTTACAGAGGCTTTTTCAATCCGGATCGTGCCGGTGTCCGTAGACCCTTCCCGGATTACGGCGATGGAGGCCGTCTCCCCTTTCTTCAAAGCAAAAGGTTCTGTGTAGTTGTTTCCATCTTCGAGATCCTTCCTTGAGGAGCCTTTTTCTGTATCAACAAGCATCTGTACAGCTACATAATCAGCGTCGGGATCGCTGGTCACTCCTTCGGCAAAGACACGATAAAAGCCGCTTTCACCGGCAGTAAAGGTATAATACAACGTTTCGATATCCCCATCCAGGAAATCCATGGAGGTATCTATGCCAAGAGACAGAGCCTGTGTGGTAACGGCGGTGGTATCCTTTACAAGCTTAAAGCTGTAGGACGCACTTGCTGTATCAAGGTCATCCAGGCTGACGATGAGGTATTGAACGCCTTTGTAAAGCTGCGTGCTGTTTGTCCGATAGACATAGTTATCCTCATAATCGTCGCCGAACCAGACAGAAAAACCATACATGTCGCCGTAGGTGTTGTAAGGAGTAAAATCGATCTTACCATTCCCGCTTTTCCCGGTCAGCTCGATCCTGTACCGGGCTGTTTCGGACGGGGTGAACAGGTAGTACCGATACTTGCCGTTCTCAGCGATTATGGATACATCTTCCCCTGCTTTAATGACTTTTGAACCTTCGGAGAGAGATTTCATCGTGATCTCGGCGGATGCATATATGATTTCATCATCGGTTATATCGTCATAGGATGAAACAATGAGACGATTCTTTCCATCTCTTTGTGTGACGTTCACTTCCAGATCAAATTGATCGAGAACTTCCCAGTCATCGGGTGTTACTTCTTTCACGGTCCCGTCTTTGGTCGTGATCCTGAGCTTGACGCTGTATATGTTATAGCCGCTCAGCCTGTAGGCGCTGGTATCTACGCCGGTTTTGTCATAGGCGAGAAGTTCGACCTTGGAGATCTCCGATGCGGTATCGCCGACAGCGACGGCTTCGGTCTCGACGGGCTCGGAACTCAGCTCTTCCTCGAGGAAGGCTTCGCCATCCGCCGGCTCCCCTGTGTCTTCCGCGAGGGAAGTGTCGATGTCTTCAGGTACGACATCCTCAGCGAGGGCTTCGTCCGTGACAACTTCTTCAACTGTTTCTTCTCCGGCAATTCCATCTGTCTGTTCTTCCACAGCAGCTGCTTCGCCGGAGTCGTCGAGGACCAGGTCCTCACTGTCGATGAATTCTTCTTCTGAGGATGCATCCGGTATCTCCGGCTCCTCAACAAGATCTGCGGTCTCCTCGTATGCTTCGTCCGGTCCGACCAGGACCTCCTCGGCATAGGCGGGGAAGGAGCCGAAGATCGTGGCGGCCGTCATGACAACAGCCAGTGCACGTGCCAGCATTTCTCTCATGGTAGTTCCTCCTTGTGGTAGATAAGTTGCAATTTCTAAAGTTATTATATGACAAAGACAACAAGAATACAAGACAAGAGGCCTCTGCATTTGTGAAATATGTGGAATTTTTTATACGAAAAACACAGATGCGAAAATGTGGCAGCCACAGGCGAGGTATGATATACTGGTTCTGTAAAACCATGTGTAAGGGGTAACATTCATATGGAAAACGATATAGTATAGCAAAGGATGAATCCTAAGATTGTACGGTTACAAACCCGCTTCCTATATTCAACCAGAAGATTTGTCAATAATAGCCGTTTTATTTTTCGCGTTTTTATCTTGAAGAATATCCGGGAATCGCAGCCGGAGAGGAACAAAAAAACACAAGGAGCGACAGACATGGAATATGCCAAAGGCTATAAGACCGTAGAAGAATCCAGGACCGAGATGACCAAGATCCTGCAGTACAAGGACATCAACGGCGCGAACCGCCTGTTCGGCGGACGGCTGATGGAGTGGATCGATGAGACGGCAGGGATCGCCGCATCCAGACACTGCGGGGGCGATGTGACGACCGCTGCGGTGGACCAGCTGCTCTTCAAAAGGGGTGCCCTTCTGAATGAGATCGTAGTGCTGATCGCCAAGGTGACCTACGTCGGCCGGACCTCGATGGAGGTCCGTGTGGATACCTACACGGAGGAGAAGAGCACGGGACTTCGTACGATGATCAACCACGCCTATCTGATCGAGGTCTGTGTGGACGAGAACGGAAAGCCCAAGCCGGTGCCCTACGGCCTGGAGGTACGGACCGAATCGGAGAAGGCGGAGCTGGAAGGCGCCAAAAAGCGGCAGGAGATCCGCAAGACACGAAAGAATGAGGGATTTTAACATGAAAGAACTGGTACGGCTCTCGGAGAGAGTTTATTATTATCCGTTTGAAGAGGAGCGGGACAGGCCGCTTCTCGGTTATGTGAAGGGCGATCGCCTGAGCCTGGCGGTGGACGCCGGTCATTCCGCCGCTCATGTGGAAGAATTCTACCGGGCTCTTGACGTCGCCGGCCTCAAAAGGCCCGACATCACGGTGCTCACGCACTGGCACTGGGACCACACCTTCGGCATGCACGCCGTGCACGGTGTGACGGTCGCCAATGCCCGCACAAACGAATACCTCAAGGATCTGCAGAAGCGGATGGGGCCGGAGCTTCAGGCGGAATTCAAAGAGAAGGAGCCGACCATCGCGTTGGAGTATGCGGACGGACAGCCTATGGTGGTGGTCCCTGCGGATATCGTGTTCACCGGGACGCTGGAGCTGAATCTCGGCGGCGTACACGTACGTCTGTTCCAGGCAGAGTCCGCCCACACGGATGATTCGACCCTGGTGCTGGTTCCGGAGGAAAAGATCCTGTTCATGGGCGACAGCATGAGCGGCGAATATCCTACCTGGGAGGTGGATCCGGACCGCATGAACAAGCTTCTTGCCATGCTCCGGGATGTACCGGCCGACATCTTCCTGACCGGTCACTGGACCGAGCAGACCAAAGAAGAAGTCCTGCAGCGGATGGAAGAGTCGATCCCGGACAGATATTGAACTGAAAAAGATATGAAGATGTAGAGACTTTTCCGAATATTTGTGTTATACTGGTATTGTTGAGTAGCATCGGAATGCGGAACAGGGATGCTGCCGGTACCAGACAGGAATTCAAACCACATATGTATCGGTGAAAAACACCGGAAAGGAGAGCAGGCATGGGACTGTTGGATGGAATCAAAGATAAGGCGCAGGAACTTCTGGACAAGACCGATATCGACGAGAAGATCGTCGGAGCCGCCGGCGCGGTAAAGGACAAGGTTGACGAGGTCCTCGAAAAGACCGACATCGACGACAAGATCAAGGAAAAAGCCGCCGAGCTGAAGGGCAAGGTCGACGAAGCCCTTGAGAAGACCGACATCGATGACAAGATCAAGGATAAGGTCAACGACATCAAAGAAAAGATCCTGTAATATAAAAAAAGATCCCCGCCTTCCCGGAAAACCGGAAAAGTGGGGATCTTTGTGTTAAAAACCATTCTTTAGTACTGCACGACCTCGACCTCGACGCCGTTCGGATCGATGAACAGGATATTCCGGCAGCCGAGCTTTTCGATGTAGGAAGGCTCCGCAGTCACCGTGACGCCGAATTTGCGGCAGTTCTCCACGATCGTCTCGAGATCATCCGTCTCGAGGCAGAAGTGGCGGTACATGCCGGTGTGGGTCACGGGAACCGGCGTCGGCTGATCCGGATCGTCGTATTCGATCAGCTCCAGGCGGACGCCCTGGGGCAGCTGGTAGTAGGTCAGACGATGGTCGCCCATGTCGATGAAGGGCTTGTCCGTGGGGACAAGGCCAAGGACCTGCTCATAGAAGGCCTTGGAAGCCTCGAGGTCCGTGACATTGATGGTGATGTGATTCAATCCGGTGATCTTCATGATATCCTCCCCGGTAACGCTGAGCGTTACCTTTTCTTATTCATCCTCCAGAGGCATCTCAAATCCCTCTGTGATCTCAACATCTTCCTCGTCACCCTCCGGTGCTGCGGGAATGAATTCCTCGCGGTAGACCTCCTCCGGGGCTCCGCCCAGAAGAGCAGGAAGATTGATGATGATGCCATCCATACTGTAGGGCAGCTTGAGCGTGACCGCGCTGCCTGTTTTTTTGGCGTCCTTTTCGGGCGTGATGTGCAGGACCATCTTGAAATCCTGGCCCATCGTCGAAGCCATGCCGCGGTCGCCTTCCTTCAGCTTGCCCATGGACTCATCGTTTACAAAGACCTGGATCTGGTAGGGCGCTTCATAGACCGTACCGTCCTCGGTGGTCAGGGTCTTGTTGTCAAAATACACGGTGTGGCCGCGCCCGATGACGAACATCCAGGCCGCGATGCAGATCACTGCCGCGATCGCGATCAGCCGGATCAGGAGTCTCATTTTTGATTTCATCTGTTCTCCTCCTCCTGCTGTGCCTGCTGCAGCTGCTCGCTGTTTCTGCTCTTTTCACGCCGTTTGTTCGTCTCGTACATGATCAGGGCGATGGTGATGACCGCGTAGGAAACAAATACGCGGAAGTATTCACCGATCATGGAGTCGCCGGTGATGGCGGCGCCTGCTCTGGGAGCGACGATGAACATCAGGTGGAAAAGGATAACTCCGAGGAACACATTTCCGATGGATGCCTTGTCAACCGAGGCACCGCCGACCAGAAGAGCCGCGATACAGAACATTCCGATCTGGGAATGAGAACTGTAGGTGGCGATGTTGCCCATGTTCTGCAGGTAGATGATCATACCGATGCCCGCCAGGATCGTGGAGATCACGATCGCGATGATACGGGTACGCTCCACCTTGATACCGGCGTCCCTGGCGACTTCCATGTCCTGTCCGACGGCACGCATATCCTGGCCCAGCTTGGTACGGCGGAACCAGATGATGAAGACGCAGAGCAGGGCGATGACAAGGAATGTCGCGACCGGGATCTTGACGCCTTTGATGGTCAGCGGGATCAGGTTGTCCAGGTGCTGCCGCATGGCCAGCAGGGAGACTGTGTTCCGGATGCCGTAGCCGCGGGGCAGCTTGATGGTGGAATGCGCGATGGGAATGACGGAACCCATCAGGTACAGGACCACCAGCTGGTACACACCGTTGATGAAAAAGGACATGATGTAGCTGGTGATCATCTCACGGCCCTTGGCCATGTTCAGGATCTTGCCGCAGAAAAGTCCCAGCAGGATCGAGATCGGAACCGAGATAATCGCGGCCAGGACCATGCCCGGAATGCCGACGATCTGCCAGTCCGATGCCAGGATCAGGCCGATCTGGCCGGCCATGGCGCCCAGCGTCATACCAAAGTTCAGTCCCATACCTGCCATAATCGGGATCAGGAGGGACAGGATCAAAAAGGCGTTGCGGCCCATACGGGTCACGATCTCATTGACCAGATAGCTGGGGGACAGGCCCGACAGCGGAATACAGAAGGCGCAGATGATGATGAACATGATCGGAACGGAGCTTCTGCGAAGGAATGAACCCAGATTGCCCTTGCTTTTGTTTGCACTCGTATTTTTGTTCATTTTGCACCCTCCGTCTTTCTGGTCAGCGCGTACAGGATCATGCCCTGGGAGGCGATGATACGGATGACCTCACTCATATCCATATGGACCATGTTGTTCATGACGGTCGGGGTCATGGTCACGATGCCCTGGTAGAGGATCGTGCCGATGATCACGTTCATGATCGTTGCCTTGTTGACGGTTGCACCGCCGATCAGGATGGCGGAGACAGCCGGAAGCGCCATGTAGAAGGGCGCCATATAAAGCTGTACAAAGCCGAAGCCCTGCTCATAGACCAGGATGCCGACGGCGGCAAGCCAGGTGGACATCACGACGGAGAGCAGGCGGATCTTGTCAACGTTGATACCGGCGGCCTTTGCGAAGGTGGGGTTGGAGCCCACAGCCGTCATGGCGGTTCCCGTCTTGGTGTGCAGGAATGCCCACATCAGGAAGGCGAGAAGCGCAAAGAACAGGATCGTTCCGGTCGGGATCTCGAGATTGCCGATCCGGATCCGCAGGAATCTGGCCAGCGTGTCGATGTAGTAGCCCTCCAGGGAGATGGTGGTACGAAGTCCTTTGCCGGAAAGACCCCAGACCATGTTGGGGCTCTTGTAGGGAAGGACCAGCCACATCATGCACATGAAGGAAACGGATGAGAAGCCGACGTATGTCGCGATCATCATCTCGCCGCCCTTGATCTTGTTAAGCAGCCAGCCGTAGCCGCTGCCGAGGACCAGGGCGAAGGGGGTGGCGATCAGGATCGCCATCACGAAGGACAACCCTCCGGTGAAGCCGAACTCGATGGACAGTGTTGCGCCGAGAAGTCCGGAAATGATCCCCAGGGGAAGTCCGAAGTTCAGACCGCAGCCCGAATGCACCATGGGGACCATGGCCAGAACGAGGATACCGTTCCAGCTGAAACGGGCGATGATATTTGTGATCTGGGTGGGCAGATCCGCGCCCACGAACGGTGCCAGGATCAGGAGCAGCAGCAGGAATGCTGTGATAATGAGCCTCGGAAGTCCAAAGCTTTCGATGAACTGTCCGATCCGGCCTTTTTCTTTTTTGTCTGTATTCACGTTTGCTGATCCTCCTTAAATGACCTGGCTGAGCATCAGGGCGCCCAGCTCTTCGACGGAGGAGGCGGCCGGGAGGATCCCTGCGATCTTACCTCCGGAAACGATGGCGATCCGGTCGCAGCTCTGCCGGAGCTCTTCCAGCTCGGATGAGACCATTACGATGGTGACGCCGCTTTCGCGGTTGAAATTCTTAAGAGCCTGCAGGACCAGTGCCTTGGCGCCGACGTCGATACCGCGGGTGGGCTCGGAGACGAACAGGACGCGCGGATTCAGGGCGAAAGCCTTGGCCAGGCATACCTTCTGCTGGTTGCCGCCCGAAAGCTCTTTGGCCTTCTGACGGGAGCTGGTGCACTTGATGGCCAGCTCGTCGATGTATTTCTCGGTGATCTCGCGGATCGCGTTCTCGTCACGCCACTTGATCAGGCCGCCCAGGTATTTTTTGAGGAAACGGTTCTGGATCTGCATGGCCGGGAAGGCGATGTTCCATTCCAGAGATTCATCCAGAAGAAGGCCGACGCCGCGCCGGTCCTCCGATACAAAGGCGAAGCTTGAGTCAAGACACCGGCGGGGATTGTTGAGCGGGATCTCGGAACCGTCGAAGAGGACGGTGCCTCCGGCGGGATAGAGCCCCATGATGCCGTTCGGGATGCCGAGCTTGCCCTGGCCGGCCAGGCCGCCGATCCCGAGGATCTCGCCCTCCTTGACGTCAAGGCTGACGTTCCGGACGGTCTCTCCGGGCATGTCCACCCAGAGCTTCCGGATCGAGAGGATGGTCTTGCTGGTTTCAGTGTTGCGGGAAGAAACGGAGGTTTCTTCACCGCCCTTGACCTCGCGGCCGACCATCCAGCGGGTGATCTCCTGGACATTGGTCTCGGACGCGGGGCTTTCATTGACGACGTATCCGTCCCGCATGACCACGACGCGGTTGCAGACGGAAAGGATCTCCTGGAGACGGTGCGTGATAAAGATGATCGCGATGCCCCGGGCGGCCATGCCGCGGATGGATTCCAGCAGCGCCTCGGCCTCACGCTCGGTCAGGACGGCCGTGGGCTCGTCGAGGATCAGGAGCTTCAGCTGCTCCTTGGAGAGCTCTCTTGCGATCTCGGTAAACTGCTTGTGGCCGACGGGCATGTCACTGATGACCATGCTCCGGTCAATGTCGACGCCCATTATCTCGATGGCGTTGGCGGCCCGCTCGTCCATCTCCGTTCTTTTTAAGGTATTCATCCGGTCCCCGAAGATCTGTGAGATCACATTGCTGCGGGTCGGTTCCCGGTTGAGAAGGATGTTTTCGGTCGTGGTAAAGCCCGGGATCAGGGAGAATTCCTGATGGACCATGCCGATGCCGGCCGCGATGGCGTCGAAGGGCGAGGAGAAGTGAACGGTCTCACCGTTCAGGATCACGTCTCCGCCGTAGCCGCCTGTCTCCCGGATCATATCAGCGCCGAAAAGGATGCGCATCAGGGTCGATTTGCCGGCGCCGTTTTCGCCGACAAGCCCGATCACTTCACCTTCGTGCAGGGTCAGATTGATATCGGTCAGAACCTGGTTCCCGAAGAAATCCTTCTGGATATTCCGCAGCTCGAGAAGCGGTTTGTTTTGCTCGTTCATGCTGATGACCTTTCAAAAAGGAAGGGAGGAGAACAGCGCCTCCCCCCTGTTGGTTTTGTTGGAATGACTTACTTGGTGGTGAAGTATTTCTCCGGAACTTCGATCTCGGTGGAGCCCATGAAGTAGCCCGGATCGCCCATGATATAGGTGTCCTGATATACCAGGAATACGTTGTCCAGCTTGACGCCGGTGTCAGCATTGGTATAGTTGGAGCCGTTCCACTGAGCCTTCGGAGAGTACTCCTGGAAAGCTGCTGCGATGTCGTCGATGTTGTCCAGCTCGCTCTTGCCGTCGAGAACGTTCATAGCGTGCTGTGCAAGACCTGCAGAAACGGTGTAGCCATAGGAGTATGCCCAGGTACCGAATCTGCCTGCGCCGCCCTTTTCGACAACAGCCTCTTCAACCTTTGCAAGGATGGCTTCGAAGTCGCCGGCCTGCTCGGTAAGGTCAAGACCCAGAGCTCCCGGATAGCCCATCAGCGGGGACGGAAGGTCAGCTTCGATGAAGTATCCGCCGCATTCCAGCAGCTTCTTCAGAAGCGGCTCGGTGTGTGCGTCGTTGGTACAGAAGTAAGCGGTGTTCGTGCCGTATTTCTCGACCCATTCCGGAACATGCTCAAGAATGTAAGCCTGTGCGCCGGGAACGCCTACGTCGGTGGTGGGATCCGGAGCGGTCTCAAGGACGAACTTCATGCCGAATTCCTCACAGGCGGCGGTCATGATGGCCACACGGCGGCTCATGGTCTCATAGGACATGTGACGCGGGAAGGAGATGTGTACGAAGGTGTCGCAGCCGAGCTCGTGAGCGGTGCGGATGATCAGGTATCCACGTGCCACGAAGTCGTTGTTGGTGACCAGGTCGGCAGCGCTGCCGATCTCCGGAAGGTCCTCGTGGGACTCGCCGGCGATGCAGAGGATGTCAGGTCTTCTCTCCTTGATCTGGCGGAAAGCCTCGGTGGTGCCCGGGATCGCCTGGTTGACGATGATGGCCTTCATATCCGGGTCATCGGAAAGGTTCACGATGGTCTGAACGGTGGTCTCAAGCTCTTCGGTGAAGTTGTCGGGATAGATCGCCAGAGTGACGCGGTCCTCGCCGTACTTGGCCTGGAAAGCCTCGGCGCCGCGGCGGTCATCCTCGGACTGGGAAACGGAACCGGTTACGATACCGATGTGGTAGTCGCCGGAAGCCTCGGTCTCGTCCGCAGCTTCGTCAGCAGCTTCTTCCTCGTCTTCCTCGATCTCGATACTCTCGACCTCAGCCATAACGGGGACAGTCGCAAAAGCGGTGACCGCCATTGCGGAAGCAAGGAGCAGGCTCAGTAATTTCTTCTTCATGAATTTGTTCCTCCTTAATTATAGGGTTGATAGTTTATGAAGCTATTTTACATGAAATGAGCTGATTCGTCAATTCTTTATAGCGTTGAAATGTTAAAACAAAAGGCAGGTGACAGTTCTCTGCCCTTTTGAAATGAAAGCGCTTTCCCAATACCATTATTCATTCTGCACGAAAACCTGGGACGTAATTTGGACAAAACAGAGAAAAGCCCGATTTATGGCATTCCATTCTTGACAGAGGTCAAAGGATATGTATAATTTGGAAGTAGGAAAGGGCTTTCCCATCCTTTCCAAAAAAGGAAGAGAAGGAGAGCACATGTCCGTCACGATCGATGATATTGCCAAGGAAGCAAGAGTATCCACTGCAACGGTATCCCGCGTGATCAACGGATCCAAGGCCGTCAGCCCGGAGCTGACCCGGAGGGTCCTCGAGGTGATCGAGCGCAACCGGTTCAAGCCCAATTCGTTTGCAAGGGGGCTGGCGACTGACAAATCCAGCATCATCGGCGTGATCGTCGCGGATATATCCAATCCGGTCATCTCCACCACGATCAAAGGGATCAACCACGTCGCCCAGCAAAAAGGCTACACCGTCATGGTGTGCGAGTCGGACGGCAACGGCGACAAGGAACAGATGCTGCTGGAACGGCTGGAGGAACAGAAGGCCTCCGGGGTGATCCTCGCCGGCATGAATGTGGACCATAACCGGATCCAGCAGATGCTGCGCATGGACTTTCCCATCGTCATGGTGACGCAGCAGTCCTCGGACGGAAAGATCACGATCAACACGGTGATCCATGACAACATCAACGCCATCCGGGATGCGGTGGTTTTCCTGCACACCAGCGGCCATCGGAGGATCGGCTTTATCTGCGGACCTGAGAACGACTATTCCTCCGGCATTAAACGTCTGGAGGGCTTCCGGACCTCCATGGAGGAGCTGCAGCTTGAAGTACCGGAGTCCTATATCATGTTCGGGGATTTCTCGTATGAAAGCGGACGGGAATGCATGCGGCGGATCTTTGAAGAGAACGCCATTATGCCGACGGCGGTGCTGGCCTGCTCGGACCTGATGGCGGCGGGAGCCGTTTCGGGAGCGGCAAGCCTGGGACTTTCGGTTCCGCAGGATCTTTCGATCATGGGATTCGACGATACCGACCTGGCCCGTTACCTCAATCCCGCGCTGTCGACGGTCAGGATCCCGTATTTTGAAGAAGGTGAAAAGGCCGCTGAGGAGCTCTTCTCGCTGATGGAAAGCGGAGAAAAAGCAACCGGAAAGCTGGTCTACGTTCCGCACAAGGTGATCCGCAGATTCAGCGTGCGTAAGATCTGATGCCGGACAGACCGTTTTCTGCCGGGAGCAGATCCACATGGAATACAGACAGACCATAATACCTGCCTGCGGGCAGGTATATATTGGACCCGCGATGTAAGCGCTTACATTTTGACCCTGAAAGAACATGGCGAAACAAAACGGACTTCCTAAAAAATAAGAAAACTGGAAGGTGTTCTATTTTGAAACCGTTTACCCGACACCGGCGGAATATTCTCACGTACATCGTCCCGCAAGGGATGAAGATACAATTCACACCACATGTTTATGTCAAGGAGGTAATTCAAGATGACGAAACAGGTAAAAAGAGCTGCAGCTGTCGCTCTGGCGGCTGCCATGGCACTGTCCCAGAACGTGATCACGTTTGCAGAGGAGGCTGCGGACAAGATCACCATCACCTTTGCGTTTGACGAAGGCGTAGGCACACCGACGGAGGAAGCCATCGAGGCCTTCAATGCGAGCCAGGATGAGATCTTCGTGCAGTCCTACCATCTTCCCCAGGACGCAAACAACCTGCATGATGACTTTGTAAACAAGCTGATCTCCGAGGATACCAGCATCGATGTGATGGCCCTTGACGTCGTCTACATCGCTGAGTTTGCATCCGCCGGCTGGATCGAAGCCCTCGATGGCCTGTATACCGAAGAAGAGCTCGGTGCTTATCTTGACGGAACCGTGGAGGGAGCGAAATTCGACGGGACTCTCTATGCGGCTCCCTGGTTCACAAACGCTTCCGCGCTGTTCTATCGTACGGATGTGCTGGAAGAGCTTGGCGTGACGGAGGTTCCGACCACGTTCCAGGGCTGGAAGGATCTGTATGACCAGCTTCCCGAGGATTCCGGCATCGACTACGCATTCTGCTTCCAGGGAAGCCAGAGCGAAGCCATGGTCTGCAACTGGGTCGAGTTCCTGGCCTCCTTCGGCGCAAGCGTGCTGAATGAGGAAGGCGCCCCTGCCTGCAATTCCGAGGAAGCAATCGCCGCTACCCAGATGATGGCTGACCTGATCGGCACCTATGCACCCGAAGGAACCACGACCTATGCCGAGACGGAAGCGCAGCAGGTCTTCCAGGAGGGCAAGGCTCTTACCTGCCGTACCTGGTCCGGTACCTGGAATACCTTTAACAATCCGGAAGAATCCGATGTGTCCGGAAAGGTCGGCATGACTGTTCTCCCGGTCAATGCAGAGGGCGACACAGCGCACAGCTGCCTCGGCGGTCTGGACCTGGCGATCAACACCTACATCAGCGACGAGCAGAAGGAAGCTGCAAAGACGTTTGTAAAATGGCTTTCCTCCGAGGAAGAAGAGAAGGCGTTCTGCCTGAGCTCCTCCCAGCCGCCGACGGTCAAGGCCGTATACAGCGACGCAGATGTTCTTGAAGCGATCCCGTTCTACACGGATTTCTATTCCATCATCGAGAGCGGCAAAGGCCGTCCCGCTTCTCCGGATTATTCGATCCTTTCCGATGCGATCCAGAGAAACGTACATGCGGCTCTAACCGGAGAATCCTCGGTAGAAGATGCATTGAACGCCCTGCAGGAAGAGGCGGAAGCCCTTCAGTAAACCGAACGACGGCAAGGAGACACCACCTCTTTGCCAAAGGAGGTACCGCGGCAGGTTTATCTGCCGCGGTATTTCTACAAAGATGACAGGATAAGGTGTGGCGCGATGAAAAAGAAAAAACTCCAGTCACAGAAAAAAGAAGTACGTACGGCATGGATCATGATGGCGCCTGCCCTGATCGTGCTGGGGCTGATGCAGGGGTATCCGATCGTCCGGACGTTCTGGCTCAGCTTTCATGAGATGAATCTGAAACGGCCGCAGAGCGGTTTTCCGCTGGTAGGGCTGGCCAATTACGCAAAGGTCTTCACAGATTCACGAGCCGGTGTGAACATTCTGTTTACGCTGAAGTTTACGGTGGTTACGGTGCTGCTTGAGCTGCTGATCGGCTTTATCGCAGCCCTCATTATGAACCGGGCCTTCAAGGGCCGCGGGATCGTGCGAGCCGCGATCCTCGTTCCGTGGGCGATCCCGACATCCGTTTCCGCCATGATGTGGAAATTTATCTACAATGATCAATATGGTATGTTCAATGACATCCTGTACAGGCTGGGGATCATTAAGGAGTATAAGGCCTGGCTCAGCACATCCTCGGGCAGCTTTATGGCGCTCGTGATCACGGACGTGTGGAAGACGGCCCCCTACATGGCCCTGCTGATCCTGGCAGGCCTGCAGATGATCGACGACGGATTGTACGAATCCGCCAAGCTGGACGGGGCCAATGTGATCCAGCGTTTTACCAAAATCACCCTTCCTGTGGCCAGGCAGTCCCTTCTGGTGGCACTCCTGTTCAGGACCATGGATGCGTTCCGCGTGTTCGACCTGATCAACGTCATGACGGGCGGAGCCAACGGCACGGAAAGTATCGCCATGTATTCCTACAAACAATTGATGACATTCCTGGATTTCGGCTATGGATCCGCGCTGGCCATTATGATCTTCCTGCTGGTATTTATCATAGGCCTGATCTATATGTTCTTCCTCAGGAACGATCTGGCGGCAGACTAGGAGGTGCATCTGTATGAACAATAAAGTGAAAAGAAGGACCGGCTGGGTCGTATTCTACATCTTTGTGGTGATCTATGTGCTGCTTCTGCTGCTCCCGTTCATCTGGCAGTTCCTGACGTCGGTCAAGCCGCTGAATGAGATCGCGGAGATGCCGGCCAAATGGATTCCGAGCGCCTTTAATATCCAGTTTTATATCAATGTGTTTACCAAGCATCCGTTCGCCCGGTACATGCTGAACAGCCTGATCGTGGCTCTGTCAGCGACCCTTCTCAGCATTGCAGTGGGAGCGACGGCGGCCTACGCACTTTCGAGACTTCATTTTAAAGGCAGAAAGGTGCTGCTGATGACGATCCTGGGCGTTTCCATGTTCCCGACGATCGCCACACTGTCACCGCTTTACCTGATCCTCAAAAATATGAAGCTTCTGAACACCTACCAGGGGCTGATCCTGACGTACATCAGCTTTTCCCTGCCGATGGCAATCTGGCTGATGTCCAATTTCTTCAGCCAGCTGGACAAGGGATATGAGGAAGCAGCGGCAATCGACGGCTGCAGCTACATGCAGACCTTTTTCCGGATCATGCTGCCCCTGATCCGTCCGGCTACCTTTTCGGTGGGACTTCTGGTGTTCATCAACTGCTGGAATGAATATCTGTACGCCCTGACGTTCATGAGCCAGGAATCCATGCGGACGGTTCCCGTGGGGATCGCGCTGTTCCCGAGCAATTATCAGCTTCCCTGGGGAGACATGGCAGCAGCCTCGATCGTTTGTACGGTGCCGCTGATCCTGCTGGTCCTGATCTTCCAGAAAAACATTGTGGCTGGTCTTACGACGGGCGGTATGAAGGGCTGAGAAGAGCACAGCCGGAAAGGACAACGAAGTATGGAAAAGATAGCATTGGCCGACAACCTGCAGCTCAGCCGCGTGATCGCGGGGTGCATGCGGACATTGGACGCCGGTATGGACGGGGAAAAGCTCCGCGCATTTGTACACAGCTGCCTGGAAATGGGTGTGGACACCTTTGACCATGCTCCGGTTTACGGAGCCGGGCGCTGCGAGCAGATCTTCGGAGACGAGGTGCTGAAAAAAGATCCTTCCCTGCGGGAAAGGATCCGGATCGTAACCAAGGCCGGGATCATTCTGCCCGGACAGCGGGGAAACAGCCATATTTACTATGACTCTACAAAAGAAAACCTTCTTGCGGAGATGGATGCTTCGCTTGCGAGACTCTGTACGGACCATGTGGATCTGCTGCTGATCCACCGCCCGGATGTGCTGGGGGATCCCGGGGAGATCGCCGAAGCGCTGGAAACCATTGTAAAATGCGGAAAAGCGCTGCAGGTCGGCGTTTCCAATTATGAACCGGCGGGCTTTGAAGCCCTGCAGTCCTTCCTGGATGTGAAGCTTGCAGCCAATCAGATGGAGTTCTCGGTCAAGGCGACGGACAATTTCTTTAACGGCGTGGTGGATACGGCCAGAAGGTACCGCTCAGGGCTTATGGCATGGTCGCCTCTTGGCGGAGGGAGTGTGTTTACGGGACAGGATGAGCAGTCGGTCCGGCTGCGGAAGACCCTGCAGGAGATCGCCGGAGCACGCGGGACAACCATGGACGCGATCATGTACGCCTTCCTCTACAGGCATCCGGCAAACATCTGCGTGATTACCGGGACCATGAATACCGCGCGCATGAAGACGGCGGTGGAAGCGTTGGATATTGAGCTGTCCTACGATGAGTGGTATGGAATACTGGCGGCCTCAAGGGGCTTTGATGTGCCGTAAAGGATGACAGGAGGCTGTGATGGAAAGGATTCGATATGCCTTGATCGGATCGGGCTGGCGCGCTGAATTTTATATACGGATCGCCCGGGCGGTTCCCGAGCGGTTTGAACTGAGCGCGGTCCTGATCCGGGATCATGAAAAGGGACGGCTGTTTGCGGAACGATTCCGGGTGAAGGTGGTCCATACACTGCAGGAGCTCCTGCTGGACCAGCCGGAATTTGTGGTTCTGGCGATCAAAAGAGGCTGTGTGACGGATTATCTTCTGCAGCTGTTCAAAGAGGGTGTGCCGGTCCTTACAGAGACGCCGCCCGGAGAGAGCGAGGAGGATCTCTGCAGACTGTGGGACGCATTCATGACGTACAGCCCAAGGATCCAGGTCGCGGAGCAGTATTATCTGCAGCCCCTGTATGCCGCCTGGTACAAGGCCATACAGGATGGGCTGATCGGACAGGTGCAGAACATCAGCATATCCGCGCTCCACGGATACCATGGGATCAGCATGATCCGCCATATGCTGGGGATCAGGGGAGAGCCCTGCACGATCCACGGAAAAAGATATCATTTTTCCGTGACGGAGACCTACGGGAGAGAGGGAATGTGCTTTGACGGGGAGACCTTCCTGTGTCCCAGAGACAGGGCCGAGATCGAGTTTGAAGACGGCAGGACCGCTTTCTTCGACTTTTCGGACCCGGCCCAGTACCATTCCTTTATCCGGACCCGGCAGCTGAACATACAGGGCAGCCGGGGCGAGATCGACGATCTGACGATCCGCTATCTGACCGATCAGAACATTCCGGTGGAGGAAAATCTCCGGAGGATCGACCTGGGTGTGTACGGCAACCAGGAGTGGTCGCATTTTGCGATCATGCTGGGCGAAGGGTTTCTGTATAAAACGCCTTTTGTCAACGCGAGGCTCAATGATGATGAGCTGGCGGTGGGCAGCCTGCTGCTGGGGATGCACAGGTATCTGGCGGGCGGTCCGCAGGTCTATTCGCTGGCCGACGCACTGCAGGACATGTATCTGTGCCTGAAGCTGGAGGAGGCGTATCGGGATCCTTTTGCACCGGTTGAAACTGAGCCCCGGCCATGGGACGACGCGCTGTAAAAAAACAAAAAAGACAGAAATAAGCAGGGACCGGTTCTGTGTCATGTTCAGAAACATGAACAAGACACAGAACCGGTCCCTGTTTTTTGCGGTATCGTCATTCACAAAGCATTACTTCAATGCCCATCTTCCGGTAGTTCTGAAGGCAGGCCTTGTCAGCGCCCGGGTCGGTAAGGAGATTGTACGAATCGTCCATCTGCGTGATGCGCACCATGCTATTGAAGCCGATCTTGGAATGATCCGCCAGCACGATGATGTGATTGGAATTCCGCAGCAGCCGCCGAAGCACGGAGGCGTGCTGTTCCTCATAGCAGTAGAGGTTTCCATCATAGTCGATGCCGGCCATGCCGGTAAAGGTGTAGTCGATGGTGAGGGATTCAAGGGTCCGCTCCGCAAAATACCCGACCAGATTCAGGGAAGGAAGTGAGATCTTCCCGCCCAGCATGATGATGTTGTTGTGGGCGTTCTGCGCAAGCACCTGTGTGGTCTTCAGGTTGTCGGTAATGATGCTGGCGGGGATGGTGAAATCGATGGCGTTGACCATCTCCAGGACGGTCGTTCCGGAGAGCAGCGAGATTGAAGCGGCTGTACTGTTCAGGATGATGCTGCGCAGGTAATCGCGTCCGCATTTGCCGATCCGGCGCTTTTCCTCCACGCACTGGTCCGGATGATAGGCAGGCAGGTCGTCCTTCTGAAAAAACTCGGGTGAGATACTGGCCCCGCCGAAATAGCGATTGACCTTGCCCTGGCTTTCCAGGACGTTCAGGTCCCGGCGTATCGTCATGTCGGAGACCTTCAAAAGAGAGGCAAGTTCCAGGACGGAAGCCTGTTTCTGGACCCGGAGGATCTTTTCTATCTGATCTAAACGATTCTGGTTCATACAAATTAAACCTCCAGCGAGAATCACTTCTATAAGTATAGTAAAGGATGAATATCAGCCTTGTCAAGGAAGATGTTCGAAATCAAAACAAAATGAACAAGCTGATTCTCGATTTGAAAAATGTTTGAGTTGATACACTCTCGAACAATATCGCCGGGAAAGAAAGGAAAAGTCGAATAAATCAAACTAAACAGGTAAAGTATTCGAACTTCATCAAAGAATAGTGCACAAAAATTGACTTTTCGATTCGTGCATTAGGACGAAAATAACAAATAGTGTTGAAATTCGAAAAGATATATGTTTAAATAAAAACATAAAACAAACAACCATTCAAACATATTTCACATGACGTACGAGAAAAGGAGGGTAACGAAATGAGTAGAACAAAAGTGATGAGCATCATTCTGGCGGCGGCCATGGCATGTTCCATGTTGGCTGTCAATGTCACTGCAGTGCATGCGGAAGAGCCGGTGACGATCAACTTCCTCTGTGACAACCGGAGTGAGTTCGAGACACTGAAGGAGATCCTGCCCGAGTTTACGGAAGCGACGGGGATCGATGTCAACTTCACCTACCTTCAGGAAACACAGCTTCGTTCCAAGACCGGGCTTGAGCTGCAGGCGGACAGCACGGATATCGATGTAATGCTGATGGATTTCCTGTATCTTCCGACCTATGTGAATGCAGGCTATATCGAGCCTCTGGATGATTATTTCGCAGGCAGTGAGACCTACAAGGAGGAGGATTTCATTCCGGCCTTCATCGATGCCTGCAAGGGTGAGGACGGCAAGCTGTATGCAGTACCGCTTTACCAGGATTGCTCGATCATGGTCCTTCGCGGCGACATCTTCGAAGAGCTCGGCCTGGCGATCCCGAAGACCTTTGCGGAACTGGAGGAAGCCTGCAAGACGATCTCGGAGAGCAAGGATATGGCAGCCATCGCGATGCGCGGTGCCCGGGGCATGGGCGTCTGTGAGTGGACCTTCCCGTCCTTCCTGGCAGGCTTCGGCGGGAGCTATTATACCGAGGATATGAAGGCAAACTTTGAATCCGAAGAAGCCATCAATGCACTGACCTATTATTCCGATCTGCTGACAAACTATGGTCCGGCAGGCGTGGCAAACTATTCCTACACAGAGGTCCAGAACGATCTGATGCAGGGTACAGCCGCGATCATGATCGATTCCGCGACACTGGCTGTCCGTGCGGAAGATCCGGAAGCCTCCACCGTTGCAGGCAAGCTCGCCTATGCACCGCTCCCCTCCGACGGAGAGCATGATCCGCAGCCGGGCTTCTATTCCTGGGACCTTGTCGTACCGAAGGGAAGCGCAAACAAGGAAGCCGCAGCGAAGCTGATCGAGTGGATCATCAGTCCCGACATTTCAACGAGACTGGGCTTCTCTGCTCCGAACCAGGCACTGCAGGGCGTGTATGCGATCCCGGCCTATGAAGGCCTGGAGGGTGCTTATTCCCTGTATGACTGCATGGAAGCGTCCCTGGCGCTGGCTGATCCTGACTTCCGTCCCCGTATTCCGGAGGAGCTGGAGGTAGGTGAATTCCTCTCCATTGCCGTGTCGGATGTGCTTGCGGGCACTTCGTCCGTTGAGGACGCGCTGAAGTCCTGCAATGAGCAGACACAGCAGGTTCTGGATGACGCAGGCTATTGAAGATGATCTTCCGGGGGGCTGTGGTGACACAGCCCCTCCTTTGTTTTATTATCTTCCCAGGAGAGTGCGTGCGAAATGAAGAACAGTAAAAAAGACAAGGTGCTGTTTATGGCACCTACGATCATTGTGCTTCTGGCGACGACGGTCTTTCCGCTGGCCTACAGCCTGGTGATCAGTCTGTTTGACTGGAACCTGGTAAAGCCTGACACGAAATGGAAATTCGTCGGCCTGAAAAACTATATCGAGACGTTGAAGAATCCCGGGTATCTGGCTTCTCTGAGGATTACGTTCATATATGTGATCGCGGCAGTGGTACTGGAAGTTGTGCTGGGGATCCTGCTGGCGCTTCTTGCATATCAGCAGGTGCTTGGCAGCCGGATCCTTCGGACGGTCGTCATCTCCGCGATGGTGATAAGCCCCGTGGTCGTCGGTACTGCCTGGCGGCTCATGTACAATCCCGGATATGGACTTATCAATTATTTTCTGGACCGGATCGGGATCGGCGGCTACGGATTTCTGGCGGATGCAAAGACGGTCATCCCGGCGATCCTGCTGGCGGATATCTGGGAGTGGACGCCGCTTGTGTTTCTGATCGTGCTTTCTTCGCTGCCGAACGTGTCGGTGGACGCGCTCGAGGCTGCAGGGATCGATGGAGCGAACGCTTTCCAGAGATTCTTTTATATCACGCTTCCTTCCCTGAAGCCTTCGATCCTGCTGGCGGTGCTGATGCGTACGATGGACGCCTTCAAGCAGTATGATCTGATCTACGCAATGACCCAGGGCGGACCGGGCGTGGCGAGCCAGAATGTGAACATTCTGATGTACAATACAGCGTTCCAGTATTTCAATGTATCCAAGGCTTCAGCCATGGCTGTGATCTCCGTGATCCTGATCAACATGATCTCGTCCATCCTGCTGAAGGTAACCAGGAGAGAGGGGTGAGTCCGGCATGAAAAAGAAAACGATACGAAGGATCATCTTTTTCGTTCTGGTCTGGGCGGTCATTATCATCTATGTGATGCCGCTCTTCTGGATCGTAACAACTTCCTTCAAGACGGACGCGGACGCGTATGCGCTGCCCATCAAGTGGCTGAACTTTGACTGGACGACCATCAACTACATCAATGTATTCGGAAAGAGCGCCCTGATCAAGAACTTCTGGAACAGTGTGATCGTCGCGCTGGCAAGCAGCGTGATCGGCCTCTGCATCGGCGTTCCTGCGGCATATGCATTGTCCAGGTTCTCCATGACCCACAAGAACGGGCTGTCCACCTGGATCCTGAGCACCAGAATGGCGCCCCCGATCCTGTGCGCGATTCCCTATTATATCTTGTCAAAATCCTTGGGGATCTATGATACACATTTTCTGCTGACAGTCATGCATATCCTGCTGATCCTCTCGTGGGTCGTGTGGATGATGCAGTCGTTCTTTGACGATGTACCGATCGAAGTGGATGAATCCGGCATGCTGGACGGCTGCAGCCGGTTTCAATGCATGATCCGGATCATGATGCCGATCTCCAGGTCCGGACTGACGGCGACCTTTATCTACAGTATCATTCTGTCCTGGAATGAATATTTCTTTGCCATGGTACTGACAAGCGTAAAATCCCAGACGCTGCCGGCGTCGATCACCTCGTTCCTGTCCGTATACGGACTGATGTGGGGACAGATGTGCGCGGCTTCGACCGTCATCATGCTTCCGATCCTGATCTTTGTTTTCCTGATGCAGAATCATCTGGTCAGAGGACTGTCCATGGGAGCTGTGAAGGGATAACGGGGAAGAAGATCTGTACGATCACAGACAGAAGCAGATATGGGTTTTACAATAAAAAGCGCATGACGCGGGATGGAGGCTGACATGAATTCACGGGAACTGGTACTTGGGACTCTTCAGCATCAGGATGTGGACAGGATTCCGGTCTACTTCGGAGGAACTTCCACGTTTCTGACGGACGAAGCATATGATCGGCTGAGACAGCATTTCGGGCTGGAAGGAGAGGTGGATCCTTACAGAAAGGGACACACCGGAACCATCTATGACGACAGAATTCTGGAAAAACTCGGAGCAGACGTTCGATTTGTGGTCTTCAACCTTCAGAATTACGGCGTCCGGGAGTTTGTGAGTGAGGACCGGATCATCGATGAATGGGGGATCCCGATCGTACGGGTCGGCGGCATGTGGTCGCGGATGGATCCGCCGCTCACAGATGCTTCCTATGATGATGTTGCGAAGCACCGGTTCCATGTCCCTTCGCTGGATGAGCGGAACCGGGGACTTCGGGAACACGCCAGATATCTGGCTGAGGAGACGGACTATGCTGTCGTGGCCCGGTCGCCGCACTCCGCAAGTTTTCTGGAGCTCGGCTGCTGGCTGATGGGCGCCGAGGACTTTTTTGTGGATCTGGTGACGCAGGAGGACGCCTGTGAACTGCTGCTCGACAAGATCTGTGAGACCCAGATGGCGTACTATGAGGTCTTTCTAAAGGAAGTCGGCGAGTATGTTGATATCGTGGAGACTTCGGAGGATTACGGGACGCAGAAATCCCTGTTTATCTCACCTTCGACGTACAGGGAGATGATCATGCCCCGCAAGCTGAAGATCCACGAAGTGATCCACAGGTATGCGCCGCAGGCGAAGATCTTTCATCATTCCTGCGGTGCGATCCGGCAGCTTCTGCCTGACCTGATCGACACCGGGATCGATATCATCCATCCGATCCAGCCGGGGCTGCCCGGAATGGATCCCGATGAGCTGAAAAAAGAGTTCGGAGACCGGATCTGTTTCTGCGGAGGCATCGACATGCAGCATGCGATCAACGGAACGCCGGAGGATGTAGACCGGGAGGTGCTTCGCTGCAAGAAAGCACTTGGAAAGAGCGGCGGGTATTTTTACAGCACTTCGAATCATATCCAGATCGACACGCCGGTCGAAAACGTCCTGCGTCTTTTTGAGGATTTCCAAAAACTGTGAGTAGAGGAGGGAACCCGTATGACACCACGGGAGAGAGTACAGCTGATATTGGATCATAAGACACCGGACCGGGTGGCCGTGGATATCGGTTCCACAGCCTGCGGCCTGACGGACCGGACAATGAAGCGGGTAAAAGACTATTTCGGGATCACCAGCGAGGATATCGTGAACAGGCCGGATGAATCGGCTTCCCTGTATAACGACGAGGTAGTCGAAGCAATGGGAAGTGATTTCAAGCATGTTTTTCTGCTTCCGCCTGACAACCGGGACTGGTCCTACGACGAGAACGGTTTCATAGTCAATGAATGGGGTTGCCGGAAAAAGAGGAACAACGGGCTGGTGGAATTTATCGGTAATCCGCTGAAGGATGCGGAGGATATCGAGGATCTCGATAACTATCCCTGGCCGGATCCTTATGCAGGAAACCGGAACCGCGGTCTGAAGGAACGGATCGAATACCTGTACAACGAGACGGATTATGCACTGGCTTCCCGCGCGGTGTCCCATGGCTTCTTTGAGATCGCCTGGGAGCTGCGAAGCATGGAAAATCTGCTGGTGGATATGATGATCGAGAAGGAATTCGCGGAGGCGTTGTTCGACAAGATCCTTGAAGTGCAGATCGGCATGTATGACGTGCTCCTTTCGGATGTGGGACCGTACCTGCAGATGGTGGAGACCGCGGATGACTACGGGACCCAACGGGGACCGATGATGTCGCCGGAGCTCTTCCGGGAGATGATCGTACCCAGGCGGAAAAAGCTGAATGAATTTATCCACTCGAAGGCTCCGCAGGCCAAGATCTTCCACCACACCTGCGGTTCGGTGTACAAGCTGCTCCCGGATCTGATCGAGTCCGGTGTACAGGTGCTGAATCCGGTGCAGCCTTCGGCAGCGGACATGGATACGATGCGGTTGAAAGAGGAATTTGGTGACAGGCTGATCTTTGAAGGCTCTATCGATGAGCAGACAGCCCTCGTCAAGGACTTTGACAGGCTTCGCAAGGAGATGGAGATGCGCATCGGATCCCTCGGAAAGGACGGAGGCTACATCGTAGCACCGACCAGCAATTTCCAGGACGACATGCCTCTTGAAAACATCGTGCATTTTGCAGAGCTTGCCAAAGAGATAGGAGTATATCGATGAAAGAACTGATCCTTGGGATCGATATAGGTACCAGCGCCTGCAAGCTGGCGGTTTTCCACCGTGAAAAAGGCCTGGTCACATCGGTCACGGAAACGTATCCTACCTATTATCCGGAGAACGGCTGGGCCGAGCAGGACCCGGAAGACTGGTGGAACGCTGTACGCAGGGGACTTTCCGTGCTTTTTGACAAGGGAATCCGGGCGGAGGAGATTGCCGTGATCGGTGTGGACGGCCAAAGCTGGGGTCCTGTGTTTCTCGATGAAAAGGGCAATGTACTGACCCGGACGCCGATCTGGCAGGATACCCGTTCCAAGATCTATCTGGACGACTACACGGAAAAAGAAAAACAAAACTTCTTCGAAGTATGCGGGAATCCGCTGCAGCCCGGCTATGCGACGCTCAAGATCCGCTGGGTCAAAGAGCATGAGCCGGATGCTTTTGCGAAACTACATACGCTGCTTCTCAGTTCCAGTTTCATTGTTTTCCGACTGACAGGCGTGACCGTGCAGGATCTTTCCCAGGCTTATGCATGGCACTTTTTTGACATGCATACAGGGTCCTATCGATATGACCTGGCGGAACGGTTCGGAATAGATGCCGGGATATTGCCGCCGGTCCATGACTGCCAGGACATTGTGGGGAGCATTGATAAAAAGACGGCGGAACTGACCGGCCTTGCGGAAGGTACGCCCGTGATCGCAGGAGCGCTGGATGCGGCCAGCGCCAATCTGGGAGCAGGGATCATCCATGACGGCGAGTGCCAGGAGCAGGGCGGTCAGGCGGGCGGAATGAGCATTTGCACCTCCGAGTACCGGGCTTCCCCGGATCTGATCCTGAGCTTTCATGTCATTCCCGGCAAGTGGCTTCTTCAGGGAGGCACCATCGGAGGCGGGGGCGTGCTGAAATGGATCGCCCGCGAGCTGGGCGATTATGAGAGACATACGATTGTGGATGGCGGATCGGTCTATGACAGGCTGACAGCGCTGGCGGGAGAAGTCCCCGCCGGCAGCAACGGGCTGGTCTTTCTGCCGTACATGTCAGGGGAACGATCTCCGATCTGGAACCCGAACGCGAAGGGCGTGTACTATGGACTGGACTACTCCAAAACCAAAGGACACATGATCCGCGCCGCGATGGAGGGCGTAGCCTATTCGGTGCGTCACAACCTGGATGCGGCCGAAAAGGTCGGCTGCAGAGCCGATTCCATCAGGGCTACCGGCGGTTCCGCCAACTACGCCCTGTGGACCCAGATGAAGGCGGACATCCTGGAAAAAGAAGTGACCGTGTGCAATTCCGACACGACAACGGTGCTTGGCACAGCGATTCTGGCCGGCGTCGGGGCGGGACTCTATGCGGGCTATGATGAGGCCTGTAACCGGCTGATCCGTGTGGAAAAGCGTTTTACTCCAGATCCGTCTGTGCAGGAGGTATATCGCGAAGGGTACGAGACATACCTGGAGCTCTACCGCAGTCTGAAGCACTTGATGGTCTGAGGATAATGGGAAAAGCCAGGGGACGGTTCTGTGTCTTGTTAGCCGCTGCTAACAAGACACAGAACCGTCCCCTGGCTTTTCCCCTGTCCTTCGGTTATAGTAGAAAAACTGTAAAAACAGTGCTATAATAAACATAATTATTGCCTCATGAGCATGCGATAGTGGAGACTCCTTACTACAATAAGGAAATCAATATCTGTTAAGATAGAAGAAAGTGTTGATTGGAAATGAGTAACCGGATTGGCTGATTGGATGGAGGTATTCACGTGGATATACGGCATCATTTCATAGAAAAGGGAGAGGGGCAGCCGCTTCTGCTGCTTCACGGCAACGGTGAAAACGGGGAATATTTCAAAAACCAGATCGACGTCTTCGCCAGAGGTTACCACGTGTTCGCCATCGATACCCGCGGGCATGGGCAGACGCCCCGGGGAAAGGAGCCCTTCACGATCCGGCAGTTTGCCGAGGACCTTCTGGGCTTCATGGACGAGCACGAGATCGTCAGAGCCGACATCCTCGGGTTTTCGGACGGAGGGAACATCGCCATGGTCTTTGCGCTGAACCATCCGGACCGGGTCAAAAGGCTGATCCTGAACGGGGCCAATCTGGATCCCTCCGGTGTCAAGCGCCGGGTGCAGATCCCCATCGATATGGGATATAAGTTTTCGTCCCTGTTTGCGAAGCGGAGTGAAAAAGCACTGGCCAGATCTGAGATGCTGGGCCTCATGGTCAATGATCCGGATGTCCAGCCTGAGGAGCTGAGCCGCATCCAGGCTCCGACCTTGGTGATCGCGGGGACCAAGGATCTGATCCTGCGGAAGCATACCAAGCTGATCGCGGAGTGCATTCCGGATTCGTTATTGGTCTTTATCCAGGGTGATCACTGCATCGCGGCTAAAAATCCCAAGGCTTTCAATCATGCCGTGCTGCGGTTTTTAAAGGAGCATCCGGCGAAGTAAGGAGCCTGGTACTGCCCCGCGAACGCGAAGCGTGAGTGGCTGACAGCACTGGCATCTGACAGACGTGAGCAGATAATTACATGCGTTATCAGAGGAGAAGCCATGACTCAAAAGCATGATGACAGGAGTCAGAATGACCACATCAGAGAACCCCGGGCGGCTTTTGGCCCGGACCCGAACCAGGGACATTATACAATTGATGATTATTACGCGCTCCCGGACGAGCGCAGGGTGGAGCTGATCGACGGATGGATCTATGACATGGCCGCGCCAAGCATGGTGCACCAGCTGATTCTGGGGGAACTCCATTTACAGCTTGCACCATGTGTCGAGAAGCATCCGGGCTGTCACATCTTTTTTGCACCGTTCGACGTGCGGCTTGACAATGACGATTACACCATGGTGCAGCCGGATCTTGCGATCATCTGCAGGGACGGACTGACCCGGAAAAGGATGAACGGGGCACCGGATTTTATCATCGAGATCCTGTCGCCGTCGAGCCGGGCGCATGACATGTTCCGGAAGCTGAATAAATACCAGGCGGCCGGCGTAAGGGAGTACTGGATCGTGGATCCGGATAAGCAGAAGATCATCGTCTATGATCTGGAGCATGAGGAACCGCCGGTCACGTACGGATTTCATGAAAAAATACCACTGCTGATCTCGAACGGATCATGCACGGTGGACTTTGCAAGGATAAGCGAGAAACTGGAATCACTTGAATAACCAACCACAGGGGGTATTGTTTTGGAAAATGAGGGGAGAACCAAAAAGAGCAAAAAGAAGGTCGCGCTGATCGTCCTGCTGGTGATCGTGCTGGCGCTTCTTGCCGCGGGCGGCATCTACGCCAAGCTGCAGCATGACAGTGACGTGTATTTTGCAAGGACGGAGCTGAACGGCTTTGACCTGTCGGGTCTGACGCCGGATCAGGCGGTGCAGACGCTGCTTTCGGCGTATAGCGCGTCGACGGTGACCATCAACGAGAAGGGCGAGGAATCCATCACGGGCAAGCTGGCCGATTTCGGTTATTCTGTCGATGAGGACGGCCTGAAGCGGCTTCTCGACAAGGGGTACGAGATGCAGCGGGACGGTGCCGTCGAGACGGTCAAGAGCCTGATCACGGGCAACAATTTTGTCATGCAGGTGCCCTTCAGCGCTGACATGAATGCCTTAAAGACACAGGTCTGCAGCGCCAACCTGAAGGAGGAGCGTATTCCCAGCGAGGACGCCTACCTCAACCTTGACGAGGAGTCAAAGACCTACTCGATCGTGCCGGAGATCTACGGGAACGAGATCAAGGATTCCGACCTGCAGCTGCTGGTCAAGGACTCTATCGACGAATTTACGACCGGCAATTCCGCGGGGGAGGACCTCAGCATCGACATGCCGGAGAACTTTTATATTCTGCCGGAGGTCTACGCGGAGGACGCTGACCTTGTCAACACCTGCGACGTCTACAACCAGTTCTGCAAAGCACAGGTGACGTATAAGTTCGGCAGCCAGACCGAAGTGCTCGGCTGGGATACGATCCGTGAATGGCTGGATATCCACCAGGGCGGCGCGGACCTGATCAATGACAAGCTCTACGAACATGCGGCGGATCTGGCGGCGCGCTACAACACCCGCTATCATGACCGGACCTTCCACACTACCTACGGGAATGATGTGGTGATCCCGGGCAACCTGAATGAATACGGCTACACCGTCGATCAGGACGCCGAGGTCGCGCAGCTCTACGACGATATCATGTCCAATGCGCCGGTGGAGCGGGAGCCTGTGTACGTTTCCAAGACAGACAGCTACGGCAATCCGGTCTACTACGCCCGGGAGGGGCGGGACGACCTGGCCGGCACCTACGTGGAGGTCAACCTTTCCGCCCAGCACCTTTGGTATTACAAGAACGGCGGCCTGGTGGTGGAGAGCGATATCGTATCCGGCTGCGTCTCCAAGGGACGCCAGACCCAGACGGGATGCTTCCCGCTGGCCTACAAGGAGAGCCCGTCCGTGCTGACAGGCGGAAACGCCGCCAACGGCTACAGCACCAAGGTGCAGTACTGGATGCCTTTCTACGAGGGACAGGGCCTGCACGACGCTACCTGGCGCGGCTCCTTCGGCGGCAGCATCTACCAGAACAACGGCTCCCACGGCTGCGTCAACCTGCCATACTGGGCGGCGGAGACGATCTTCAACAACATCGACGCCGGCGTGGCGATCATCATATTCAAATAAATCACTCTTACAAACAGGAGGAACAAGCATGAGCATAGATCTTTCAAAAGTCAAGGACCTGGTCTCACAGATGACCCTGGAGGAAAAGGCCCGGATGGTCTCCGGTGCGGATTTCTGGCACACGGCTGCTCTGGAGCGTCTGGATATCCCCTCCGTCATGGTGAGCGACGGCCCTCACGGTCTGCGCACCCAGCGGAGCCACGATGAGAGTGATCACCTGGGCGTCAACGCCGCGATCACGGCGATCTGCTTCCCGGCAGCCTGCGCGACCGCCTGCTCCTTTGACCGGGAGATGATGTACGACATGGGTACGGCGCTCGGAAAGGAGTGCCAGGCGGAGAATGTCTCCACGATCCTGGGACCGGCCGTCAACATCAAGCGCTCCCCGCTTTGCGGCCGTAATTTTGAATATGTATCCGAGGACCCGTACGTGGCAGGCGAGATGGCTGTGGCCCTGATATCCGGCGTCCAGTCCCAGAACGTGGGCACCTCCATCAAGCATTTTGCCGCCAACAACCAGGAGCATGAGCGGATGAACGGCTCTTCGGATGTGGACGAGCGCACCCTCCGGGAGATCTACCTGGCGCCTTTTGAGACCGCGGTCAAGGAAGCCCAGCCCTGGACCGTCATGTGCTCCTACAACCGCATCAACGGCACCTATTCCTCCCAGAATCCCTGGCTTCTGAACAAGGTTCTGCGGGATGAATGGGGTTTTGAGGGACTGGTGATGTCCGACTGGGGCGCGGTGAGCGACCGCGTGAGCGGCATAAAGGCCGGCATGGACCTCGAGATGCCCGGCAGCAATAACTGCAACGATCGTCTGATCATCGAAGCCGTCCGGAACGGCACCCTTAAGGAAGAGGACCTGGACAAATGCGTCGAGCGGGTCGTCCGGCTCGCCCTTCGTTTTAACGCTGACCGGAGAGAAGAGGTCTTTGACCGGCAGCAGGATCATGACAAAGCCGTCCGTGTGGCGGAAAACTCCCTCGTCCTTCTGAAGAACGAGCAGGTTCTGCCCTTACACAAAGAGGAAAAGATCGCCCTCATCGGCGGTTTTGCCGCGAAGCCCCGCTACCAGGGCGGCGGCAGTTCCCACATCACCTCCTACCAGGTGACGGCTTCCTGGCCGTTGGCCGGAGAGTACGGCGACGTGACCTACGCCGAAGGCTTCTCCACCACTGAGGACATATGGGATGAATCGCTGGTATCCCGGGCGATGGAGACAGCCGCGAAGGCCGACAAGATCGTTGTCTACGCGGGCCTTCCGGACAGCTTTGAGTCGGAAGGGTACGACCGCGCCCACATGCGTCTCCCGGAATGCCAGAACCGTCTGATCGAACAGCTCCTTACGATCGGAAAACCGGTCATCGTCGTGCTGCACAACGGCTCCCCGGTGGAGCTTCCCTGGGCGGACCGGGTGCAGGGCATCCTGGAAGCCTACCTTGGCGGCGAGGGCGTCGGGAAAGCCGTGCTGGAGATCCTGTACGGCCGCGTCAATCCCAGCGGCAAGCTGGCAGAAAGCTTCCCGTTCCGGCTTGAGGACAACCCGAGCTACCTGAACTTCCCAGGCAAGGAACAGCACGTCAATTACGCGGAAGGCATCTTTGTGGGCTACCGCTATTATGATTCCAAGGAAATGCCCGTCCGGTATCCGTTTGGATACGGACTCAGCTATACGACTTTCGACTACAGCAACCTGAAGATCGGCAAGGCTCCGGCGGCTGCAGCGTCCGGCGTAAAAGCCGGTGAACAGCCGCAGAACATACCGGAGATCACCTTCGCCGCACCCGACGGCCCCCTCACCTTCGGCAAGGACGACCTGGTGGCCGTTTCCCTGGATGTGACCAACACCGGCAAAATGGCCGGCCGTGAGATCGTCCAGCTGTACGTCGCCGACAAGACCGGCGCGCAGGTGCGGCCGGTGCATGAGCTCAAGGGCTTTGTCTCCGTATTTCTGGAGCCGGGCGAGACCAAAACCGTGGTCATGCTCCTCAACTACCGGTCCTTTGCCTGGTACGATACGGAGCAGCACGACTGGTACGCGGCCAACGGCCTCTACGAGCTTCAGATCGCCAGATCCTCCCGCGACATCGCGATGTGCGCATGCGTGGAGCTTGCCGGGAACAAGGTCAAGTATCCCAGGATCGACCGGGACGTGATGCTCGGCGACCTGCTATCCTGCGACAAGACCGCCGGCTACGTCCGCGAAAAGCTTGCTGATATGCTGAACGCTATGTCCGGAGAGACGCAGGAGGGCATCAGCGACATGGCGGAAAGCCTGGTCCGGTACATGCCGCTCCGCGCACTCCGCAGCTTTGTCGGCATGACCAATGAGCAGGTGGATGAGATCGTGGCGGATCTGAAGAAGATCGTCGAAGCACAGCCGGACAGGCTCTGAAAAGCCGCAGGTACAAGGCAGCAAGGAGGATTTTTCCATGACACTGGCACAGCTTCGGTATGCCATCACCATCTCCAACGCCAATTCCATGAACGAGGCCGCCCGGATGCTGTTCATCTCCCAGCCGAGCCTCTCCTCCGCCATCAAGGAGCTGGAGGAGGAGATCGGGGTGGAGCTTTTCCGCCGCTCCAACCGCGGCATCTCGGTGACGCCCGAGGGAGAGGAATTCCTGGGCTACGCCCGCCAGGTGGTAGAGCAGTACCAGCTGATGGAATCCAAGTATATTTCCAAGGAACAGGCCCGCAAGAAGTTCAGCGTCTCGACCCAGCACTATACCTTTGCGGTGGACGCCTTTGTGGAGATGGTCAAGCAGTTCGGCATGGACGAGTACGAGTTCGCCATCCACGAGACCAAGACCTATTCGGTCATCGAGGACGTGCGGAATTTCAAGAGCGAGATCGGCATTCTGTATCTCAATGACTTTAACAGCAAGGTGCTTACGAAGATCTTTCACGAGTCCAACCTGGAATTCCATGAGCTGCTCAAATGCAGCATCTACGTATATTTATGGAAGGGACACCCTCTGGCGAACCAGCAGGAGATCGCGCTGGAGGAGCTGGTGGAATACCCCTGCCTGTCCTTTGAGCAGGGTTCCAACAATTCCTTCTATTTTGCGGAGGAGGTCCTTTCGACCTATTCGTACAAGCGTCTGATCAAGGCCGACGACCGGGCGACGCTTTTGAACCTGATGGTGGGGCTCAACGCCTACACGCTCTGCTCCGGCATTATCTGCGAAAAGCTGAACGGCACCGACTACTGCGCCGTCAAGCTGAAGTCCGACGAGGTCATGACCATCGGCTATCTGGTTCGGAAGGGCGTGGCCATCAGCCCGCTGGGGATCAAATACCTGGAGGAGATCGCAAAATACAAGGACAAGGCCTTGCTATAGTCAAAAGCTATAGCCAGCTGTATTTTTTATGAATTAACACTTTATACAAAAAAGTGCTATGATAGGTAAATGATAAAGGGAAGGAATTGACATGTCTGAAATAACCATTGAACACCTGAGTAAGACCTTCCTGTCCAAGGACGGGACAGTGGAGGCCCTCAAAAACGTGGATCTGTCCATCGCCTCCGGTGATATCTTCGGGATCATCGGAATGTCGGGCGCCGGCAAGAGCACGCTGGTGCGCTGCATGAATTACCTGGAGATCCCCACGGAGGGGCGCGTGCTGATCGACGGCCGCGCGCTCGGCGATTTTTCCGAGAAGGAGCTCCGCAAACAGCGGGAATCCATCGGAATGATCTTCCAGCATTTCAACCTGCTGATGCAGAAATCCGTGCTGGACAACGTATGCTTCCCCCTGTATATCCAGGGTAAGACCAAGGCCCAGGCCAGGCAGCGGGCGGCTGAGCTCCTCGAGATCGTAGGACTTTCCGACAAGCAGAAGGCCTATCCGGCACAGCTGTCCGGCGGCCATAAGCAGCGCGTCGCCATCGCGAGAGCCCTGGCGTCGGATCCGAAGATCCTCCTCTGCGACGAGGCGACCAGCGCCCTCGACCCGCAGACGACCTCCCAGATCCTGGAGCTTCTGAAGAGCATCAACAAGCAGTTCGGCATCACCATCGTGGTGATCACCCACCAGATGTCGGTGGTCCGCGAGATCTGCGAGCACGTAGCCATCCTTTCCGGTGGCGAGGTGGCGGAGCAGGGCCTGGTGTCGGACATCTTCACGCATCCGAAGACAGCCGTGGCCCGCGAGATGATCCTCCGGGATTCCGGCGCCGAGGTGGAGTCCGGAAAGCCCCTGGTCCAGAGCGAGATCCAGAGCGGAGAGATCATCCGTATCGTCTTTTCCGAGAATTCGGCTTTTGAACCTGTTATTGCCAACATGATCCTGATGTTCCGCGAGCCGGTCAACATCCTCAAGGCAGACACCAAGAATGTCGGCGGCGTCGCCAAGGGGGAGATGATCCTGCAGTTCATGAAGAACAGCACCAATGTGCCCGCCATGAAGGGCCATCTTGCGGAGTGCGGTTTGGCGGTAGGGGAGGCGCCGGAATATGGGAATTGAACATTTACTTGCTTTTTCGATTTTGCCGGAAGGCTACACGCTGTCCAGCTGGCTTGACCAGTACGGCAGCATGCTGATGAGCGGTATTCTGGAGACGATCTACATGACCGTCGTGTCCACAGCCCTCGGGTACCTGTTCGGGCTTCCCATGGGCGTGATCCTGACTGTGACCGACAAGGACGGACTGAAGCCAAACGCCGTGGTCTACAAGGTCCTCGACGTGATCGCCAACATCGTGCGAAGCGTGCCTTTTTTGATCCTGCTGATCATGCTCATCCCGTTCACACGGTTTGTGGTGGGCAAGAGCTACGGCTCCACGGCCGTCATCGTACCGCTGACCATTGCCGCGATCCCGTTTATCGCACGAATGGTGGAATCCTCCTTAAAGGAGGTGGACGCGGGCGTCATTGAAGCAGCCAAATCGATGGGAGCCAGCACCATGCGGATCGTGTTCCGCGTACTCCTGGTGGAGGGACGCACGTCGCTCATCGTCAACGCGACCATCGCCACCGGAACGATCCTCGGCTACTCGGCTATGGCCGGTGCCGTGGGCGGCGGAGGACTTGGCGCCATTGCCGTGCGGTACGGTTATAACCGGTACCAGTACGACATCATGATCGTCACGGTGATCCTGCTGATCATCCTGTTCCAGATCTTCCAGACGGTGGGCATGTTCATCGCCAACAAGCTGGACCGCAGGAAGACCGCATCGGGGAACTGAAGTTATCTTTTTCAGAATATCGGACGGCAGCAGCCGCTTGATAGATACATAGTTTATACTGCATCATAAGGAGGAAACATTATGAAAAAATTAGTCGCAGCCGTACTTACCGGAACTCTTCTTGCCGGAGCATTCTCTTTCACAGCCTTTGCTGAGGAAGACACCACCATCACCGTAGCCGCTTCCGCGACGCCTCATGCCGAGATCCTCGAGCAGGCCAAGCCGCTCCTGGAGGAGAAGGGCTACACCCTGGAAGTGACCGAGTTTGACGACTATGTACAGCCGAACGAGGTCGTGGAGAGCGGTGAGTTTGATGCGAACTATTTCCAGCATATTCCGTATCTTGACAGCTTTAACGCAGAGAAGGGAACCCACCTTGTAAACGCAGGCGGCATCCACTACGAGCCCTTCGGCATCTATCCGGGAACCAAGGCCAGCCTTGACGAGCTGGAAGAAGGCGACGCGATCGCGGTCCCGAACGACACCACCAACGAGGCTAGAGCTCTTCTGCTTCTGCAGGACAACGGCCTGATCACCCTGAAGGAAGGCGTCGGCCTTGAAGCTACCGTCAACGATATCGAGGAGAACACCCTGGATCTGGAGATCGTCGAGGTGGACGCTCCCGTCGTTTCCAAGTATGTCGATGAAGTCGCCCTGGTCGTCCTGAACGGCAATTACGCACTGGAAGCCGGCTTCTCCGTAGGCAAGGACTCCATCGCCCATGAAGAGAGCGATTCCGAGGCTGCCAAGACCTACGTGAACGTCATCGCTGTCTACGAAGGCAACGAGACCTCCGAAAAGATCCAGGCCCTGGTAGACGTCCTCAAGTCCGACGAGATCGTCAACTACATCAACGAGACCTACGACGGCGCCGTGATCCCGTTTGTGGAGGAGTAAAGGTAAATCCATAGAGTAAGAAGTAAATGAAAACTCAATAGAAGAGTCAAAACCAGCCCGCCGGCGGATCAAAGATCCACGGCGGGCTGGTCTTATAGTCCGGATCAAGCGTCTCTTCGATACGCTACGACCTACTTTGCAGAGGCAGCTTTAAGCGCCTCGATTTCTTTCCTTAACCTGATGTTTTCTTTCAATGCTTCATCTCGTTCTGCCTCGATTGTTTTGACTTTGCGATTGGCCTCTTTCGTCGCTTCTTCAACTGCCTCTTCGGCGGCTTCTTCGCGTTCTCTCTTGATATAATCGCCCCAGGTCATATAGGCCTCCTTCACATATGAATCCATCTTGATCGTATCAACAAATGACTGGATCTCTGCGAGCTTCGGATTCGTAGCGTTTTGTGGTGTAGTATCCCCCATAAAACAGAGTAGATCCTTGATATTCTTAGGCGGATTCCCTTTGGTTCCACCGATGAACAGGAACAGTGTGGCAGCACCGTCATCATAGTCCATATCAGGCAGTTCGACACAGCGGTTTCTGATGGTATAGACCATCCTGCCCTCACCGAACGGATCGAATGATGTGATAAAGATTACCCAGGTGGTGGGAAGGTTATCGTATGCTACACCGGCTTCCAGCAGCTTTCCATCCATTCGCGAATGGTAATACCGTGCCCGCTTCGGGAGCAGAGGCTTTTCCCTCTTCTTGTTTTCCGGTTCAATGTCATAGACATCTCCGGGTGAGACTTCGGTCTGCTCTGCTTCAATCACTGCATCCAGGCGCACGCCGTGAAGGCTTGGATCAAAAGGAATAATGACTTTCTCGGCATGGACTTTACGGACGATCACTTCGCGGTTAAGAATGATCTCCAGCATATTCCTGGCTGTCAAAGGGCCGTACGTTTCATGGTCCATCAATGCAGTGAAGAGAAAATTGTCAATAAGGTTCAGTTCAGCTAATGATTTTGTTGTTGAATGCATCCGGCGGTTCTCCTTCCTTGATCGTGCATCGGGAGAATGCCGGCATGTAATATACAATCAGACAACTTCTGGGCGCCTCCCGATGTGGTTTGTGGTTTTGCATACGGGAGTATTTGCCTGAACAGGCGAGATAAATGTCCCAGATATGTACTTACAGCGTATAGCAAAAAGACGGAAAAGTCAAGAGATTTTTAGCCCATCGAGGACTGACAGCAGAATTTCCAATAGCTGAGTTGGGCTGAGTAGGAGGCCACAAATAAATGTCGCATAATGCCTATTCATAGGTGATCTCCTTTTGTATGCGGTAATCCCTGTTACCATTGATCTTGTCAATCATCAGTATACAGGTAAATCCACGTTGCTACAAATGTGAGGTCACTTCATATTATCTATAGAATCCAATAATTGATCGTGCCACAGAATAGCCGATAATATGTATAAAGTAAAGTTGCCGGTTTCGCACCGGAGTATCGGGAAGATGATGTCTGGGCTGCATTTTTAGATAAGCATGACTAAGGTCCGTCCCTTTGTGCAAAACGCTGAAATGATCGACATTTCGACACGATCCGACACGATCCGACACGATTCGACAAGAAACGAGTGTATTTGTCGAAATGTGCGATTTTTTCCTGTAGACATGGTATTTTGGCTCTGCTATTCTCTTCAAAAGATCTCCTGGGGAGATCTTTTGAAGGGGGATAATATGAATACAAAATTAGAAGAGTTACTTACCAATACGCCGTATGATGATGTATTCCGGACACTGGTCAATGACTGCCGTGAGCTACTGCTTCCTTTGCTGAACGAAGTATTTGGCGAACATTATACCGGGGATGAACAGGTTATTTTATCGGCGAATGAACATTTCCTGAATAAAACAGACGGACAGGAAGACAAACGGGTCACAGACACCACCTTTCTGGTAGTGGGAAAGGATGGAACCAGGCGATATCATTGGGAATGTCAGGCAGTTTCGGATTCAACAATCCTGCTGCGGTTGTTTGAGTACGATGCACAGATTGCTCTTGACAATGACGGCGTTTTGGACGGAAATGTATTGACAGTCACTTTTCCACACACGGCAGTGCTGTATTTACGGAGTACACCTGAAACAGCAGACAGGATGACGATCCGTCTTGTGACGCCGGAAGGAGAGACTGCATATTCGGTTCCGGTCGTCAAGATGCAGTCCTTCAGCCTGGAACAAATCTTTGAGAAGAAGCTGTTCTTTCTGCTTCCGTTTTACATCTTTAACCGTGAAAAGGAACTTCCCGAA
>JAFTPT010000053.1 GCA_017463155.1 Blautia sp.
AGCAAGCCGATTGATCGATTGTCAAGGTGCTGATGGGATATGGCAGCGTGGGGGGGATCCCCTTCCTCCACCATCCCTTCTTTCATATCAGAAGGACGAATAAGATGTATTTTTTAACCTTATAAAACTATTATACGAGGAAAGATGCATATGACTCAGGAAAACATTCTGGGAACCAAGCCGATCCCCCGGCTGCTGCTGCAGTTCGGGATCCCGTCGGTGGTTTCGTTCCTTGTTAACTCGATCTACAACATTGTCGACCAGATCTTTATCGGGCAGAGGGTAGGATATCTGGGCAACGCGGCTACGACAGTCACATTTCCGTTCGTGACCATCAGCCTGGCGGTGTCTCTCATGATCTCGCACGGCACAGCCGCGAACGTGGGCCTGAGCCTTGGGAGAAAAGAACAGGAGAGGGCGGACCGGACGATGGCCAACGGCTTCTGTATGGCGCTTATCATGGGATTTGTCATGCTGGCCATCGGCCAGATCTTTCTGGTGCCCATGCTGCGGGTATTCGGCGCCACGGACAAGGTGCTTCCCTATGCCATCGATTATGCCAGATACTATATCATCGGTATTCCATTTACCACGATCGGGATCATGGTAAATGACGAGATCCGTGCCGACGGAAACCCGGCCTTTACGATGAAGAGCATGCTGGCCGGTGCGGTGTTCAATATCGTTTTCGACTATATCTTTGTCTTCCCGCTGAACATGGGGGTGACGGGCGCTGCACTGGCGACCATCATGGGACAGTTCATCACCATGGTCCTGGGCCTCTGGTATCTTCCGAGATTGAAGACCATCCATTTCCGCAGGGAGAACATGCGCCTGCAGCCGCAGATCGTGAAGAGCATCCTGCTTCTGGGCCTCAGCTCCTTTATCACGCAGGTCGCCATGCTGTTCATGCAGATCATCCTGAACCGGCAGGCGGTCAAGTACGGGGCACTCAGCAAATACGGGCCGGAGATCCCGCTGACGGTCTTCGGGATCATCATCAAGATCAACCAGATCATGATGTCCCTCATCATGGGGATCACGACCGGAAACCAGCCGGTGTTCAGCTACAACTACGGGGCCAGAAAATACACCCGTGTACGTGATCTTGTCAAGGTCTGCATGATCGTGACGACGATCATCGGCGTGATCGGAACCTTCTGCCTGCAGATGTTCCCGCAGCAGATCATCTCGATCTTCGGACAGGAGGATGCGCTGTACAATGAGTTCGCCGTGATGGCCATGCGGAATATGACCTTCCTGATCTTCATCCTTGGCGTACAGACCACGGCGAGCGTCTATTTCCAGGCGGTCGGAAAGCCCAAGGGCTCCGTGGTGATCTCTCTTTCGAGGCAGATCGCGTTCATGATCCCCCTGCTTCTGATCCTGCCTCTGTTCCTGGGCGTACGGGGCGTTATGCTGGCGTTTCCGGGAGCGGATATCGCGGCGGTCACTCTCTGCAGCATTATGCTGATCCGGGAGATCATGAACCTGAACCGGATGATCGCGGCCGGAGAGGGGCAATAGTCGGGGATTACATACTTTGAAGTGGTAAAGTATTCAAACTTTAAAATTTTGCCTTGAAAAATTAAAATGACTTATATATAATAGGTACAGTGGGCACAAGGGAGTGTATACAGGATGCTCCCTTGTGCTGTTTTGTTTCATAGGATAGTATTTCGAACTGTTCCTTTGAATTACCGGAAAGGAGAGACAGAATTATGATCGATGTGATCACCAACATCAACGGGACAATCAATGGATGGGTATGGGGCTGGCCGGCCCTGATCCTGCTGGCGTTTGTCGGTATCCTGATGACGCTCATGACGAAATTTTTCCAGTTATCCCATTTCCGTTACTGGATGAAGCACACCATCGGCGCGATCTTCAGCGACAGGCACGTGACGGCGCATACGGAGGACAGGACCATCTCGCAGTTCCAGTCCCTGTGTACCGCGCTTGCTGCGACGGTGGGAACCGGTAACATCGTCGGCGTGGCCGGAGCCATTGCCGTTGGAGGTCCCGGTGCCGTTTTCTGGATGTGGCTGATCGCTTTCTTCGGCATGATGACCAACTATTCCGAGAATGTACTGGGTATTCTGTATCGCCGCAAGAACGAGCAGGGAGAGTGGTGCGGAGGCGCCATGTACTATCTGCGTGACGGACTCGGCTCCAAAAAAGGATGCAAAACGATCGGTATCGTGCTGGCGGTCCTGTTCTCCTGCTTCTGTCTGCTTGCCTCCTTCGGCATCGGCAACATGAGCCAGGTCAACAGTATGGTCAAGAATGTCAACCACGCCTTCGGAATCCCGAATATCGGCACGGGAATCTTCCTGTTCCTGGCGGTGGGGCTTGTCATCATCGGCGGCCTCAAGAGGATCGCTGCTTTTACCGAAAAGCTGGTTCCTTTTATGGTGATCCTGTACCTGCTGGGCACGATCGTGATCATCGTCATGCATATCGGAACCATCCCGGCCGTTTTTGTGTCGATCTTCCAGGGCGCGTTCGCTCTTAAATCCGCTGCAGGCGGTGTGGTCGGCTCCGGTATTGCGCTGGCCATGCAGATGGGCATGAAGCGAGGCGTGTTCTCCAACGAGGCAGGTCTTGGTTCCTCTGTTATGGTTCATTCCAGCTCCAATGTAAAGGAGCCGGTCCGCCAGGGAATGTGGGGCATTTTCGAGGTATTTGCCGATACGATCATCGTATGTACGCTGACGGCGCTGACGCTGCTTTCCAGCGGGGCCGTGAATCTGTCGACGGGGCAGCTGACCGAAACGGCGGAGAAGGTGGGCTCCAGCTCCCTCATGAGTTATGCCTTTGAGCAGAGCTTCGGCAGGGTGGGCTCCGCGTTCATTGCGCTGGCAATCCTTTTGTTTGCTTATTCGACCGTTCTCGGCTGGAGCCATTATGGTTCCAAGGCCTGTGAATACCTGTTCGGGACGTCCTCCATCAAGGTCTACAGGATCATCTTTGTCGTGATCGTACTGGCCGGCTCTGTGATGGAAGCACAGCTTGCGTGGGACATTTCCGACACGTTCAACGGCCTGATGATGATCCCGAACCTGATCGGTGTGCTGGTCTTGTCGCCGATCGTCATGAAATGTACCAAAAACTATGTAGATCGCCATATCCGCAACCGGACGGACGTCAAACCGATGCTTTCCATGTTCGATGATATCCAGGTGCAGCAGGAAAAGCTGGCGGATGAAGACTGACCGCACGGTCCGACGGGAGAACTCAGGCTTGCATAACCGGTATTTTTGTGCTATTATCTTGCATTAGGGAATGTTCAGCGGATGATCCTTCGGAGGATTTCTCCGCGGCGGACCTGCCATAGCGGCAGAGTCCACAGACCCTTCCATATGGACAAACGCTGGGAATGTGTGTAAGTAGGTTCTGCTGGTTTCTATTGCAGAGAGTCTCCGCCATCGGCTGGAAGCGGGGATACAGAATGCAGTTCTGAATTTCAGCACAGGAGCGGCCGCCGAAAAGCCCGTACGGGCGGTAAGGCGGATGTAGGAGCTGCATGAAAGCCGATAAGAGTGCAGAGTGTGCCGGCAGGCACGGACTCTGAATCAGGGTGGTACCGCGATTGACCTCGTCCCTTACGGACGGGGTCAATTTTTGTCATTATAGAGGAGGTTATTATGAGATCCAAGATTCAGGAACTGAAGAAGATGTTTGACAGGCAGCTTCAAGAAGCGAAGGACAGTCCTGCGCTCGAGCAGATGCGCGTGGAATTCCTCGGAAAAAAGGGAAACATCACGGGCCTTATGAAGGAGCTTGGCAAGGTTCCCAATGAACAGAAAAAAGAATACGGCCAGATGATCAACAGCTTCAAGCAGCAGCTGACCGATCAGCTGGAAGTGGCCCGTAAAGAGCTGCAGAAACAGGAAGAACTCATGGCGGTGAACAGTGCAGAAGCCTACGACGAGTCCATGCCGACGGATCATCCCGTGGGTTCCTACCATCCGATCACGCTTGTCCAGAGAGAGCTTGAGGAGATCTTCAAGTCCATGGGCTTTGACGTGGAAGATTATAACGAGATCGTGGATGACTTTCATTGCTTTGAAGCGCTGAATATCCCCAAATTCCATCCCGCAAGAGATATGCAGGACACCTATTATCTGGATACGCCGAACCAGCTGCTCAAAAGCCACACCTCCGCTGCCCAGAACGCGATCATGATCAAATATGGCAAGGCCCTCAAGGAGGAGGGAAGGCCGATCAAGGCCGTATTCCCGGGACGGTGCTTCCGGAACGAAGCCATCGACGCCTGCCATGAGAATACATTCTTCCAGATGGAAGGCATCATGATCGACAAGGATATTTCCATTTCCAATCTGATCTACTTTATGAAGACGATGCTCTCGGAGGTGTTCGAACGCGATGTGACGGTGCGTCTGCGCCCGGGCTTCTTCCCCTTCGTGGAACCGGGCTTTGAGCTTGATATCCAGTGCCTGATCTGCGGCGGCGAGGGATGCCCCTCCTGCAAGAATTCCGGATGGCTGGAGCTCTGCCCCTGCGGGATGATCCATCCCAATGTGCTGAGATACGGCGGCATCAACACGGAAGAGGAGCCTTACAAGTACACGGGCTTCGCCTTTGGCCTGGGCCTCACCCGCCTGGCCATGATGAAGTACGGCGTCAAGGATATCCGCGTATTCAACGAGTATGATCTGAATGCGCTTTCCCAGTTTATCAGTAAGTAAGGAGGGGTCGAAATGTTTGTATCCATGAACTGGATCAAGGATTATGTGGATCTGGATGGCCAGGATATCGAAAAGCTCATCCAGCGGTTTACGCTCTCGACAGCCGAAGTCGAGGGAATCGAATATAAAGGAAAAGATACGGACAATGTGGTGGTAGGAGAGATCATCGAGTGTGAGGATCATCCGGACTCCGATCACCTGCACGTTCTGAAGGTGGATGCGGGGGACGAAGTGTTCGACGTGGTCTGTGGCGCGCCTAACGCCCGTAAAGGCCTCAAAACGGCGTTCTGCAAGCCCGGCGGGCATGTCTGCGGCATGCACATCAAACCAGCCAAGCTGCGCGGAATACAGTCCTTCGGCATGTGCTGCTCCGAGAAGGAGATCGGCATCTCCGACAACCACGACGGGATCATGGAACTGGATCCTTCCTGCGCAAACGGTACGGACATCAAAGAGATCTTTCCGATCGAGGATGTGATCTTTGAGGTGGACAACAAGTCCCTGACCAACCGCCCGGATCTTTGGGGACACTACGGGATGGCGAGAGAGTTCGCGGCCCTGACCGGACAGAAGGTGAAAGACCTGGAGATCATGGAAAACCCCTACAAGGGGGATGCTCTTGTGCCCATGGAGATCAGTGATGAGCTTTGCTACCGGTATACGGGTCTCCGGATCGAGAATATCACGGAAAAGGTCAGCACGAATACCATGCGTGTAAGACTGTTCTATTGCGGCACCCGGGCCATCAATCTGCTGGCGGACCTGACCAACTATCTGATGCTGGAGCTTGGACAGCCCATGCACGCGTTCGACGGTGAGAACGTTGAGAAGATCGTGGTGAAACGTCCGGAAACGACAATCCCCTTCACGACGCTGGACGGCGTGGAGCGGGAGATCACGCCGGATACCATGCTGATCTGGGACAACGATACACCGGTAGGTATTGCGGGTATCATGGGCGGCCTGGACAGCGAGATCAAGGACACGACCCATTCGCTGGTGCTGGAATGCGCTAACTTTGATCCGGTAAGTATCCGCAAATCCGCTTCCAGGATGGCGCTCAGGACGGATGCTTCGGCCAGATATGAGAAGACACTGGATCCGGAGATGACGATCCTGGCGATCAAGCGCTTTCTGAAGCTTCTGAAGGATGTGGATCCGGGCTGCGAATGCGTTACGCAGATCACGGATGTATACAATTATCATTATCCACAGCGTACGGTGGAGTTCGACAAGGCATTTATCGACCGCTATACCGGTATCGATATCTCCTGCGAACGGATCAAACACACATTGGAATCCCTCGGCTTTGCGACCACTCAGGACGGTGAGCATTTTGTGACGGTGGTCCCCTCCTGGAGAGGAACCAAGGACGTCAGCATGCAGGCGGATATCGTGGAAGAGATCACCAGGATCTACGGCTACGACAACTTTGAGATCCAGACGACCAACTCCCCGCTGCTTCCCACCAGAACGACGGAGGAACGCCTGGAAGAGAACCAGATCAAGGATCTGCTTGTCAGGACCTATGGCCTGCACGAGATCCATACCCGCGTCTGGTGCGATCCAGACGCGCTCCGCACGCTGGAGCTTGTACCGGAGGAAAATGTCCGGATCCTCGGATCGACCGATCTGAACGGCTACCTTCGCACCTGCATGATGGAAAGCTTCCTGCCGGCCGTGTACGCCAACCGGAACTTCCGCCCGACCTTCGGTATGTTTGAAGTGGGACGAGTTGTGGAAGGAACCAGGGAGGATGGAACAGCCAACGAGCAGAGAGTACTGGCGGTCACGTTCTTCAGCAAGGAAAAGACCGAGAAGGTACTTTACCTGGAAGCCGTCCAGATGATCAACCTGATCTGCGATACCCTGAAGCACACGCTTCCGGCATACAAAAAGGTGGAGCCGTCGCACGTATGGCAGCATCCGAAGAATACGGCCGAGATTTCTCTGGGCGGACGCGTGATCGGTGTGCTGAACACGCTTCATCCCAGGACTCTCCGGAAGATCGCAAAGAATGCCTCTGTCGTCTGCCTGGAGATCCACATGGATGAACTGGCGGCGGTCGCCTTCAATGATCTTGATTTTGACGAGCCGTCCAAGTTCCCGGGAATCGATTATGATCTGTCCCTGGTCGTGCCGGAGGGCGTCCGCTTTGAAAAACTGGCCGGCTGCTGGGAGTCCCTGCAGTCGAAGATCCTCCGCAGCGTGAACGTGATCGACATCTATGACGCGGGTGTCGTCAAGAGCATCACGGTCCGGCTGCATTTCGGCCTCGATGACAGGACTTTGACGTCGGAGGAGGTCCAGAAGGAAGTGGATGAGATCCTTGCGAACCTCGGCAAGGTCGATGTAAAACTGAAAATGTAAGACGTTACGTGTTTTGTTTCATAGGAACAGTACGGAGTACTATCCTGTGAAACACGAAAGAAGCACTGCCTGCATGATCCGCAGACAGTGCTTCTTTTTTAATCTGTATTAACGATCTTTTTTAAACAGCTTTATGAAACCGTCAGATCAGTCCATCTCGCAGATCTCTTTGATGATGGGATCAAGGCGGGCCCACTCGGCAGCCAGCTCATCGGGCTCAGAAGCATAGTACTTGGAAGTACCGCCGTTGGTGCGGCATCTGTCATACCACTCACCTTCGGTCTCTGCATCGATGGAGTCAATGATGGTTCTGATCTGCTCGCAGATCTCATCCGGAGTGTCAACGGGAACAACGACTGCGGAGCTGTTCGGAACGGCCATGGCAGCGCCTTCTTCACCAAAGGCATCTACCAGCGTCTGCACCTTTTCAAGCTCTTCGCGGTCTGCATCCTCATACATGGAGAAGTCGTCGGATACACGGCTGTTGATCAGGGCTTTGCTGCTGCCGTCGCGGATATAGCTGAGAGCGGTATACTCATCCAGCATGATGCAGTTGATCGTGCCGCCCAGAAGGCCTGCGGCTGCGTCCTGGTTGTTGGTGGACACCCAGCGGATCTTGTCGGAAAGACCGGTGCCGTTGAAGATGGCTTTCATCTTGATATCCATGACCTTGCCGGGGATGGAAGCGACAGTGACTTCACCCGGATGCTCTTCGGCATAAGCGGCAAGCTCTTCCCAGTTGCTGTAGGGAGCGTCTGCCTGGGTCATGATCATGCAGCCGCTGTCCGGCCACGGCTCAATGAAACCGCAGACGATCTTGAATTCTTCCGGATTTGCCGGATTGACGGTCCAAAGATCACTGTAGTAGTTGGAGATGCAGTTCATACCGACCAGCATCATGGTCTGGCCGTCCGGCTCTGCCGCGACCAGTTTGGTTGCCAGGTTTGCGCCGCCGCCCACATCATTGTTCTCAATCTTGACGGTAGCACCGGTCTTCTCGGTGATCCAGTCTGCGATGGTATGAACGTTGACGTCGGTCAGGGAGCCAACTGCATATCCACAGTAGAAGTCCACATCACCATTAGGCCAGGTGGCTTCCTCTGCGGCCGCCATACTTGCGCATCCCATTACCATGGTAGCTGCCAGTGCTGCTGCAAAAATCCTTTTCATCATGTTCCTTACCTCCATTTCGTTTTTGCTTATTTACAAGGCCTTGCGGCCATGCAGCCTTACTTTGCTTCTTTGTTCTTCTGCAGTTTTCTCTTGATCACGGGGCTGACAAAGCCATAGATCAGGACGGCGATACCTGCCACGATGAATGTGCAGGAGAGCGGACGGCGGAAGAACTCGGCGATTCCGTTCGGGGAGTAGTTAAGGCCTCTCCGGATGTTGAGCTCCAGCATGGGAGACAGGATGTATGCCATCAGGAAGGGCAGGGACGGAATCTGGAAATAGTCAAATACGATGCCGAGCACACAGCAGAATATGGCGACCAGAAGGCCGAAGAAGCTGTTGGTGGACATGTAGGCACCGATGAACGCCAGCAGGATCACGCTGGAATACAGAAAATGGTACGGGATCTTCAGGATCGCCGGGAAGGTCTTCATGCCCAGGGTCTGGAACGCGAAGACGATGATGCCGGAAAGCAGGGCGCCGGTGAAGATCATATACACGATGCCGGGCTGCTCACGCATGAACATGGGCCCGACGTTGATCCCCTGGATATTCAGGGCTGCGATAAACTGTACGGCAGCCGCATCTCCCGGGATACCGAGTGCCAGAAGAGGGATCAGGGCGCCGCCGATGGCAGCGTTGTTGGCGGTCTCACAGGCGAACACGCCGCCGATCTCGCCGTGCCCCCATTTGGATTTGTCCTTGGCGAGCATCTTTTCGTTGGAATAGGCCATGACCGATGCGACAGGACCGCCGAGTCCGGGCAGGAAACCGATGAACGCGCCGGTGATCCAGGAACGCAGGATCAGCCATTTATTCTTAAGGAAGTCGGCGAGGGGGAAGCGGAAGCCTTCCACCTTGACGTCGAGCTGGTTGTTCTGTTTATCCTGACGGGCATATTCAAGAAGGATGATCTTGGCGGCAAAAAGACCCAGCATGACACTGATGATGTTGAAGCCGTCCAGGAATTCCAGCCTGTTGAAAAACAGGAAACGGCCGGAGGCATTGATGGGATCTTCACCGACGGAAGCCATGAAGATCGCGATACCGACGCCGATCATGCTCTTGACCATATTGCCCTTGGAAAGACCGACCACCATAAGTACGGCACAGAAGCACAGCGCCGCGTATTCCCAGGGCCCCAGCTTGACAGCCCAGGTACCGACCGCCCTGCAGGCGACGATCGCCAGGATGATGGAAGGAACATTTCCCAGGAAATTGGCGACAACGGCAGCGCTCAGCGCTCTGGATGGCTGTCCTTGTTTGGTGAATTCATATCCGTCAAACACAGTGACGAGAGAAGAGGAGGTGCCGGGGATCCCAAGCAGGATCGAACCGATACAGCCTCCGGACATGCCGCCGATTGTGATGGAGATGAACAGCGCCATGGCCATGGCGGCATCCAGCTTGTAGGAGATCGGGAGCAGGATCACCATCAGAGTGCTGCTTCCGAGTCCCGGGATCGCGCCCAGGATCATACCGGCCAGGGTTCCGCCGATGACGAACAGGATTCCCTGGGGCGTGCAGATCTCCTTTAATGCATTTACAAAAAAGTCCATTAAACTCATATCCAGTCCCCCCTTACTTGCTCAGCATCTTCAGAATGATGCCTTCGGGCATTTTGGCATCCAGTACCTTCACATACAAAAGATACAGGACGATGCCTCCGACAATGCCGAATATCAGGCTGGTGATCAGCCGCTGCTTCGGCGTCTTATCTGACAAGGACAGTCCGGACAGCATGTAGGTGATGATGAAGAGCATCACCGGCACAGCGCCCAGGAAGCCGAACAGATAGAGGAGCAGCGCCAGGAGCAGGTACATGCAGAACATCTTCCCGCCTGCTTTCCACTGCTCTTTGGTGAGGAAGGTACCTTCTTTTTTGCCCGGCGCCACGATCATGGCGATCCCGCAGGCGGCCAGGATCACGGCTCCGATCAGCGGGAACATGCTGGGACCAGGGTCACCTTCGTAGCCGGTCGCCTTGAGATTCAGGGAAAGGTAAGTGATCCAGATGGAAAGTCCGAGACTGATAACTCCCAGGATCCGGTTCTTTTTGCTTTTTTCATCCATAATAGTTACCTCAAGATAGTAGGATCATATGCCGATGACCACTTCGTCGCCTTCGACAGTGAACGTTACGGGGATCTGTTCGATCCGGTTGATCTTTTCCATGTAGGCATTGATGGTATCGAACAGAGGATCTCCGTTCTTTACAACATAGGGAGCCATATCATCCGGAATGTAGGCCGGGAGATACGAGACCTGTGCGATCTGCTTGTCCCTGATCCGGATCTTCGCGATCATCGTGTAGTAGCAGTCCTCCGGAAAGGTCTTCTTTTTGGCGCCTTCGCCGAAACCCTCGCGGATATTAGCCATCTCCCTGTGCTTTTTGGAGGTCCGCATATCCTGGCGGAGCGTGTCGGCGTCCCGCTTCATGTCGGTCGGATCCTCCATGGCAAAATTGCCGAGAGAGTAGAAGATGACCTTACCCTTGTACACTTCAACGGGCTTTAGAATATGGGCGTGATGGCCGAGGATCAGGTCGGCGCCTGCGTCGATCGCATCATGCGCGTATTCCACCTGGTATTCCGCGACCTGGGCTTCCGTAAAGTGGATGCCCCAGTGCATGGACACCACCACGAGATCCGCCTCGGTCTTTGCCTTGCGGATATCTGCCAGCATCCGGGCCTTGTCCTCCCGGTGCGCGAAGCTGTGGATCCGGCAGGGTGTTCCGGGCTGGTCGTGTTCGATCTGCTCGTAGTAGGTATGTCCTCTGGCGGGATTCATGCCCGGCCTGGCCTCCTGTGCCCAGTAATCCTGGGGAAGGATTGAACAGTAGCCGAGAAAAGCGATCCGGGTACCGTTTCGTTCAAGGACCGTGTATTTGCGCGCATCCTCCTCGTTCTTACCCACACCGATGACCGAAAGACCTGCGTCCTTCAGGTATTTGATGGTATTCAGAAAATGGGTCCTTCCGTAGTCCATGGCATGGTTGGAAGAGAACGAGACGATGTCGAAGCCGGCTTTTTTGAGAGCCGGAGCGACCTCCGGGTAGGAGGAGCAGGGCATCCGGGCCTGTGCCGCCACGAACGGGTACAGATCCGTGTAGGAGCTGTCGATCAGCACCGTCTCGAGCTGGCCGAAGGTGATGTCGGCTTCCCTAAGAAGCGGGGCTACATGGCAGTACAGAGAATCATAATCCTCCCGGCAGGGAATGTTGTCACCGACAGCCAGAAGTGTCAGTGCGTGATCATCCATAGATGAACCTCCTTGTCATGATGTCTGCCCACGTCATGCAGAACATGCCATGCAGGCAGAAGCTGTTTTAAAGCAGCGCTGTAAGATCACGGATATCATCCAGGGAATCCAGCGCGAGGATCGTGCTTTTGATCTGCCGGAGATCCTCCGGCGTTTTGGGGGATACACACAAGGACGCACAGGCGTCGAATTTGCTGTCAAAATCCTCCCGGGCCATCGGCCTTCCGGGCGTTCCGAGAGGCGTGGTCTCATGACGGACAAAGGTGTCCGTATCCGTCCTGACCTCCAGTGTGGTCCAGGTCTCCTTGCCGCGCTGCCAGTCTTCCATGTAGGTGTAATCGATCCGGGAGGCAAGCTCACGTACCTGCCGGTCATGAAGGCTTTCCTGTGAAAAGCTGGAAAGCGTGACATTGCCGTGCAGGATGGCTTCGGCCAGCGTGAACGGGATGCTGAATTTGCCGATGATGGAGGTCTCCGGATTCCGGCGTTCGGCGAGCGGCTCAAAAAGCATTTTGTTCTGGGCACCGATGCTGACCTGGATATGCCGGATCTCTCCGGCCGTAAACAGGCCTTCCTTCATCATCGAAAGGACCGCCGTGATCGCGGAATGGGTGCCGAAGCAGCAGGGCCAGGCCTTGAAGGTGAGGTCTGCAGCTTCATACCGGCTTCCGAGGCCGTCGAGCGCGCGCTCCGGCGTGTACTTATCGTGCAGGAACGTATGGTAAAATCCGAGCTTTCCTTCCAGGGGATCCGAAAAACCGATCATGCTCTCTTTGGCCATGTAACCGGAAACGATGGCGTTCCTGGCGGCGAAGGCTTCCCGGACGGAGCGGACGGCTGTCCGCGGATTGTTGGTCAGCTCGCTGCTCCCCATGGTCTGGCACAGGGTGAAGGAAAAGGCGCTGATGATCTGTTCCTCTGATAAGCCCAGTATTTTGGCCACCGCGGCCGCGGCTCCGTAGGAGGAATAGATCGTCGGCGGATAAAAACCGTCCTCGGTCGAGTTGGTATCGGAGGCCATCGCGATCCGGATGGCTGTCTCACTCCCGACGACCAGCGCGGTCAGAAGATCCTGCCCGGTGATCTTCCCGAGCCTTTCCGCCACCGCGAGGGCGGCAGGGAAGGAAGAGGAATTGGAGTGGATCGTGCTTCCCTGATGGGTGTCCCCGAAGTCCAGGGAGTGGGCCATGGAAGCGTTTGCAAAGGCCGCCCATGAAGCCGGAAGCTTTTTGCCGAAGCCGATCACCGTGGACTCCGGATCCCCGTGGGCGGAAAGCTCCTCGGAGATTCGGATCATTTCACGGCAGCCGTCCCCCAGGGCACCGGCGCCGAAGGTGATGGCGACCGCGTCCATGACGGACTTTTTCTGGGTTTCGATGACTTCGGGCGGAAGATCGTTGAATGTGGTCTGCGCAACAAAACGTGCCAGTTCTTTTGAAAGATTCAAAATCGTTTTCTCCTCGTCTCTGTCTGTGGAGTACAATCTGAAACCGTGATCACATATGGTCAAAGGAGGTCCTGTTGATGACTTCATCCTGGATCATGCCGCTGAGCCGCGTGAAGTAGGCACTGTAGCCTGCGACACGGACCACCAGATCCGGATGCTCCTCGGGCTTCACCTTGGCGTCCTCCATATCCTCCCGGGTGACGACATTGAACTGTACGTGCTTGCCGCCGTGAGTCAGGTACGTCTTGATCATGGAGCCCATCTTCTTCAGGTCTTCCTCGGTCTTCATGGAGTTCGGATGGAACTTCATATTCAGAAGGGTTCCCTGATAGGGATCCTGGTTGACCTTCATGGCGCTGGAGAGGACGGCCAGCGGGCCGTTCATGTCCTTGCCGTGGTCCGGGGAGAGGGAAGCGTCCGCCAGGATCTCGCCGGTCTTACGTCCGTCCGGCGTAGCGCCGGTCACCATACCGCCGGGCTGATGTGCCGAGATGGAGATGGCGTTGGGCGTTACCTTGCCGCCGAAGGCCGTGTCCATGGAATAGCAGGTGTCTGCGAAGAACTGGTAGACTTCCGCGACCAGTGTATCAACATAATCGTCGTTGTTGCCGTATTTGGGCGCCTTGAGGAAATCGGCGCGCATATCCTCGTACCCCTCCCAGTTGGCGTCAAGCGCCTCCAGGAGCCGGGCCATGGTATATTTCTTATCCTCGTATACGAGCTTTTTAATGGCGGCGAGGGAATCGCCGGTGTTGACGCCGCCCACGGCGCCCAGAAGGCTTCCGTTTTCAAAATCGAAATGCCGGTCGAGCATATCTTTGCCGGAGGAAACGCCGTCCTTCATGAGTGCGGAACGGAACGGATCCGGGAAAAGCTCCCGCTGTGCGATGATCTCGACATTATTCCGCTCGGCAGCCATATGCATCAGGTAATCGAACTGCTTGTAGAACGCCGCCTTGAACTCGTCGAAGGTTTCCATCTTTGTGATATCGCCCGTCTCGATCCCGACCTTTTCGTTTGTATAACGGCAGAAGCCATTATGCATGAAAACGTCAAAGGCCTGGGCGATGATGAAGAAGGTGACCACCTGGCTCCGGGTGCGGGCCTGTACATTGCCGTCCACGCAGCCGGTCGCACAGTAGTCTCTGGCCTCCTCGACCGGCATATCGCCGTTCAGGAAGAAGTTGATGTAGCTCTTGTCGCTCAGGAACGCCGGCATGCCAAGGCCGGTCTTGACGACCTCGCAGGCTTTGAGAAGCAGCTTTTCCGGCGTATTCTCATGGACGCGGACCGTGACGGTAAAGTGCGGCAGCTGTGTGTCGCGTGCAGACTCCAGAAGAAGGTACGACAGTTCATTGGTGGCGTCATTGCCGTTCTCATCCACACCGCCGATCGTCCAGTTGTACCACTTGGCCATGCCGGAGTTCTTGGCGCGGTTCGCCTTGCCGGAGACCCGGTTGATCTTCATGACCTTGCAGCGCATGATCTCAAGGTATTCGAGCACATCGTCATCGGTAAGCAGTCCGTTGTCGATATCGTGACGATAGTAGGGATACATGTACTGGTCAAAACGTCCCGCCGTGGTGGTGGGGGAGGGGCAGGCCAGCAGGAAAGCAAACCAGAAGGACTGGAGAGCTTCGGGGAACGTCTCGGCCGGTTCATAGGGAACCTTGCGGCAGATCCGTGCCATTTCGGTGAGCTCCGCCTTACGCTTTTCGTCGGTCTCTTCGGCAGCCATCTTATCGGCCAGATCGGCATAGCGGCCGGCAAAGCGCACCCAGGCCTTGAAGACGCGGATGACCGCTTCCCAGTATTTCTTTTTGGCAATGGAGTCGGCGGAAAAATAGCGAAGATCCCGCAGGCATTCCTCCGCCTCGGCAATGATGGACTTTGCCCCGTCCTTCAGTACCTTTTCAAAATCGATGCACACCAGGAAGAAGCCGGGTCCCAGGCCATAGCCCGACATGGCGAAGCCGCCGCCGGAGCCGCCTTTCCGGTCCTTCCAGGGAGGAAGGATCACGCCTGATTTCATGAAAGGCCACATACGGTCGTTCATGCCGAGGGATTCCGACAGAGCGTCCACCAGATTCTTGTTGAGGGCGTTGTTCGCGAAACGCTCGTTCAGCCGGTAGAGTTCCTCCTCGTCCTTGGGGTCGATGGTGTAGATCTCACTTTTTAAGGATTCCACTTCATCTTTTGTCCAGACACCGTACTCGTACTGCATTTCCATGCCGAAGGGCTTGCTGGCACCGGAACCGCAAAGCAGGTCGTCTTCCTCGATGAAGATCGGAATATTGTCAAGAATGTGTTCGTGCAGTTTGGCTCTGCGGGTGATCATGGCCTCACCGCCGGTCTGATCCAGAGATTCGTTGGCCAGACGGAACAGGTCGATACAGAGCGGATACTTGTTGACCCGCAGGCTTTCTTTCATTTTTCTGACTCTTTCACGCATACGGTTTCCTCCTCTAATAACGCATGTTATTATCAGACCAAGTCTGTCGGATGCCAGTGCTGTCAGCCACTCACGCTTTGCGTTCGCGGGACAGTACTAGGCTCCTCTATTGCCCCAGTGCTATACGGCTGTAACGATAAAGCGCTTCCCTGTATTCCGGAATGGCCCGGCGCATCACGGCGAAGAAGGGCTTCTTCTGGAATTCCGGACAGTAGTCGTCGGCGAATTTTTTTGCAAGCTCCTTCGCGTGCTCGGGATCCCGCTCTGTACGGCAGTCGTAGGGGGTGATGCCGATCGCGATCTGATCCCCGTAGGTCTCATAGATATAATCGAAATCATTGATAGCCTGTCCGCCCCACTGGTCCATGCCGCACTCGATCATGATTGGGACGAGCCGTTCGTTCTTGCCGCAGCAGTGGAAATCAAAGATGATGCCGCGTTTGTGGCAGCTGTCCACGACCCGCTTGACATAGGGAGCGATCATCTCACGGATCGTATCCGGATTGATGAGAGGTCCTCTCTGGGAGCCCCAGTCATCGTGGAACTGAAACATATCGATATGGAAATAGCGGTGGAGATGATCGATGAGATCATCATAGAAATCCGCAAGCTTGTCGAAAAGCTCGTGGACGGCGTCCTCCTGATCTTCGTCCATCAGCGCGACCAGCGCGTTCTGCATGGTCATAAAGGAGATCAGACGCTCAAACATACCGGTAAACTGGACATATTCCGTGACCCGGTCCGTGTCAAAATAGATACCCCGGTTCCGGTCGGCACAGCCCTGCCAGTCATAGGAATCGAGATCCGGGAAGACGACCTTTTCCTTCCAGTCGTTGGCATCGTCAAACAGGTACAGCCCCTGCCTGACCATGGAACCGCCGACTTCCGGTTCCCAGATCCATTCAAGGCCGAACATATCGAGCCCGCCTTCTTCGCCGGGCGCGAGGCCGTCGACTTCATTGACCATGCCCCTGGCCTTGCAGTCCGGGATGATGTTCGGGTTGAAATTGATGCAATCGCAGTGCGCCGGGATCCATTCACAAGGTTCATCCTTCCGGAACATGCGATAATAGTTTTCCTTGGCGGAAATGGGCGTGTTGTAATGGGGGATCGTTTTCGCAGCCAGCAGTTCCGGAGAGTATTCTCCGATCACTTCCATGTCTTTCTCTGTAAAGCGCATTGACCTTCCTCCTCACTGAGCAGATGATTTTCTACTGTCTGTACCTCATTGTGACCAATAGACAGAAGCCTGCCTCATACTGCTGTATCCTGCATGGCAGGCAGACGGCTGAATGATCACCTGAATATCGTGAATTTTCACAAAAATATGGCGCTTTTTCATCCCATATGTTATTATTTTAACATCAGGTGAGGAAGAAGCATATTCGTTAAACCGTTGAAATTCGAATGAGCATTTACCTCACAATCACGTACACAAAATGTTCTGAATACGAACAGAGCGTGCCTGCGCCGGAATATGCGGCGGATAAGGAGACAACGATGGATGATCAGATGCTGACGGGGAAAATGCCATCCTTTTCCATGAGCGTAAATATGGTACGGGATTACCTGCTGCGCCAGGGATTGAAGGTGACTGTCCATACGAAAAAGAACGGCAGATATAAAAAGGTCGCTTTGTGGGCTCCCGGCTGTGAGCCGGAAAATGCCGGTATCTATGTCATGGGCTTTTTGGACCGGGAGAATATGGTCCGGGAGGACAGGCGGACGGGAGAAAGTAAAGAGAAAAACGCTCTTTTAGTTGTTGCCGGAGCGGGCAGAACAGAAGACTTCACTCCGGAACAGCTGCAGGAGGAGCTTCTTTTTCTTCCGGGAAAAGAGGATAAGTACCGGATCTATGAGCTGCTTCAGAGCTATCTTCTTGAGCTTCGCGACTGGGACTACCTTCTCAAGGATATCGTGTACCGGGACGGTACCATCAGGGATCTGGGGAGCGCGGCGTTTGATTTTTTCGGGTCCTCCATCACCATTCATGATGAAAACTACGCGATCCTGGCAAAATTCGGAGATCGCCACGGAATCTATTCCTCCAAGTATTATCCGTCAGCAGGCTGTTATGTGTATACCAACCTGACGGTGAGCGGCTGGATGGACGACCCGGCGTATGTGGAGAGCCTCTCCACCAGCGGGGCACAGTGGTGGCCGGTGGAAAATCAGTCGGACAGTATCTATGTCAACATGCGTTCCGACAGCGGCAACTGGAAAGGCCGGGTGATCCTTCATCCGGGAAAGAGGGTCCTGAAGGAGGCGGACAAGGAGCTTCTGGAGCACTTCGCCGGCTATCTGCGCCTGCTGATGCCTGTGCGGAACAGTATCTCGTCACGTATCAACCAGGCTCTGCAGGAAGGCCTCTCGGCAGCTCTTGCAGGAGATCTGCAGCTGCCATATGTTCCTGAGATCCTGAAAGAACTGTACCAGTGGCGGCCGGACGATGAGCATGTATGCCTTTACCTGAAACCGACACGCTATGAAGTGTACAGAAGCACCCATGTGGAGACCAATGTCTGTGCGACCATCGAGGACCTGCTCCCGGCGGCCCAGGCATTTGCCTTCCGGGATCATATCGTGGTCGTTGTGAACCTGACGCATGCCAGACTGAAGGTATCCGACGTGCGGATGAAGCTGGCTCTGGTGATCAGGGAGAATCTCTTCCTTATGGGGGTGAGCCTGCCCTTTACGGAGCTCATACGGCTTCCTCTGTTTTATCTGCAGGCGGCTGCTGTGCTGGAGCTTCGTTCCCGCGACGATACCTCTTACACGTACCTTTTTTCGGACTATCAGCTGGAATACCTGATCCGCACCATCCGTACCAGCCGGCTGTCTCCGGGAATCTACTCCGAAGGACTGAACAGGCTGGAGGAGTATGACGCCAGTAACGGGACCGAGCTCTCCGAAACACTGAAGATCTATCTTTTCAATGAGCGGAGCGTCAAGCAGACGGCTTCCCATTTCCATATCAACAGGACCACGGTGACCTACCGGCTGGAGCGCATCGGCCTGATCTCGGGGATGGACCTGAATGATCCGGAGGAGAGGCTGCTTCTGCAGATCCTGTTCAAGCTGCGCGAAGAAAAATAGGGACTTCTCTGCACAATTGTGCAGATTCCGGTATTCCGGAGACAAACCGGCTTTTTGTGGTAGAGTATAGTCATACTGCACGGCTTTACAAAAAACGTTGCCGGCTGACAGCTGAAACACAGACCTGCACAGAAGCAGAAGGAGAGAAGAACCGTGAAGATCGAAAAAAAAGTTATCTCAAATCTTACAAAATGCTACGCGATTGCGCCGTTATTCTATCAGGGGAAGGAGCATTTCCTTGTCGCCGCGGAGAAGCAGGACCCCTGCCTGTTATTTGATATGGAAGGAAATCAGGTGGATAAGATCTGGGACGGTCCGGGCGGCGTCATGAGCATGGTGCAGGTGCCGGGAACGGACGGACAGTATCTGTCCACATACAAGTTCTATTCACCCAATGATTCCAAGGAGGCAAAGATCGTCATTATCACGCCGCGTGGCAAAGGAGACTGGGAGGTCCGCACGCTGGTCTGCCTGCCGCACGTGCACCGGTTTGACCTGCTGGAGCGTGACGGAGAGGTGTATCTGATCGCCTGTGCGTTGAAATCCGGGCATGAATACAAGGATGACTGGAGCCATCCGGGCAAGGTCTACGGCGCAAAGCTCCCGAAGGATCTCTTTGCATGTAACGAAGAGAATCAGCTGGAGCTGACGGTGCTTAAGGACAATATGCTTAAGAACCACGGCTATTACCGGGTCCTGAAGGACGGCGTCCAGACAGCGCTGGTCTCCAGCAATGAGGGCGTTTTCCGGTTCACACCGCCGGAATCCGGCAGCAGCACATGGCAGATCGAGCAGCTGCTCGACACGCCCGCAAGCGATGCGGTCCTGGTGGACATGGACGGGGACGGGGAGGAAGAGCTCTGCGTGCTTGCGCCGTTCCACGGTGAACGAATCAGCATCTACCGGAAAAAAGAAGGCTCTTATCAAAAAGCATATGATTTTCCGGAGGATGCGGAATTTCTTCATGCTATATACGGCGGCGAACTCTGCGGAAGGCAGACATTCGTGGTCGGCCACCGGAAGGGGAAAAGGAATCTCATGGCCTTTACATGGTCGGCGGAAAAACAGGAGTACGTCTATGAGATCATTGATGAGGACAGAGGCCCTGCCAATGTTTTCCGGTTTGTGAGGGAAGGAAAGGATATTCTCATCGCCGCGAACCGGGAGACGGACGAGATCGCCATGTACACACTGGAATAAGACTGAAAACAGATTCTGCGCATATTCGAGAAGCCACTTTCTGAAAAGTGGCTTCTTTTTTTGACAAAAATGCAAAGAATCAGTATAATAGACAAACAGGAAAGCACTTTCCAACGAAATGTTAGACGTATTGAACAAATAGACATTATCGGCAGATTTGGTAATTCATTTTGAAAAGGTACGGCCATGACAGATAAAGAAATCAAAAAATACAGCTTTCTGGCGGAGATTGCCTGTGATTACTATGAACGCGGGCTGAGTCAGAACGAGATCGCGGATAAGATCTGCCTGTCCCGGACAAGAGTTTCCAGACTCCTTAAGGAGGCGGAGGAGGCCGGGATCGTCCAGGTTTCGATCAACTACACCTTTGAGCGGCACTATGAGCTGGAAGAACGGATGAAAGCCCGATTTCCGGTCAAAAACGTACAGGTCCTGAACAACCGGATCGTCCCGAAGGATGCGATCCAGGCCAATGTGGGAAGACTGGCTGCCTCCTACATTATGAGTTCGCTGCGGAAGGATATGGTGATCGGCACATCCTGGGGAACCACGCTGGCGGATACGGTGGCATGTATCCGCTCGGCACCGTTTCCGATCCAGGTGGTCCAGCTGATGGGAGCCGTTCCGTGCCGGTTTTCCAACCATGCCCCGCAGGGGATCGTTTCGGATATGGCGTCCCTGTTCGAATGCCGCGGAGAGTTCCTGAACCTGCCCCTTTTTATACAGGACACCTATGTCCGGGAGGCCATGAAGGAGGATGTCAACAACAAGCGTGTATTGAATGAGGGCATCTTTTCGGATATGGTGCTGACGAGCGTCAGTGCCATCGAGACGATCGACCAGCAGGACATCTGGCTTGGCTACCTGACTCCGGACATGTATAAAGAAGCCTGCGAAAAAGGGGCTGTCGGAGCCATGTTCGCCCGGTTTTATGATAAGAACGGAAACGAAGTGGACTGCACCTGGAATCGTTCCTGCATCGCGATCGCGTTTGAACATGTAAAACAGGTTCCCGATGTGGTGGTGATCGCCGCGGGCAAGGCCAAGGCCAATGCGCTGCGGTATGCATTGAAGGCGGGACTGGTCCATACCTTGATCACGGACGGAACGACGGCGAATGCAGTTCTCCACGAAAAGGAGAGCACGAACGGATAGACAACCGGAATACCAATAAAAATACTTTGTAAAGAAAAGCCAGGAGGATGATCCCTCCTGGTTTTCTTTGTCTCACGCGCACAAATGTGCGCAAAATGAGCGGTCATTGAAAATCAGGATGGATCATTCTCCGAAAAAGGCGGTTTTCTCGTGCAATTTTGTGTTTATTCGGTGCCTGCGCTCAGGAAGACAGAACTTCATTTACAATATAGACAGCTGAAAGCAAAATACAAAGGCATTGAATATCACAATATAAGGAGGAAACTGGTATGGCAAGCAATTATCGTGAACCGGAGATTATCTTTGAGGGCTGGACGGACAAACCCGGCACAGGCATCATCGTAACAGGCGCAGCCAGCGGCATCGGCGCGGCAACGGCAATCCTGGCTGCACAGCACGGTCTCAAGGTGGCGGCATGGGATATGTTCGCGGAGGGCGTTCAGGAGACGATCGAGCGGGCAGGCGAGTTTGGCTGCAACATCAAGCCGATCCAGGCAGACCTTGCTTCTGATGAAGATGTGGAACGGGCGATGAAGGAAACACTTGCGTTCTGCAAGCCGAAATATCTGGCAAATGTAGCCGGCCCGAAAATGCTGAACAGCCAGTGGAATTACCAGGAGGTCGTCGGGATCGCCTGCAGCATGATCCACAGACTGTGCACCGCCTTTGAGGCACTCGATCTTGACGAAGGCGCAGCCATCGTGAACGTGGGCGCTGTGGCCGGAACGTTTGAGGGCGGCGGCGGAGATCCCTGGTATGCAACCGCAAAAGCCGGTATCGCCGGATATACGAAGCATCAGGCTGACGCGCTGAAGGGCCGTGTACGTATGAATTGTGTATGCCCCGGCGGCCCGATCCATACCCCGCGTAACCACAGTGCAGTTGAGGGAGAGCATATGCAGCACCTGATCTCCATCAACCCGATGGGACGTCCGGGACGTCCGGAGGAAGAAGCGACCGTGATCCTCTTCCTGCTGGGACCGGCTGCAAGCTATGTGAACGGCCAGGTCATCGCAGTTGACGGAGGCCTTACGCTGGCCAGATAAGCAAACGATCTGTGAAAGGAGATTTGATATGGCGACAACGGAAGAAAAAAGGGAATCGATCTACGGCAAGCTGAACAAGCTGAAGGCCTACAGAGAGATCGAGAATCTGATGGGAAGGTGCATGTTCGCGTTTAATTATCATCAGAAGGATGCCGTGCTGGCTTATCTTGCCATGGAGGAGCCGGATGTATCGGTGGAGCTGGCGGACGAAGGCCTGTATGTAGGGCCGGAGGCGGTCAGAGAGTACGCGGACTTTAAGATCCCTGCAGAGATCCAGGCTGGTGAACTGACGGATGTTCATATTTCAAGCCCGATCCTCGAGATCGCGGGAGACTGCAAAACGGCAAAAGGATTGTGGCTCTGCCCCGGTGAAGGCGCCATGCTTCGCGAGAACGATGATCCCCAGGCAATCTGGATGTGGGGCACGCTCGCGGTGGACTTTAAGCTGGTCGGCGAAGAATGGAAGATCTGGCATCTGCATTATTTCCGCCTGATGAAATGTGATTACCAGCAGGGCTGGGTCAAGGACACGAGTCTTGAAAACAAGCTGAATGCTTCCATGCCGAGATCCGCGCAGCCCACGACGTATCACAATCCTTACACGCCCTTTACGATCCGGGACTGCATCCCCGGCATTCCGCATCCCTATGATACCTTTGAGAATTCGGACAAAGAATGGATGCTCCATAACAACAAGGCATTCTAAGGAGGCAGTATGGACTATTTAAGAGAAGAGATCGCCGCTATACCGGAAGAGGAGCTGGACAGCTTTGAACTGGAGCTTGACAGGCTTCTGGGCGCGTATGACTGCCTGAATATGATCGGTATCGGTACATGGTATCATGATGACCAGCATCCGGGAGAACTGCAGAAGAATTATGACGCTGCGAAGCCCGGAGAAGAAAGACCTGCGTTCATCCGTACTCCGGACAAGGTCGTCATTGACAGCCTGGAAGGCAATACGCTGATGCAGCCCCGTCATACACCCGTGATCCAGGTCAGCGAGGACGGGACCAAGGCCAGAGCCCTGACGATCGGGTTCGGATATGAAGCGCTCGCCAAATTCAGGGAGACGCCGATGGCGATCTACAGCGTCGGGATCGTCCCCGGAGAGTTCGTAAAGGAAGACGGAGAGTGGAGGACCGTGAGCGGCGGCTGGCAGCGGGTGATCAAGGCTGATATGGAAAAAAGCTGGATCTACGACATGCAGCATACGAATACAAGACCGCCGCTGACGCCGGAAGAGGATGCGAATTTCCTTGGAAGATACGCGTACAAAAAGGATCGGGCGAGAAAGCCCCTGCCTGCACCTCCGGAACCGGATACATTTAAAAAATACCCGGATCTGGGAGATGATTCCTGGAAATACAAATACGCTCCGGAAGAAAAGAAATAACGGAAATCGTATTCCGCAATTATGTGCGTATTTCATACGGACGGATTTTGCCCGGGGAAATAGATTATAATGAATCTATCAAATTCAGTACAGTGAAAACAATTCAAAACAAAAACAAAGGAGGCAGTTATGAAAAAACTCACCACTATTCTGGCAGCTACCGCAATGACCATCACAATGGCAGCCGCAGGCGCGTCCCTGGCCCATGCAGAGGACAGCGTAAAGATCGGTATGTCCTTCATCTCTACCGCTGACGCCGTTATCGCGCAGACCCTGGATCTGGCACGTGAAAAGGCAGAGGAGAACGGCGCAGAGCTTCTGATCTCCGACGCACAGAGCGATCCCAGCAACCAGATGACGGCTGTAGAGAACTTTATCGAGTCTGACTGCGACGTCATCGTTATCCAGGCACTGGATCCGGCATCCATGTCCGAGAAGGCCAAGGAAGCCATGGACAAGGGCATCAAGGTCATCGCCTATGGAATCGGCCTTGACAACTGTGATGTATGGTACAAGAACGACAATACCGTGACCGGTACCGCGATCGGCGAGATGGCTGCCAAGTGGGTCAATGATCAGCTGGGCGGTTCCGCCAATGTCTGTGTCATCGGCTTCTCCATGATGGACGTACTGCTTGAGAGATCCGAGGCCATCAAGGCTGCCATGGAAAACACCTGCACGGGCGAAGTCAACTTCGTCGCCGAGTTCGACGCGATCGATGCTGCCACCGGTATGTCCAGCATGGAATCCGCTCTTGCCGCACATCCGGAGATCAACTGTGTCGTCTCCATTTCCGACGGTTCCGCCATCGGCGCCTATGAGGCAGCCAAGGCCAAGGGCTATGACGGAGATGACTTCGGCGTATTCGGTTCCGACCTTTCCCTGGTCGCTGTCCAGTACATTCTGGATGGAACCACCTACAGAGGAACCGTCGATGTTGACAATCTGGTATCCGGCCCGAAGACGGTTGAGATCGCGCTCAACCTGGTAAACGGCGGCGAGCAGGAAGATGTCGTCGTCATGGGATGTGTCCCTGTAACGGCTGAAAACGCAGAAGACTATGCATATCTGCTGGAACAGTAAAGAAACGGAACGGATCCCTGCCGTCTGACAGAGATCCTGTACGGACTGCAATTTCATAAAGAAAAGATAGCAGCATGAAGAGGGGTATCATGGCAGGAAGGCTGTGATACCTTTCTTCATACAGAAGGATAGTGAGGAGCAAGAATATGTCTGAAACGATTCTGGAAGTTAAAAATGTAACAAAGACATATCCGGGCGTTGTGGCACTTGACAATGTCTCACTGGAATTCCGGAAGGGAGAGGTGCATGCGCTGGTCGGTGAAAACGGCGCAGGCAAATCGACGATCATCAAATGTATCGCCGGAGCGATCCAGGCAGACAAGGGGAGCATCCTGCTGGAGGGACAGGAACTGGTCGGCAAAAAGCTGACGGAGAACAGCAGCAACGGCGTGGAGGTGGTTTATCAGGAATTCAATCTGGCGCCGCAGCTTTCGGTCTATGAGAACATTTTCATCGGAAAACCGATCCGGAAGGGACCGGGAAACGCCTTTGTCGATAAAGCTGCCATGATCCGCGAGACCCGTGAGCTGTTCACGCGGCTCGGAATGGACATTGATCCCGAAGCAAGGATCGACACTCTCTCTGTCGCCTACATGCAGTTTGTCGAGATCGCGAAGGCCATCTCCAAAAAGGCCAAGGTCCTGATCATGGACGAACCGACAGCCACGCTGACCAACGCGGAGGTCGAGATCCTGATGAAGAACATCCGCCGGATGAAGGCGGAGGGGACGACCATCATCTACGTATCCCACCGTATGGAGGAAATCTTCGAGATTACGGATCGCTGCAGCGTGCTTCGGGACGGAAAGTACATTGCCACCGTCAACACGGCCGAGACATCCCGGGAAGAGCTGATCCGGTACATGGTCGGCCGTGAGCTGGTCGAGACCTTCCCGTCCAGAGATGCAGAGATCGGCGAAGTGGTCCTGGAGGTCAAAGGTCTCTACGGAAACGGTGTCTCCAATGTGAATTTTGAACTTCACAAGGGAGAGATCCTGGGCTTCGGCGGACTGGTAGGCGCAGGCCGGACCGAGACGGCGGAAATGCTGTTCGGGGCCGCCCGTGTGGAGAAGGGTGATATCATCCTGAAGGGCAAAAAGGTGACCATGCATCATCCGCGGGAAGCGATCCGGAACGGGATCGCCCTGATCCCGGAGGACCGCAAACAGCATGGGCTGATCCTGGACAAGAGCATCATGGAGAACATGACACTGCCTGTGTTCAAACGGCTTTCCACCATGCAGTTCCTGGATAAAAAGAAGCAGATCGACCTGACGAACGAGCAGGTAGAGGCGCTCCGCGTCAAGACGCCTACCATCGACCAGCTGGCCAAAAACCTGTCCGGTGGAAACCAGCAGAAGGTGGTCCTGGGGAAATGGCTGATCGCCGAGAGCGATATCGTGATCTTCGACGAACCGACACGGGGCATCGATGTCGGGGCCAAGCAGGAGATCTACAAATTGATGAACCAGCTGGTGGAAAACGGAAAAGCCATCATCATGATCTCATCGGAGATGCCGGAGCTGCTGGGAATGTCCGACCGTCTTGTCGTCTTCTCGGAAAAACGGCAGGTCGGCGTGCTCGAAAAGGAAGAACTTGATCAGGCTGTCGTACTGGATATGGCATCCGGTGATAAATAGGAGGTCGTCATGAAAACATTAAAGAAAATCTTCAAAGGGCAGGTGCTCAGCATCTACATCGCACTCGTTGTGATCATGGTGCTGTTCTCGATCCTTTCCCCGAACTTTATGACCCTGTCCAACATGCTGACCGTGCTGCGGCAGATCGCCGGTATCGGTATCATGGCCTGCGGTATGATGTTCGTCATGCTCCTCGGAAATGTGGACCTTTCGGTGGGCACGCAGATCTCGCTGCTCGGGATCATCATGTCCTACAGTATGGTCAACCTGAAGCTGGGGATCTTCCCCTCGATTCTGATCGGCATTGTCGTAGGCCTTCTGATCGGCCTGATCAACGGCCTGATCATCACGTACTGCAAGATCCCTTCCATGATCGCGACGCTCGGTACTTCCTGGATCTTCCAGGGAATCAGCTATACGATCTGCAAGGCACAGCCGATCTTCGGCTTCCCGAGCGGGTTCGCGACACTGGGACAGGGACTGTTCCTGGGAATCCCGATTCCGATCTATCTGTTCATCATCTGCTGCATCATCGCTTCTGTCGTTTTCAACAAGACGGCGTACGGACGTACGTTATACGCGGCAGGATCAAACGATGAGGCGGCCAAGCTCGCCGGCGTGAACGTAAACAGGATGAAGGTTTCTTCCTACATCATCTGTGCCTGCTTCTCGATCCTGGCTTCCATCGTGTTCCTGTCCCGTGTCAACTCCGGAAACGCATCGACCGGGATCGGACAGGAGATGAACGTGCTTACAGCCTGTGTACTTGGCGGTATCTGCTTTACCGGCGGTGACGGACAGGTTTCCGGAACGATCGCGGGCGTCATGATCATCGGTGTCATTCAGAACGGCCTGGTCATGCTTGGCGCCGGCGAATATGTACAGCTGATGGTCAAGGGCCTGATCCTGATCTTTGCCCTGTCCATCGATACGATCAAGAAGTTTATTGAATCCAGAAAGCCGACCACGGCCGGCTGAGAAACAGAACGGAGGTGGACCCTGTGCAGATCGCAAGAGGAATCTATCAGCTGACGGGGCATATGACGGCCCTGAATTCCAACACCTACGCCCTCGACTCGGAGGAAGGCCTGGTGATGATCGACTGCGGGTGCCGGCCTGTCTATCTGGAACACCAGTCGCGCATTCTCTCCATGTGGGGACTCGGAGAAAAAAAGCCGGTGGCGGCTTTTGTGACACACGCTCATTTTGATCATGCGGGAAACGCGCATCTTTTTGAAGAAAAGGGTGCCAGGATCTATGCAAGTGAATACGATGTCCATGCGCTTAAAACCGGCGGGAAGCTGGTCATGGAGCCGGAGTTCGGCCTCACGTTTCATACATGCAAAGCCCCTGTGGCTGTTGCGGACGGTGAATGTGTGACCATCGGCGGAACGACGGTCACGGCCGTGGCACTTCCGGGACATACCAAAGGGGCGATGGCGTACCTTGCGGAGACGAACGGGGTGCGGGTGCTTTTTACCGGAGATCATTGTATGATCGGAAATGCCGGCCCTGACGACGAAGCGGAGATCGAGATCGGGTACTGCGGAAGCATCGATTATGACGCGGAGGCATACCTGCGTTCGTTCGAGAAGCTGCGCAGCATGGACGTGGACATTGTCGCTCCGGGACACAGGAGCGTATTCTACGGTGACAGCCGGTGGCTGTTCGAAAAGATGTACCGGAAAGCACTGGAAACCATAAAAATCTGACTGCCTGCCGCTTAACGGCACTGGAGGAATACTATGAGCAAAGTTGACGATATTACCAGAGAAAGCTGGATCATGAGCACGTTCCCGGAGTGGGGGACCTGGCTTGTGGAGGACATCGAAAATGAAGTTGTAAAGCCGGGAAATGTGGCGATGTGGTGGCTCGGCTGTACCGGAATCTGGTTCAAGACTCCGGGTGGGGCCAACATTACCATCGATCTGTGGTGCGGCAACGGCAAAAGGACTCACGGAGACAACAAGATGAAGCCGGGGCATCAGATGGCGAACATGTGCGGCGGCCGGCTGATGCAGCCGAACCTCAGGAATGTTCCTTTTGTCATCGATCCGTTTGCCTTTAAGCAGGTTGACGCGGTTCTGGCGACCCACTATCACCAGGATCACATGTCCGCCGAGTGGGCGGCCCATGTCATCAAGAGCGGCATGACGACCGTGGATGAGAATGGAAAAGAGATTCCGGTCCCGTTTATCGGACCGCTGAAATCCGTGGAGACCTGGGTCAAGTGGGGTGTTCCGAGAGATCGCTGCCAGGTGGTGAAGCCCGGCGACGTCATCAAGATCAAGGACATTGAGATCGTCTGCCTGGACAGCTTTGACAGGACCTGTATCGTGACGACCGACGACACCAGCGAGAACAGGGAAGAACTGACCGGTATCTGCCCGACGGACATGGACGACAAGGCCGTCAACTATCTTGTCAAGACACCTGGTGGAAATATCTATCATTCGGGCGATTCCCATTTTTCCATCTATTTTGCCAAGCATGGCAAAGACCATGACATCGATGTGGCCTTCGGCTCCTTCGGCGAAAACCCCGTCGGCATGCAGGACAAGATGACCTCCGTGGACATCCTCCGCATGGCGGAAAACCTTCAGTGCAAGGTCGTTGTGCCGATCCACTGGGACGTATGGACAAACTTCCAGGCGGACTGTGAGGAGATCCGTCTCCTGTATGATTTCAAGAAGGACAGGAATGAATATAAGTTCCATCCCTTCTTCTGGCAGGTAGGCGGAAAATACGTCTATCCGCAGGATAAGGACAAGATCTATTACCATCACAGAAGAGGCTTTGAGGACTGCTTCGAGCATCCGCAGAATATCCCCTTCCGTTCCTGCCTGTAAGCGCCGGACGGAAGAAGATAGAGCCCGGTGGGGGAGACAGAACGCCGGGCCGAAGAGGAAAAGGTTATGAACGTACTTGTGATCGATGTGGGAACCTCCAGCATGCGGGGGATCCTTTACAGGGAGAGCGGTGAGAAGGTCTTCACGAAGCAGCTTCGCTATCAGCCCGTACACGGAGATGACGGGGAGGTGGAGCAGGATCCGTCGGATTTTGAAGAATCCCTTCTCCTGATCCTGCGCGCCTTCTCAAGCCGTACAGAGCTTTTCGGAGGCCGTGTGGACGTGATCTCCATCACCTCCCAGCGATCCGCCATCATTCCCGTGGACGTCAAAGGAAAACCGCTCATGAACGCGATCATGTGGCAGGATACCCGGAACCGGGAGGTCTGCCGCAGCCTGGAGGAGCATAACGATGAGATCAGGCGTACGACCGGCGCGGAAGTCAACTGTGTTTTTTCGGGTGGCAAGATGCGGTATCTTGCAAAGGAAAAGCCGGAGATCTATGAATATGCCCATAAGCTGCTGACGATCCCGGAGTACCTGATCCACCTGATGACAGGAGAGTATGTGACAGACTATACCTACGGAAGCCGGTCCAATCTGATGGATCTGGCTTCGGGAACCTGGTCGGAAGAGATGCTTTCCCTGTTCGGGGTGAATGAGGATAAGCTCTGCCGGCTGCAGGAACCGGGCGCTGTCAGCGGCTGCGTGACGGAAGCGTTCGCGGAGCTTTCCGGGATCCCGGCCGGGACCCCGGTGATCAGTGCGGGCGGGGATCAGCAGTGCGCAGCTCTCGGACAGGGTGCCTTCCGGGAAGGTGTACTGACGGTGGTGACGGGAACGGGCGCGTTCCTGATGACGACCTGCGACCGGCTTCCGGAGAAGATCCCGGCGGGTCTGATCTGCAACGCCTCCGCCGTTCCGGGAAAATATGTGCTGGAAGCGAATGTCCTGACCTGCTGTTCGGCCTTCGACTGGTTTCTGCGTACTTTTTACGACTGGGAACAGCCGGATTATGATTGGGTCAACGATCAGCTGCTGCGTCTGCGGGAGCAGAACGACGGATGCCTCGTACTCCCGTACTTCCAAGGGCGGAGTGCTCCCTTCTGGAACCCGGGAGCAAGAGCCGGATTTACCGGTATCTCCCTGCATACTACCAGGGAGGAGATGCTGAAGGGCATGCTGGAAGGCATCTTTATGGAGATCGCCAACAATATTGAGGCGTTTTTGCCCTTTGCGAAGATCTCCGGGGCAAGCATCAGCGGAGGGCTTACGAAAAGCCGGGTCATGAACCAGATGCAGGCGGACGTGTACGGAATCCCGCTGGTTCACTACCAGGATCCGGAGTCTACCGCAAACGGAGCATTTATGGCTGCCATGCACCGGATGACCGGGATCGGATACGAGACCATCTTTGAAAGACTGTGCAGCCTTTCGGAACGCGAGGATTATACGCCGGATCCGGAGAAAAATGCCTGGTACCGGGACCGGATTTCCGGGATGAACCGGCTGTACGAACGGATCAGCTGAACGGGTGCACGATGGCAAATAGCAGCTTTGCGTGCTTTTTCCGACCTCCGATTGATAAAATTAGAGAATTCGCACAAAAAACATGTGCTGACAGCACATGTTTTTTGTGTTATCATGGAACATGAAAACATTCTAAAAATAATTTCAAGAAATATTTGCCTATTCTACCTAAAAATAGGTATAATGAAACTATCTATGAAAAAGAATACACTGTAAAGAGAGGAGAGGTTTACGATGGCTGAATTTATTACTGCCAGAAGAGCCGCAGAGCTGATCCCCGACGGCGCGACCGTGGGCGTCGCCGGCATGGGACTTTCCGGATGGGCGGAAGAGCTTGCCTGCGCGATCCGCGACAACTTCAAAGAGACCGGACATCCCAGGGATCTGCACCTGAAACAGGGCAGTGCTCTCGGTGACTGGGGCGTCGGCAACAGCTTTATCGGCTGGGACCGCGTGAAGAGACCGGACGGACCGGACAAGGAACATGGAGCCCGGGGCGCCACACGTTTCGGTGAGGCCGGCGAGGGCCTGATCAAAAAATGGACCAGCGCCCATGTGGGAAGTGCTTTTGCACTCTGTGACCTGGCCAGACAGGAAAAGCTTGAGAGCTACTGCCTGCCGCAGGGCGTCATCATCAATCTGTGGCGTGAGATCGGCGCGGGACGTCCCGGCCTGATCACCAAGACCGGCCTTGGAACCTTTGTGGACCCGCGTGTTGAAGGCGGCCGCATGAACAAATGCGCCAAGGATGAACTGGTAAAGGTCATCGAGTTCAACGGCGAGGAATACCTGTTCTATCCGAGCTTCAAGGTAGATGTGGCACTGCTGCGCGGTACCATCGCCGACGAGAACGGCAATATCTCCTTTGCGCGGGAGAGCGTGATCAACGAGGGCTTCTCCGTGGCCAACGCGACCAAGAACTGCGGCGGTATCGTTATCGTGCAGGTGGAATACCTGGCCAAGAAGGAGACCCTGAATCCCAAGGACATCAAGATCCCGGGCAACCTGGTCGACTACGTGGTGGTCACGGATGATCCCATGTCCTCCTGGCAGACCGAAGGCAAATACTGGGAGCCGTCCTTCGATGGATATCTTCGCAAACCGCTTTCCGCCATCGAGCCCCTTCCCATGGATGAGCGCAAGATCATCTGCCGGAGATGCGCCATGGAGCTGGAAAAAGGCTATGTGGTCAATCTGGGCGTCGGCATGCCGGCCGACATCGCCAAGGTCGTGGCCGAAGAGGGCCTCATCGACCAGATCACCATGAGTACCGAGAGCGGCATGGTGGGCGGCGTTCCCTCCGCACTGCCGAGCTTCGGCTCTGCCTACAACCCCGAAGCGATCATCACCCCGAACGAGATGTTCGATCTGATCAGCGGCGGCGGCCTTGACATGACATGCCTCGGCATCGGCGAAGCCGATAAGTACGGCAACAATAACGTCAGCCGTATGGGCAGCCGTCTGACCGGCCCCGGAGGCTTCATCGATATCACGGCCCGGACACCGAAGGTCCTGTTCGCGGGCACCCTGGTCGGAAAAGCCAAATATGAATTCGGCGACGGCAAGCTTACGATCACCGAGGAAGGCACGATCCATAAGTTCGTCGATACCGTCGGTCAGATCACCTTCGCCGGACAGTACGCGCCGGAATCCCAGGAGGTCCTGTTCGTGACCGAGCGCGCCGTGTTCAAGCTGATCAACAAGAAGATGACCCTGATCGAGATCGCTCCCGGTCTGGATCTGCAGAAGGACGTTCTGGATCAGATGGGCTTCAAACCGGAGATCGCACCGGATCTCAAGGTCATGGATGAGGGCATCTTCCGCGAAAAATGGGGCGGCCTTGGTAATTATCTGAAATAAGCACAGGATTTACTATGGAACTGATACAAAAGACAGTTGGAGAATTTATTCCGGAGAATGCCGCCCGCTATGGCGATAAAACAGCCATGCAGGCGGGCGACTTCGTCTGGTCCTACAGGGAACTCGACGAGATTACGGACGCCCTGGCCTGCAGGCTGGTGCACAGGTACGGGGTCCGCAAGGGCACGCATATGGGCATCTGGAGCGTGAACACACCGGCGTATGTGTTCTTGTTTCTGGCCGCCCAGAAGCTTGGTGCCGTCCCGATTCCCCTGAATACCTGTTACAAGCCTGCCGAGCTATCTCCGATCCTTGTCAATATGGATGTGGAGATCCTGTTCTACGGCGAGGGCTGGAAGGATCTGGTGTACAGCGATCTGATCCCGGAGATCGGAAAGCTGGCCCCGGAAGTGCGGGAGTATGTTCCCATGAACACATTCGGCGGTTCGCCCTTTATGGGACCCGGGAACTTTACCGAGGAGGAGCGTTCAGACGAAAGCCGCGGGGAGATCCGGAAGATGACGGCTGAGGTTTCCGCCGAGGATACCGCCTGCATCGTGATGACGTCCGGTACGACGCTTTCCCCGAAGGGAGTCATGCTGTCGCACTACAACATCGTCAATGACGGACGCTCCGCCGCCCTGTACATGCACTGGACCGACGAGGACAAGATGCTTCTCGAGCTTCCGATGTTTCACTGCTTCGGACTTATCACCGGCGTTGTGGTATGTACGATGAAGGGGATCTGCATGGATATCATCCCGTATTTCGGGACTGCCCTCGTATGGGAGATCATCGAGAAACACGGCATTACCATTCTGAACGGTGTTCCCAGCGTTTTCCTGGCGTTGGTCCGGAAACCCGAGTACAAAAACACGGTCAGCGAGAAGCTGAAGTCCGGCGTGATCGCGGGCTCCAGGCTCCGGTATGAGGATTATATGGAGATCTGCCGGCACTTTCCCAATATGCACCTGCAGACCAGCTACGGGATGACGGAAAGCTCTCCGAGCGTGACGTTCCCGGACTGGGATGAAGCCCCCGAAAAGAAGGCCGCAAGCTGCGGAAAGTTCATGGACCGGATCGAGGGACGGATCGTCGATCCGGCTTCGGGCGAGATCCTGAGCGTCGGCATGAACGGCGAACTTCAGATGAAGGGCTTCAATATCACAAAGGGATATTACAATATGCCTGAGGAGACCGCCAGAGCCTTTACGGAGGACGGCTGGCTCCGCACCGGAGACCTGGCACGGTTCGACGAGGAGGGCAACCTCTACATTACCGGGCGCCTGAAGGAACTGATCATCCGCGCGGGCGAGAATATTTCCGTGGTGGAGATCGAGTCGGTCATCGATGATTCCGGTATGGCGGAGGCGAGCAAGGTCGTGGGAGTCGATTCCAGCTTCCGGCAGGAGGAGATCGCGGCCCTGGTCGTGCCAACGGATCCGGACACCTTTGATCCGGAGGCCTTGAAGGAATATATGAAGCCCCGCCTGGCGGTATACAAGATCCCGGATTATATCTTTACAGTGAATGAGCTGCCGATGACCGGCAGCGGCAAGATCGATCTGAAAGCGGCGAAGGAGCTGGCTGAAAAGCGCGTAAAAGAAAGTATGACAAGCCATTGACCCGTTGCCTTAAGATAAAAGCAAGCAGCACAGAATAAAGAACGGAGGAAAAGTTATGATTCTATCAGCAAAATATGAATTGATGAGAAAGAACTTTCGTAATTTTGCGGAGACTGAATTCACAACAGAAATTCAGGAAAAACTGGATCGCGAAGGCGGCTTCGACGAGGAACTGTTCGCGAAGATCGCAAAGAACGGCTTCTGCGGGATCAAGATCCCTGTGGAGTACGGCGGACAGGGCGGCGACAGCCTGGCCTATGTCCTGATGAACGAAGAGTTCTCCCGCATCTGCCCGGTTGGCGCTATCTATGCCAACACCCCCAACTCCCTGGGAAGCGGCCCGCTTCTTGCCTGCGGTAACGAAGAGCAGAAGCAGCGGATCCTTCCGGATGTGGCGGCCGGACGCAAGCACATCGTGTTCGCCCTGACCGAGCCGGGCGCCGGTTCCGATGCAGGCGGCACGCTGACGACAGCAGACGCTGACGGAGACGACTTTATCCTCAACGGCAGAAAGTGCTTCATCTCCGGTGCACCGATGGCCGATTACGCGATCATCTACGCAAAGACGAACAGAGCCCTTCGTGGAAGCCGCGGTATCTCCATGTTCATCCTTGATATGAAGCTTCCGGGTGTATCCGTAGGTAAAGGCGAGATGAAGATGGGTATCAACGGATATCCGACCAGTGATATCAGCATGGAAAATGTCCGCGTCAGCAAGAAAGACCTTCTCGGACCGCTGGACAACGGCTTTATCACCGCCATGAACACCCTGAACGGCGGACGTCTCGGCGTTGCCGCACAGTCCCTCGGCGTCGCACAGGGCTGCCTGGACGAGGCCATCAAATACTCCAAGGAAAGAAAACAGTTCGGCAAGCCGATCTGCGCGAACCAGGGCATCAGCTTCATGATCGCCGAGATGGCGACCGAGATCGAGGCAGCCAGGACCCTGATCTACACCACCGCTATTGAAAAGGATCAGGATGCGAAGGATTCCTTTGTCAAGTGTGCCATGAGTAAGTATTATGCTTCCGAGATGGCGAACCGCGTGGCTTACAAGGCCGTCCAGATCTTCGGCGGATACGGTTACATCAAGGACTACAGAGTCGAGCGCCTGTACAGAGACGTGCGCGTCATGAGCCTTTACGAAGGAACCACACAGGTACAGCAGATGGTCATTTCCGGTGCATTGTTAAAATAATAGGAGGTAGCTATGAGAATTTATGTATGCGTAAAGCAGGTTCCGGATACTTCCGGAAAGGTTGCTGTCAATGAGAACGGAACACTGAACCGTGCTTCCATGCAGACCATCATCAATCCGGATGATATGAACGCGATGGAGGCAGCTCTTAAGATCAAGGATGCAACCGGCTGCCAGGTCACGGCAGTCACGATGGGACCGCCTCCCGCAGAAGGAATGCTCCGTGAGCTGATCGCCATGGGCGCGGACGACGGCGTCCTGATCTCCGGCCGTGAATTCGGCGGATCCGATACATTCGCTACCTCTCAGATCATCGCAGGCGCACTGCATCACCTCGGCATCGGTGACGAGGATGTGGTATTCTGCGGACGTCAGGCCATCGACGGCGATACCGCCCAGGTCGGCCCCCAGATCGCTGAAAAGCTTGAGATCCCGCAGGTCACCTATGCGGGCGAGATCGAGAAGGACGGCAATGTTCTCAAGATCAAGAGACTTCTTGAGGATGGCTATATGACAGTGGAAGTCAAGACTCCCTGCCTGATCACCTGCGTCAAGGAACTGAATGAGCCCCGTTATATGACGGTCAAGGGCATCATCGAGTGCTATGACAAGCCGATCACCGTACTGGATTATCCGGCATTGGAGAATGAACCCCTCATCGACAAGACCACCATCGGCCTGAAGGGTTCACCCACCAACATTTTCAAATCCTTCACCCCGCCGCAGAAGGGCAGTGTGGAGATGATCCCGGGAACCAGCCAGGAAGCTGCAGATGCATTGGCAGAGAAGCTGGCCAAGAAACACATCATTTAAGCATTCGTCAGTGAAGAGAGGATAAGAATATGGCATTTATCAGTGAAAATATTGAAGAATTTCATGACATATGGGTATTCTGTGAGCAGCGTGACGGCAAACTGCAGAACACAGATTTCGAACTTATCAGCGAAGGAAGAAAGCTGGCAGATGAGAGAGGTGCAAAGCTGGTCGGCCTGCTTCTCGGAAGCGACGTAAAGGGGATCGCGAGCGAGCTTGGCGGCTACGGCGCGGACAAGGTCATCGTCTGCGACGATCCCAACCTGAAGGTCTATACCACCGACGCCTATGCGAAGGTTGTCTGCGATGTCGTTATGGACAAGAAGCCGGAGGTTCTCCTGATCGGCGCGACCACCATCGGCCGTGACCTGGCTCCGAGATGCGCAGCCAGACTGCACACCGGTCTTACGGCTGACTGTACACATCTGGATATCGACATGAACAAGTATCTTGACTTCCTGAGAGAGTCCTCCACCATGGAGATCGATCCGGCCAAGTTCAAGATGGAAGATACCAACCTTAAGATGACCCGTCCGGCATTCGGCGGCCATCTGATGGCAACCATCATCTGCCCGAGATTCCGTCCGTGCATGTCCACCGTGCGTCCCGGCGTTATGAAGAAGGCCGATTTTGTACAGGCCAAGGCAGATGCCTGCGAGATCGAGATGTATCCGGTCACCCTGGCGGAAGAAGATCTGAAGACCAAGGTTCTCGAGGTCGTCAAGGCTACCCGCAAGATGGTCGACCTGGTCGGCGCGGACGTGGTCGTAGCTGTCGGCAACGGCATCAAGTCCGATGTCAAGAAAGGCCTTGAGCTGGCGGAACAGCTGGCAGAGGCATTCGGCGGCGGCGTGATCGGCGGCTCCCGTGTCGCGATCGACGAAGGCTGGCTGAGCGACGATCATCAGGTCGGACAGACCGGTAAGACCGTTCATCCGAAGATCTATGTGGCACTCGGTATCTCCGGCGCGATCCAGCATAAGGCCGGCATGCAGGACTCCGAGGTCATCATCGCGATCAACAATAACGAAGCAGCCCCGATCTTCGAAGTGGCATCCTACGGTATCGTCGGAAACCTCTTTGACGTAGTTCCGAAGCTGATCGAGGCCATGAACGCACAGAAGGCAGCCAAATAACAGCTGCCCGTATACAGTAAGGCAGTAAGAGCGGCAGGGTCCGGCGAAAACAGCATAGACGCTTTCGCCGGACCCTGTTTTCCGATAACAGGAGAACAGACATGTCCACATTCAATCTCTTGGAAGCAAGACTAAAAGACAAGCTTATCTATTCACGCGCATCGGAGACGCCTTTTTTTCTGGAACATGTGGATTCGCTTGACGGGGAGACAGTGGTGCAGGACGGAACCCTTTTCGTAGCCGGGGAGAAAGAGACCGTCTCCTTTATCAGGCATTCCGCGACGGCTCTTGCCGGGCGGCAGGTGCTTTTCCTGGTCTCTGCGGAGACAAAACAGCAGGAGGCTCTTCGCGGACTCTGCGAGCAGGAGGGCCTATCCGTGATCATCACGGAGGATACGGTTCCCGGACTGTATCTCCACGCGGCGAAGACCTGCCAGTATTATCTCAAGATCGCGGAAAAGGTGGATACGATCTCGCAGATCAAGAATATGCCCGGCATGCTGGAGGAGATCTCCGGATTTCTGCAGGAAAACATCCTGCTTGCCAGCGCGGACGGGAATATTCTGTACGAGATCGGCGACATCAGGGAAAATACACGTAATTATATCCGGAAGTACTTTATGGACCTCATGCGGGAGCATGCGGATTTCGGCACGGCCGGTTCCGGCAGCGGATCGGAGGAGAATCTTTTTTACATACGCCTGAAGAACCACAATACGGTGATCGGAGTCCTGCTGATCGAGAGGGAGAAGGATCTGCCGAACGATTACCAGAAATTCTTTAAAAAGCTGCTTCCTTATCTGCGGGATTACCTCCTGCAGGAGCTCAGCAGCAGCCAGAATGACCAGATGAAGTTCGACCGCATCTGGAAGGATATGATGGAGGGACGCTACAGCTCCGAGCAGGATATCCGGAATGTGTTTGACTATGCCGGGCTCAGGACCCGCAAGTATTACCGTCTGATCCTGGTGCAGGGGAATATTCTCGCCGAGCGGGGACAGGGCGTATACAATGAGATCGCATCCAAGCTGAAGAGCCATCTTCCGGACAGCATGGTCACGCGGTATTACAGCGATATCGTCATCATGAACTGGACGGACGACCGGAGTTATGAGATGCCCGACGACATCAAGGGCCTTGAAAAGCTTCTGAAAAGCTATGGCTGCCGTGCCTGCGTCTGCTGGCAGTCCAGTATTCTTTCGTGGGTTTCTCTTTTGTACGAGTTCAGCAGCCAGGTGCTTCGGCTTGACCAGCAGCTGGGAGGTCCGCGGGGAAAATGCCTTGTCGAATTCGGACAGTATTCGCCGTTCCTGATCGTTGATATGTGTGCGCAGTATGCCAGAAATGTCAAGCATACCAAGAATATCATCCTCCTGACACATCCGGCCGTGATCAATCTGTACCGGTACGACCAGGAGCATAACACGAATCTGGAGGAGGTCCTTTTTTACTACCTTGTCAATCACCGCAGCCTGGGGCTTACGGCCCAGAGTCTTTACATGCACAGAAACACGATCGTCAACAAGATCAAGAAGATCAAGGAGCTGACGCCGGTGGACATGGATTCCCCGGACGTACAGGCACACCTGATCCTTTCCCATTACCTTCTGATCTACTGCCTGAAAGTAGTAGACGGAAATATAGTCTGATTACAGCGCAAAACTCTGCTCACGCGTCGTGCCTGCACGTAAGTGGGAGCTCAAAGAGCGAAGCGATCCGTAATCATTGTCTGGTCACGGCAATCGTACGAATTGTCGTAAATGATAACTCATATGAGAATACAGGAAAAATTACAGAAACTGGATGAAATGTACAGCCGGCAGGACCTCGCCGGGGCGGAGGAGCTCCTGAACGGATGGATCGCTGACGCGAAGGCGGAAGAGGATCGGCCTTCCTGTCTGACGCTGCAGAATGAGCTCGAAGGCCTGTACCGGGTGACCGGCCGGGCGGAGGAAGCCTGCCGCGTTTCGGAGGATTCCCTGTCCCTGATCGGCAGGATGGATCTCACGGGGACTGTTCATCACGGGACGACGCTGCTGAATGCCGCTACCGCGAACCGCGCGGCCGGACATCCGGAGGAGGCCCTCCGGTATTACCGGGAGGCAGAGGAAGTGTATCGGAATATCCCCGATCTGCCGGATAAGGATTACTACAGAGCCACCCTCTGCAATAACCTGGGGCAGGTTTATCAGCAGATGGGAGACGATGCGGAGGCGGAGAACTACCTTCGCGAGGCCCTGGGTCTGATCGAAGGCTTTGCAGGCACGGACAGTGAAGCGGCTACAACAAAAAGCAATCTGGCGCTGGTCCTGCAGCGGCTCGGGCAGCAGGAGCAGGCACAGGAGATGATCCGGCAGGCACTTTTGTATTATGAGACGCCCGCCGGACAGAAGGACAACCACTATACGGCTGCACTTGGGGCCGCCGGACAGATCGCATATGCAGCCGGCGATCTTACAGAAGCGGAGGCTTATCTTACCAAGGCCCTGGAGAAGTCATTGCAGATATTCGGGGAGACGCCGGAGACAGAACTGCTGCGAAGAAATCTGGAGACGGTCCGGCAGATGATCAGATGACAACATGCGGGTTAAGAGGAGTTTGGCACTGTCCCGCGAACGCGAAGCGTGAGTGGCTGACAGCACTGGCATCCGATAGACTTGACCAGATGATAACATACGGTTTAAGAGGTGAAATCCATATATGGAAATAAAGACGGATCATCAGAAAAAAGTCCGGCAGATCGTGCTGGCGGAATGGGACTTTTTTCAGAAGGTGCAGAATGAGGGCGGCCGTGCCGGCTGCCAGGATGACTGGACAACGTTTGAGATCATGCGTACCAGCCAGTTCGAGACCTGGAGCGATGAGCTGCTCACCAGCTACCAGCAGGATCTTGAAGAAGCAGCGGAAGCAGGACGTAATCCGCTGGCCGAAAAATATGCCTACATGATGAAATACACCTCCCCGGAGGAATATTCCCGTATGGAAAAGCTCCTTCCGCCGATCCCGCCTGAAAAACAAGCACTTGTCGATGCGGCGGCGGACTGCCAGGTCGCCTGGCGTCTTGAGTATGAGGAAAGATATCCTGCTCTCGCGGGCAGGGGCCGCCCCGTGCACTCCTCTGAAGACCAGCCCTGGAGCGTGTCCTTTGAAACGTACTTTAAAGGGGAGGCGCTGACCTGGTCCGAACGGACGCTCCGTCTGTATGCGGCCTATGTTCGTGACCTGAAAGAGCAGGGTATAAACCAGATCCTGGAGGTCATGAAACACACTGTTGCCTTCTACGGATATCCGGATCTTGACGCCGCAGAAAAAGGACAGAAAAACTGAAGAGCTGCCGCACCATCTGTGAGGACGATCTGTTCACGGATGATGCGACAGCTCTTTTTTTGTTTCATAAGAAGGTATTCCGCACTGTTCCTGCGAAATGAACATGCACCGCGAGGATGCTCTGCTATTTTCTGCGCTTTGGACGTTCAAACAGCGAAAGGGATATGCCTTCCTTCTGGTACTGCTCCCGGTAACGGAGCAGCAGGCAGGAAAAGACCAGGTTGTGCCGGAGATAAGGATCATCCATGGATTCGCCGATCAGTTCTTCGATCTTTTTGATCTTGTAGATGGTCGTGTTCCGGTGCATGAACATCTGGGCGCTGGTACGCGCGATGCTTCGGTCATTCATGAGGTAGGAGAACATGACATCGCGGAGATTGCTGCCGTAAGCCCGGTCGTAGCGTGTCAGCGTCAGGACGCCGGGGTGGCAGAGGATCACGATGTCACTGCCGCCCAGAACGGATTTCACGGATTTGGCGCAGATGTCGATCACGTTGTACTGGGTATAGCGGGCAAAGTTCATGCAGCGCTTTTCACCGTCAAGCCTGACGGCAAGGGCGATGCCGAACATGCGGTGGCACTGGCGGTACGTAACGCGCAGGGCCATGATGGAGGTGACAGGATTGCTGATCATGGCGATCGCATGGTGCTCCTTCAGGATCTTTTCCAGCGCCTCCCGGTCAAACGTGACGGGACAGTAATGGATCTCGGAGGACAAAAGGACCACGATCTCGCCGGACAGGATGGCGATATGGCTGTCCGGAAAGAATCGTCGGACGGACTCTTCGGCCGGTACCTGCATATTGTCTGTCTCGATGCCCGGGAATTCCTCGGAGCGGATCAGGATGAGCCGCAGGTTCTTCTGCGGTGGATTCGGCAGATTCCGGAGCATGATCATCAGAGCATCGTCGGATTCGCCTGATTCGGTCATGATCCTGGAAAAAAGATGCTGGAAGGACAGATCCTTTCCGGTCATGCGGCGGCTCTGGTTCACCAGCAGGGGTTCGCACAGGCCATGCAGGACAGCTGCGACCGAGGAGAACAGCAGATTGCCGGCCTCTCCGATGCAGAGCAGATACCAGCCGGTTTTCGTAAACGGAAACAGCAGCACATGCTGGGTGCCGTCGATCCGGGAAACAGGCTGCTGCGGGAGGCTTTCGACCGCTAAAAGCTCTTCCAGAGCTTCCTTCCGGTTTGAGGAGCGAAGAAGCGTGGAATCAATATTGGTATTTCCGTGCAGGGAAATACTGTCATAAGAAAAACACAGCTGGTCATCCAGGAGGATGAACGATCCGTCCGTGAGCCGATGGGCAGTATCGATCAGCTGCCGGGTATTGTAAGGAACCGAAGAACCCAGTTCGATCCCTGCGTGCAGGATTTTGGACAGCAGGCGGTTCAGCCTGTTGGCGAGGACAGACATGGAAAGGTCTGTCGCAAAAAAGCTGATCCCCGGGGGAAGAGGTGCTTTGTGTAACGCGGCATTATCTCCGGCAGAGAGAAGAACACCGGCCGTATGCTGTCTGAGTACAGCACTGCAGACTTCGGGGGAACCGATGCAGAAAAAAGCAGGATCATAATCGTCCGCTGAATCCAGCAGAAGAACGGAATCACAGCAGCAGGTCTTCTGCAGATCGTGGCTGAAGAGAATATGTTCGCCGAGATACTGATCCAGTACGTGCAAAAAGAACATATCTGTTTCCTCCCTTTTTAATGGCTTTATTATACAGGATTCAGCGGCTTTTGGCAATGTTCCTCTGTGCAGGGACGGATGTTTATTGTGCGGAATGACCATAGTTTGTGCGGAACAGGTTTGATATAATCATAACAAGGTCATGGGAGTGAAAGAAATGACCCGTGCCCCGGCCGGAGATTTTCGTATCCCGGTGTACGAGGGTCACAACAACAAAAACTATGGAGGGATAAGCATGTACGAGCGTGTAGAGCGAATCAAGAAACGTGTAGTCGTGGATACGTATCCGATCTGCATCGAGAAGTACCGGATCACCCTGGACGTCCTGGAGCACACCAAGAACGATCCGGTGATCATCCAGAGAGCCAAGATCCTGGATGCAACTGTTGAAAGGATGCCGATCGCCATCGCCGATGACGAACTGATCGTGGGCGTCGGCGCGTCCAAGCCCATGGGCCTCGAGATCGACCCCAACTACGGGATCTGGTCCCAGGATGAGATCGATTCCCTGATCGAGGACGGCTATCAGATGGATCCGCAGGATGTGATCGATCTGCAGGAGCTGAACAAAAAGCATGACCCGGCCACGATGATCGGCCAGATGGGCGATGTCTTTTACGAGACGGAGAACGAACGGATCCTGTCCCTTCTGAAGGCCGGCCTGATCCTGCCTCCCTGGAAAGACAAAGCGCAGGGAAGAGGCGTAGGCGGCGGTTACTGCCAGTCCGGCCTCGGCCTCGGGCCGTCCCTGATCCTTCTGGCTGTGGATTACAGCAAGATCCTGACCCATGGAACCAACGCTCTGATCCGTCAGTGCGAGGAGGAGATGACAAAACTCCGCTACTACAACAAAGGAGACCTTGACAAGTACCGCTATTACAAGGCTGTGATCATGTCCCTCGGCGCCATGAACAAGCTGGCCGCCCGGTATTCCGCCCTTGCTTCCGAGATGGCCGCGAAGGAAGCCGACCCGGTCCGCAGGCAGGAGCTTGAGATGATCGCGAAGAACTGCGCACGGGTGCCCGCGGAGCCCCCGACGACCTTCTGGGAGGCCGTGCAGTGCTTCTGGTTCCAGTATCTGATGCTGAGCCCGTCGACGACCCTTCCGGGCTGCCGGTTCGACCAGTATATGTATCCCTTCTACCAGAAGGATATCGAAAATAACGGCATCACGCCGGAATTCGCGACCGAGCTTCTCTGCTGCCTGCGCCTGAAGGATATGGAACTGAACCGTACCTCCGGCAAGAACAACCGCAAGAAGAACGCCGGCATGGCCAAGTGGCATAACTTCACCATCGGCGGCCAGAAGGCGGACGGTACCGACGGCACCAACGACCTGACCTACCTGATGCTGGATGCGGCGCTGATCACGAAGACCCCGCATCACACCCTGACGGTGCGTGTGCATGAGGGAACACCGGAAAAGCTTCTCATCAAGGCTCTTGAGGTCGTAAAGGCAGGCCTCGGTCTTCCGGCGTTTATCTCCGATGACAGCTATATCAAGTGCTTCACGAGCCGCGGCGTGCCGATCGAGGACGCCAGAGAGTACGTCATGACAGGGTGCCTGGATGCGAACCTTCCGGGCAAGTCAAGGACCGGCCCGGTTCCCATGGTGACCATTCCGCTGATCTTCGACATCTTCCGCCACAACGGCATCAATGTCAAGAACGGAGAGAAGTGCGGCATCGAGGTTGGCAATTTCGCGGATTACAAGTCCTTTGAGGAACTGTACGCCGCATTCGAAAAAGAACTGCAGTACTGCATGGACGTGGTCGGTGAAAAGAACAACGTCGAGCTGCAGATCACCCAGGAACTGCTGGTGGATCCGCTGCGCAGCGCGCTGATGTTCGAGGGCATTGAGTCCGGCATGGATACCTTCCGCCGTACGATGCCGTTCGAAAACGGTGCTGTCATCAACCCGATCGGCATGGTCAACGTGGGTGATTCCCTGGCGGCCATCAAGAAGCTTGTCTTTGACGACAGGAAATACACACTGGCCGAGCTGCAGGAGGCGCTGGACGCCGACTGGGAAGGCTTCGACCAGATGCACGAGGACTTCATTGCCGCTCCGAAGTTCGGCAACGATGATGATTACGTGGACGAGATCGTGGCCCGCTGCTACAAGTCCTTTACGGACTACTGCGGAGAGATCCCCACGATCCTCGGCGGGGTGCATATCCCGACCGGTATCTCCATCACCTCCCACCAGCCGGGCGGACAGCTGACCGGAGCTACCCCGGACGGCCGTAAAGCCGGTGAGATCCTGGCGGACGGGACCATGTCCCCGATGCACGGAATGGACAAGAAGGGACCGACCGCGGTACTGAACAGCGCCATGAAGGTCGATCAGGATCCCTTCCAGGCGACGCTTCTGAACATGCGGTTCTCCCCGTCTTCCCTGAAGACCGAGGAAGATCTGGCAAAGCTTGGCATGATGATCCGTGCCTACCTGACCCACGGCGGCAAGCATATCCAGTTCAACGTCGTTGACAATGAGACGCTGAGAGCGGCTCAGGAGGATCCGAAGAAATACAGAGACCTGGTCGTCCGCGTGGCCGGCTACAGCTGCTATTTCGTACAGCTGACCCGCGCGATGCAGGATGAGGTGATCGATCGTACACAGCAGACGCTCTGCTGAAGAAAGGAGAATGATATGGCAACCGAAAGGATCAAACGCATGCAGGCTGCACTTAAGGTGGATTCCTTCCCGTTCTGTGCGGAAAAACCGAAACTGGTGATCGAATCCTGGCGTCAGAACGAGGGCCTTCCCTCCATTCTCCGCCGTGCCAAGGCGACAGCCCACTATCTTGACAACAGAACCATCTATATCGATGACGACGAGCTGATCTGCGGCAACGTGGCCAGCAAGCCCATGGGACTGGAGGCTTCCTGCTGGGGCCCGTTCTGGGACGACGATGACCTGGACAGCATTCTCGAGGGCGGCCGCTATACCATTACGGACGAGGACCGCAAGACGCTTCGCAGCCTGGACTCCTTCTGGGAAGGCCAGAGCCGCCAGATGTACGAGTGGCAGGGACGTTTTTACGATGACGACCATCTGTGGCCCTTCATCCGCTCCGGGATTCTCTGCCCGCCGTGGACGAGCAAGGTCAAAGGACGTGGTTCAGGCGGCGCCGGCTTCGGCTGGGGCCTCGGCATCGGCCTTTCCTTCTTTGTTCCGGATTACAAGAAGATCATCGACGAGGGTATCAAGGCCCGCGTGGACGAGGCAAAGGAAGAGCTGAAAAAGCTTCGCTATGTCGACAACGATTCCTTCGATAAGGCTGATTATCTCAAGGCCTGCATCATCGCCCTGGAGGCCATGCAGCGGATGTACCACAGGTACGGCGATGCCTGCACGGCCAAGGCTGAGGAGACGGCCGACGAGACCCGCAAGGCGGAACTGCTCCGCATGGCGGATACCTGCCACAGCCTGGCTGAGAACGGCGCGCGTGATTTCCGCGACGCGATCCAGGCCTTCTGGTTCTACTGGATGATGATCACCCACGGCACCGTGCCGGGCGGCCGTTTCGACCAGTATATGTATCCTTACTACCGCAAGGACATCGACAGCGGAAAGATCACGGATGATGAGGTGCTTGAGCTGATCGAGTGCCTGCGCATCAAGATCATGCAGTTCAACTTCGTATCCGGAAACGCCAAGCAGCGTGACAAATGGGCCGGCATGGCCAGATGGCACAACTTCCTGATCGGCGGCTGCGACAAGGACGGCAAGGACGCCTCCAACGAGCTTTCCTACCTGGTCATCAAGGCGGCCTACGAGGTACGTACGCCCCAGTTCACCATCACGCTCCGCGTGACCGAGGATACACCGAAGGAACTGATGATGGAAGCGCTGAAGCTCGTGAAGACCGGCCTCGGCATGCCTGCGTTCGTATCCGACAAGAGCTATATCAACGGCCTGGTGGGGCAGGGCGTTCCGCTTGAGGAAGCCCGCGACTACGCGCTGGCCGGCTGCCTGGACCTGAACCTTCCCGGCAGATCCCGCATCAACGCCCTCGGCATGTTCATCGTTCCGAAGGTCCTCGACATCGTGATGCACAACGGCGTCATGCGTGAGACGGGAGAGCAGCTCGGACCGAAGACCGGCGAGATGAAGGACTTCACCTCCTACGAGGATTTCGAAAAGGCCTTCAAGGAGCAGCTGTATTACTTCATGGGCATGTACAACGAGGAGCACAACATCCTCTGCCGCGTGACCCGTGAGATCAACAACGACGTCGTGCATTCCGCCTTTGCCTACGACGGCATCAAGTGCGGCCGGGATATTTCCAACCGCGTCATGCCCTACGAGAATGCATCCCTGATGAACCCTGTCGGTATGATCAGCGTCGTCAATTCCCTGGCGGCCATTAAGTATGTCGTTTTCGAAAAGAAGCTGGCGACGATGGAAGAAATGTTCAAGGCCATCGAGGCTGACTGGGTGGGCTTTGATGAGCTGCACAAGATCTGCCGGGATGCGCCGAAGTTCGGCAACGGCATCGACCTGGTGGACAATATCGCCGCGGACATGTACAAGTTCTGGGTGGACAGCTGCAAGACCTTTACCACGATCTACGGTACCTCCCCGCGTCCCACCGGTATCTCCATCACGGCCCACGCGCCGGGCGGCGGATATACCTGCGCGACTCCGGACGGAAGATGCTGCGGACAGACCCTGCCGGACGGCGTAGTCTCGCCGGCACAGGGCACCGATACCAACGGACCCACCGCATCCCTCTCAAGCGCCATGAAGATCGACCAGGATCCCTTCAACGCCATGCTGCTCAACATGAAGATCCATCCCACAGCGCTGAAGACCGATTCCGACCTTGAAAAACTCGGCTCCCTGATCAAGACCTACATGCTGAACGGCGGCAAGCATATCCAGTTCAACGTGGTCGACAATGCCACACTTAAGAAGGCACAGGAGAAGCCGCAGGATTACCGTGACCTGGTTGTCCGTGTCGCCGGATACAGCACCTATTTCACCCTGCTGACACCGGCCGTGCAGAATGAACTGATCGCAAGAACGGAGAACCGTCTGAATTAAGCGTTCTGTTCCGATACAGAGCTGCTGTTTTCGAAAACAGCAGCTTCTGTATGGTCAATCTGACCGAAAATCCGAACATTTTTATGGTATCCATGACCATATAAAATGGTTTTTTTCGATGGTATAATAGCTGTAGCACATTTTTAGGACTAAGGAGGAACTATTGTAATGTCAACCGTAATCATCTTCTTCATCGGCTTTATCCTGGCCGTCGTGATCGGGCAGAAGTTCAAGATCAACGCCGGTATCGTAGCCATCGGCTTCGGCTTTATCCTGACCTGGATCCTTGGAGGCGCAGGCGATCCCACCGCGACACCGCCGGTTCCGGCCACCAACACATCCATGTCGTTTATCAAAGCATTTCCGGTAACTCTGTTCTGGAACTACTCCATGCCCGTTATCTTCTATGCGTTCGCGCAGGCGAACGGCACGCTGGAAGTGCTCGGCAAGAAGATCGCTTATGCGTTCCGGAATGCCCGCTGGGCTCTCCCGATCGCGGTCTATGTCATGGCAGCAGCTGTCGCAGCGGCAGGTGCCGGCACCATGAACACCTTCATCGTAGCTCCTCTGGCATGGGGCCTTTGCATGGCAGCGGGCGTGACTCCGCTGATCGTTCCGGTGGCTCTGTGGAGCGGCTCCTTCCTTGGCGCCTTCCTTCCCTGGACCTCCAACGGCGCTCTGCTGACCGGTATGTATGAGTCCGCGGTCGAGGGCATGAACGGTATGGCCATGCAGGTACGCGTCTGCGTCTACTATGCGTTCCTTTCCCTGATCTTCCTGCTGGTGATGTTCCTGATCACCCGCGCCTGGAAGGTCGATGAGAACGCTTCCGGCGACTTCATGACCAAGCCGGAAGACTTCAACGGCCACCAGAGAGCGACCCTGATCATCATCTTTACCTGTATCGGACTTCTGCTGGTGCCCAGCATCATCAACCAGTTTGCACCGAACCCGGTCTGCAAGTGGATGAGCAGCAACCTGAGCATTCCGGTCACCTCCATCATCGGCATCAGCCTGGTCGCGATCCTCGGCGGCGCAAGCCTCAAGGAGACCTTCGGCAAGTATGTCAACTGGAACATGATCCTTCTGATCACCGGTATGGGCATGTACTGTACACTGGCCAACACCTTCGGCGTTGTCAAGACCCTGGGTGACGTGCTCCAGAACCTGCCGGGCGGCATGGTCGCTCCGGCTCTGTCCCTGATCGGTTCCGCGCTGTCCTTCGTGACATCCGCCAGTACCGTACAGCCGATGCTGTTCACCATGGCTCCGGCAATGGCTACAGCAGCAGGCCTTCCGGTGGCTGCCATCATCACCGCGATCCAGATGGGCGTCGGCGTTACTTCCTTCAGCCCGGTTTCCACGGGCGGTGCCGCTTCTCTGATCGGTGCTCCTGCGGAAGTATCCAACAAGCTCTTTACCAAGATGCTGGTCATCGCTGTATGCCTGATGATCGTCACGGCTCTGTTCTGCGCGACTCCGCTGATCGCGATCGGCGCATAATAAACCGCCCGGACATCCGTAATCGACTGAAGCATGTCCCGAAATACAAAGCTATTATGTAAGGACACAAAAACGGGCCGCCTGGACCTCTGGGTTCAGACGGCCTTTTTAGAAAAATGAGTGCAGGTTAACGACAGGAGGTTAGAATGGATCGGATTCCTTTTACACAAGATGAAATGACAGTGCTCGGCGAATATCCGGCCAGAGGCTCAAATCCCAAAATGCTTGAACTGAATACACCCGTGACGCCCAGGGAAAACCTGCTGGCGCTCTACCGCAAGGAGATGCCGCTGTGGATCCCTCAGTTTTTTGAGACCAAACCCTTTGCCCCGGATGTGATTCCGGAGAACAGGGTCCGCGGAATAGTCATGGAAACAAAACGGTATCCAAAGGAGGCCTTTGGCGGTGAAGATATGTTCGGGATCGACTGGATCTTTGAGCCGGAGGTCGGCGGCTCCATGGTACGTCCCGGCAAGCCGAAGATCACCGATATCGAAGACTGGAAAAACTGCATACGTTTCCCGGATCCCGATTCCTGGGACTGGGAAGGCAGCCGTAAAGCGAACGAAGAGTTTATCGCGAAAATGTACGGCAAATGCGCGATGCGTGTGACCATTTACACCGGCTTCTTTGAGCGGCTGATCTCCTGGATGGATTTTGAGAATGCGGCCGTGGCCATGATCGATGAAGAGATGGAGGATACGGTCCACGAGATCTATGATTATCTGGCGGATCTGTACATAAAGATGATCGGGCATATCAAGGAGACCTTCCCCGTGGACATCATCCAGATGCATGACGACTGGGGAAGCCAGCGGGCGCCCTTCTTTGCCGTGGACACGCTGACGGAGATGGTGGCCCCGCATATGAAGAGAGTGGTGGATTACTGTCATTCCCTGGGACTTTTCTTTGACCTGCATTCCTGCGGGTACAACAAGATGGTCGTACCGGCGATGATCGAGGCCGGTGTGGACAGCTGGCAGCCGCAGATGATCAACGATACCATGGACCTGTGCAGGACCTACGGAGATAAGATCATCATCAACGTGATCCCGGAGAATACACCGAAAGGCCTCTCCGATCAGGAATATGACGAGATGGCGGCAAAATGGGTCGAGGATCACATGGAACTGTTCCGGACGCATCCTTTTATCATGCTGCCGACACCGATGGATCCCTTCGGGAAGACCTATGTGGATCCGAAATTCGTAGCAGGGATTTACAAATACAGCCGTCTGGCATTACAATAGAGAGGGTGATGATTATGACGGCAGACCGGACCGTAAAAACAACGGTTTTCAATATTCAGACATACTGTATCCATGACGGCCCCGGAATCAGGGTCACCGTGTTCGTGAAGGGGTGTCCCCTTCGCTGCGTCTGGTGCGCGAATCCGGAGTCCAACCTGCGCAAACCGCAGCTGATGTTCTATAAAGACAAATGTACAGCCTGCGGCCGCTGCGTGGACCGCTGTCCCGAAAAAGCCATCTCGATCCGGCAGGAGAAAGACAAGTACATCTCCTTTACGGACCGCAGCCTCTGCAAGGACTGCGGCGCCTGCGTCTCCGCCTGCATGCAGGAGGCAAGGGAGCTGGCCGGGGAGGAGATGACGGTCGAGGCCGTGATCAACCGCGTGAAAAAGGACAAGCTTTTTATGGAGACGTCCGGAGGCGGTATGACCATCAGTGGCGGCGAGGTACTGTTCTGTCCGGAATTCACGGAGAACCTGCTGATGGCCGTGCACGAGGAAGGGATCCAGACAGCCGTGGAGAGCAGCTGCTTTGCGTCGCGGGAGGTGATCGACCGCGTGTACAGGCATGTGGACCTGGCGCTGTGCGACATCAAGCACATGGATACGAACCTGCACCGGGAGTATACAGGGGTGCCGAACGAGCAGATCCTCGCGAACATCAGGCACATCCACAATGACCTGCAGGTGCCTGTCTGGGCAAGGATCCCCTGTATCACAGGGTACAATTCCGACAAGGTGAACATCGCCTCCACGGCGCGCTTCATCCGGAATGAGCTCGGGACGGACGTGCGGGTATGCCTGCTTCCCTACCACAGGCTCGGGGAATCCAAGAACGAGTCCCTCGGAAAGGACATGGACTGGTCCATCGAGATCCCGTCCGATGACTACATGCAGGAGCTGAAGGCAATGGTCGAAGGCTATGGCCTGACAGTACAGGTAGGCGGTTGAAAAGATCAAAAGGAACAACGTTTCATCTTATATAGAGGAAGGGGTGATCGTAAAAATGGGCATTCGGGAATGCGCATTGAAAAGCAATGCCTTCAGGGCGCTGTATACGGTGTATACACATCGGGATGATACGGCGCGCCGATGGAAGAGTGAAGGCAGAAAAGTGATCGGGGAGCTGGGCTGTGATGTCCCGGACGAGCTGATCATGGCAGGCGGTATGCTTCCGGTACGGGTCTATGCGGATCCGGAAAAACCGCTCGTCGAGACGGACAAATATCTGGAGTACGCGTTCGACCCGGTGGTCCGTGCCCAGTTCGAGAAGATCGTGGACGGAACCTACGCGGAACTGTTTGACGCGCTGGCCATCTCCAACAGTACGGATGTGGTGATCCGGATCTTCCTGTATCTTCGTGAAATGCACCGGGTGGAGCCGCACAAGGCGATCCCGCCGGTGGAGTTCATCGACTGGCTGTTCACCAGGAACCGTCTGCACCAGGTGCGAAATGAGCACACGATCGCTCTGTTCAGAAAAGCTGTGGAAGGCTGGGCCGGGAGAGAGATCACGGACGAGGAGATCCGCGCTGCGGCGAAGGTCTGCAACGACGACCGGCAGGCGCTCCGGGAGATGGAGAAGCTTCGTTCCGGAAGCGAGGTGCGGATCAGCGGCTCGGAAGCCCTTGTGATCATCGGAAGCGCGTTCTTTATGGAGCGTGAAGAACATGCACGTCTCGTGCGTGAGGTGACGCGTGACGCGTCAGAATGGCCCGTCCTTACGGGTCCGCGGGTCTTTGTGACCGGCAGCGACCAGGAATCGACGGAGCTGTACGATCTGATCGAGCAGACCGGCGCGGTGGTGGTCGGCGAAGACCACAACTGGGGCGACCGGTTCTTTGACCGTGATTTCCCGATGGAGTATACGCCGGTCCGCGGCATCGTGGATACCTACATGCTGCGTGAATTCAGCAGCAAAAAGGCATTTGTGAGCCAGCGCGTCGAGGCGATCGGCCGCTGGGTTTCCCGCACAAACGCGGAAGCGGTCGTCTTCTACACCAACCGGTATGAGGAGGCCGCCAGCTGGGACTATCCCAAACAGAAGGAAAGCCTGGAAGGGCGAGGGATCCGGACGGCGTGCTTCGCAAAGATGCAGTATCCGGTCTCCGCGAATGAAGGACTATCGGAACAGATCGCCGCGTTTACGTCGGCCGTAAGGGAGGTGTCGTGACATGGCAGAAGAGAGAAAAGCCCCCGCAACAAAATCCGGGGTGGTCAAAAAGCTGCAGGCTACGGCAGCTGCCAGCGCCTACCAGAAGCAATGGTTTGCTGGCCTTCTGGAGCGCGTCAAAAACGGGGAGGACTTCGGCTATCTGAACGCGGATGTCCCGATGGAGATCCTGCGGGCCATGGATATTCCGTTCGTGGTGAATCAGTGGTGGGCCGCGATCTGCGGCGCCAAGCGGATGACCCGCAAGTACTTCGGGCTTCTGCGTGACGCGGGCTACCGGGATGACCTGTGCAGCTATTGCGCGACGGCTTTCGCGGAAAGCCTGGACCCGGATGATCACAACTATGACGAAGCCGGCAAACCCATGGGCCCCTGGGGAGGCCTTCCCGATCCGACGCTTGCCATCACCAGACTTACCTGCGACTGCCAGAGCAAGATCTTTGAGCTGTTCGCGATGAACCACGGGGCAAGCTTTTACGCGATGGAGAATACGGTTCCCCGCAAAGTGCCGCTCAACTGGTTTGAGATGGCCCCGGACCACTGGGAGGACCTTTATGACAAGGACCGCCTGGATACGGCGGTGGAAGAGCTGAAGGAACTGATCCGGTTCCTCGAGATGAAGACCGGCAAGATGTTCGACATCAACCAGCTGGAGCGGGTCATGAACCTGATCAACGAGCAGGAGAGCTGGTACAAGAAGATCCGTGACCTGATCGCAGAGTGCCATCCGGTGCCGGTCACCGTCGTCGACACGATCAACGCGGTCATGCAGGCCCAGTGGCAGCGGGGCACTGAGTGGGCCGTCGGCCATGCAAAGGGCCTGTATGAGGAGATCAAAGCACTGGCGGACAAGGGCGAGGCAGCCGTCCCCAACGAGAAATACAGACTCATGTGGATCGGACGCGGCCTGTGGCATGATTTTGCCTTCTACCAGAGATTCGAGCAGAAGTATGGGGCCGTGTTCATGTGGTCCATGTACCTGGCCATGGGCGCCGACGCCTATATCCGCAACCATGTGGAGGATGATCCGCTCCGGGCCCTTGCCGCGCGCTACATCGGCATGGAGGATTTTCTTCATATGCCGCCCTGGAACAACCAGTGGTTCCTGCAGCAGGCGCGCCAGAACGACATCGACGGCGTTGTCTACATGATCCCGGAAAACTGCATGCAGGCCGTGGAAGGCAGCTATTTTATCATCAAGACCCTGGAGGATGCCGGGATCCCGGTCCTCTCGTTCCATGCGGATCCGGTGGATCCACGGAAATGGAGCGCGGAGACCATGACCGGACTTGTTGAAGAGTTTATCGAGAACCGGGTCATGCCGGTGCGTGAAGCAAAGGAAAAGGAGGAGAAGTAACATGGAAGAGAGAGGACCACTTACCGGATATCGTGTCCTGGACATGACACAGTTTGAATCCGGCACTGTCTGTACCGAGAGCCTGGCCTGGTTCGGCGCGGAGGTGCTGAAGGTGGAGCGTCCCGTAGCCGGAGAGCTCGGCCGCTATTCGATCGCGGAGCCCGGCGTGGACACCTATGGCTTCCTGGTCATGAACATGAACAAGAAGTCCATCACCTGCAACGCCAAAAAGCCGGAAGGCCTCGCTTTGCTTAAAAAGCTTGTGGAAAAATGCGACGTGGTCGTCGAGAACATGGGCCCCGGCTCCATGGACAAGCTCGGCCTGTCCTACGAGGTCTGTAAAGAGATCAATCCGAAGATCATCTACGCCAGCCTGAAGGGCTTTGCCCAGGACGGTCCCTACAAGGACTATCCGGCCTTTGACCCCATCGCCACCCATACGGGCGTGATGGTATCCACCTCCGGTTACCCGGATCAGCCCATCAAGGCAGGTATCTCCGTAGCGGATTCCGGCACCGGCGTCGCCCTGGCCATGAGCATCATCGCGGCTCTTCTGCAGAGAGAGCGGCAGGGCATCGGACAGAGGATCGATATCGCCATGCAGGACTTTATGATCGGCCTTTCCCGTTCCCAGTGGGAGCCCTACTACAACAACGGAAAGGTGCCGAACCGCCGTGTCGCCAACGGTATGCCGCTGGAGGACGTGGGCCCGTCGGATACCTATCCCTGTAAGCCCTTTGGCCAGAATGACTACGTGCACATCTACTGCAGCCGTCATCCGGGCAGCAAGCAGTGGGACAACCTGTGCGAGGTGATCGGCCGTCCGGATCTCAAACAGGATGTCTGCCCGGAGATGGCTACGCCCAGGCTCCGGTTTAAGAATCATGAGATCTGCGACAACGCCATCAAGGAGTGGCTGAAGGATCACACCAAGCAGGAGGCGATGGACCTTCTGTGCAAGGCGGATGTGCCCGCCGGCGCGCTTCTGGACTGCGATGATATCACCAACGATCCGCAGTACCAGGAAAGAGGCATGATCGTGGAGATCGACCATCCGCAGCGCGGCAAGGTGAAGCTTCCGGGCTTTGCCCCGAGGCTCAGCGAAAACCATTTCACCTACAAGTGCAGCCCCGAACTTGGCGGAAGCAACGAGGAGGTCTATCAGGGACTTCTGGGACTTTCGGAAGAGGAAATGCAGAAACTGAAAGAAGCAAAGGCAATCTGATCCATACGGAACAGGATATAAGAATACCCCGCAGGAGAATGCACATATGCTGTGCGCCCTGCGGGGCGTTTTTTGTGGCTGTTATTAGGGGAGAACGATCCCGAAATACATCTGGAGGGCTCTCCGTCGCTGGCTTTCATCGGCCAGCTGCGTGATGATGGTGTCCCCGCCCTCACGGATGGTCAGTTCCCAGTCCGTCAGCGCGTAGGAACCGTTGTCCGCGCGGAGATTGACCAGGACTTTATTGACAAAGACAGAGTCCGGGCTCGTGGAGCTTTTCAGATTGGCGGCCAGGAACTCCTGCGGCGTCTGGGGGAAGGTGTTGAACTGCATGAGCTTCTCGATCTGTCCGTCCGACGTAGTGCGGGAAAGTGTCCACCAGTACGCATCATATTGCTCAATGTGAAAAGGTTCTTCATGGATGACCTGCGTGTTTTTGTCCGCGATCAGCATCGCTCCGGCCGGCATGGGGCCGCCGTAGCCCACATCACAGAAATACTGCTTTTTGTCAAGGGTTACGATGACGGCACAGTGCGTGCAGGGCGGTATGAAATCCCGCCCCCGGATGATCCGGCAGAAGACGAGATACGCGTTGAAGCCAAGATCGCGCAGCAGTCGGCAGAAGAGCGCGTTCATCTCAAAGCAGTAGCCGCCGCGCCGCCTCGTGATGATCTTGTCATACAGATCCGGGATATCCAGGGACACGCTCTCGTGAAGCAGACTGGAATTCAGATCTTCAAAGGGAATGTGGGTGTGATGATGGTAGATCAGCCTGTTCAGTGTATCAAGATCCGGTGATAAGGGATTTGTGAGCCCGATCCTCTCAAGGTAGGCATCTATATCAGGGATAGAAACATGCATTTGTTCGTACATATGGTTTTCCTCTGTGTGGTTGCAGAATCATGAATTTGCAGGGAACTAAGTACTATTATTATATGCGATAGAAAGATACGTTTGCAAGGCGGATCCTGCTGAAAATGAAACAATCCCGAAAGACAATATGTCGAAACAGATACGTTAAAAACAGGCAAAAATGCGAAATCTGAGAATAAGTGACAAAAAACATATCAAATCGTTTAAAAGTTTAGTATAATTTGCTATGAGTAGAAGTGCGCTGAGGGATATAGGTACAGCCTGGATCTTCGGCAATTATGGCGATTAGGAGGAATGCTTATGCTTACACCAAAACAGAATCTGCTGGAATACCTTAAAAAAGACGGAAAACCGGAATGCCTGCCGAATACATTCACCATGTGCAGAGGAATCCCCGGGGATCCCTGCTTCAAGCTGATCAGAGGAAACCGTATCAGAGGAACGAACTCCTATGACCAGTGGGGCACACTGATCCTGTTTCCGGAGGATGCTCCCGCGGCCGTTCCGCTGGTCACTCCCGAAAACCAGGTGATCAAGGATATCACACACTGGCAGGATTATGTGAAGGTTCCGGACCTGATGGGCCGGTGCCAGGAAGGCTGGGAGGATGCCATCGCGGCCGAGAAGGCCATCGATCATGACAAGTACCTGACGATGACGGTCATGGGAACGGGTATCTTTGAACAGCTGCATATGCTGATGACGTTCGAGGATACGCTGATGAACATGCTGGAAGAGCCGGAAGCCATGGCGGAGCTGATCGACGTGATCTGCGAATACCGTCTTACCTACATGAAGCTGATCGTCGAGCATCTTCATCCGGATATGATCGTATCCCACGACGACTGGGGCAGCAAAAACAGCCTGTTCTTCTCCGTGGATACATGGCGCGAGCTCTTTAAAGAGCCGTACCGGAAGCTCTATGATTACCTGCATGCCAACAACGTGATCGTCATGCATCATGGAGATTCCTTCATGGAACCGCTCGTCGAGGATATGGCCGAGATCGGCGTGGATATCTGGCAGGGCGTTCTGCCGACCAACAACATCGCGGCGATCTCCGAGAAGGTCGGAGACAGGATGCTGCTGTTCGGCGGTGTTGATTCCGTGGTCGACCGTGCGGACGCCACCGAGGAAGAGATCCGCGCGGAGACCAGAAGAGCCTGCAACGAATACGGCCATCTGAAGGGATTCTGGCCGGGGCACACCTACGGCGGTCCCGGAACCATTTATCCGCATGTCGAGAAGATCATCATCGACGAGATCGACAGATACAACAAAGAACGCTTCGGAGTCGCGATTTCCTGATTTTTCTGCGGCAGGGAGAGAACCTGCTCTCTCCCTGCTTTTCTGGTTTTACGGGGAACGTGTTTTAAGGTGTCCCGCTGAAACCGAATGGTTTTACGTTTTTTTCTGACCTTGCGTCATGAGGTAATGAATATGGAAAAAAGACAGAGCTCTGCAAACCGGACCGAAGTGAAACAGTTTGCGGGCATTGCTGCCGCAGTGGTCATTCTGATCATTGCTCACCTGATCCCGACAAACGAGATCCTTACATTGTCTGCGAGGAACATGCTGGGCGTGCTCCTGGCCGTGATCGTCATGCTGGTGACCGAGGCGATGCCGCTCGGGATCGTCTGCCTGCTGGCTGTGGCGCTCATGTATTTCCTCCGCTGCGTCAATTCGGTGCCCGAAGCCCTCGGCGGATTTACGAACGCGACATTGTTCTTTGTGCTTGCCTCCTTCGGCATCTCAGAGGCGCTGACGGTAGTTCCTGTTTCCAAACGGCTGCTTTTGTTTTTGATGAGCAAGTTCGGCCAGAATACGAAGAGACTCATGCTGGCCATCATGATCGTGACGGGGCTGCTTTCGTCCGTAATCTCGAACGTGGCCGCGGCGGCGGTCTTTATCCCGGTGGTGCTCCGTTTCCTCGACGTTTATGAGAACGAGGAGGACAAAAAACGGACCGGCAAGGCTTATATGATAAGCCTCCCGGTCGCGAGTATGATCGGCGGGATGATGACGCCGGCGGGTTCCTCCATCAATATGCTGACGATCAGCATGCTCGAAAAGAACACGGGGATCACGATCTCGTTTGTGCAGTGGATGGTGATCGGCATTCCGATCACGGTGATCATGCTGCCGGCCGCATGGATGATCTGCGCCCGGATCTTTAAGCCGGCACCTCTGCCCGAGCAGAAGATCAAGGCCTATCTGCACGATGCCCGGAAGGAACTTCCGGAGAGGATGGGCGGCAAGGAGATCTACGTGCTGGCCGTGCTTCTTGTCATGCTGGTCCTGTGGATCCTGAGCTCCTGGTTCCCGGCACTGCAGATCGCACCGGTCGCGATCACGGGCCTTGCGCTGTTCTTCCTGCCCGGAAAGCTTCACGTCCTGACCTGGAACGATTTCAAGAGGTGTGTAAGCCTTGAGGCATTCATCCTCCTGGGCGTGATGATCTCCATGGGAAACGTGATCACGTCGAGCGGACTGTCGGGGTGGCTGTCCAATGTCATCTTTCCGGCATCCTTCCCGTCCGCCCAGCTTCCGGCGGTGGGATTTATATGCCTGCTGACCTTTATCCTGCTGGTGCCGATCCCGGTCGCTCCGGCGCTGGTCGGCATGCTTTCCGCGCCTCTGGTCGCGTTCTGCGAGCGATGCGGCATTTCACCTGTCCTCGCCATGGCGGCCTTCGGCCTCTGTGCCTGCAACTGCTACCTGCTGCCTCTGGATACGGTGCCGCTGATCACGTATTCGACGGGCTATTACAAAATGTTTGACATGCCCAGGGCAACGGTCTGGATCCAGCTTCTGATGATCGTGGTATGTTCACTCTGGGTCACTTTTGCCGGCGGACTCCTGTTTTGATCCGCCCTTGCCGAGGGTATAGTCATCCTCGCGGATGATCACGTTCTTGGCATTCACCATCTGGCGGCGCAGGAGCTTGTCCTCCTGGAAGGTGAGGGTGACCTTCCGACGGTCATAACGGTTTTCGGAGGCGGGCTTCGGCCTGCCTCTTCGCAGCTTTTCGAAAAGATTGCCGGTCAGGTTGTTGCCTACGTAAAAACCGATGAACAGGCTGATCAGGCTGAGGATGTTCTGGTGAGAAGAGGCGATGATACCGGCCCGGTGCAGAAGAAAGGAGATCAGCGTGCCGGCTCCCCCGATCGCGAGGGTCGGCCCGAACAGGGAGAGCGAAGCCTTCCACCTTGCGAACGGAAGATCCCCCGCGATCTGCCCGGTCTGCCCGTTCATGGCAAAATGATAGTATTTACGCCCGACCTTTGAGATCAGGATCCACATGGGGAAAAGCACGCATTCGACCTTGTCGTGATGAAGGTCGATCTCGCTCCCGGTTTCCTTCACATAATCGTGCTTGACGGTCTCTTTGACAGCGCTTCGAAGCGCGTCCGTGATCCGCTGCTTTGTGATCTCCTCGTTTTCCTCGATCCGGATGGAATCAAGTCCCTCCATCAGGTCCGCGTCCGCGGCCTCTTCGACGGGCGTCAGATCCTTGTAACGGAACGGTTCGAGGTTGTGCATGAAGGTCTCGGGCACGTCCTTCGAGGCGTTCACCTGTACCCGGTAGTACTCGGCGTCTGCGTTCCGGGTCACCTCGTAATCGCGAAGCTGGCGGGTGACCTTTTCGTCTCCGGAAACGGGAGAGGAATCCTGGGCTTCGTATTTCATTTCGAGTCCGGCAGTGCCTGAATACAGAAGATACGGCACAAAGCCGCCCTGGATCTCCTTATAATGCTCTTCCTTCCGGAGGATTCCGGGCAGCAGCCACTTGTCGCGGTAGTATTCCGAGCAGGCCTTGATCGCATCCTCCTGTGAGTACTGAAAGGGGATCAGCATTTCGGGACGGTAGCTGGCAGGTTCGGGAGAATCACCGGTCGTCAATTTGTCGGAGGGGTCAGCCTTTGGTGTGTTTTTTGTCTCTTGCATAGTGTGTAACGGGGCGGTCGATCATTGCCGTAAAAGCCCCTGCCTTTCTGTATTTTTAATATATATTAACAAAAAATGACGGGAAAAGACAGCCGGAATCATGAAAAAAGACGGTTTCGACAAAATGAACAAACATACCGACAAAAAGTAGGAAAGCAAGGGGACACCGTTCACCTTTATGCGGATTTACCTTGAAAAATTTCTGCTATATACTGAATTTATTAGTTATGTACATGCAAATGTATGCTATTTGCTGTACAAATGCTTAAGGGAGGGAAACTTATGAGTAACGCAAGCAACCAAAGCCAGGCAAAGCCGCTGAGCGGTGCGTTGAAGCTGTTCTACGGTGTCGGTGACTGTTCCTTCAGTCTGATGACGGCCGTTGAGTCCTACTACTTCAACTTTTTCCTGACGAACCTGGCACAGTTTGACCTCGGCATCGTAACCACGATCACGACCATTGCGAGTCTGGTGGATGCATGCCTCTCCTGGATGTATGGTGCGATCCTGAACAGTATCAAGCCGAAAAAATGGGGCCGTTATCGTTCCTGGCTGATCCTGATCACCTGGCTGGTACCGTTCATCTATGCGTTCCAGTTCATCAAAGTCGGTGACGGTGTCATATCCTATGTTATCATCGTACTCGCCGCGATCCTGAGCCATGTGGTTTGGAACTTCCCGTATGTAGCCAACGTTTCGATGATCGCTGTTGCCGGTAAGACTCCGGAAGATCGTTCACAGCTGGCTTCCACGAGAGCTGCATGGGCAAACCTTTCCAACGTACTGTTCGCATACGTCGGTATGCCGGTCGCAACTGTCTGCGCAGGCATTATCGGTGAGACCAACAAGTTCGGCGGCGCCGCATTCGTCCTTGGCTGCATCATGGTGGTGTTCTATTTCTGCCACTTCAAGATGTTCGACGGCTATGAGGATGTCGAAGAAGAGACCGGTGCCAAGAAGGACGTCGGCCGTACCAGCGGCGGAGACCTTCTTCGTTCCCTGGGCCAGAACCGTCACCTGATGGTCCTGCTCCTTGCCGACCTGGCAAAATGGATGTTCAACTTCGTATGTATGGGTGCTGCCATCTATTACTGGACGTATGTAGCGGAGAACGCAGGACTGCAGGCAACCTACATCCTGATCTCCAACATCCTGTGTATCGTCGGTTCCTATCTGTCCAAGTACATCTGCAACAAGCTGACGACCAGAAATACGACGATCATCACGTTCCTGTCCATGGCTGTCATCGCGGGTATCGCTTTCATGATGCACAACAACTGGATGGCTGTCATGATCCTCATGTCCATCGGCCGTTTCGGTTATGGTATCGCTTATGCCTGCACACCGGCCCTGTATGCCGACACCATCGTTTATTCCGAGTGGAAGACCGGAAAGAACGCGACCGGCTGGATCAGTGGCCTGCAGAATGTACCGCTTAAGGTTGGCGTTATGACCCGAGGCATCATCATCAACAGCTGTCTGGCAGCAGGCGGATTCGTCGCTGGTATCGAGGCTGCGGATGCCGGCCTGAAGCGTGCGATCTCCATGGCATTCATCGGTATCCCCGCTATCGCTCTTCTGATCGCAGGTATCCTTCTCCTTGTGGGCTTCGGCCTTACCAAGCAGAAAGTCCTTCAGTATCAGAGTGAGATCAGCACCAGAAAGGCCTGATGACACGGAATTGCCCGTGACGAATGTCTGATATCATGCTATAATGGAAGCACCGGTTTTTACCGGTGCTTCCTTTTTGACTTTACAGGGAATCCGGGTGTGTTTCCTGACATTCGAAGCGGGAGAGGTTTATGGGCAAAGATCTGTTCGAATTTAACGAAAAGAAAATGAAATTCTATGTGAATATGCGGCTGCTCACGGATATGCTGGAGAGAGAGCATTTCTCCCTGGATCTGTATAACGGGAGCGAGGAGAGCCGGATCTGCGGGGTCAGGCTCTATCACGGCCAGGAGAATCTGAGTGAGCAGTACGTGTATCTTTTGAAGGCCGAAGAAATCGATGATAAGTTCTGTTTTCCCGAGAATTACTGCTTTATCGTTCTGGGGAAGCTTTCCTTTGAAAAGGTTCCGTATCGCTGCAACATTCTCGCGGTCGACAGCGACATCGATATTCTGGTCCTCTTCGAGAAGGTGCAGGATACGATCGAGAAATACCGGATGTGGGACTGGAAGCTGCAGAGGGCGCTTTCCAGCGATGTGCCGCTTGACAATATCCTGATCGCCAGCATGGAGGTGTTTCGGAATCCGATGTTCATCCATGACAGCAATTTCGTCATATTGTCTGATCCGAAGCATATTCCGGCCATGTCCACCTGGGAGATGGATAAACGGACCAACAAGCTCATGGTGTCGGTATCCCTGATCAATGATTTCAGGACGGACATCGAGTATCTGAAGGGACTTAAGGCCAAAAAGCCCGTACTGTATTCCGCGGAGCAGACCGGCTACCGGATCCTGTACCGGAACCTCTGGAACGGTGACCGGTATGAGGGGAGAGTTCTGGTGGACGAGATCTATGATTCGATCCAGCCCGGTGACTTTTATGCGCTGGATTATCTGGGATCCGTGATCGAGCATTACATCCAGAAAAGGCATCTTCTGTGGCTGTCGATCGGAAATGACACGGAGGACTTTTTCTGGAGGTGCCTGAACGAGAACAAAGTCGATGAGAGACAGTCGATCATCTATCTGGAGTCTCTTCACTGGAAACGGCACGACCGGTTCATGTGCATGAAGATCGTGACGGACCAGGAGGATTTCAACGTGATCTCCTCCAACGCGCTGCTCAGCCAGATCGAGACACAGGTACAGTCCGGCCAGGCCTTCTATTATGAAAACAGCATCTGCGTGGTCGTGAATCTTTCGTATCACCATGAAACTTCCGCCCAGGTGGTGAGCAAGCTGGCCATCACCATGCGGGAAGGCCTTCTGAAGATCGGCGTCAGTTCCGAGATCAATGATTTTCTTCTGATCCCGCAGGCCTATAAGCAGGCGAGCATCGCGCTGGATTTCGGGCGGAACAGTGCCAACATGAAATGGTACTATTATTTCGGGGATTATATGCTGGAATACATGGTCGACTGTGCCAGCAAGGAACTCCCGATCAGCATGCTCTGCACGGAGGCCCTGGACAAGCTTCGCAAGTACGACGAGGAGAACAATGCCGAGCTGTTCAGGACGCTGGAGACCTTCCTCCGGCTTGAAAAAAACGTTCTCCGCACTTCGAAGGAACTGTTTATTCACAGAAGCACTCTTTCGTATCGCCTTGAAAGGATTCAAAAGGTGATCAATATGAATCTGGATGATCCGATCGAGCGCCTGAAGCTTGAAATATCCTATTATATGATGCGTGGTATTTCAAAACTCTGATATAGTCATTATTCCGTATCTTCCCCCGCAAAATGCAGGAAAGGCGGCTCGCATCGAGTGCATATTGCGGATTTACGAAAGCAATCTGCTGGTATATAGTATAAGTTAGATGCAGCCATTTTCGGATGGGCTTTTTACCGGAATGCTGACGATTTGTACTAGGGAGGAACGATGATGAGTCAGAATTACGATGAACTGATCAAAGAAGAACTGAAGGTGGTAGGACAGTACAGTATGCCGGGAATTTACGGCGCCCCGGATAACATTCAGAACAAGTATAATTATCCGATCACCCCAAAGGAGAATATGCTCCGGATGTTGAAGGGCGAGATGCCGCTCTGGGTTCCCAACCAGTCTATTGACAATAACGCGATCCAGCCACTGGTCATGCCGGATGCGATGGCAAGAAATTTCGGCGGTGTCGACTGGTTCGGTATTCAGTGGACCTACGAGCCTCTCTCCAAAGCCGCGATGGTCACCCCGGGGACCCGTGCCCTGTCGGATATCGAAAACTGGAAAGAAGAGATCAAATGGCCGGATCTCTCCGCGATCGACTGGAAGAAGGATTACGAGGATAATTACAAGCACCGCATCTCTCCGGACCGCTTCAGCTATTTTGTTATCGTAAACGGCCTTTTTGAGAGAACCGCGGATCTTACCAGCTTTGAGGATGCCTTCTGTGCGCTGCTGGAGTGCCCAGATGAGCTGAATGAATTCTATGATAAGCTGACGGACTGGCATATCGAGCTGATCAAGATCGCACATGACGTCTATCACAGCGATATGATCCTGTTCCACGATGATATGGGAACAGAGAGAAGCACGTTCTTCTCCCTGGATCTCTTCCGTGAACTGTTCATGCCGCATTACAAGAGGATCACCAAGGCGACCCATGATCTGGGCATGTATATCTGCATGCATTCCTGCGGAAATATCGGAACACTGATCCCGCAGATCATTGAATGCGGATTTGATGCATGGGAAGGTCAGGACCGCGCAAATGATAAGAAAGCAATCATGGAGGAGTACGGAAAAGATCTTGCGCAGTGTACTCTTTACATTATTCCGCCGACCATGAGCGACGAGGATGCCGTAGCGGATATCCACAAACGGGTGGATGACCTGGCTATGACCGGACGTTTTGCATGCCGGCTGACGGACCAGAAACCGAACCGGGCTGTCAATCTTGCCGAGGAGCTTTATCGCTACAGCCGGATCAAGTACCTTGAACTCGCTAAGTAAAGGAGGAATAAAGATGCTTACCAAAAGAGAAAACCTGATCGAAACTATGAAAAAGGATGGACATCCGGATCGGTTTGTCAACCAGTACGAGGCTTTTAATATTCTCGTGGGTTCTCCGTTCGGAAACCGCAACCCGAACCCCAAATATGGCGAGCACAATGTTGTCAACGCCTGGGGCGTGACCAAATCCTATCCGATCGGTACACCTGGCCCGTTCCCGGTACATACACCGGACAAGATCGTCATCAAGGATATCGAAGAATGGAAGAAATATGTCAATGTTCCCCGCGTCGTTTATGATGCCGAGGAATGGGAGCCGTTCATCGCGAGGGCGGAAGCGGTCGATCGTAAAGAGCAGTTCCTCCTGCCGTTCTGGGCTCCGGGTGTTTTTGAACAGTGCCATTACCTGATGGAGATCCAGAACTGCCTGATCGCGTTCTATGAGTATCCGGATGAGATGCATGAGCTGATCGACTGTATCACCCAGTTCGAGCTGGACTATGCGGCCGAGGTCTGCAAATACATCAAGCCGGATGGCATTTTCCATCATGATGACTGGGGTACCCAGATCAGTACCTTCCTGTCACCGGAGATGTTCCGCGAGTTCATCAAGCCGGCCTACATGAAGATCTACGGCTACTACAAAGAGCATGGCGCAAAGCTGATCGTCCATCATTCCGATTCCTATGCCGCGACGCTGGTCGACGACATGATCGACATGGGTATTGACGTCTGGCAGGGTGTCATGAACACCAACAACATCCCGGAACTGATCAGCAAGTATGCAGGAAAGATCACCTTCATGGGCGGCATCGATTCCGCATCCGTCGACTACGAAGGCTGGACCCAGGAGGTCGTCCACAAGGAAGTATTCCGTGCCTGCAAGGAGTGCGGCAAGCATTCCTTCATCCCGAACGCTTCACAGGGACTTCCGATGAGTACCTTCCCGGGTGTGTACGATGCACTTACCGCGGAGATCGAAAACGCGAACAAGGAGATCTTCCCGACGCTCGACTGATCACCGGAAAAACCAATCAGACCATTCAAAAAGGATCCGCCAAGGTGCGGATCCTTTTTTGAACCGTTTTACTATTTGTTCAGATAGTCGTATACGACTTTGGAGATCTTTTTGATGTAGGAGGCTCCGCTTCCGCAGGTGGAAAAGACCGCGATGACATAGGTCGTCTTTTTGCCGTAGACGATCGCCATGTCATGCTGTACGGAGCTGGTCTCGCCGGTCTTGTTGGCTACCTTGATCCCGGACGGAACGCCGGCGGGGATCTTGCTGCGGCGCGTCTGGTGCAGCAGGGTGTTCAGCATGATGTCGGAATACGTTTTGTTTACGCAGGTTCCGTTGTAGATCCGCTCCAGCAGGATCCCGGCATCCTTCGCGCTGACCTGGTTGCGGCCGAGACCGTCGTTCCGGGAGGAATAGGAGGAAGGATGGACGGAGGAGTGGCAGGCCGAACCGCTGTAGCCGCCCGCCTTCAGGTACTCATTCATGACCTGGCAGCCCTTTTTCCAGTTTCCGCCGCCAAGGGTGGTGAGTACCAGCGCGTTGAAGGCGTCGTTGCTGCTGACGGTGATGAGATTCCAGATCCTGTTTTTGATCGTATCGGTGAGCTTGATCTTTCCCTTGTTTACCTGATCATACACGCAGGCCATGCAGAAGGCCTTGATCGTGCTGGCGGCATACATGGATTTGTTATTTAAAAGAAGCGTGTCGCCGGTCTTCAGGTCCTTGACATAGACGGACCAGGAATTCGGATATCCGGAAGTCATGCTTGCGAGGGTGTTCTTAAGCGGCATCAGCCGCATTTCATTCTTCGCGCATTTCCGGCCGTTGTAATCCACGTAGGTTCCGTCAGGAACCTGTCTGCTCCTGGCAATGGTACCGTCGGACTGGAGATAATATCCGTCCTTCCAGCAGTCGGTGAGAACCTTTCCGGTGTTATCCGCATAGTATTTCTTTCCGGAGACGGTCACCCATCCTTCCCTGGAGAGAAGGCTGGCATTTTTACCGGCAAAAGCATACAACCCCTGGAACACGCGGTCGTTGACCGTACAGTCAAGGGAGACGACCGAAGCCGCGGTGGAAATCCGGCCAAGATTGGAGAGACGGTACCAGCCACCGGCAATCTTGAGCTTTGCGGCCTGTGCACTGTCCAGGTACCAGACTTTGGCCGGTGCCTTGATCTGTCCGTATTTTCCTATATAAAAGAAGCCTTTAAAATTGGTGCTGCCGTATTTGGTGTTCAGTTTGCGGAAGCCCTGCTCCCCGGTAAAAAAACGGCCCGATCCGGAAAAGTTGTAATAGTAGCCGTTGAAGGTATGAACCGCCGTTTTGACATGATCGAAATGGTACACGGCCTTTTTGGTCGCAAGCTTTCCGTTCTTGTCGAACATGTAACAGCCGGTGTACAGTTTCCCGCGTGTCGGGATCTTCAGATAGTGAACGCCGGTCAGGGCCTTGCCGCTCGAAGAACGCAGATACCAGGAAGAATTCTTTCTCAGCAGGTAGGAGCCGCTCCCGTCATTGAGCAGGAGATGCGTCGCGTCGTTCTTCACCGCGGCGGAAGCCGGCCGGTAAAAAAACACTCCCGACAGGAGAAGAAGTACAGCGAGGAGCAATGCCTTGGCCGGAAGGGACCGAAGCCGTTTTTCTTTTGTCATGACAGCCTTCCTTTCTGTATAGATACTTGCGAAGTCAAGAAAAATGATTTATCCTAATGATACATCCTGCGGCAGAATGGCGCAAGAAAAAGTGTGATGGTTGTGTGACGGAAGCCCTGTTATGATAGGCACGTCAGATGACAGGACCGGCCGCGGGATGACCGCAATGACCCAAAGGAGGATGACAAAATGATCAGACGAGCGACGGCGCAGGATGTGGACGATGTTCTGAAACTACTGGTACAGGTGGATATGGTCCACCACAACGGAAGACCGGATCTTTTCAAGGGGCCGGCGACCAAATACACAAAAGAGGAACTGCTCCGGATCTTTACGGATGACAGCCGCCCCGTATTTGTGCTGGTCGGCGAGGACGGACATGTGAGGGGCCATGCCTTCTGCGAACACAGACAATTCGTGGATGATCATGTGCTGACAGACATACGGACACTTTATATCGACGATATCTGCGTGGACGAAGCATGCCGGGGACAGCATATAGGAAGCAGGCTGTATGAACATGTGCTGGCTTATGCAAGAGAGGCCGGATGCTACAATGTGACGCTGAACGTCTGGAGCTTGAACGAAGGCGCCATGAAATTCTACGAGAACTGCGGTATGAAGCCCCAGAAGGTCGGAATGGAGACGATCCTCTGACAATTTTTACATGATACAGGTAAAAAACGACGGCTTTGTTGGACATTTGTTGGACATGCTGTTGTATAATAAATAAGGATAACTTTTGCACCCTGTCCGAAGACAGAGGTGGATCATAAAAAGGAGGAATTTTAAAATGAAGAAGAAAGCTTTACTTGCATTGATCGCAGGAACCGTATGCCTGACCGCGATCCCCACGGTGGCAGAGGAAGCAGCGGATACAGCTGTCGTAGAGGAAATCACCGACGAGGCGGCCGAAGAGGAGGAAGAACCGGTTCCCCAGACATTTACGACAGAGGACGAGGTCCTTTCGATCACCGTACCGGATGAGGACTGGAAAGAGGTTTCCGACCCGGAACACTGGTTTGCGATCACGGACGGCGATGACCTGATCACGATCGAGCATCTCAGGAACGGTGAGAGCCTTCCGGCCACGGCGGTAGCCGATGAGGATTTCGCGGCCATGTATGTCGGATATGTATCCACCCGGAATGAGGTCTTTGTCGTCAAGGGTTCCGCTGTTGAGCAGGAGAACCTGGAGCAGCTCATGAACATCATCGCGACGGTCCGTATCCTGCAGCTTGACACCAAGACGGCTGTGGAGGAGGAAAAGCCGGAGAGCACCTTCGCCATCACAGCGGTCGACAAGGATTTCACCGTTACGGCATCTTCCCTGAATGTGCGGCTCGGTTATTCGGCGGATACCAAGATCATCGGAACCCTTTCCAAGGGCGATACGATCCACGTGATCGGCACGGTGACCAAGGACGGCAAGGATTACGGCTGGGCACAGGTGAAATACAATGACGCCATCGCGTTTGTCTCTTCCGAATTCCTGACTGAGAAGAAGGCTTCCGACAAGAAGGAAGAAAAGAAAGAGGAAAAGAAGGAAGAGAAGAAGAAAGAAGAAAAGAAGCAGGAGAAGAAGGAAGAAAAGAAAGAAGAAAAGAAAGAGGAGAGCAAGTCCGATAAGAAAAAGATCACCGCAAAGCTCTATGACTACGATGGCAAGACCGTCGATGTATTCCGCTATGAAGGCGATGAGGACTACCAGGATGACAAGGGCCTGATCTACAAGAGAAGAGAAGGAACCGCACCTGTCTACATCGAGACGAAGAGCCAGAAGGAGTGGTCCGACAAAAAGGAATACTGGGACGAGGTAAAAGCAGTCGAAGCTGAGGAAGAAGCCGCCCGCAAGGCCGCCGAGGAAGAAGCTGCCCGCAAGGCCGCCGAGGAAGCAGCTGCCAGGAAAGCCGCCGAGGAAGAAGCCGCTCGTAAGGCCGCTGAGGAAGAAGCCGCCCGCAAGGCTGCCGAGGAAGCTGCAAGCCAGGCCGCGGAAGAATCTGAAGAAGGCTGAATAAACATGATCAGCTGCGGCTGAGATAAATAAAAAAGGAAAACATTTTTTTGAAGAAAAAAAGTGTTTTCCTTTTTTTTGTAGAATATGTCAGATAGAAGAGACTTTTTGGGACTGCGATCGTAGAGAAAGGGGCCGGATCTTGAACATACGGGAAAAGATGGAAGAGATGGAGCAGCAGCTGCTGAGCCCTTACGCAATGCTCAGCACCCGTTCGGCCGGGCGGGATTTCCCGGAGGAGGAATGCGATGTCCGTACGGTGTTCCAGCGGGACCGCGACAGGATCCTTCATTGTAAATCCTTCCGGAGGCTGGAGGACAAGACACAGGTATTCCTGGCTCCGCAGGGTGACCATTACCGCAACCGTCTCACTCACACGTTGGAGGTATCCCAGATCGCCAGAACGATTGCGAAAGCCCTCCGGCTTAATGAAGACCTTGTGGAAGCCATCGCACTCGGGCACGACCTGGGACATACGCCTTTCGGACACGCCGGTGAAAGGGCCTTAAATCAGGTCCACGAGGGCGGCTTTGCCCACTACAGGCAGAGTGTGCGTGTGGTGGAGGTCCTCGAAAAGAACGGAAAAGGCCTGAACCTGACGCGGGAAGTCCGCGACGGGATCCTGAACCACAGGACATCCGGGAATCCTTCCACGCTGGAGGGACAGGTGGTACGTTTTTCCGACAAGATCGCCTATATTCACCATGACATGGACGATGCGCAGCGGGCCGGGATCATCTCGGAGGATGACATTCCCGTCACGATGCGGATGCTGCTGGGCTATACGACGAGGGAACGCCTCAACACCTTCGTCCACGACATCATTGAAAACAGCCTGGACAAAGATCACATCGAGATGTCTCCCCTGATCCAGGAGGCCATGATGGACCTTCGCCAGATCATGTTCCGGAATGTCTACAACAACCCCGTAGCCAAGAAGGAAGAACGGAAGGCCATCAAGATGCTGACAGAGCTCTATGAGTATTACTGCAGCTACCCGGACGCCATGTCCCGGGAATACCGCGAACTGATCGCGGAAAGGGGAGAGAAAAAGGAGCAGGTCGTCTGTGACTACCTGTCCGGCATGACCGACCAGTATTCCATGGAGAAATTCCGGGAGATCTTCATCCCGGAGGGCTGGGGCGTTTATTGAAACAGAAGGAGGCGGCACATGCGCTATTCCGATGACATCATTGAAGAGGTCCGGTCAAGGAACGATATCGTGGATGTTGTCTCGCAGTATGTCAGGCTGACCCGTAGAGGCAGCACGTATTTTGGATTATGTCCTTTTCATAATGAAAAAACACCGTCATTTTCCGTGACTCCCTCCAAGCAGATGTATTACTGCTTTGGCTGCGGAGCCGGCGGTAATGTCTTTACCTTCCTGATGGAATATGAGAACTACAGCTTTACGGAGGCGCTTTCCGCACTGGCGGACAGGGCGGGCGTGCAGCTTCCGAAGATCGAGTATTCCAAAGAAGCCAGGGAGAAGGCGGAGCGGAGGGAGACCCTCCTGGCCGTAAACAAACAGGCTGCCGGGTATTTTTATTACCAGCTCCGGGGCGAGAACGGAAAGAAAGGGCTTCAGTACCTGAAAAACCGCGGCCTGTCGGATGAGACGATCCGGAAGTTCGGTCTTGGCTATTCCGACAAGTACAGCGATGATCTTTACAAATACCTGAAGAGCAAGGGATACACCGATGAGATCCTGCGGGAGTCCGGCCTTTTCAATGTGGATGAAAAGCGCGGGATGTATGACAAATTCTGGAACCGCGTGATCTTTCCGATCATGGATGTCAACAGCCGGGTCATCGGCTTCGGCGGCCGGGTGATGGGGGACGGAAAGCCCAAATACCTGAATTCCCCGGAGACGAAGATCTTTGACAAGAGCCGGAACCTGTACGGTCTCAACGTAGCCCGGAGCAGCCGGAAGCCCTATCTGCTTCTCTGCGAGGGCTACATGGACGTGATCTCCATGCACCAGGCCGGTTTCACCAACGCGGTGGCCTCTCTCGGGACCGCGCTGACGTCGGGGCATGCCAGCCTTCTCAAGCGCTATACGCAGAAGGTACTGCTCCTCTACGACAGTGATGATGCCGGAGTCCGCGCCGCCACGAGGGCGATCCCGATCCTCAAGGAGGCAGGGGTCGAGGCTCGGGTCGTGAGCCTGGTGCCCTGCAAAGACCCGGATGAGTTCATCAAGACCTACGGGGCGGAGGAATTCCAGAAAAGGCTCGACGATGCGGAGGACAGCTTCATGTTCCGTGTCAGGCTTATTGCCAGGGAGCTTCCGATGGAAGAGCCGCAGGGGCAGAATCAGTTTTTCGAACGGTGTACGCAGTATCTTCTTGAACTGCCGGACGAGCTGGAACGAAATCTGTACATCGAAGCGATCGTCAGGGAGTACCGGTATACCGGCGTTTCGGCCGATGACCTGAAGAGGCGCGTGCGCAGTCAGGCCATGAAGGGAACCCCTGTCGAAAAGAAAACGCCTGTCAGGACGCCGGAGAGCGGCCGGCAGAAGCATGAGAACGGCTATGACCGGTCTCAGAAGCTGATGCTTACGTGGCTGGTCACCTATCCCGGACTTGTGCAGCAGGTAAGCCGGTATCTTTCACCGGATGATTTTACCGGTGATCTGTACCGGCAGGTAGCGCAGATGATCTTTGCCGAGGGAGAGAAAGGGGACGTGAATCCGGCAAGGCTTCTGAACGCTTTTACGGACAGCGAGGAGCAGCGGGAGGTGGCATCCCTGTTCAACACACAGATCCATCTGGAGAACAGCGAGGAGCAGAAAAAGGCCTTCGGTGATACCCTGTACCGCATCAAGGAGCAGAGCATCGAGAGAAAGAGCAAAGAGTGGGATCCGGCGGATATGCAGGCGCTGCAGGATCTGATCCGGGCCAAAAAAGAACTGGAAGAGCTGGGGAAAATACGGCAGGATCTGCCGGTTTCCTTTGACGAAGGATAAAGCATGGAGGGAATGCATCAATGGAAATGAACATGACAAAATTCAGTGAAAAGCTGGTCGAACTGCTTGAACTGGCCAAGAAGAAAAAGAATGTTCTCGAATATCAGGAGATCAATGATTTCTTCAAGGACCAGCCTCTGGATGTGGAGCAGATGGAAAAGGTGTTCGACTTCCTGGAGACCAGCGGGGTGGATGTGCTCCGGATCGGAGACAGCACGCCGGATGAGCTGATCCTGGATGACGATCTGGAGATCGAATCGCTGGATGAAGAGGAAGAGGTGGAGCTCGACAAGATCGACCTGTCTGTTCCGGAAGGCGTCAGCATCGAGGACCCGGTACGTATGTACCTGAAGGAGATCGGAAAAGTCAGCCTCCTGACCGCGGAGGAAGAGATTGAGCTGGCGCAGCGGATGGAGCAGGGCGACGAGGAAGCCAAAAAGCGTCTGGCGGAAGCGAACCTGCGTCTGGTGGTCAGCATCGCCAAGCGGTATGTTGGCCGCGGTATGCTTTTCCTTGACCTCATCCAGGAGGGAAATCTGGGCCTTATCAAGGCTGTCGAAAAATTTGATTACCGGAAAGGCTATAAATTCAGCACCTACGCGACCTGGTGGATCCGCCAGGCCATCACGAGAGCCATCGCGGACCAGGCCAGGACGATCCGTATCCCGGTCCACATGGTGGAGACCATCAACAAGCTGATCCGCGTTTCCCGTCAGCTGCTCCAGGAACTGGGGCGTGAACCTACCCCGGAGGAGATCGCGGAGGAGATGAACATGTCCGTGGAGCGTGTGCGTGAGATCCTGAAGATCTCCCAGGAGCCGGTCTCCCTGGAGACGCCCATCGGCGAGGAGGAGGACAGCCATCTCGGCGATTTCATCCAGGATGACAATGTGCCGGTCCCGGCGGACGCGGCCGCCTTCACCCTTCTCAAGGAGCAGCTGGTGGAGGTGCTCGGCACCCTGACCGAGAGGGAGCAGAAGGTCCTCCGTCTCCGCTTCGGCCTGGATGACGGCCGTGCCCGCACCCTGGAGGAAGTAGGCAAAGAATTCAATGTCACCAGAGAAAGGATCCGTCAGATCGAGGCCAAGGCCCTTCGGAAGCTCCGTCATCCTAGCCGCAGCCGCAAGCTGAAGGATTACCTGGACTAAAAGGATGGCTGTGCAGCTGTCCAGAAGGCTCCGCGCCGTCGCGGACATGGTTACGGACGGCATGCGTCTGGTGGATGTCGGTTGTGATCACGGGTATCTTCCGGCCGCCTTGGTCCTTGAAGGGAGGATCCCTTCCGCGATCGCCATGGACGTGCGGGAAGGACCGCTCTCGCGGGCAAAGGAGCATATCCGTCAGTACGGGCTGGAGGACAGGATCGAGACGAGATTGTCGGATGGCCTGAAAGGGCTCGCGCCGGGCGAAGGGGACACGCTTGTGATCGCCGGTATGGGCGGGATCCTGATGGGACGGATCCTCACCGACTGTCCGGATACCCGGGACAGTTTCCGGGAACTGATCCTTGAGCCCCAGTCCGACGTGCCGGATTTTCGCCGGCTTCTCCGGAGCCTTGGCTGGGACATCACCGCGGAAAGCATGATCCTGGAGGAGGGCAAATACTATCCGGTCATGAAGGCGGAGAAGTGTCCGGTTTCCATGCAGGAGCTCTATGAACCCGAAGAATACGTATTTGGCAGACACCTGCTGAGGCAGAAGGATCCGGTCCTCCGGTCGTATCTTGACCGGGAGGAGAGGATCTGCGGACGGATCCTTACGTCGCTTGCAAACGCCGGCGGAGCCGGAGCAGACAGGCGCCGCCATGAAATCGAGGAGGAAAAGCAGCTGATCAGGGCTGCCCGGAAACGATATGAAAGCATTTGAACTGATCCGCGCCCTGCAGGAAAAATATCCGGAGACGGCCGCGGAGGAGTGGGACAATGTAGGCCTCCAGGTCGGCAACGACCGGAAAGAGGTGGAGCATGTATTTCTGGCGCTGGATGTAACGATGGACGTGATCGCCCAGGCCGTTCTCTGCGGCGCGGACATGCTGATCACGCATCACCCCATGATCTTTACCAGCGTCAAAAAGATCAACAACCATTCCGATCTGGGACGTAAGATCATGACGCTGATCCGGGAGGATATCCCTTATTATGCCATGCATACCAATTATGATATCCTCGGAATGGCGGACCTTTCCGCCAGGTACCTGAACCTCAAGGATACCCGGGTCCTTGCAGAGACCGGGGAAGGCGAGGGCTTCGGGAGAGTCGGGCTTCTGCCGCTTCCCATGAGCCTTCGGGACTGCGGCGAATATGTCCGCCAGTGCCTGCGCCTTCCGGACGTCCGCATCTACGGAGACCCGGATAAAGAGATCCGCCGGGCGGCCGTCTGTACAGGCTCTGGAAAGAGCTTTATCGATCAGGCGGTGTCCGCGGCCGCGGATGTCTATGTGACGGGCGATATCGATTATCACACGGCCCTCGATACGATGGCCCGGGGCCTTGCCCTGATCGACGCGGGCCATTACGGGACGGAATATATTTTTACGGAGGCCATGAAACACTACCTGAACAGGGAATTCCCTCACCTGGAAGTCACCTGTGAGGAGATCCGGCATCCGTTTATCACGGTGTGAACGGCAGCAGACGGTACGGAAGGACTGAAAAGACAAGGAGGCGGAAAATGGATAAAACATGTACGGTCACGATCGAAGGCAGGGAGTATTCCTATCCTGCCGGAACGACCTATGAACAGATCGCGAAGGATTTTTCGGTGGAAGGAGAACCGAAGATCTTCCTTGCGATCGAGAACGGGACCCTGCGGGAGCTGGGCGTCCAGCTGATGCACAGCTGTGAACTGCGGTTTGTCAGGGCCACGGACCCGATCGGCCATCTGACATACCGGCGTTCCGCTGTTTTTCTTCTCCTCAAGGCGATCTTTGACGTGGGCGGCAGGCGTTATATTGACAGAGCCGTGATCCACTATTCCTTCGGGAACGCCTTATATTTTACGATCGAGGGAGAAACAGGCCTGTCCGAGGAGATGCTCGCAAAGGTGAAAGAAAGGATGCAGGAGCTTGCGGAGGAGGATATTCCGATCCTGAAGCGTACGCTCCGCACGGATGACGCCATCGCGCTTTTCCACAGGCATCACATGTATGACAAGGAAAAACTGTTCCACTACAGAAGAGGCTCCACTGTCAATGTGTACAGCCTGGAGAATTTTGACGATTATTATTACGGATTTATGCTCCCGAGCACCGGGTATATCCGCTGCTTTGACCTGCAGCTCTATGATAAGGGCTTCCTGCTGGTCCTGCCGTGGAGGACGGAACCGGAGACACTGCAGCCGGTACATATCATCGAGAAACTGTACCAGGTGCAGAAGGAGTCCCAGGATCTTGGAGAACGCCTGCAGGTAGCCACGGTGTCGGATCTGAACGAGCAGATCACGAGAGAAGGCGTCCGGAGCACCCTGCTGATCCAGGAGGCGATCCATGAGGCGCATATCTCGTCGATCGCGGACGAGATCATACGGAGGGGAAATGTCCGCTTCGTGATGATCGCTGGGCCCTCCTCCTCGGGGAAGACTTCGTTTTCACACCGGCTCTCGATCCAGCTGATGGCGAGAGGCTACCGGCCGCATCCCATCGCCGTAGATAATTACTTTGTGAACAGGGAGGAGACGCCCCTGGATGAATTCGGGGAGAAGGATTATGAATGCCTGGAGGCCATCGACGTCAGGCAGTTCAACGAGGATATGCTCGCCCTGCTTCACGGGGAGGACGTGGAGCTCCCCAGCTATAATTTTGTCACCGGGGAAAGAGAGTACAAAGGCGACCACCTGAAACTGGGCGCAGAGGACATCCTGGTGATCGAGGGGATCCACGGCCTGAATGACAAGCTGAGCGCATCCCTGCCGAGGGAGAGCAAGTTCAAGATCTACATCAGCGCCATGACCCAGCTCAACATTGATGAGCATAATCGCATCGCCACGACGGACGGACGATTGATCCGCCGGATCGTGAGGGACGCGAGGACCCGCGGGATATCCGCGGCCGAGACGATCGCCCGGTGGCCTTCTGTCAGGCGCGGAGAGGAGAAAAACATCTTCCCCTTCCAGGAGGAGGCGGACGTCATGTTCAATTCTTCCCTGGTCTATGAACAGGCCTGCCTGAAGGTCTATGCGGAGCCGCTGCTTTTCGGGATCCGCCGGAACGAGCCGGAATATCTCGAGGCAAAGCGCCTTCTCAAATTCCTGGATTTCTTTGTCCCCGTCCCGAACGACGATGTTCCGAACAATTCGCTGCTGAGGGAATTCATCGGAGGCAGCTGCTTTAATGTATGACCTGTGCATATGATCTAAGAAAAAAGAGCACGCAGCGGCTCTTTTTTCTTGCATTCAGCGATGGAATCTGTTACTATGGTAGTGCTGTAATACTATAAACGAATAAAGCGTATGGCTTGAATGAGGAGAACATGTCAAAGAAAACAGAAAAAACCCTGTCCCTGATCTGCTTTGTCCTGCTGGCCGCCTTCTGGTGCCTGGCCTCCTATGGAAAGTGGGTCAGTGAAATCTTTCTGCCGACGCCGACGGCGGTGCTCCAGAAGATCGTCTCCATGGCAAAGGACGGTTCCCTGTGGGCTAACTGCTGGGAGTCTACAGCCAGGGTCCTGGTAGGATGGATCTGGTCGGTGATCATAGCGCTTCCCGTAGGGATGCTGATGGCCAACTCGCGGAAGTTTTCGGCGTTTATCCAGCCGATCATCGAGTTTGCCCGTTACCTCCCGGTCGTGGCACTGGTGCCGCTGACACTTTTGTACCTCGGGATCGATGAAACACAGAAATATACGATCATTTTCCTGGGAACGTTCTTCCAGCTGGTCCTGATGGTCTGTGATACCGTGTCCGGCGTTGACAGGAATATGATCAACGCGGGCCGGACGCTTGGCGCCAGCCGCTGGCAGGTCTACAAGGAAGTAATCTTCCCGGCGGCTCTTCCGGGACTTATGGATGATTTCAGGCTGACGATCGGGTGGGCCTGGACCTACCTGGTGGTGGCGGAGATGGTGGCGGCCAGCAACGGCCTCGGCTATATGATCCTAAAATCACAAAGATACCTGGCGACCGATACGATCTTTGCCGGCCTGATCCTGATCGGGCTCATCGGGCTTCTGACGGATTTTCTGTTCCGGATACTCAGCAGGCTCGTGGCTCCTTGGCAGGAACGGCTGACAGACAAAAAATAAAAAAACAGACAGTGAGATCTCATGGAGAATAAACAGCAGGAATCCCTTCTACAACAGAATAAACCCGGAGAACTGATGCTTTCGGTAAAGAACCTGACAAAGGTGTTCGAGGGAAAGGAGCAAAGCGTCACGGCTCTGGAGAACGTGAACCTGGAGGTGCGTCGGTCGGAGTTTGTGATGATCGTCGGCCCGTCCGGCTGCGGAAAGACGACGCTCATCAATATCATCGGAGGACTGGAGAAGGCGACCTCGGGGGAGGTCCTTCTGGAGGGCAGCCCGGTTTCAGGACCCGGAGCAGACCGCGGCATGGTGTTTCAGGGCTACAGCCTGTTTCCCTGGCTGACGGTCAGAAAAAACGTGGAATTCGGCCTTAAGATGAAAGGCATGCCGGCGTCGGAACGAAGCGGGAAAGCGCAGGAATACCTGGAACTGGTCGGACTTGCCGGCTTTGAGAATATGCTGCCAAGGCAGCTTTCGGGCGGCATGAAGCAGAGAGTGGCGATCGCCAGGACCCTCTGCAACGAGCCGGAGGTCCTTCTCATGGACGAACCCTTCGGCGCTTTGGATGCCCAGACCCGTGTGGTCATGCAGGAACTCCTGGCGGACATCAGCCGGAGGACAAGGACCACGATCCTGTTCATCACCCATGATATCGATGAGGCAGTGCTTCTCGGCAACCGGATCTACGTGATGAGCCGGCGGCCGGGGACGATCCGTGACGTGCTTCGCGTGTCGCTTCCGGGAGAGAGAAATCATAATTCCCTGGTGCTTCCGGAATTCCTGGAGATCAAAAAAAGCATCATGGACATGCTGTGGGCAGAGAGCAACGATGCGGCCATGGACCGCTGAGAGATAAAAAAAGGAGGTACCCTACAATGAGGAAACAATGGACAGCGATCGGACTTACTGCGGCACTTCTTGCAGCGGCTGTGACGCCTGCGTACGCGGAAGAGACAACAGACGTAACAATGGCTTTCTGTACATGGACGGGATACGCGCCCATGTTCATCGCCCAGGAGATGGGTTATTTTGAAGAAGCCGGCATCAACATGGATATCCAGGTGATCGAGGACGAATCGACCTACGCCGCCCTCATTACGAGACAGAGCATTCAGTTCCTCGCCACCGCGCAGGATCCGAATATCAAAATGTACGCAAACGGCGCGGACAGCCGCTTTGTACTTGCGATGGATGCATCCGTGGGCGCGGACGGTCTGGTGGCAGCCCAGGACATCGAAACACTGGATGACCTGGCCGGGAGAACGCTGGCCCTCGACAAATCCGCTTCTTCTTATTACTTCTTCCTGACGGCCCTTGAGAACGGCAGTTCTCTTTCCGAAGAAGATATCCAGGTCGCGGACATGAATGATACGACGGAAGCCGGCCTCGCCTTCATGGGCGGGTCTGTGGACGCAGCCATCATGTGGGAGCCGGAGCTTTCCGAAGCCCTTGACAGCGTGGAAGGGGCGCACGCACTGGTGACGAGCGCTGATTATCCGGAGACGATCCTGGATTCGCTGGTGGTGAATACGGCGTATGCCGAGGAGCATCCGGAGATCGTGGACGCGGTGGCCGAAGCCTGGTACAAGGCTGTGGATTATATGAGAGAGAACCCGGAGGAAGCCTACGAGATGATGGCCGGCGGGTTTGAAGAGGTGACGGCGGAGGATGTGGCCGCGGACGTGGAAGGACTGGAATTCTACGGACGCGAGGAAAACGCATCTCTGCTTGATGAGAGCAACGAGAAATCCATCTTTGCCATCAGCCAGGATATGGCGGATTTCTGGATGGCCAAAGGGGAGTGTGATACCGACGATCTGACGGATTTCTTTGCACTCGTAAAGTAACGGATCCCGAGGAATATGCATAAGAAGAGCCCCGCGGCACTGCGGGGCTCTTCTTATGCATCGTATGTTCCCGGTACACACGAAGGAACGTGAATCCGGTCATTTGTTCCGGTGTCCCCGGTATTTTTCCTCACAGTACATGCAGCGGTAGACCTCTTTTTCTTCATCCGCGAGGAAGAAGATATGATCCAGCCCCTGTTCGATGGAGGTGATGCAGCGGGGATTCTTGCATTTGATGACGTTGACGATCCTCTTCGGAAGCCGGAGGTCTCTTTTCTCAACGATAACGCTGTCCTTGATGATATTGACCGTGATGTTGTGATCGATGAATCCCACGATGTCGAGATCGAGGGTGTCGATGGGGCATTCCACCTTGAGGATGTCCTTTTTGCCCATCTTGTTGCTCTGGGCGTTCTTGATGATGGCGACGGTACAGTCAAGCTTGTCCAGCTGCAGATCATGATAGATCGTCATGGCCTTTCCGGCCTTGATATGGTCCAGGACATAGCCTTCTCTCAGTGCTCCGACATTCAGCATGGCAGTTCCACCTCCAGTAATGTGAGAATCAGGGCCATCCGCACGTAGACGCCGTACTGTGCCTGCCTGAAGTAGGCCGCCCGCGGGTCTTCATCCACTTCCACGGAGATCTCGTTGACTCTGGGAAGCGGGTGGAGTACGAACATGTCTTTCTTTGCGAGTTCCATTTTTGTCTTGTCAAGGATGTAAAAGTCCTTCATCCGGATGTAGTCTTCTTCGTTGAAGAAGCGTTCTCTCTGTACCCGTGTCATGTACAGGATATCGAGTTCAGGCATGGCGTCCTCGAGGCGTTCCACCTCTTCAAACGGGACCTGGTTCCGGTTCAGCACGTCTTCACGGATGTAGCTGGGGATGCGAAGTTCTTCGGGGGAGATCAGGATAAAGCGGACGCCTGCATAGCGTACCAGGGCTTCGATCAGGGAATGTACGGTACGGCCGAATTTCAGGTCGCCGCAGAGTCCGATCGTGATATGATCGAGTCTTCCCTTGAGGGAACGGATCGTCAGTAGATCGGTCAGTGTCTGGGTGGGATGCTGATGTCCGCCGTCGCCGGCGTTGATCACGGGAATGGACGAGGCCATGGAAGCGACCAGCGGTGCACCTTCTTTCGGGTGACGCATGGCACAGATATCTGCATAGCAGGAAACGACGCGGATCGTATCGGCGACGCTTTCGCCTTTGGCGGCGGAGCTGGAATCGGCGGAAGAAAAACCGAGGACTTTGCCGCCCAGGTTCATCATAGCGGCTTCAAAGCTCAGCCGGGTACGGGTGCTTGGTTCATAGAAACAGGTGGCCAGGCGCTTATCGTCACAGACATGCGCGTACTTTTTCGGGTCTTTTCCGATGTCGGTTGCCAGGTCAAGAAGTTTGTCCAGCTCCTCCACGGAAAAATCCAGCGGACTCATCAGATGTCTCATGCGTTACCTCCGTATGCGAATTTGGAATGTCCGGAAATATTCCGCATTCCATCATAAACCACCCGCATGGATTTTTCAAGCCACATCTTTGGCAATTCCGCAAATCCGCACAAACAGGCAAATCGCAGCCTCGAAGATCGGTACCCGGACGAATTGTGATGGTATTGTGACACGCCATATGCTATACTTAGTTCCGGATCAATAAAGGAGGCTCGTTTGAATGCCGTATTATAAAGAATCGCAGGATATGCGGCTGCACAGGACGAATTCTGATTCGCTGTTTTTTGCAGATACAGAGCGGACGTACGCTGCGGTGTCGAAGATCTGTCTCTGCCCGCAAGGCCCCGGGCAACGGCTGCGGCAAGCTAAGCGCTAACTTCAACTTACAAAACGCTCAGCAAAGGCTTCGCGTTTTGAGTTTCCGTAAGCGCTGGATCTTGCCTCGCCTACGACCGCCCTCAAAAGCCCTTGCAAGGCAGAGACAGATCTCCGGTCACCTGCAGCTATGTCGCTCATATCGCGATGGCCTGCAGCAATCAGCAAAACCTTTCGCAGTAATACCCCGGTGATCGGCCGGAAAGCAGCGGCGAGAGAAGAATGCCGTGCGAAAGGAAGAAGCGGGATATGTCGGCTGCACAGGCCACTTCGCAGTCGACGCCGGGAATTGCGAGCATAGCTTCATGTGCGGAGGCCGCCGTTTAGCGAAGCTGGCTTGGCCGGGAGCACATGAAAACAAGCGGCGCAGCAATTCCAAGGAGACAAGCGTGGCCTGTGCAGCCGCATATCCTGCGGTTCCTTTGGAACGGCATTCAAACGAGCCATAAACTATTACGAAAAGGGAGGATATACTATGAAAACAGCGAAAATGATCTTTGCAGCGACCTTGATCGGGGTTCTGTGCGTGACAGCACCGGTTCTGGCGGAGACGGATGAGCCGGAAAGCATCGTGTGTAATATCGAGGACGGAAACTATGTGATCCGGATCCCGGACGCAGAGGGAGACCTGGGATGGGTGGCCGATGACATGGAACAGGATGACTCCGTGGTGAAGCTCGGAAGCGCAGAACTTGTGGATGATGAATTTGTGATCGTCTATGAGCCGGCAGCCGACGGGGCGATCACGGTCAGTGCAAAGCATTACAACGGGATCGCCTGCGACCGTATGCATACCTGGGATCTGAGAGTCGAAAACGGGGCAGTCACGGAGAACTTTGGCGGCTCCTATACGGAATCCCCCAAAGATGACGAACTGGATCCCTTTATGACCGGCGAATGGGTCGAAAAGGATACGGAATATACCGGTATGAGTATCGAACGAAACCCGGAAAAAGGCTTTGACATCGAGATCGTTTCCCCGATGACCCACGGCGCCTATGTTTTCAAGACCACGATCTACTTCGACTGTGACCGGAATGCGTTCGTGTATGACAAAGGCAAATTCTGGGATCTCCCGGAAGACGGCAATACAGAGGCGGAGCTTGGAGAAGCAAAGATCGCAGGATCGACCGGTTCCATCAGTATGGAAGGGGACGAAGACAACCTGTCCCTGGTGTGGTATGATGACGGAACGGAAGGGGAAGAAATCGTTTTCACACGGCAGGCGGCCTTTTGAGGCTGCCTGTCCCTTTTTTGGGTAAATGACAGCCGAAAAGATGTGGGAATTCTTGAAAAAGAAAGTAGGTTGAGCTATACTGAATACAAAATTTGCTGCAGGACTGAGGTCGAACACATATGAACTATCTTGAATGTCGGAACTATCTGAAAAATGCTGAAAAATACGGAAGCGTACTAGGCCTCGAAAACATGCGGACGCTGATGAGCCGTTTCCAGGATCCGCAGGACGGGCTGCGGGTGATCCACGTGGCCGGGACCAACGGAAAAGGCTCGGTCATCGCGTATCTGTACACAACCCTTCAGCTGACCGGACGGAAGATCGGCCGGTATATATCGCCGACGCTGTATTCCTACAGAGAACGGCTGGAGATCAACGGAGAACAGATCACGGAAGGGGAATTTGCGAGGATCGTAAGCCGGATCGCATTGGAAAGCGACCTGATGGCGGAAGAGGGCCTTCCGCACCCGACGCCCTTCGAAATGGAGACCGCCGCCGCGTTTCTGTATTTTGCCGAGCATGACTGCGACCTGGTCCTTCTCGAGGTGGGCATGGGCGGCGACCTCGATGCCACCAATATAATCAAAAAGCCGGTCATGTCCGTGATCGCCTCCATCAGTATGGACCATATGGCCTTCCTCGGAAATACACTGGGAGATATCGCCGACAAAAAAGCCGGGATCATCAAGCCGGGATGCCCGATGGTGACGGTCAGGCAGAAGCCGGAGGCGGAGGAATCCATCCGCTGCGCCTGCGAAAGAAACCAGGTTCCCCTCAGGATCGCCGATCCGGACAAAGCCAGGATCCTCCGGTCGGACGTGGAAAGCCAGACCTTTGTCTATGAAGGGGAAGCCTATACGATCCATCTGGCAGGCACCCATCAGAAGGAGAATGCCGTACTCGCCCTGGAAGCCCTGCAGCTGCTTCACGCGACCGGCATAAGAACGACGCCGGAACAGCGTAAGAAGGGGCTCTTTGAGACCGTGTGGAACGGACGCTTTACGATCCTCCGGAGAGATCCGCTGTTCATCGTCGACGGTGCCCACAATCCGGCCGCCGCGGATACACTGGCGGCATCCATCGAGACATACTTTCCCGGCAAGAAGCTGTTTTTCATCATTGGCATGTTCAGGGACAAGGATTACGAGAGCGTACTCAAAAAGACCTGCCATTATGCCGAGAGGATCTGGACGATCCAGACGCCGGACAACGCACGCGCGCTCCCGGCTGCGGAGCTTGCGCAGGCCGCATCCAGGTACCACCAGGATGTGACGCCGGCCGGGAGCATAGAAGAAGCCGTAAACGCGGCCTGCCGGGCCGCCGGAGCGGACGATGTGATCCTGGCCTTCGGCTCCCTTTCCTTTATCGGCATCCTGACGGAGATCGTCCGGAGGATGCCGGACCTTTCCGTTTTCAGGGCGGACATCGACAGGATCGACGAAAAGATCGTGCAGCTGTTTGAAGAGAGGATGAAGCTGTCGGAACAGGTGGCGGACTATAAGATCCGGACAGGAAAACAGGTGCTGGATCCCGAAAGGGAAGCGTCCAAGATCCATACGCTCCGCCAGAAGGCGCACAGTCCGTTCAATGAGCTGGGCATACAGGAACTTTTCCGACAGATCATGGCGATCAGCCGGAAAAGGCAGTACCAGCTTCTGGAGGAGCATGGCGCCGGTCAGAAAGAACCCTATACATTCACGGCGGAACCGGACCTTACGGATGCGGCCGTGGTCTTTCAGGGCGTGGAAGGGGCATACAGCCATGCGGCCATGCGCCGTTATTTCGGGCAGGACATCCGGGCCTTTCATGTGAAGACCTTCCGGGAAGCCATGGACGCCGTCGTGGAAGGAAAGGCGGATTATGCGGTTCTTCCGATCGAGAATTCAACGGCCGGGATCGTGACGGATATCTATGATCTCCTGACGGAGAAACCGCTTTATATGATCGGGGAACAGATCCTTCCGATCGAGCACGTGCTGCTGGGGACAGAAGAGTCCGACCTTGCTGTGATCCGGACCGTGTGCTCCCATCCCCAGGCGCTTCAGCAGTGCAAAAGCTTTCTGGAACAGCATCCGGAGTGGGAGATCCGGGAGGCGGTCAATACGGCGGAGGCGGCGAGGACCGTACGCGAGATGGGAGATCCGTCCCGGGCCGCGATCGCGAGCAGGGAAGCCGGAGAACTGTATGGCCTCCGGGTACTGAAGGAGAACATCTGCCCGAATGCGGAGAATGTGACCCGGTTCATCATTCTGGGAAGCAGGCCGGAATACAGGGAGGGCGCAGGCAGGGTGAGTATCTGCTTTGAGCTGCCTCACGAAAAAGGCTCTCTTTATAATTTGCTTTCACATATCATTTATAATGGACTGAACATGACGAGGATCGAGTCCAGACCGGTTCCCGGCAGGACATGGGAGTATCGCTTTTTTGTGGATTTTGAAGGAAATCTGAAAGAAAGTGCTGTCCGGAATACCCTGCGGGGCCTGGAAGCGGAGGCCCTTCGCCTTAAGATCCTCGGCAACTACTAGAGGAAATAGCGATGAGCAGGATCAACGAATGTATATTGTACCGTGATTTTTCACAGGGACAGCTCCTCAGGCAGATGGATGATCTGATGGAGCATAGAGACGAGGAGTGGGATGATCACCGGAAGGAAGAGTGGTTTTTCTGCCTGCATGAGCTGGCGGAGCTTGCCGGACAGTACGGTTTTTTCGGAAATCTGTGGCATGCGTATCTTACTTTCCTTCTCGTGAGCCACGAAAACCCTTTCAGCAAGGCCTGCGAGATCCGAGGACAGGTCGAGGGAAGCATCAACGAGCTCGCCAGACATGATTTCGCGATCTTCCGGGAGCTGTTTGCCCTCGATCTCACCGCGCTTGACCGGAAGGCCGGCGGGAATTGTGCCGGTTATTTTACGGATTACCGGCATGAGGACGGAAACAGCCGGGAATTCAACCACCGGATCCGGGACCGGATCGTCGAGACGGCCGCATGCCTTGCAGCTTCGGCGGACGTGCAGGAATTCTGGCAGCACATGGTGGATTTTTACAAGGATTTCGGCGTCGGCAAGTTCGGTCTCCACAAGGCTTTCCGTATCGTCCATGACGAGAAGGGGCAGGTGGTCATTTCTCCGATCACCCGGATCGCCCACGTACAGCTGGAGGATCTGGTCGGGTATGAGAACGCCAAGCAGAAGCTGCTCGAGAATACCGAGGCCTTTGTCTCGGGCCGAAGGGCCAACAACTGTCTCCTGTTCGGAGACGCCGGCACCGGCAAATCCTCGAGCATCAAAGGCATCCTGAACCGGTATTATGACCGCGGGCTCCGGATCATCGAGGTGTACAAGCATCAGCTGCAGGACCTGAATGAGGTCATTGCCCAGGTGAAAAACCGGAATTACCGGTTTATCCTTTACATGGATGACCTGTCCTTTGAAGAATTCGAGACAGAGTACAAGTATCTGAAGGCCGTGATCGAGGGCGGGCTTGAGAAAAAGCCCGAAAACATCCTGATCTATGCCACAAGCAACCGCCGCCATCTGGTACGGGAAAGGTCATCGGACAAGCTGGAACTGATGGATGACGACGATCTCCATTCCTCCGATACGGTCCAGGAGAAGCTTTCCCTGGTATACCGTTTTGGCGTCCGGATCTATTTCGGAAAGCCGGACAAGAAGGAATTCCAGCATATCGTGAAGGTCCTGGCAGAGAGGCACGGTGTCAATATGCCCGAGGACAGGCTTTTCCTTCTGGCCAACCAGTGGGAGCTTTCCCATGGAGGGCTCACGGGACGGACGGCCCAGCAGTTTATCGATCATCTGCTGGGAAGCGCATCGCTCCCGGATGTACAGCAGTAAATATGGCGGTTATCGTTCGCGGCCAGGCCGTGGATGATGGACTGCCGGATGAATGAGGAGTAAAAAAACTATGGCAACGACAACATTTGCGGCGATCGATATCGGTTCCTACGAGGTCAGCATGAAGATCTTCGAGCTCTCCAAAAAATCGGGCTTCCGGGAACTGAACGATATCCGCTACAAGCTGGAACTTGGAAGCGGCGCTTACATGGAAGGAAAGCTGGATCCCGGGATGGTGGACTATCTTTGTGAGATCCTGCTGGATTTCAAGCGGATGATGAGGGAGTTCGGGGCAGAAGAGTACCGGGCGTGCGCGACCAGTGTATTCCGCGAGCTGATGAATCCAATCATCGTACAGGAGCAGATCTTCCAGAGGACCGGGTTCCGGATCGAAGTGCTGAGCAATTCCGAACAGCATTTCCTGGGCTATAAGTCCATCGCCGCGATCGAGACGGGCTTCAAAAAAATGATCCAGAAGGGCACGGCGATCCTGGATGTGGGCGGCGGTTCCCTGCAGGTGTCCCTGTTTGACAAGGATGCGCTGGTGACCACGCAGCATCTGAAGATCGGCAGCATGCGGATCCGTGAGCGCCTCAGGGATCTGGAGAAGACCACGACGCACTATGATCAGCTGGTGGCGGAGTTCATCCGGAACGATCTGACCAGCTTCCAAAGGCTGTACCTGAAGGACCGGGATATCCGCAACGTGATCCTGATGGGGGATTTCCTGACTGACACGATCTTCCATGAGGACATGAAGGATTCGATCATCACAAAGGCGGAATTTACCAGCCGGTACGAGAATACAGTCCATAAATCCGTACAGCAGCTTTCCGAGGAGATGGAGATCGATCCGGAGTATGCGAACCTTGTCGTGCCTACGATGGTCATCTGCAAGAGCTTCCTGGATATCTTCAACGCGGAATCATTGTGGGCTCCCGGCATGTCTCTTCTGGACGGGATCGCCTATGACTTCGCGGAAAAGAAAAAATACATCAAAAGCGTCCATAATTTTGAAAACGACATCCTGGTGGCCTCCAGGAACATTGCCAAGAGATTTTCATCCGGCAAGGGGCATATCCAGGGGACGACGGCGATCGCCCTCGCGATCTTTGACAGCATGAAGAAGATCCACGGGATGGGCTCCCGGGAGCGGCTGCTTCTGCAGATCGCGGTGCAGCTCCATGACTGCGGCAAGTATATCAGCATGGGCGACGTGTCGGAATGCTCCTATCAGATCATCATGAGCACGGAGATCATCGGACTTTCCACCCAGGAGAGGGCGATCATCGCCAACGCGGTCCGCTACAACAATGCCGAATTCCGGTACAGCTCCGAGTATGGCAATGACACGACGCTGGACCGGGATAAATACCTGATCATCGCAAAACTGACGGCGATCCTGAGGGTCGCCAACGCGATGGACAGGAGCCATTACCAGAAGATTGAAAGCATCCGGACGGTGCTGAAGGACAGAGAACTGTCCCTGATCCTGGATTCCTCGCGGGATCTGTCCCTGGAACTGGGGCTCCTTAAGGACAAGGTCGATTTCTTTGAGGAAGTGTTCGGGATCCGTCTGAGTCTCAGACGTAAGAAAAAGATGTGAGGAGAGCTGCGGGTATGGAAAAAAAGAACTTCGACAAACCTGAATATTTTGTCAACCGTGAACTTAGCTGGCTGAAATTCGACGACCGGGTGCTGAGCGAAGCACGTGACAAGCATCTGCCGTTGTTTGAGAGGCTGAAATTTACCAGTATCACCTCCTCGAACCTGGATGAATTCTACATGGTGCGTGTCGCTTCCCTGAAGGACCAGGTTCACGCGGGTTATACCAAGACGGACATCGCCGGGCTGACGGCCAAGGAGCAGCTGAAGCAGATCAGCCTGCAGACCCACGAGCTGGTCCGGGATCAGTATGAAGTATTGAACAAATCCCTGCTCCCGGCTCTTGAGAAGGCCGGCATGCACCTGATCACCGGACATGAAAACCTGACGGAAAAGCAGGCGGCCTTTGTGGACCGGTACTTCGAGGACAGCGTCTATCCGGTCCTGACCCCCATGGCGATGGACTCCTCAAGACCTTTCCCGCTGATCCGGAACAAGACCCTGAACATCGGGGCGCTGATCTCCAAGAAGGACAAGAAAAAGGGCAAGGAGGTCCTGGTATTCGCTACGGTCCAGGTGCCTTCCGTGCTGCCGAGGGTCGTGATCATTCCTTCCGCGAAGGAGGGGGACACGACGGTGATCCTGCTGGAGCAGATCATCGAGAGGAACATCGACAAGCTGTTTCTGAGCTACAACGTCGTGTGTGCCCATCCGTACCGGATCATGCGGAACGCCGACCTTACCATCGATGAGGATGAAGCCGAGGACCTGCTGGTGGAGATCAAAAAACAGCTCAAAAAACGCCAGTGGGGCGAGGTCATCCGACTGGAAGTGGAGAAGGACATCGATGAGAGGCTGCTGTCCGTTCTGACGACGGAATTCAGCATCAAGGAGGAAGACCTGTTCAGCATCGACGGCCCGCTTGACCTGACCATGCTCATGAAGGTCTACGCGCAGGAGGGCTATGACGAATACAAGGAGCCGAAATACACGCCGGCTCCGGTCCCTGCCTTCCAGAATGACAGGAACCTGTTCGACGTGATCAGGGAGAAGGATATCTTCCTGCATCACCCGTATATGAGCTTTGACCCGGTCGTCAATTTTATCCGGCAGTCGGCAAAGGATCCGGATGTGCTCGCCATCAAGCAGACGCTGTACCGCGTCAGCGGCAATTCGCCCATCATCGCGGCCCTTGCGCAGGCGGCCGAGAACGGCAAGCAGGTATCGGTGCTGGTGGAGCTGAAGGCCCGTTTTGACGAGGAGAACAACATCGTCTGGGCGCAGATGCTTGAAAAGGCAGGCTGCCACGTGATCTACGGCCTGGTCGGCCTGAAGACCCACAGCAAGATCACACTGGTCGTCCGACGGGAGGAGTCCGGGATCCGCCGCTATGTCCACATGGCGACGGGCAATTACAATGATTCCACGGCCAAGCTGTATACGGACTGCGGGATCTTTACGTGCGACGAGCGCATCGGTGAAGACGCGACCGCGGTCTTCAACATGCTTTCCGGCTATTCAGAGCCAAAACACTGGAATAAACTGATCGTGGCTCCGATCTGGATGAAGGATCGTTTCCTGAAGCTGATCGCGCGGGAGGCGGAGAATGCGCGTAAGGGCATTCCGGCCGCCATCACCGCCAAGATGAACTCCCTCTGCGACCCGGTGATCATGGCAGCGCTTTACCAGGCATCGGCCTGCGGCGTGACCATCAATCTTCTCGTGCGCGGCATCTGCTGCCTGAAGGTGGGGATCCCCGGCGTCAGCGAGAACATCCATGTGCGTTCCATCGTAGGCAACTTCCTCGAGCACAGCCGCATCTTCTACTTCCAGAACGGCGGAAGCGAGGAGATCTACATGGGCAGCGCGGACTGGATGCCCAGGAACCTCGACCGCCGTGTGGAGATCGTCTTCCCGGTAGAGGACGAGGACATCAAGGAAGAACTGAAGCATATCCTGGACCTGGAATTCAGGGATAACGTAAAAGCACATCTGCTCCAGCCGGACGGAAGCTATATCAAGCAGGACAAGCGGGGGAAGACTCTCGTCAATTCCCAGATGGAGTTCTGCCGGGAAGCCACGGAGCAGGCTGAAAAGATCAAAAAACAGCCGGAGCACAGCAGAGTGTTCATACCGGCGGAACCGATGGAAATGGAGGAGCCGTAAGCACGGCGGTATATGGATAGGAGGGAGTACAGCGGATGCTTGTACCTGTTTTATTGTTTCTGGTGGGACTTGTATGCCTTATCAAGGGCGGCGACTGGTTTGTGGACGGCGCGGTAGAGATCGCGCGGAGATTCCGGCTTCCTGAGCTCCTGATCGGGGCTACGGTCGTATCCATCGGGACGACGCTTCCGGAGGTCATGGTCTCCGTTACCAGCGCCGTACAGGGACACGGCGAGATCGCATACGGAAACGCGATCGGGTCCGTGATCTGCAATACAGCCCTGATCGCAGCCATCACACTGACCGTACGGCCGGGTAAGGCGGACCGGAAATCGCTTCGGATGCCGGTGATCTTCTTCTTTATCGCGGCAGTCTTTTATGCAGGTGTTGCCTATATAAGAGGATATTTTTCACGCCCTGTGGGGATCATCCTGCTGGCGATCTTCGTGGTCTACATGATCATGACCGTGCGGGACATGAAAAAGGGACAGTCCCCGGCTTCCGATGCCAAAGAGAGCGGACAGACGGATGGAAAGGAACCGTCCATGGCCATGAATCTCGTTAAGCTGGTGGTCGGAGCTGCTCTCATTGCCGTGGGAGCGAGACTACTGGTGGATAACGGTACACTGATCGCGCAGGCATTGGGTGTTCCGGAATCCGTGATCGCACTGACATTTGTGGCACTCGGCACATCCCTGCCTGAACTGGTGACGGCCATCACCTCCCTGGCAAAGGGGCACAGCTCCTTGTCCCTCGGCAACGTGATCGGTGCGAACCTTTTCAACCTGGTGCTGGTGAGCGGTGCTTCCGTCACGCTGGCCCCGTTCCCCATCCCGCAGAATTCCATGATCCGGGGAATGAATTCCTCCCTGGTGCTGGAATTCCCGGTGATGTTCGCGGTCATGCTGATCCTGACGGTACCGGCTCTTCTGAAAGAGAAGCTGTACCGTGCACAGGGAATTCTGCTTCTTGCGATCTACGCAGCCTTCTGCGTGATCCAGTTTGTCGTTGTATAAGCAGTATAAAACGTTGCCATTATTCTTTTTGTCTGAAGATTATCGGAAAAACCATTGTTTGTCTATATTTCCTATTGACATACTATGAAATATAGTGTATGATTGCTTGTAACAGTACCGGAAGATCCGGTCAAACAGGCAACGCAGTCATTTTCATGACAGAAGAGGAGGACAACAATGAAGGGATTAAAACGGATCAGAAAGACAGCAGGCATCCTTCTGGCTGCAGCGCTCGCGGCAGGGATGATCACTTCCTACTGCGCGGCGGAAGAGCCTGAGGGCGTTGCGATCGACAAGGAAGCCTTTGATGGACTTCTTGCTTCCGGGATCGTCGCGGACGATGCGGACATTGAAGCGAACGAATGGGCTTCGGCCGTGAAGGAAGCAGGTGTTCTTCGGGTAGGCGGGACCAGGACGTCGTTCCTGTTCAGCCAGCTTGATGAGACGGACGACGGCGTCCGGGGTTTTGATGCAGGGCTGTACCAGCTGCTGACACGCTATATCCTCGGAGACGAGTCAAAATTTGAATTGACGCAGGTGGATTCCAGCACCCGTGAGTCCGTCCTGCAGAGTGACCAGGTCGATGCGGTTTTTGCCACGTATTCCATCACCGACGCCCGCAAGGAAGTCATCTCGTTTGCGGGTCCTTACTACACCTCCAGACAGGCCGTGCTCGTGAAGGCCGGCAACGAGGAGATCAACGGTGTTGACAGTCTGGCAGGCAGGACCGTGGCAACACAGTCCGGCTCCACCGGTCCGGATATCCTTGCGGAATACGCGCCGGAAGCCATCGTACAGGAGTTCGGCACGGACCAGGAGGCACGTGCGGCTCTTGAGCAGGGACGTGTTGACGCGTATGTCACGGACTATACGCTGCTCCTCAACGCGATCGTCAAGAATCCGGATACCTATGAGATCTCCGGAGATGTCTTCGGTCCGGAGGATAATTACGGGATCGGGCTTCCTCTTGACTCCGATGGTGTGGCTTTTGTCAATGAATTCCTCGGCAAGATCGAAGAGGACGGAACCTGGAGCAAGCTGTGGCAGATCAGCCTTGGCGACCGTACCGGTATCGACACGGCACCGGAGGCACCGGCGATCGGCTGAAGAGACTTCACCGGATCAACAGTATAAAGAAATGAACGGGGGCTTTGGGAGGATCTCTCCCGAAGCCCTTTTTGGAGAATGACCATGAATATACAGGAACTGCTTGCACAGTACGGGGACAAGTATATACAGGCCCTTTTTACAACCTGGAAACTGACAGCGCTGGCTTTTCTTGCGGCTCTCATCATCGGGACTGTGGTCACGGTCCTGCGCGTAAGCCCGGTCCGGCCGCTCAGGATCGCCGGCGATCTCTATGTGCAGATCTTCCGGAACATTCCCGGCGCCGCACTTCTGATCCTACTAGTGTATGCGCTGCCGTACCTGAACGTGATCCTGTCCTATTTTACCTGTGTGCTGATCGCGACGGCCCTGATCCCGGCGGCTTTCTGTTCGGAGTACCTGATGGCCGGTATGAATACCATCTCTCCGGGGCAGATCGAGGCGGCCAGATCCCTTGGCATGACCTTTACGCAGATCATCAGGAGGATCGTGATCCCGCAGTCGGTACGCTCCAGCATCCTGCCGCTCACCAATCTTCTGGTGGCGACCATGCTGACGACGGCGCTCGCCTCACAGGTGCCTATGAATCCCATGGACCTGACGGGACTGGTGTCCCATATCAACACCCACGCCGTGGGCGGAGTCACGGCCTTTCTGATCTCGGCGGTCCTGTATTGCCTGACCGCTGTTGTGATCGGACAGGCAGGCAACTGGCTTGACAGGAAAGTGAGGATCCTTCGATGAAAGATACACGGGGTTCGATCCGGGAGGCATTGTACGAGGCTCCCGGACCGAAGATGCAGAAAAAGATCCTGGCTGCGACGGTCCTCTCACTGGCCGCCCTTTCTGTCCTTCTTTTCCTGATCATCCGGATGTTCTATGAAAACGGACAGCTGGAGGGGCGATACTGGTCGTTTTTTACCAGGGCGACAACGTGGCGTTTTCTTGGGCAGGGCCTTCTCGGAACGCTGGAGGCGGCCCTGATCTCGGGAGCGATGGCATTTGCGGCCGGATTTCTTCTCATGCTCGGAAGGATCAGCCGTCACAGGATATGGAGGGGGATCTGTACCTGCCTGGTGGAATTCACAAGGGGTGTCCCGACCCTTCTGTTCATCTATTTTTTCTTCCTGGTCGTACCGCAGCTTGGTATCAGGCTGGATTCGATCTGGAAGATCACGATGCCGGTGGCCATCTCGGCCTGCGGCGTTGTCGCGGAGGTACTGCGCTCCGGCGTCAACGCGGTCCCGAAGGGGCAGACGGAGGCTGCGCTTTCCCTTGGCATGAGGGACGGGAGCGTCTTCTTAAAAGTCGTTTTTCCCCAGGCGATCCGGTTCGTGATACCGGCCCTGATCTCGGAGCTGGTGATCGTTGTGAAGGATACGACATTCGCGTACGTCGTCAATTTCCCGGATCTTATGCAGAACGCGAGGGTGCTGATCTCAAACTATGACGCGATGCTTTCCGTTTATCTGGTGGTCGCCGTGATCTATATCCTGATCAATTTTCTGCTGAACAAAGCGTCCGCTTCCATCGCGCGGCGCAGGAACAATGTGATCACAGATCCGCTTGAACTGGTTGACTGAACAAAAGGAGCATACAGAAGTTATGGCGACAAAACAAAATGCGGAGAACACAAATGGGCAGGTTCCTGTGATCGAATTAAGACATGTGGACAAGCATTACGGAGAACTGCATGTCCTTAATAACATCGATCTCAAGGTGATGAAGGGGGAGGTCGTCGTGATCATCGGGCCGTCCGGCTCCGGAAAATCCACCCTCTGCAGGACCATCAACCGGCTCGAGACCATCGACTCCGGAGAGATCCTGATCGAGGGAAACCCGATCCCCAGGGAGGGAAAGGAACTGGCGCGTATGAGGGCGCAGATCGGGATGGTATTCCAGTCCTTCAACCTGTTCGCGCACAGATCCATACTCGACAATGTGACCATGGGACCGACAGATGTCCTGAAGATCTCAAAGAAGGAGGCCCGGGAGGAAGCCATGCGCCTTCTGAAAAGAGTGGGCGTGGATTCACAGGCGGCCAAGGTCCCTGCGCAGCTGTCCGGCGGGCAGCAGCAGCGGGTGGCGATCGCAAGGTCCCTGGCCATGCATCCGAAGGCGATGCTGTTTGATGAGCCGACGAGCGCGCTGGATCCGGAGATGATCGGGGAAGTGCTGGATGTCATGACGGAGCTCGCCGGGGAAGGCATGACCATGGTGATCGTGACGCACGAGATGAATTTTGCAAGAAGAGTTGCAGACCGCGTCATTTTTATGGACGGCGGAAGCATTATCGAAGAGAACACGCCGGAGCAGTTTTTTACAAATCCGACTTCACAGAGAGCGAAGGATTTCCTGAGCTCGATCGAAAACCATTGACAGGGATGATCGAATGAGTACAATACGAATCGCAATTCCAGAGATCGATCAGAGAATGGAAAATTACACGAGGGCAGTATCTGAGGCCGGGATGGAGCCGATCGTCATCTCTGTCCAGAGCGAACAGGCAAAGAACCGGTTTCAGCAGGAGTATCTGGACGTATCGGAGTTCAGGATCGGCACATACGACGGCCTGCTGCTTCCGGGGGGCGGCGACATTGCCCCTGGAAGGTACGGGCAGGAGAACAACGGAAGCTTTATGATCATGGAAGATCTGGACGAACTCCAGCTGTCCCTGCTGGATCTTTTTGTACGGGCACGAAAGCCCGTGCTAGGAATCTGCCGGGGGCATCAGCTGATCAACGTGTATTTCGGAGGCACGTTGATCCAGCATCTGGCGACATCGGACCGGCATGCACGGCTGTCGCTCGAGGACAGCGACAAAGTCCATGCCTGCAAGGCCGAAAAAGGCAGCTGGCTGGCGCGGCTGTACGGGGAATCGTTCATGCACAACAGCGCCCATCACCAGGCTGCGGACCGTCTGGGAGAAGATCTCGTTATTGACGGTGTCTGTCCTTCGGACGGCGTGATCGAAGCCCTTCATCACGAAAGCCTCCCCGTGTACGGGGTGCAGTTCCATCCGGAACGGATGTGCTGTTCCCTGGCAAGGGATGACACGGTCGACGGACTCCGGGTCTTCCGGCTTTTTTATCAGGTGTGTTATGCGAACATGGAGCGCCGGGGACGGACAGAATCTGAATTCCACGCTCTGTAAGCACCTGCGAAAAGCGCGGAGGGGATCTTTGATCGGATCTATTACCCGGAAAGCTATATGGTATAAGCGCAAAGGAAGAGGTTTATCATGAGGATCGATTATCGTACGGAACGGTATGAAGCGGAGGTTCCGGTTGAAGCATTTACGGAAGACTGCGTGGATGTGGAGAAGTTTGTCGCATTCTGCCGGGAATGCCACAACCATGACCGCCTGTGGTCATGTCCGGAGTTTTCTTTTGATGCGAATGAATACTGGAAAAAATACTCCCGGTTAAAGCTTTTCGGCATCAAGATCCTGATGCCGGAGGAGGTCACGGCAAAGGAATGGACAAAAGAGGAACGCGGTGAGATCATCGAGCAGACATTGTGGATCGAAAAACAAAAGCTGACAGAAGAACTGTTCGCGATGGAAAAGGAATACCCGGGGAGTATATCCCTTAGTGCCGGGTCCTGCCAGGTGTGCGGGAAGGATCACTGTGCCCGGATCGAGGGGAAACCCTGCAGGCATCCGGAACAGCTTCGCTATTCGATCGAAGCTCTCGGAGGGGACGTCGGCCTTACGGTGACAAAGTATCTCGGCCTGGAACTGAAATGGATCGAGGGGGACCGGATCCCTCCATGGTTCATTCTGGTCGGGGGGCTTCTGCTTCCCTGAAATAACTGAAAAAATATCTTGATTTTGTCATTCATCTGGGCTAGTATAATACTATATGTAGTAGTGTTATGGTAACAATTCGAATAGATACAGCAGAACAGCAGGAGGAATGACCTATGAGCAAAGTAAATGATTTCCTGACAGAAGCAGGCGTTTTTTTTCTGGCGACCGTGGACGGTGACCAGCCAAAGCTCCGCCCCCTCGGCGCACATTTTGAGATCGATGGAAAGATCCTGTTCGGCGTGGGCGATTTCAAGGCCGTGTACCGTCAGATGCAGGCAAATCCCAAGGTAGAGATCGTAGCATGTAAAAAAGATTCTCACTGGCTCCGTTACACCGGAAAAGCTGTCTTTGAAACCGATGAAAAATACGAGAAGGCAGCACTCGAAGCGGCACCGCATCTCAAGAAGATCTACAACGAGGAGACCGGGCATCACATGATGATGTTCCATCTGGAGGATGCGACGGCTGTCGATATCGCACTTATGGGAGAGGGCGAAAACCTGCTGTAAGGCTGAAGGCAGGTACTGGAATTACGGAGGAGCAGAGAAATGCAGGAGAAAAGTCATAGCAGAAAAGGCATGCTGATCGCGTTTTTTGTCTTTGCTGTCATCATGCTGGCGGGAACATGGGCGGTCAGTGCCAGGGCTGACACGTCGACCGCATCGACAACCGTGAAGAGCGGTATGGTCAAGACCAAGGAAGGCATCCGCTTCTACAAAAAGGGCGAATACCTTAAGAACCAGTGGTATTATTTCAACAAGAAGAAGTACTATCTGAAGGCAGACGGGTACGCGATCCGCAACTGCTTTGCCAAGGTGGACGGAAAATACTGGCTGTTTGACAGCAACAGCACGCTGGTCCGGCCTTCCAAGACCTCGATCGTCAAGGTGGCCTCCAATTACTGCTATGTCAACAAGAACGGAAATCCGGCCGGCAAGGGCTGGGTGACCATCGGGACCAAGACTTATTATGTCTATGCCTGCGGCTATTGCGCAAAGAACAAGACCATCGACGGCATCAAGCTCGGCTCCAACGGCGTGGCGGATATTCCGGCCGACAAACTGACGGCCAGGAGGCTCTGTGAGAAGTTCATCAGCAAGCACGCCGGAAGCAAAAAGAGCAAGAGGGACAAGTTCCGTGCCTGCTTTAACTATGTACTGGCCTACCAGCGTTATACGCCCGGCCGGGATCCGAGAGGATATCCGAACAAGGGATGGCAGTACAAGGCCGCCATCGATGCGTTCAAGAGCCTGAAGGGCAACTGCTATACCTTTGCGGCCGTCATCGCCTGCATCGCGGATACGCTCGGCTATAATCCGTATGTGGTTACGATCAAGGCCGGTCATGGCTTTGTCATGATCGACGGCAAGTATTATGACAATATGGGAGCACTCTTCGGGTCAAGCTCTCATTTCTCTTACAAAGTCAAGACCAAATTCAGGTATTGATGATCAGGACCCGGCGCTTCCCTTGTGGATCGCCTCTTTTCCGTACTGTGTACGGATCTGTTCCATCATACGTTCCAGCCGTCTGGCCTTTTCGGGGTCAGGCGGCGTTTCTTTTTTGGAAACTGGAGAGGGAAGGCTTTCGGCATACTCAAGGAGATTCAGCTGACGAAACTCTCCCCGGTCCAGGTTCGCGGCGGATATACCGATGAGCCGGATGGCTTCTCCCTTTTCAAAGAGGCCGTTCCGTGCGTAGAGAAGCTGCCGCAGCAGTTCCTCCGCCCGCTCGTAGATCTGATCACGGCTGTTGGTGGACTGCCGGAGTGTGACCTGCCGGCTGTGCCGGAGGAACCGGTCTGTTTTTACCATGATCCCGAGGGTCGAGGCGTAAAAACCATCCCGTTTGAGGCGGGAGGAGACCTTGTCGGCCAGATGCGCAAGGAGCGGGAGGGCTTCTTTTTCAAAATTGGAGGCATTGATATCGAGAGCCGTGGTCAGTTCGTTGGAATAGCTTTTGGCTTCCTCATGCTCGCTGTGCACGGTGGAACTGCCCAGACCGTTTGTGCTGTTGTGAATATACATGCCGCCCTTTTCGCCGAGATGAAGCCTGAGCATGGAAATGTCCGCGTTTGCGGCATCGCCGATGGTGTGGATCCCGAGATCCTGCAGCCTTCGTGCCGTAGAACTGCCGCAGCCGTGCAGCTCCTGTATGGGAAGCGGCCAGAATTTCTCCGGGATCTCCTCCGGGAACAGGGTGTGCGTTTTGTCCGGCTTGCCGAAATCGCTCGCCGTCTTTGCGAGAAGCTTGTTCGTGGAGATGCCGACGTTCACGGTAAAACCGAGCTCGGAACGGACCTGTTCCCGGATCCGGCCGGCCGCGAGTATCGCAAGGGCGGCGTAAGGATCGGAGAGGGAAAGAGAAGGATCCGAAAGGCCCCGGAGAGAAGTGTCAAGATCGTCCGTCCTGACAAGAAGGTCAGCGAGAAGACCCGTAAAGGAATCCAGCGACTCTGTCATGTCCATGTAGGCTTCATCGATCGAGACCTGCTGTACAAGGGGAGAGTATTCCTTCAGAATACGGATAAACGCGCGGGAATATTCCCTGTAGGTCTCAAAATCCGAACGGACAAGGACCAGGGAGGGACATTTCCGGAGAGCCTTGACGACCGGCTCGCCTGTTTTGACGCCGAAGGCTTTGGCCGGGATCGACTTGGCAGTGATCACACCGTGGCGCGTCTCCACATCACCGCCGACGGCGGAAGGGATCGTCCGGAGATCGACAGCGCCCGGATCCTCCTTAAGCCGTTTGACGGCCGACCATGACAGAAAAGCGGAATTGACATCCACATGAAAAATGATCTTTCTTACGTCTGCCACACAGCTTCCTCCTTCCCTGGCATCGAACATATGTTTTCTTTTTTATTATAACCCAGGTTCCGCGCCGTGTAAAGCAGGATCATGAAAGACAGAAGACAGGATCGAACCATGATCCTGCTTTTCGGGCCGGAATCGTTATAGAAGGTTGAAGTCAGGCGGCAAATCGTTTACAATGAGTGCATAGAAACGGAGATGAGCCTATGCTTTCAAGAGGATATACATTCTGTATGAGACTTGCGGATGTTCCGATCCGGGTAACCGTGGAAAACCTGGAAACGAAGATCAGCTGCCAGAACTATATGATCCTGGATGATGCTGCAACGCCGGCTTTTTCGGTGACGGTGACCGAACAGGACCGGATCCGGGAATGGAAGGAGCTTTTACAGACAGGCGTCCACGATCCTGCTTACGTCAACCAACTTCCCGGTCACTATTTCGAGACATGTGCACTCCACAGACTGATCGCGGAGCAGCTGCTGTACCATGACACGGTCATGTTCCACGGTTCCTGCGTGGTCATGGAGGGAAGAGCCTATATCTTTACCGGGAAGAGCGGATCGGGAAAGAGCACCCACACGTCGCTCTGGTGCCGTGCCTTCAAAGAAAAAGCGTTTATCCTGAACGATGATAAACCGTTCCTGAAGCTTGACGGCTCCCGCGTGATGGCTTTCGGATCACCCTGGGACGGAAAAAGCCGGAAAAACAGGAATACCAGCGCTCCGGTGCAGGGGATCTGCATCCTGGAGAAGGACACCTCTGACCATATCCGGAGAACGTCTCTTTCGGAAGAGTTTACGGCTTTGACATACCAGACCTTCCGCCCTCTGGAGGAGCGGAACTTTGACAGGTCTGTCACGCTTTTCAGGAAGATCATGAGCTGTATTCCTCTTTACAGAATGGGGAGCACGATCTCCCTGAACGCTCCGGTGGTATCCTGGAAGGCTATGCAAAATGGAGAGAACGGTCATGTCAATGCTTGAATTACTGGAACAGGACAAGGAGCGTCTGCTGGAAGAACTGAAGGCAGCCCGGATGCCCACCGACGCCGTCAAAGCGCTGGAAAATGAGTCCGATCGTCTTCTTTACCGGTATAATGAAGACTGCAGAAGCGACCGGGGGCGGGAAGCGGCCTCCGGGATGATGCAGACGGCGAGGATGGCGGCGCCTTTTTGCGACTCCGTCATGGACGCCCGGGTGTGGAACAGGCATATGCCGGACAAAAAACACGGCATCCTGCCAACGGGGAAAGGGCTGGCCCTTTTCATAGCCGGTATCGTGTGCCTGGCTGCGGGCGCGCTGCTTCCCTGGCTGCGGGAGGTCCCGGGCAGCATGATGCTCTGGTGCATCCTGCTGTGCGCAGCCGGCGGCGTTCTCCTGTATATTGCCGGCCATCTGACCGGAAAACCGGAGAGGAAACAGAATGAGGATATCATGACCGAGATCGTGCTCGATCCGCAGCGCCTGTACAGGGTCTACCGGGCCATGATCCTGAATGTCGACCAGAATCTGGAAAGACAGCTCTCCCAGAGCCGCTTTGAGGAAAAGAACAAGCTTTTCCAGGGTCCGGGGGAGGAGATCCCGGAGGATGAAATAAGCCTTTTTTCAGAGCTTCTTGAAGCAGCTTACAGTGAGGACGGGGCCTATGCCCTTGAAAAACTGCAGGATATCCGCTACTATCTGCACTGCCATCAGATCGAGACCGTCGAATACTCCCAGGAGACGAAAGAGTGGTTCGACCTGATGCCGGCGGAGCATACAGGGACGATCCGGCCGGCCCTGGTTAAAAACGGCCGGCTTCTGCAAAGAGGCCGGGCCTCGGGAGGAATTTCATGAACCGATTCTTTGGATTTGATCTGGGAGACGCGGAAAGCGCGGTCTCCCGGCTTGAAAAAGAGGAGCAGATGATCCCGGAGATCGTTCCGGTCAAAGGGGCCGGAAGCTTTGTGACCGCCTATGCCGCCCTTGCATCCGGAGAACTTCTGATCGGGGAGAACGCATGCTACCAGACAGAGGTGATCCGGCGGAGAGTGAGATTTAAGAGCCGGTTTCTCACGGATCCGGAGGCTGAACAGGATATACGCTCATTTGCGTCGGGCGTCCTGGGAGAACTGTATGCCGACGGCAACCTTCTGGGAAATGAAGACTGCTGCTTTTATGTGGGATGTCCCGCCGGCTGGGACAAGAACGCCCGGGAAACGTACCGGTTCCTGTTTGAACAGGCAGGCTACCCGCCGGTGCGGATCATCTCGGAATCGCGGGCAGCACTTGTCAGCGCATGCCAGTCCAAGCATCTGCAGGTAGGATATGACATCCTCAGCAGGCCGGTCCTTGTGGTGGATATCGGATCCTCCACCACGGATTTCGCCTATATCATGAACGGGCACGAGGTGGAGATGCAGACGGCCGGCGAAGTGTCTCTCGGCGGCGGGATCATGGATGAGCTGCTTCTCGACATGGCTGTGGAAGCGTCTCCTGACCGTGACCGCATCAGGGAGATCTTTGCAAAGAGTGAGCCCTGGCGGAGCTACTGCGAATTCAGTGCCAGACGTTTAAAAGAAAAATATTACTCCGACGAAGCCTACTGGAAGGACCACGAATGTGTGCAGACCGTGCTGATCCGGTATGACCGTCCGCTGCGGCTGACGCTTACGATGAACGCGAAGACAGCCGAAGACCTGACCGGGAAAAAGACGGACCGGCTGGGCGGCTCTTCCTTCCGGGAGGTTTTTGAGGAGAGCCTCCGGTCTGTCCGTGAAAAGATCTCCGGGGAGCTTCCGGAGCTTCTGTTCCTGACAGGCGGGGTATCCAAGCTGCCGGCTGTCAAGGTCTGGTGCCGGGAATTGTTCCCGGAGGCGGTGGTGATCACCGGAACGGAGCCGGAGTTCTCCGTTTCGCGGGGGCTTGCGTGGAGCGGGCGTATCGATGAGGAGCTTCGCGAGTTCCGCGAAGAGCTGGATCTTCTGATGGCATCCAGTACCGTGGAGGACGTGGTCCGGAAGCACATTGGCGAGCTTTATGTGGCGGCGGTCGAAGCATTGGTGGAGCCGTTGATCGAGCATGCGGCGATCCCGGTGTTCGAGAGATGGCGTTCGGGTGAGATCAGCCGCCTGTCGGATACCAACCAGGAGATGGAGAAGGAGATCGCGGCGTTCCTGCGGACGGAGGAAGCACATAAGATCCTCACAAAAGAGATTACGACATGGCTGAAGCCGGTCGCCGACGAGCTGGAGGAATATACCGTGCCGATCTGTATACGGCACCATGTGCCCTACACCGCGCTCAGCCTCAGCTCCTATCTGTCGGTCTCGGATATCGATATCCGCATCGATGCCAAAAATGTGTTTGCGGTCGAGGAGATCACCTGGCTGATCGACTCGATCATCTCGATCCTGGTGGGCCTTCTCTGCGGCGGAAGCGGCATGGCGCTGATCTCCAGCGGTCCGGCAGGGATCATCGCAGGAGCCATGATCTCCCTGATCGTGTTGATCCTGGGCAAGGAGCGGATGGAGAATGCGCTTCTGGACGTGAATCTGCCGAAGGCCATGCGAAAGCTGATCCCGCGGCACTCCATGCGTTCCAGAATGAAGACAGTCAGCCAGACGGTCAGAAAGAACCTGATCGAAAGCCTGGAGAAGGAGAAGAATGAGGAGATCACGGGCCGGATGGTGGAGGAGATCTCCGAGCAGATCGAGCTTTGCCTGACCAGAATGGCTGCTGTTGTGGAGATCCCGCTGGGATGAGAACAGAACGGAATTCTTTTTGGTGAAACGAACAGAGGAGACCCCGTCAGGGATCTCCTCTGTTCAGTCGATCATCGTATGATGGTCAGATGCAGGCCTCACACCTCGGGTGCCCAGGTCATCCCGTACAGGATCTCCATCATCTTGCGGATCTCGTTCTTCATGGTGGCACAGGCCGCTTCCTCGGTCTCAAAACGCATCAGTCCTACTTTATCCTTGCGTTCACTGAAGAAAAGCTCCCATCCGTCCTCCGTCTGCTGCAGGCAGATGCGGTTGTTGTGCTTGCCGCCGATCTTGTAAAGTCTGGAAGGAACCAGATGTGTTTTGAAGTATTCTTTTAATTCTTTTCCTGTCATCATTCCCGCCTCCATATACAGATAGTAAAAACTCCGATAGACGATCTGCAAAAACGCAGAATGTATTAATCCAAAACCAAACATGTAGTTTTTAAAACTATGTATACTATAACACAGGATCACAAGGAATGCAATACGTATTTATGAAAAAGACAAAAATTATTCTTCTGCTGACCGTCGTTCTACTGCTTGGTACGCTCACCGGCTGCGAAGGGCTGCTTCCTTTCGGCATGCCTGCTCTTCCGATGGACGATGGCAGGACAAAAGCCGCCGAGATCCCGGTCCGGGAGGACGAAGGCGGCGCAGCCCCGTTTCTTGTGCGGGTACTGGATGTAGGGCAGGGCCTGGCCGTACTTGTCCGCGCGGATGGCGGGAATGCGCTGTTTGATGCAGGGAGCCGGATCTCCGGAGCGGGAGTCGTTCGTGCTCTGAAAAAGGAGGGGATCCGGACGCTGGACTTTGTATCGGCCAGTCATTATGACGACGATCATGCCGGCGGTGTTCCGGGAGTCCTGCACGGGATCGAATGCCGGAAGCTTCTGCTGCCGGATTATACGGCAAGAGGAGCGACATATACATCCTGCCTGGAGGCGGCCGAGGACACGGATACGGAGATCGTGTATCCGAAGGTTGGAGATTCTTTTCTTCTGGGAGGGGCTTCTGTGCAGGTGATCGGGCCGGAACGGTTTGACATGGAAGAAGAGAATGACCGGTGCCTGGCGTACAGGATCGATTACGGGGACTGCCATGTGCTGGTCTGCGGCGACGCCGAAGAGCGGGAGGAGTCATTTATCAGCCGGTCGCTGCAGCCGGGCGGCCATGTGATCTACGTCGTCGATCACCATGGAAGCTATACGTCAAGCACGGAGGCGTTTCTGTCTGCGGCAGGACCGGAGGCAGCCATCCTGAGCTGCGGAACCTTTAATGAATTCGCCCATCCCCACAGGCAGGCGCTGGAACGGATCCGGAGAAGCGGTGCTGCCCTCTACAGAACGGATCTGCAGGGAACGGTCACGGTCTGTTCGGACGGGAACGGGATCTGGACGGAGCTCACGCCGTGTCAGGATTTTTCGGAAGGAAAGTACCCGGAGGAAGCCCCGGAAGAAGAGAACAAACCGGAAGAGGATGTGATCACGGGAGAAACGATCGATCCTTCCGAGGCCTCCTTTGTGTGCAACAGAGGATCGTTTGTTTTTCATTACCCGGACTGCGAGAATGTGCCGAAGATCCACAGTTGGAACCTTGGATATACCTCGGCGGAAAGGGAAAAAGTCCTTGAATATGGATACAAGGCCTGCAGAAACTGCAGACCTTGACCACAATTACCCTATGGAGGGTGCCACCATATTTTCCAGCGCGATCCGGAATTTCGGATGACGCACCACAAAATGGATAGCCGGTTTGGAAGTGCGGGTGACGATGGCGTATCTTCCTTCGTGGATCAGGACCTCCACCCGCCTGAGTGCCCGCCGCCCCGTCAGCTTGAAACTGTAATTGGGGTGTGCGGCCTGAAAAGCCTTCAGCATTTCAAAATAGTACAGGTATTCCTGGTAGGTAAGTTTAAGCGGCTCCTTGAGGAGAAGATCTGTCATGGAAAGGCTTACCGGCGCTTCCCGGAATTCTTCCTCCGTGAGGAACGGGATCTCCGAATGATAATGGCCATGCGTGAGGACCGTACCGGTAAGGATCTTGCGTCTGGCCACGTATTCCTGGATCATTTCCCGCTGATGGCCTTCGATCCCGAGCCGGGTCAGGACGGAGGAAAGAAAATCATCGTCCAGGACATAGACCGGAAGATGTGTGGCGATCTCGCGGCGGTTCCCGGTCAGACGTGCGTCCGATTCCAGAAACTGCTGAAATTCATCCAGATGGTCTTTCGCGTAGATATCCATCAGCGGCTCCGCCTTGCGGAGCAGGTATTCGGCACGTTTCCGGTAATAGCGGATCTCCAGCGGATCCGTGGTCAGATAGTACTTGCCGTCCGCATGGAATCCGGTGACACACTCGCCGCTCAGGGCAGCGCCTCCGGAAACATAGTCAAGATGACTGTAGATCGAATTGGCAGACTCCTTGAGGTAACAGGAGCGTACCAGGCCGGTGGTATAGATCGGAAGCCAGACCTCTGTGCCATGCCTCAGCTCGTTGGAGGGAAGGCTCATGTTGTGGATGATATCCAGCCGGATCCCTTTGGAGACCAGGGTGGTCAGGCTCCGGATGTAGCGTGTATGGAATTCCTGGTCACTCCGGAAGGCATTGACCGGAATATCGCTGCACATAAAAAGCGTTTCTTCGGAACCGGACTGCAGCGTGGCTTCAAAAAAGTCGAGTTCGCCAAGCTTCATCTGTTCAAGCCCGTAATAGACCCGGGGAAAGGGGCCCGAGGAAAGACTCTTGCCGGTATCGTCGGAGGCAAGGGAATTCTCGGCGAGATACGCATCAAGATCCAGGCTGTCCAGCTGCAGCAGATGCGTGCTCACGATGTCGGTATTCTCGGGCAGGATATTCTGTGTGCCGAACCATCCCAGCAGAAGGTTCTGGTAGGAGTAATCATCCATCAGGACATCGGAGGAGCAGCCGATCAGGTCGGCCACGGCTTTTTTGTCCGATTCCCGGCTGAACCGGCGGACCACAAAACGGCATACATCCAGGATGAACTTGTCCGTGTTGGACGGTGTACGCTGTCCGGAGCAGATCCTTGACAGATAGGAAGGATCATAATTCAGAAAGCGGGAGAGTTCAGCCTTGTTGATCTCCAGCACGGAGATCAGGGTGTTCAGATTGTCAGCCAGGATACGGGGATTCGCCTTGCGGGAGGCCAGTATTTCCAGAAAAGCGGTCTGGACGGACTCCGGTGTAAGCCCGCTCCGGCCGGACTGCGCGGCCAGGTCTGCGATGCCGTGGCAGAGCTTTTCGAACTGAATGCTTCCCGGCATGGGAATGCGTTCGCCGCTCCGGTAACGGCTGATCACTGTCGGAGAAAGGTCGGAGGCCATGGCAAGTGTTTTGGCCGTACAGTTGAACATACGCATGTAATCATTCAGCATTTCACGGAATTCCATATGCCACACCTCCCTTTCTTCTTATTTTATGGCGTTTCTACTTCAAAAATACATTATTTCCACCGGAATTTGAAGTGGCTTACCGCAAAAGTCAATGACTTTTTCTAGTAAAAACTTTTACCCCTGTTCCCGATTTTCCATACGGATGTATGGACCTGCCTTTTCTTTTTCTGCTCCATGTGCTATGATAACAGGGTCGGCACATAGAGTGCACATATCTGAAAAAGGAGAAGCTATGGACAACAGGATCAAGGACAGGCTTGCAGCACTCAGAAAAAGAATGGAGGAGGAGCGGATCGATGCGTGGCTCGTTCCGACGGACGACTTTCATTCCTCTGAGTATGTGGGCGATCATTTTAAATGCAGGAGTTATATAACAGGATTTACCGGTTCGGCCGGAACGGCCCTGATCCGGCCTGATTCAGCCGGCCTCTGGACAGACGGCCGGTACTTTATCCAGGCTGAAAAACAGCTTGCGGGCAGCGGGATCACCCTGTTCCGTATGGATGAGCCCGGCGTTCCGTCGCTGCACGAATATCTGCAGAACGAGCTGCCGGAAGGTGCGTGTCTCGGATTCGACGGCCGGTGCGTGGGGGCCAGGGAAGCAGCAAAGCTCCGGGAGGAACTGTCCGGAAAGAGGATCTGTTTCAGGACGGACCTCGATCTGGTCGGGGATATCTGGGAGGACCGGCCGGCCATGTCGCAGGAGCCTGTGGAGATGCTTGCGGATATCTGGACCGGCGAGGCACGGATCAAAAAGCTTGAAAGGGTCAGGCAGAAGATGGCAGAGCTCGGCGCAGACAGCTTTCTGCTGGCATCGCTGGACGACATCGCGTGGCTTTTGAATCTCCGCGGCAACGATGTGGAATGCACGCCGGTATTTCTTGGCTACCTGCTTCTCGAAAAAAAGAAGGGTCTGCTTTTTGCAAATGAAGCGGCTTTTCCGGAGGAGATCCGCGAGGCTCTTGCGAAGGACGGGATCCTGCTGCAGCCCTATATGGCGATCTACCAGCGTGCCGGGGAGCTGACCGCGGGAAAGAAGGTCCTTCTGTCGGGGGATTCCGTGAATAGCCTGCTCTACGAAAAGATAAGCAGCGGTGCGGATATCCTGGATGAGGAAAAACCGACCATGCTCTTCAAGGCTGTCAAGAATCCCGTGGAGATCCGGAACATGCGTACAGCCCATATCCGGGACGGCGTTGCCGTTACAAAGTTTATCTACTGGCTGAAGACCCATGTGGCCGAAGAGGAGATCACGGAGATCAGCGCCGCCGAAAAGCTGCTGTCCCTTCGCGAGGAGCAGGAACACTTCCGGGGCAACAGCTTCAGTCCGATCATCTCCTACGGCGCCCACGGCGCGATCGTCCACTATTCCGCGACAGAGGAGACGGACTGCCGGATCCTTCCGAAGGGGCTTGTGCTCGCGGATACGGGCGGACATTATCTGGAGGGAACGACCGACATCACGAGAACGATCGCGGTCGGCCCCGTGACGGAGGAGGAAAAGCTGTATTTTACGGAGGTCCTGCGGGGACACCTGAATCTTGCGGATGCCTGCTTCCGGTATGGCTGTACGGGGCTGAACCTGGATTACCTGGCCAGGGAGCCGCTCTGGAAGATGGGGAAGGATTACAGGCACGGAACCGGTCACGGCGTCGGTTATTATCTGAATGTCCACGAGGGGCCCAACGGATTCCGGTGGAAGCAGGTGCCGGAGCGAAAGGACTGTGTACGGTTCGAGGAGGGAATGATCACCTCCGATGAACCGGGGTACTACGAGGAAGGACAATTCGGGATCCGCCATGAAAGCCTGCTCCTCTGCCGGAAAAAGGAAGAGACAGAGGCAGGAACGTTCATGAAGTTTGAGATCCTGACGATGGTCCCTATTGATCTCGAAGGGGTGGATCCGGACAGGATGAGCCTTCATGAAAAAGGGATCCTGAACCGCTATCACGAGACCGTCTATCAGACGATTTCCCCGTATCTTACGGAGGAAGAAAGCATATGGCTCCGGGAGGCGACAAGGCCTCTCTGAGCAGCAAAAAGGGCAGGGATAACCTGTCCTTTTTTTGTCGAAAAAGGGCGGAACTGATAGATTTTTGTCGAACGATTTTCCTTGTCAGCATCCGGATGCCGTGCTAGGGTATAGGCAGAAAGGAGAGAGGAAAATGCGTTTGCTCATCTATATGGCCTGGGAGGACCTGCGGATCCGGTACAGCCGGTCCTGGCTGGGAGCCCTGTGGGCTTTTCTGTCCCCGCTTCTGACGGTCCTGATCCTCTGTTATGTCTTCTGGGCCGGATACAGGAATCCGCCGGTCGGGGAGATCCCCTTCGTCCTGTGGTTCACGGCCGGATATGTTCCCTGGCTTTTCATCTCGGACGGCATTGCCGGAGGGACCCGCTGTTTTACCGAATACGCGGTCCTGATCTGCAAGCAGAGATTTCCGGCTCAGGTTCTGCCGAAGGTAAGGCTTCTTTCGTCTTTCATCATCCACTGCTTTTTTCTTCTGATCCTGCTGATCGTTCGATACGCACTTCTGCCGGATACTCCGGTCCGATTTTTCCATCTGCTTTATTTTGAGACCGCGGTCTTTTTGTATCTGCTGGGTGCCGGTTATCTGCTCGGAACGCTGCAGATCTTTCTGCCTGACCTCTCGGACATGGTCGGGATCCTTCTTCAGCTGCTGTTCTGGATCACACCTGTTTTGTGGCAGGAATCCGGAGAGATGAGGGAAAGGATCGGCTGGATGCTGGCCGGCAATCCGGTACGATATCTGGTACAGGGATTCCGGATGAGCCTGCTGCCGGGAGATGGACGGCTGCCGGTTCGTTCAACGCTCCTGTTCTGGAGCTTCACAGGCATGCAGCTGCTGGCAGGGTCTTTTCTGTTCAGCCGTTTTTCGCCGTCCTTTGCGGACGAGATGTGAGCAGGAGAAGCGGGAATGGACAACAGGATAGAAGTACAGGGCCTTACGAAGACCTATCATCTGTACCGGAAAAAAAGTCACAGGATCCGCGGACTGCTCCTGCGGGAGGAATACCTCGCCAGGGAATTCGAAGCACTCCGGGGGATCAGCTTTACCGTGGCGGAGGGAGAATGCGTGGGGATCATCGGACTGAACGGTTCCGGTAAATCTACGCTCCTTAAGATCCTGTCGGGGGTCACGTCCCCCACGGAGGGGAGCGTCCGGATCCGGGGCGAGGTGGAAGCACTTCTGGAGCTGGGAGCCGGCTTCCGCCCGGAAGACACAGGTATAAAAAATGTGGAACGGCAGCTGATGCTGCGGGGCCTCCAAAAAGAAGAGAGAAGGCGCAGAATGTCCGGGATCCTGGCTTTTGCCGAGATCGGAGATTTTGCTTTCCAGCCTGTCAGGACCTATTCGACGGGTATGTTTGTCAGGCTGGCCTTTGCGGCAGCCCTTTCCATAGAGCCCGAGATCCTGCTGATCGATGAAGCCCTGAGTGTCGGAGACGTCTTCTTCCAGGAAAAATGCTTCCGGAGGATCCGCGCCTTGAGCGGAAAAGCAACAGTCCTGATGGTTTCCCATGATCTGGCGTCGATCAGCCGATTCTGTTCCCGTACGCTGCTGCTGAATGGAGGCGTGCTGGTCTATGACGGAGACACAAAGGATGCGATCGCGGAGTATTACAGGATCCGGCAGGGAACAATGCCCTGCACAGAGAGGAAGAACAAAGTGGAAATGCCTGTATGGGACGAACCAATGCGGATACCGGAGGCCGGATCCTTAAGCGGCGCCGGGCAGATCCGGATCACGGCCTACAGCTGGCAGGTGAACGGAGCAGCCTTCCGGGAGGAGGTTATGCAGGACGACCGGATCCGTGTCACCCTGTCCGTACAGACGGAGGAACCGACAGACTGCCTGATCACCGGCTTCCAGGTGCTCGATAAGCGGGGGATGGAAGTGTTTGGAGAGACAAATCTGACTTCGGGAAACGGTAGGTTTTCCACTCAGCTCAGGAAGGGAGAGAGCCTGATCAGCTTCTGCTTTTCCTGGCCGGAGCTCCGGGAAGGAGACTACTTTATGACATTGGGCATTGGTACCGGGCCGGAGGTCCTGTGCCAGATCGAACAATGCTGGGTGAACCAGGCCGTGCATTTTGTGAACAGTACATCCGGGCGATTGATCTATGGCCTGTTCAACCGGAAAATGGAGGAATTTCAGATCATTTCGATGGAGGCGGATAAAAATGAATGAATGGATCTGCTACGAGCCGGTCTTTGCCTGCGACAGGTATCAGCCCTGCCTGCTGCCCTACGGGCCCTTTGCGGGACTCAGGGACTTTGTCTATGACCTGGTACGGTGGCAAAGACCCAAAAAACTGGTGGAATTGGGCTGCCATTACGGATGCTCGTCCTTTGCCTTCCTGCAGGCGGTCAGGGACGGAAACCTTGATACCGGCTACTGGGGGATCGATACATGGCGGGGCGATCTGTTTACACGGAATGATTACAGGGACGATGTGTACGGGGAATTCTGCCGTGTCCTGTCCCTGTGCTACGATCACATGGATACGCATCTTCTGCGCTGCAGCTTTCAGGAGGCGGCTCCAGGATTTGCGGATGAGAGCATAGACCTGCTGCATATAGACGGAAGTCATATGTATGAGGATGTCCGGAGGGATTTTGACATGTGGCTTCCCAAGATGAAGAAGGACGGAGTGATCCTGCTGCACGATGTGGCGGACTACCTGTTCTACGAAGGCGAGCATCTCGGCTCCTGGCGGTTCTTTTCGGAACTGTGCTGCCGGTTTCCTCATGTGCGGCGGCTTCCGGTCAGCTGCGGGCTGGGACTTGTGTTCCTGTCGGAGGAGATGTGTAGAGGCTTCGATGAACAGGCCCCGCTTGAGATCTACATCAAGGAAGAGAGCCGCAGGTATGAAGATGCGAAAGCCCGTCTCCGGGAGATGAGCTTCCGGATGAGGGATCTTGAAGAAGTCCTGCGGATGAGGAGCGGAACAGGAAATGGATAATACCGGCAAGGGCAGGATATCGGTGATCATACCGGTATACAATACAGAAAAATACGTGGAGCGCTGTATCGAAAGCGTGATGCGGCAGACCTGGGAGGATCTGGAGATCCTTGTCGTGAACGACGGATCGGAAGGAAACATCGGGACACTTCTCAGACGGTACATGGAAGAGGATCCGAGGATCCGGCTTCTTTCGCATGACCGGAATCAGGGACTGTACAGGGCGAGACTCACCGGCGTGCAGGCGGCGGCAGGAGACTATATCGGATTTGTGGACAGTGATGACTATGTTTCGGAGGATTACTTCCGGACGCTTCTTCTGAAGGCCGGGGACACCGGCGCCGACATCGTCATCGGACGGACGGTCCGGGAAGAGAACGGACAGAGGTTCGTTTACAATCTCCATGAGGCCTGCCTTCCAAAAGAAACCCTTCAGGTAAACGAAATACAAGACCTGTTTTTTGGACAGGAATTCCGGTGTTATGCGTGGCATACCATGTGGAACAAGCTTTACACCAGAAAACTCTGGGAACGCTGCCTGCCTTTTCTGTCGGAATGCAGGTCCCACATCGTCATGGGGGAGGATATCTTATTTTCCACCGTACTTCTTGACGAGGCGGACCGGCTGGCGGCCGTGTTTGAAGAAGCTTATTTTTATTGTGCCAATGAGGATGCCTGTACGGCGGGAAACGGCCTTACGCCAGCACGGATCCGCAAGATCGCTTCGGACCTGTCCGAGGTGTTCCGTACGGGGGAAAGGTATCTGGAGGAAAGGGGAGCAGGGCCGGAGATCCGGGAGCATTTCCGGAACGGGCAACGGTTTTACTCTTCCATGTGGAGGCAGACCGTCCGGGAATGTCTGAGCGAAAGAGAGCAGAAGGAATGCCGGAAAAGCCTTGCCCTCCTCGGGAGCCCTCTTCCGGATCCTGTGTACTGCGGATACATGGAGTCCCTGCGGACGCCCTGGGAGGGACGGCTTTCGTATCTGAAGAAAAAGATCGATGATCCGAGGTACAGCTGTATCAGCTTTGACCTTTTTGATACGCTGCTTGTGCGGCCCTTCGGAAGACCGGAGGATCTGTTTCTTCTGCTGGATGAGCCGTACCGCAGGATCAGCGGGGGCCACGCCAGGTTTTCGGATCTTCGGAAGCGGGGAGAAGCTGAGGCAAGAGCTTCGCTTATCAAGGAACATCCGGACCGGGAGGACGTGACCCTCGACGAGATCTACGAAGTGATCTGCCGGGACTACGCGGTCACACAGCAGACGGCGGAGCGGATGAAGGGGCTTGAAAAAGAGCTTGAGATCCGTTATACGGAAGCACGCGAGGCGGGGAGGAGCCTCTACCGCCGGGCCGTTTTCAGAGGGAAAAGGATCCTTTTTACGACGGATATGTATCTAACGGCGGACACGATCAGAAAGATCCTTGCCCGCTGCGGGTACAACGGTCCGGACGGTCTGTATATCTCCTCCGGTGAGAGAAAATGCAAGAAGACAGGCGGCCTTTTCCTAAGGATCCTGGAAAAGGAAAAGCTTAAGCCGGAACAGATCCTGCATATCGGGGATGACTGGGAGAAGGATGTTGAGGGAGCTGCCATGGCCGGGATCACGGCTGTGTTTTTTCCGAAGGCATCAGAGGTCTTTTCGGGCCGTATCACAGGCTGCGTGACGAATCGCTGCGGGAGCCTCGGACTTACGCTGAAGGGAAGCCGGTGGGACCCCGGACAGGCATTTTCACCGGGAGCCGCGGCGATGCGCGGCCTTGCCGCACAGCAGTATTTTGACGACCCTTACCGCCTGTTTCACCCGGGCAGTGACTTGAACATGGATCCCTCCTTTCTTGGCTGGTATGCCGTGGGCATGCATCTTCTGGGGCTCTGCCGGTGGCTGCTTGGAGAAGCAGAAAAGGACGGGATCAGGAACCTGTATTTTTGCGGGAGAGACGGATATCTTCTGCATAAGGCTTTTCTTGTCTGTACGGAAGGCCGCGTCACAGGAATCAGGACCGGATATCTTCCGGTTTCCAGGCGCGCACTTCTGCCGGTCATGGTGAAGACGCGGACGGATTTCTACCAGCTTCCGGTCGATCCCCTGGCACAGACACCTGAGGGAATGCTGCGCCTTCTTTCCTTCTGCAGCAGGGTCTACGCACCGGAAACAAGGCGGAGGGAGCTTTGCCGGGCCGGGATCCCGCCGAAGGAACCCTTTCCGGACAGAAGCAGCTATGAGGCTTTTATCGGCTTTTTCCTGGATCACTGGTACGATGAAAAAAAGCATGAGGACGCCCGGGCGCTCGTCAAGCGGTTCTACAGCCGGATCCGGGAGAACAGCGGGATCTTTGACATGGGCTACAGCGGACGGATCCCGGAGGCTCTGTGCGAGGCCTCCGGGCAAAGACTCAAGGTTTACTATGTCCACGAGGAGCCTGCGGATACAGGCTTCCGGAAGATGGACGGCAGGATGGAGATCAGCAGCTTTTATCCCTTCCGGCCTGCCGTGACGGGACTTCTCCGGGAGTATCTGCTGTCCGAACCATCCGGCAGCTGCGTCGGGTTTGCCGAAAGAGAGAACGAGGTGGTTCCTGTCTTTGAAAGGATGTCCGAGGATGCGGGAGAGACAGTGATGCTTCGCTGTATGCAGAGGAACGCGCTGCTGTTTGTCAGAAGGTATATGGAGCTGCTCGGCGATGCCGGGGAGGCGATGAGCTTTCTGCCCGAGGAAGTGTCGCTCCCCTTCGAAGGGGTCCTCTCGGGATTGTCCGCCGCAGATACGCGTATGTACGGAAAGGCGGTTTTTGAAGATCTGCTCTACGGGGGCAGCAGGAGGATCCGGGTGGAGGCTTTTGCCAGGGAGAAGCCCGGACCCGGGGAAAAGGAACAGGCAGCCGCGCCGGATACTAGAAGCAGCTATGAGATCATGCTGCCGGTGCTGAACCGGCGCCCGAAGGCTGTCCGGGCGCTCCTGATCCTTCTCGGAGCACCGGAGATCTTCGGGCAGAAGGTCCGGAAAAACATCGGATTGTCCGGACGCGCCGGAAGGGAAGAGGATAAAACCGGAAAATACCTGCAGCCGGATGGAAAGGGGAGATCAGAGTGAGACAGACGAATACCGGCCTGTGCCTTGCCTGCATGCGGGAACTTCCCGAGGGCACGACGATCTGTCCGTCCTGCGGGTATGACAGCCGGAAATATGTACCAAAGCAGGAATACCTGCGGCCGCTGGAGCTGCTGCACGGGAAATACAGGATCGGCCGCTGTCTCGGACAGGGAGGCTTCGGGATCACATATACCGCGCTGGACGAGGACCTGATGATCCGGACAGCGGTCAAGGAGCTCTTTATCCGGGAGGTAAGCTTCCGGGAGGAGGACAGGCGGACGGTCGGCTGCGTGGCCAAGGACCGGGCTTTGTTTGAAGAAAACCGGAAGAGATTCCTGCAGGAGGCCAGGATCCTGGCCATGATCCGGCAGCATGAGGAGGAAGGGATCGTAGGAGTCAGGGAGCACTTTGAGGAGAACGGGACGGCATACCTGGTCATGGAATTCCTGGACGGGACCACCGTAAAGGAAATCTGCCGGCAGAAGCAGCCGGACCCTGAGACGATCTGCCGGTGGATGAAGCCGGTCGCCCGTGCACTGACAAGGCTGCATCAGTTCGGCGTGGTACACGGGGACATCAGCCCGGACAATATCATGCTTTTACGGGACGGAAGAGTCAGGCTGCTGGATTTCGGAGGCGCGTATGTGAAGGGAGAAAGGATGGAACCGATCGTCTCCTTCAAGCGGGGCTACACCGCGGAGGAACAGTACGGGGACAGGGGAAACATCGGTCCCTGGACGGACGTCTACGCCTTCGCCGCGACCTTGTACTATTGCCTGATGGGCAATCCGCCGCCGGACGCGATCCAGCGGAAAAGGGGGCTTGGCATGCCCTCCCTTCCAAGACGCACGCTGAAGATCCGGAAAAGTGAGGAGGCGGCTCTTTTTAAGGGGCTGGCGGTAGAGCCGGAGGACCGGTACCAGACGATCGAGGACTTCTGGAATGCCTTTGACAGGCGGAGAAAACGCCCTTACGGGAAAGCGCTCCTGTTGACCGTGGCTGCCCTGCTGGCTTTTTCGGCAGGATATCCGCCGGCCAGGGAAAAGATCGTCGAGAGAGTACAGATAATAACGAGAGCGGAAGACATCCGGGAGGAAAGCATGGCAGAAACTCCGGCAGAGCCGTCAGAAGAGAAGGCAGAGGATGTGAAGGAGCAGAGGCAGGATCTGTCCATGTACCGGGAAGGTGATCCGATCACGGATCTCGGGGGCACAGCCACGCTCGTATCTGCCATGGACGGCAGCCTCGTGTGGGCGGTCTCCCAGGATCCTTCCCTTGCGGAACCGGAGATGATCCTCTGGACGCAGGTCTGGGATGAGACCCAGCAGTTCGACATTGTCCCTCAGGAGGACGGAAGCTGCCGGATCCGGCAGCACGGGGAGACAGAACGCTGGCTAGAACTGGAGCCGGATTACGGCCGTCTCCTTCTTCGGGAGGCGGAGGATAACGAGAGACAGCATTTCCGCATCTTTTACGGAGGATACGGACTATGCCTGCTCCAGTGCACGGACGGACGGATCATCGGATACAGCCCCGGGGAAAACGAAGCCCTGGGGATCAGCCTGACCGCCAGGGCGTACGAGGATTTCGAGGACAGCCGTCTGGAAAAATGGCGGATCGACTTTGCGGGGGAAAATCTGAAATAATTCTAAACAATCTTAAATATCCATAGCAGGACTTGCGTTTTCAATATGCCTGTGCTATCTTACGTATAACATGATTACGGAGGATGGCACAGGCATGAGATTTAATGAACAAAAACCGAAAAAGCCGCTTTATGTGTACTACCTGATCGCCCTGGTGGCGGTCGTCCTGATCAATCTGCTTATCATGCCGAACCTGTTCGGAAAGCAGGTGGAGACGACGAACTACAGTGCTTTTCTGGATGCGGTGGATGATAGGGATGTGATCCGCGCGGAGGTGCAGGACACCTATATCTTCTACGTCGTGGAGGATGAAAACGGCGGGGAGAAGGTCTGCCGGACCGTACGGATGGATGATCCCAACCTGGTGGAACGGCTGCATAAGACCGGGACGGCCATGGAGGCGGTGAACACCCAGAAGCAGAACCTGCTGCTGAGCCTGATCGCCGGCTATGTAATCCCCATCGGCATCTTTCTGCTGATCGGCCACTGGCTCAGCAAAAAGATGATGAACTCCATGGGCGGGGCCGGCGGAATGATGTCCTTCGGAAAGAGCAATGCGAAGGTCTACGTCAAGTCCACCACCGGGATCAAATTCAGCGATGTGGCCGGTGAAGACGAAGCCAAGGAGCTGCTGACGGAGATCGTCGACTACCTGCACAATCCCCGCAAGTATTCGGAGATCGGGGCTTCGATGCCCAAGGGCGCTTTGCTTGTAGGCCCTCCGGGAACCGGCAAGACGCTCCTTGCGAAGGCAGTCGCCGGTGAGGCGGACGTGCCGTTCTTCTCGATCTCCGGTTCGGAATTTGTGGAGATGTTCGTGGGCATGGGCGCGGCCAAGGTGCGTGATCTCTTTAAACAGGCCAATGAAAAGGCACCCTGCATCGTGTTTATCGACGAGATCGATACCGTCGGGAAAAAGCGTGACGGCAGCGGACTGGCCGGAAACGATGAGAGGGAGCAGACCCTGAACCAGCTTCTGGCGGAGATGGACGGCTTTGACGGTTCCAAGGGCGTCGTGATCCTGGCAGCGACCAACCGTCCGGACTCCCTGGATCCGGCACTGCTTCGTCCGGGCCGTTTTGACCGGAGGATCCCCGTGGAGCTTCCTGACCTGAAGGGCCGGGAGGAGATCCTGAAAGTCCATGCCAAAAAGATCAAGGTCTCGGATACCGTCCGGTTCGAGGATATCGCCAAGGCGGCGGCCGGGGCTTCCGGCGCGGAGCTTGCGAACATCGTCAACGAGGCTGCCCTCCGGGCGGTCAGAGACGGCCGGAAATTTGCGACCCAGGCCGACTTCGAGGAGAGCATCGAGGTGGTCATTGCCGGATATCAGAAAAAGAGCCGCGTTCTTTCCAACAAGGAGAAGCTGATCGTGGCCTACCACGAGATCGGGCACGCCCTGGTGGCGGCCAGACAGACCGATTCCGCGCCGGTCCACAAGATCACCATCATCCCGAGGACCTCCGGCGCTCTCGGCTATACCATGCAGGTGGATGAACAGGAGCATTATCTGATGACCCGGGAGGAACTGGAGAACAAGATCGCCACGTTTACGGGCGGCCGTGCGGCGGAGGAGCTGATCTTCCATTCGATCACGACCGGGGCGGCCAATGACATCGAGCAGGCGACCAGGCTCGCCCGCGCCATGATCTCGCGGTACGGCATGAGCGATGAGTTCGATATGGTGGCCATGGAGAACGTTACGAACCAGTACCTGGGCGGCGATGCTTCCCTCAGCTGTTCGTTCGAGACCCAGACGCTCCTGGACCGGAAGGTGGTCGAGCTTGTCCGCACCCAGCACGAAAAGGCATACAAAATCCTGGAGGAGAATATCGGAAAGCTCCACGAGCTCGCCAAATACCTCTACGAGCATGAGACGATCACGGGTGAAGAATTCATGGACATCCTCGCAAAGCCCGCCGAAATCCCGGCCCAGGCCTGACAAAGAGGTTGTTTCACCCCGCAAGTTATGCTAAAATATGGATAAATGGAAGGTAACAGAGATTTCTCCGGAACTCTCCGCTGCCTTCTTTTTTCGAATGGAAAGCTAAGATGGAGGAAAAGATATGTATCGAGACGGAATGCTCTGGATCGGCCAGGCACAGAATGAAACCAAGGACAGAGTGTGCATCATACCGAAAATGGCGAATCGCCACGGGCTTATCTCGGGCGCTACGGGTACCGGCAAGACCATCACCCTGAAGGTGCTCGCCGAGTCCTTCAGCGACTGCGGTGTGCCGGTGTTTCTGGCGGATGTGAAGGGAGATCTGGCCAGTATGTGCCAGCCCGGCGTTGACACGGAGGATATGCAGAAAAGGATCGCGAAATTCGGACTGGATCCTTTTGTCTATACATCCTACCCGACCTGTATCTGGGATGTGCTGGGTGAATCCGGACATCCGCTGCGGACGACGATCTCGGAGATGGGGCCGCTTCTTCTTGCGTCTCTCCTCGAACTGAACGATACGCAGACCGACGTGCTGACGATCGTGTTCAAGATCGCGGATGACAACGGCCTGCTGCTCCTCGACATCAAAGACCTCCGTCTGATGCTGGAGTATGTCGGCCAGAATCTGAAGGATTATACACTGACCTACGGAAATATCACCAGGCAGACGCTGGGGGCCATCTCCAGAAGCCTGATCTCCCTGGAGGAGCAGGGCGGAGACCGGTTCTTCGGGGAGCCCGCCCTCGATATCCGTGACTGGATGCGAAACGACGTGCAGGGGCGCGGCTACATCAATGTGCTGCACTGCGCCAAGCTGATCAACACGCCGAAGCTCTATGCGACCTTCATGCTCTGGATGCTTTCGGAGCTTTTTGAGGAAATGCCGGAAGCCGGCGATCTCGATAAGCCGAGGATGGTCTTTTTCTTTGATGAGGCGCATCTGTTCTTCAACAATGCTTCCCGGCCGCTGCTTGAGAAGATCGAACAGGTCGTCAAGCTGATCCGTTCAAAGGGCATCGGCATCTACTTTATCACTCAGACGCCCTCCGATGTGCCCGACGGGGTGCTGAGCCAGCTGAGCAACCGCGTACAGCATGCGCTCCGTGCCTATACGCCGGCCGATATGAAGGCGGTCCGGGCCGCGGCCCAGACCTTCCGGGCCAATCCCGCATTCAGTACGGAGGAGGTCATCACCCAGCTGGGCGTCGGCGAGGCATTGATCTCTTTCCTTGATGAGGAAGGAAGGCCCTCCGTGGTGGAACAGTGCAAGGTGCTGCCGCCGCAGAGCCGTATGGGAGCTATCGAGGACGCGGAGCGCTATACCTGCCTGCTTCAGGACGGGATGGCGGCCAGGTATGACACCGCCGTGGACAGGGAATCCGCCTACGAGATCCTGAAGGCCCGCTTCGATGAAGCCGAAGAGGAAGCCAGGAGGATCGAGGAGGAGAAGATCCGCGAGGCGGAAGAGAAGGAACGTCAGAAGGAAGAAGAACGCCTGCGCAAGGAACAGGAAAAAGAAGAACGCGAGCGTAAACGGGAAGAGGAACGCCTGGAACGGGAGCGCAGAAGGGAAGAGGAAAGGCTCGAACGGGAGCGCAGACGCGAGGAAGAGCGGGAAGCCCGGGAACAGGCAAAGAAGACGGCGGCTCTCCAGAAGGGGATCAGCACGGCGGTCAATACCTTTGCGAGGGAGGCGACCAAGTCCATCGTGCGCGGACTTTTCGGGAACCGTAAAAGAAGATAAACAAAGAGAGGGCATTTCATGGATTGTCAGAATGCAGAGGGACTGGTCGACAGATACATAGCCAAGACGCTCGATACGCAGACGATGGCGGAGTTCCTGGAGCATATCGAGTCCTGTCCGTCCTGCTACCAGGAGCTGGAGACCAGCTTTATGGTCACTGCCGCCATGCAGCACCTGTCCGACGAGGAGGATACGGACCTGGATTTCCGCAGGCTTCTTGAGCAGGACCTGAAACGGGCGCGATACCATATCATTCTTTCGCAGGTTCTGCGTTTCCTGCGGATTTGCCTGTACCTTCTGCTGGCGGCAGGTCTTACGCAGGTCATCCTGATGCTGATCGTGGAGGTGAATAAACTGCTATGAACCGGAAAATACTACTGATCGACGGGCACAGTATCATCAACAGGGCATTTTACGGTCTGCCGGATCTGACAAACGGGGAGGGGGTCCACACAGGGGCCGTCTACGGGTTCCTTACGATCCTTTTCCGCATTCTCGAGGAGGAAAAGCCGGACTATCTGGCGGTGGCCTTTGATGTGCATGCGCCGACCTTCCGCCATAAGATGTATGAGGCCTACAAGGGTACGCGTCACGCGATGCCGGAGGAACTGCGCTCGCAGGTACCGCTGATGCAGGAGATGCTGCGGAGCATGGGCGTATCCATCGCGACCCTGGAGGGATACGAGGCGGACGATGTGATCGGGACACTGGCCAGACGGTCGGAGGCGCAGGGGATCGATGTGACGATCCTTTCCGGAGACCGGGATCTGCTCCAGCTGGTGACGGACCATGTCATGGTACGGCTCCCGAAGACCGTAAAGGGACAGACGACGATCGAGGATTATCATCCGCAGCAGGTACTGGACAGATTCCAGGTGACGCCGCCGCAGATCATCGACCTGAAAGCCCTGATGGGGGACTCCTCCGACAATATTCCGGGTATTCCCGGAGTCGGGGAGAAGACCGCCACGAAGATCATCGTGGAATACGGTACGATCGAGAACGCCCACGACCATCTTGAAGAGATAAAGCCCAACCGGGCCATGGAGTCCCTCAGGGATCATTATGATCTGGCCGTGCTCAGCAAGACGCTGGCCACGATCATGACCGACAGCCCGGTGGAATTCGATTATGAAAAAGCAAAGCTCGGCAGCCTGTTCACACCGGAAGCCTACGAGCTGTGCAAACGCCTCGAGTTCAAGAACCTGCTCGGCAGGTTCGGGGAGGAGGCGGCCAGAAACACACTGGAGGAGCTGGAGTTTTTTGTCTGTGAGGATCTGAACGGCTGCGAAGCTCTGTTCGAAAAGGCCGCGGCGTGCCCGCATGTGGGTACGGCTCTTCTGGCGGATGAGAGCGGGGTCTATGAGGCGGCCGTCTGCCTCGGCGAGAAGGAAGTCTACGGGATCCCGGTGCAGGGCTTCCTGACCGGAGAATACCTGTCCGGTAAGCTGGCCGGCCTGTCCGGGCGTACGATCCTTTCGTCCATGGACGTCAAGAGCATGCTGAAACATGCCGATCTGTCCGGGCCCTCGGGCGTGTTTGACTGCGGCGTGGCGGCCTATCTTCTGAATCCGCTGAAGTCCGCCTACACATACGACGATATCGCCAAGGAGTATCTGAACGGAAGGCTCCTGCCCTCGAGGGAGGACCTGCTCGGAAAGATGACATACGAAAGGGCGGCGGAGGAAAACCCGGAGGGCCTTCACCGGCTTGGCTGCCACATGGCCTACGTGGCCTTTGCGGCGAGGGAACCGCTTGCGGCCGCACTTCGCGAAACGGGCATGTACCCGGTCTATGAGGAGATCGAAAACCCGCTGATCTTTACGCTTGATTCCATGGAAAAGGCAGGGATCCGCGTAAAAGGGGAAGAACTGAAGGAATACGGCAGCAGGCTGCAGGTACGGATCAAGGAACTCGAAAAAGAGATCTGCGCGAAGGCCGGTGAAGAATTCAATATCAATTCGCCGAAGCAGCTCGGCGTGATCCTCTTTGAAAAGATGGGGATCAAGGGCGGCAAGAAGACGAAGACCGGCTACTCGACGGCAGCGGATATCCTCGAAAAGCTGGCTCCCGAGCAGCCGATCATCCGGGATATCCTGGAGTACCGGCAGCTGACCAAGCTGAAATCCACCTACGCGGACGGACTGGCGGATGTGATCGCGGAGGACGGAAGGATCCATTCCACCTTCAACCAGACGATCACGGCGACCGGCCGGATCAGCAGTACGGAGCCGAATCTGCAGAATATCCCCGTGCGGATGGAGCTCGGCCGGGAGATCCGCAAGGTGTTTGTGCCTGACGACGGATGTGTTTTCCTGGATGCGGATTATTCGCAGATCGAACTGCGCGTCCTGGCGCATATGTCCGGTGATGAGAACCTGATCCAGGCCTACAGGGAGGCACAGGACATACACAGGCTGACGGCTTCCCAGGTATTCCACGTGCCCTTTGACGAGGTCACATCCCTGCAGAGGCGGAACGCGAAGGCTGTCAATTTCGGGATCGTGTACGGGATCAGCTCCTTCGGGCTGAGCCAGGACCTGAGTATTACCCGGAAGGAAGCAGCGGAATACATCGAAAAGTACTTTGAGACCTACCCGAAGATCAAGGAATTCCTTGACAGATCCGTGGAGGACGCGAAGGAGAAGGGATATGCCGTCACCATGTTCGGGCGGAGACGCCCCGTACCGGAGCTTTCCTCCAGCAATTTCATGCAGCGGTCCTTCGGAGAGAGGGTCGCGATGAATTCCCCGATCCAGGGGACGGCGGCGGACATCATCAAGATCGCCATGAACCGTGTTTATGAGCGGCTTAAGAAAGAAGGCCTCCGTTCAAGGCTTGTGCTGCAGGTCCATGATGAACTGCTGATCGAGACATACAGGGACGAGCAGGAACGCGTGGCGGCGATCCTGACGGAAGAGATGACCGGCGCGGCCAGCCTGAAGGTGGAACTGGAAGTGGATATGCATGCCGGGGAGACCTGGTATGATGCCAAATAAGACAAAGTCTTCATGGAGTGACAGGATGAAAACGATTGGCGTTACCGGAGGGATCGGGGCCGGCAAGAGCACCGTGCTCTCGATCCTTGAACAGGAACACGGCGCCTGCGTGATGCAGGCGGATCTGATCGGCCACGAGGTGATGATGCCGGGCGGGAGCTGCTACGAGGCAGTTCTTGCCCTTTTCGGTCCGGATGTTCTGAAAGAAGATAAAACTATTGACCGGAAGAAGGTTTCGGATGTAGTATTTCATGTGGCGGAAATGCGGGAAAAGCTGAACAGCATCATACATCCGGCCGTAAAGAAGGAGATACTGCGGCGCCTTTTTGAAGAACGGAGCCGGGGACGGCTTCTGTGCGTGGTGGAGGCGGCGCTTCTTCTGGAGGACAATTACCAGGATTTTCTGGATGAGGTCTGGTATGTGTATGCGGAGACGGAGATACGGATCCTGCGCCTGATGGAAAGCCGGGGCTACACAAGGGAGAAATGTGAGTCCGTGATCCGAAGCCAGGCGGATGAAAGCTTTTACAGAGCCCATGCGGATCTGGTGATCGACAATGGGCGGTCGCTCGCATTTACCCGAAGTCAGATCACAGAAAGGCTGAATCACCATGAGACTATGTAGTATAGCCAGCGGGAGCAGCGGCAACTGCATCTATGTCGGCTCCGACGATACGCACATCCTGGTCGATGCAGGGATCAGCGGCCGGCGGATCGAACAGGGGCTGAATGAACTGGAGCTCACAGGAAAAGACATCGACGCGATCCTGGTGACCCACGAGCATTCGGATCATATCCAGGGCCTGGGCGTCCTGGCCCGGAAATACGGGATCCCGGTCTACACGACCGGCGGCACCGTGGATGCGCTGGAACGGGCGGGCTCCCTGGGAAGGATCCCGGAAGGCATTTTTCATGAGATCCGGGAGGACGAACCGTTCCGGATCAAGGATCTGTCGGTGATCCCGTTCCAGATCCCCCACGACGCGGCACAGCCGGTCGGCTTCCGCGTGGAGAACGGATCCGCTTCCGTGGGGATCGCGACGGACCTGGGACGATACAATGAGTATATCATCGACCATCTGCAGAAACTGGACGCACTTCTTCTGGAGTCGAACCATGATGTCAATATGCTGCAGGTGGGACGGTATCCATATATCCTGAAGCAGAGGATCCTGGGGGACAGAGGGCATCTTTCCAACGAGAATGCGGGAAAGCTGCTGTGTTCCCTTCTGCACGACAGCATGAAGGCGATCCTGCTCGGGCATCTCAGCAAGGAGAACAATTACGAAGCGCTGGCCTATGAGACGGTCTGCGCGGAGGTGACGATGGGGGACAATCCCTACCGGTCTTCGGATTTTTATATCCGGGTCGCGGGCAGGGAGAAGAGGTCCGAGATCATTACGGTCTGAAGAGCCGTTCAAAACCGGCCGGAAAGGGAAAAGTATGAAAAAAACGATCATTACGGTGGTGGGAAACGATACTGTCGGTATCATCGCAAAGGTCTGCACCTATCTTGCAGACAACAATGTCAACATTCTTGACATCTCCCAGACTATCGTGCAGGGATATTTTAATATGATGATGGTGGCGGACACCAGCGCTTCCGACAAGGACCACGGGACCCTGGCCAAAGAGCTTCAGGAGCTCGGCGACCGGATCGGGGTCGTGATCCACTGCCAGCACGAGGACATCTTTAACAGAATGCACAGGATCTAAGGAGTTCGGAGAAGAATGATCAACATATTTGAAGTGAATGAGACCAACAAGATGATCGAGCAGGAGAATCTCGATGTCCGTACCATCACCATGGGCATCAGCCTTCTCGACTGCATCGACAGTGATCTTGACGTCCTGAATGACAGGATCTACAGGAAGATCACGGAAAAAGCGCGCGATCTTGTCGAGACCGGGGAGAAGATCTCCATGGAATACGGGATCCCGATCGTCAACAAGCGGATCTCCGTGACGCCGATCGCGCTTGTAGGCGGGGCTGCCTGCAAAAGCAGCCACGATTTTGCTTCCATCGCACGGACCCTGGACCGGGCCGCCAAGGAAGTAGGCGTGAATTTTATCGGCGGCTTTTCGGCGCTGGTCGCAAAGGGAATGACGCCGGCCGACGAAATGCTGATCCGGTCGATCCCGGAGGCACTTTCGGGAACGGAACGCGTGTGCAGCTCCGTCAACCTCGGCTCCACCAAAACGGGCATCGACATGGACGCGGTCAAGCTGATGGGCGAGATCATCCTGGAGACGGCCAAGGCTACGAGGGACCAGGATTCCCTCGGCTGTGCCAAGCTGGTGGTATTCTGCAATGCCCCGGACGACAACCCGTTCATGGCGGGCGCGTTCCACGGTGTTACGGAGGGCGACTGTGTGATCAACGTGGGCGTCAGCGGCCCGGGCGTGGTGAAGCATGCCCTGGAGTCGGTGCGCGGCGCTGATTTTGAGACCCTCTGTGAGATGATCAAGCGTACAGCCTTCAAGGTGACGAGAGTCGGGCAGCTGGTGGCCCAGGAGGCGTCGAAGCGTCTTCATGTTCCCTTCGGGATCGTGGACCTTTCCCTGGCGCCTACGCCGGCCGTCGGCGACAGCGTGGCGGAGATCCTGCAGGAGATCGGCGTTGAAAGGGCCGGTGCTCCCGGAACGACCGCGGCGCTTGCCCTTTTGAATGACCAGGTCAAAAAAGGCGGCGTCATGGCATCGACCGCGGTCGGCGGCTTAAGCGGCGCGTTCATCCCGGTCAGTGAGGACCAGGGGATGATCGACGCGGTCAAGGACGGAGCCCTTACGATCGAAAAGCTGGAAGCCATGACCTGCGTCTGTTCCGTGGGCCTGGACATGATCGCCATCCCGGGAGATACGCCCGCGGCGACGATCTCGGGCATCATCGCGGACGAGGCGGCGATCGGCATGGTCAACCAGAAGACGACGGCAGTCCGTGTGATCCCGGTGATCGGAAAAGGCGTCGGCGAGATGGTGGAATTCGGAGGCCTTCTCGGCTATGCGCCGATCATGCCCGTCAATCGTTTTTCCTGCGAGGCTTTCGTGGAGAGAGGCGGCCGGATCCCGGCCCCGATCCACAGCTTCAAGAATTAAAAAAGCACTCTTGACAATCACACATAAAAGTAGTAAAGTGTTACACAGTTAAACCGATGAGGAAGAATAGTAGGAGAACAGGCAATGTGACAGAGAGCGGACGATGGTGGGAAGTCCGTACGGCGCGGTTCTTTGAATGGGCTTTCGAGGGCGGCCCCAAATGCATGGCAGAGTAGGCACCGACGGATTCCGGATCCGTTACCAGACCGGGGTGTATGATTGTACACGGAAGAGTGGGCCGTAGGCCAAATTGAGTGGTACCGCGATAATAGTTACTATTACCGTCTCAAGCATCAGCTTGGGACGGTTTTTTTTCATTCATTTCTAACCCATGAAAGGAGAAACACCATGAGAAAATCAACCATCATTCTTGCAGCTTCTGTCTTTGCCGCTTCCATGGCATTCTCGGCTTCCACCTTTGCGGAGGAAGCAAAAACGGAGTTCACCGTCGGGATCTGCAATTACGTCGATGACGCGTCGCTGAACCAGATCGTCGACAATATCGAAAGCCGGCTTGAGGAGCTGGGAGAAGAAAAAGGCGTGACCTTTACGGTCGACTATGACAACTGCAACGCGGACGCGGCGGTCATGGACCAGATCATTACCCAGTTTCAGGCTGACAATGTGGATCTGATGGTCGGCGTTGCGACTCCTGTGGCCATGGCCATGCAGGCCGCGACGGAGGATACCGGGATCCCGGTCGTCTTCTCGGCGGTCTCTGATCCGGTGGGTGCCCAGATCGTGGAATCCATGGACGCCCCCGGCGCAAACCTGACAGGTACGTCGGATGCTCTTGACACGGAAGCTATCTTCAACCTGATCCTTGCACAGAACCCCGAGGCCAAAAAGATCGGTCTTCTGTATGATCTTGGGCAGGATGCTTCCACGGCCGCCATCGAGTCCGCAAAGGCTTTCTGTGAGGAGAAGGGCCTGGAGGTCGTCGAAGCGACAGGTACGACCAACGATGAAGTGCTGCTGGCGGCCCAGAGCCTGGCGGCTGACGGGGTTGACGCCGTGTTCACCCCCTCCGACAATACCATCATGACCGCGGAGCTTTCCATCTACGAGACCTTCATCGACGCAGGCATCCCGCACTATACCGGCGCGGATTCCTTTGCGCTGAACGGCGCGTTTGTGGGATACGGCGTGGATTATGCGAACCTTGGCAGAGAGACGGCGGACATGATCGCGGAGATCCTTGTGGACGGCGCGGATCCGGCATCCACAAAGGTCAGGACCTTTGACAACGGAATCGCGACCGTGAATACCGAGACATGCGAAGCCCTCGGCTTTGATCTTGAGGAAACCAAGACTGCTTTTGAGCCGCTCTGCACGCAGGTCGTGGAGATCGTAACGGCGGAGAGCTTTGGCGAGCTGGCTGAATAAAAAGGAGAGAAAACGGGCAGGGGAGGTGTTTTTCCCTGCCCGGAAAGAATAAGATCCGGAGGTATCTGACGTGACACTGGGAAGCGTTCTTCTGCTTGGGCAGACGGCCCTGAAGCTGGGGCTGATCTGTTCGCTGACAGTGCTGGCTCTGTTTCTGAGCTACAGCATGCTGAATGTGTGTGACCTGTCTACGGACGGCTGTTTTACGCTGGGCGCGGCGGTGGGAGCCGCCGTGGCGATCAGCGGACATCCGTTCCTGTCCATCATTGCGGCGATGGCGGCCGGCGTCTGCTCGGGCTTTGTAACGGCGCTGCTGCAGACAAAGCTCGGTGTGGAAAGCCTGCTGGCGGGCATTATCGTAAACACAGGGCTTTATTCCATCAATATCGCCGTCATGGGAGGGTCCTCCCTCCTCAACATGAACAAGACAGAGACGGTCTTTACCATGATGAAGAGCGTGCTTTCCGGTACGCCGCTTTCCGGCCAGTTCGATCTGGTGGTGGCCGGCATCGCGGTGGTGCTGGTGATCGCGGTCCTTGTGCTTTTTCTGAAGACAAGGCTGGGGCTTGCGATCCGGGCAACGGGAAACAATGCGGATATGGTCAGATCCTCCTCCATCAACCCTGTATTTACCACGATCGTGGGACTTTGCGTGTCCAATTCCTTTACCGCGCTTTCCGGCTGCCTTCTGGCCCAGTCCCAGAAATCCGTGGATATCAACATCGGCACGGGCATGGTGACGATCGCGCTGGCGTCGCTTCTGATCGGAGGAACGGTCATGGGGCGGGGCGGGATCCTCATCCGGGCTGTCGGCATGGTCGTCGGTGCTTTTATTTTCCGCCTCGTCTACACCGTGGCTCTTCGTCTTAACATGCCGGCCTTTATGCTTAAGCTGGTCTCCTCCATCATCGTCGTGATCGCCATCTCCGGTCCCTATCTCAAAAAGCAGTGGCCGCAGCTGAAACGGCGTCTTTCACACAGGAAAGGAGGAGATGCGGCATGCTGAAGCTGAACCATATCTCCAAGACCTTCAACAGAGGGACCGTCAATGAGAAGGTGGCGATCACGGATCTTACTCTTCATCTGAAAAAGGGTGATTTTGCCACGATCATCGGTTCCAACGGGGCCGGGAAATCAACACTTTTCAATGCGATCTGCGGGGATTTCCTGACGGATACGGGATCCGTGGTCCTCGATAACGAAGATGTCACCTTCAAACCGCAGCACCAGCGTGCTCGGAGCATCGGGAGACTGTACCAGGATCCCATGCGGGGGAGCGCTCCCGGAATGACCATTCTGGAAAACCTGGCTCTTGCAGCCGGCTCCGGCGGCTGGTTCTCCCATATCCGTAAAGCGGACAAGGAACGATTCCGTGAGCAGCTCCGGCTTCTGGATATCGGGCTGGAGGAAAGGATGAGCCAGCCGGTCGGCCTTCTGTCCGGCGGACAGAGACAGGCCCTGACCCTTCTGATGGCCACCATGAATCCGCCGAAGCTCCTGCTTCTGGATGAGCATACGGCGGCCCTGGATCCGGCTACGGCGGACAAGGTACTGGAACTGACAAAAAAGATCGTAGAGGAAAATCATCTGACATGCCTGATGATCACCCACAATATGCACTCGGCCCTCGAACTCGGGAACCGGGTGCTGATGATGGACTCCGGCAGGATCGTGCTGGATATCGAGGGTGAAGAGAGAGACGGCCTGACGGTCGAGGATCTGCTCGCAAGGTTCTCTTCCGGAGCAGGAAAGGAGCTTGACAATGACCGGATCCTGCTGTCATAGAGGATCTCTCCGGTCCGGAATAAACGGATGCTTCAAAGAGCATCCGTACGGATGATCTCCAGCGGGCGGCTGTATTCGCTTATTGCGTTCCGGCCCGCCTGACGGGCAAGGATCGCGTCATAGAGATCGGAAGCCCGGACGGTTTCAAGGAGACAGGACAGACTGTCTTCATCAAGAATAGAAGCAGCATCGGAAAGCTTTGTGAGAAGCAGGGTTTCCGGTGCTTTTTCTTTTATCGCGGTAAATAAGGAGCGGGCCCGTTCCCGGAATCCGAGTACGCGTGCAAAGCGCATTTCCCCCGGTATGGCCGTGATCCCGAGCAAAATGTGAAGAAGGGCGCGCTGCACGTGGGTGAGCGCCAGATTCCTGGTCTTGATAAGCTGCGCAAAAGCAGAAAAACCCGTATATCCGGCGCGAAGATGAAGGATCCGCCCGGCAAGGGCTTCATCCACATCGAGAAAACGGACAAGGGAGGAACGGTCCTCCATAAACAGCCTGTAAAGAAGCGCTTCATCAAGGCCGGTCCGCGGGAAAAGGCCGCGGGTGGAGATGGCTTCCCGAAGGATCAGGGCAGCGCTTTCCGGCATGCAGGCGGAAAGACGCAGAAAAATCTCTTCCGTATGCAGGCCGGATGCCGGCCCTTCAAGGATCATCTTCCGGATGGCCGTGGCAGAAGGAAGACTTCCTGTAAGCGATTCGCTGTGGTAAGGGGCGCCCTTCCTTTGAAGAAGCTGCGGCTGCAGGGATGAACCGGTTCGTTTTACAGCCTTCAGGTATTCGAGCGCAAGGATGTTGTTGGGGGAGGAAAGGACCATGCTGAGCTGCGTTTCCTCCGGCATGGTTTCCCGAAGGGCCTGTTCGCGGGCTTCGGCAAAGGAATGCCCGCAGGAAAGCTCCCGGAGAAGGACGGTACGGTATTCCTCCGGCTCCCGTAGGAGCACGCAAGCGATCCTGGAGAGGAGAGGAAGATCCTCTGTTTCCGCTCCGAAGCACAATGTATCCACGATCCCGAGGGAGGAGAGAAGCTGCACACCGCCGGATGCAAAGCCCTCCGCCGAGGCGGTGCTCACACTGACGGGCAGTTCAAGGACCAGATCAGCGCCGGAAAGAAGGGCCATACGGGCTCGGGCGTACTTTTCCAGAAGGGCCGGTTCGCCCCGCTGGACAAAATCCCCGCTCATGGCGACCACGATGTAATCGGCCTTCAGTACCTCCCTGACATAGTGCAGCTGCCGCAGATGTCCGTTATGAAATGGATTGTATTCAGCAATGATCCCGCATACACGCATGAGAAACGTCCTCCCTGATCTGTGGAAATTGTAGCATCCGGGTGAGTGCGGTGTCAATGACGACGGAACCTCGTGGTGGGAACGGGTTTCTTTGGAATGCGTCCGAAAAACGTGCAGGAACCGGCCAAAAACCCCGAAATGCGCTTGAAATACGAAAAACTCCGCGTTATAATGGAAAAAGCGATGAAAGCGGCAGGGGATCAGTGCGCCCATCTGCCAGCACAGGAAAGGAGCCATTACTATCATGGGATTTATTGATGTACTGAAAGAAAGAGCCAAAGCAAATGTCAAGACCATCGTTCTTCCGGAGACCGAGGACAAGCGTACCCTCGAGGCGGCTGACAAGATCCTGAAGCAGGGGATCGCAAAGCTGATCCTGATCGGCAACGAAGAGACCGTCAAAAAGAGCGCGGCAGAGAGCGGCTTTGATATCGAGGGCGCTGTGATCGTGGATCCGGCTACCTACGAGAAGACCCCGGCCTATATCGACAAGCTGGTGGAGCTTCGCTCCAAGAAGGGTATGACGCCCGAGCAGGCAAAGGATATCCTTCTCAACCAGTATCTGTATTATGGCGTTATGATGGTCAAGATGGGCGACGCGGACGGCATGGTTTCCGGCGCGTGCCATTCCACGGCTGACACACTTCGTCCCTGCCTGCAGATCCTCAAGACGGCTCCCGGCACCAAGCTGGTATCCGCATTCTTCCTGATCGTTGTTCCGGACTGCGAGTACGGCGCAAACGGCGCGTTCGTGTTCGGTGATTCCGGTCTTGTGCAGGATCCGAATCCGGAAGAACTGGCAGCCATCGCCAAGTCCTCCGCGGAATCCTTCCGTCTCCTGGTACAGGAGGAGCCGGTCGTTGCCATGCTTTCCCATTCCACCAAGGGAAGCGCGAAGCATGCACTGGTCGACAAGGTCCTTGAGGCGACCGCGATCGCCAAGAAGGAATATCCGGAGCTCAAGCTCGACGGCGAGTTCCAGCTGGATGCGGCGATCGTTCCGAGCGTCGGCGCTTCCAAGGCACCGGGCAGCGATGTGGCCGGCAAGGCAAACGTCCTGATCTTCCCGAATCTGGATGCCGGAAACATCGGCTACAAGCTGGCACAGCGTCTGGCAAAGGCAGAGGCCTATGGTCCTGTCACCCAGGGTATCGCCAAGCCGGTCAATGATCTGTCCCGCGGCTGCTCCGCAGACGACATCGTCGGCGTAGTCGCCATCACCGCTGTGCAGGCACAGGCACAGGACGCCTGAATCGAAAAGGAGAACGATATCATGAATGTACTGGTTATTAACTGCGGAAGCTCTTCACTGAAATATCAGCTGATCGACTCTGACACCGAAGCCGTTCTGGCCAAGGGTCTCTGCGAGAGGATCGGCATCGACGGAAGACTGGTCTATCAGAAGGCCGGCCTTGACAAGGAGATCACCGAGGCACCCATGCCCACACATAAAGAAGCCATCCAGATGGTCCTGGATGCCCTGACCAACGAGAAGACCGGTGCCATCAGGAGCCTTAAGGAAGTAGACGCCGTCGGACACCGCGTCGTGCACGGCGGTGAGAAGTTTGCCGCTTCCACCATCATCACCGACGAAGTCATCAAGGCCGTGGAGGAGTGCAATGACCTGGCTCCGCTTCACAACCCCGCAAACCTGATCGGTATCCGTGTCTGCCAGGAGCTGATGCCGGGCGTACCGCAGGTTGCCGTATTTGATACGGCTTTCCATCAGACGATGCCGCCGAAGGCGTTCCTGTATGGTCTGCCCATCAAATTCTACCATGATTACAAGGTCCGCCGTTACGGCTTCCACGGAACCTCCCACAGCTTTGTTTCCAAGCGCGCCGTGGAGTTCCTGGGCCTTGACAAGGATAATTCCAAAGTCATCGTCTGCCATCTGGGCAACGGTTCCTCGATCAGCGCTGTCGTGAACGGTAAGTGCATCGATACCACGATGGGCCTGACTCCGCTGGAGGGCACCGTGATGGGAACCCGTTCCGGAAACATCGACCCTGCCATCATGGAGTATGTCGCCAAGAAGGAAAACCTGGACATCCCGGGCGTCATGAACGTACTGAACAAGAAGTCCGGCCTGTTCGGCCTTTCCGGCGGTGTATCCAGCGATATGCGTGACCTGGAAGCAGCAGCGGCCGACGGCAATATGAACGCGCAGAATGCACTGGACGTACTGATCTATTCCGTGACCAAGTTCGTGGGCGGCTTCGTAGCAGCCATGAACGGTGTTGATGCGATCGTGTTCACCGCCGGTATCGGCGAGAACGACGGCAAGGTCCGCGCGGGCGTCGTTAAGAACCTGGGCTATCTCGGCATCACCCTCGACGAGGAGGCCAACAAGCAGAGAGGCGAGGAGATCGTGATCTCCACACCGGATTCCAAGGTCAAGGTCGCTGTGATCCCGACCAACGAAGAGCTGGCGATCTGCCGCGATACCGTCGCGCTTGTGAAGGCGGCGAACTGAGTTTTTTACGGTTTGCTCTGTCGAATTGTTTCGCTCTTTGGGACCCTGCAATTTTTGCACAAAAAGAACAAAAAATATTTGACAACCTGCTGCCTGCTATGTATAATTGTTTGAGTGTGGATAGGAGAAGCTATGCAGATTCATTTATCGAAGATCTCTTCCCTCGAGGGAGAACATATGCAGGTGGCGGTGCCACTGGAGATGGATGACATCACCTTTCAGGCGGGAAGCTTTCCGATCCTCTCGAAAGAACCACTGTCGCTCGAGATCGACAATATCGGCGACAAGGTGCTTGACCTCGTGGGGACGGGCAGCATCACGGTCGGTATACCCTGTGACCGGTGCCTTGAGGAGGTATCCACGGACATTCCGCTCGAGATCCGACGGAGGCTTGACATGAAGCTGACAGAGGAGGACCGGGTGAAGGATCTGGATGAGAGCAGCTATCTCACAGGTACGGATCTGGATGTAGACCGTATGGTCTATCTTGAGGTGATCATGAACTGGCCTCAGAAGGTTCTCTGCAGAGAAGACTGCAAGGGGATCTGCAGCCAGTGCGGCAAGAATCTCAATTCCGGTTCCTGCGGATGCGACTCCGGACCAAAGGATCCCCGCATGGCAGCTATCAGAGATATATTCAGTAAATTTAAGGAGGTGTAACATATGTCCATCTGTCCAAAAAATAAATCTTCAAAAGCAAGACGCGATAAGAGAAGAGCAAACTGGAAAATGGCTGCGCCGAACCTGGTGAAGTGCAGCAAATGCGGTGCTCTTATGATGCCGCACAGAGTTTGCAAGGTATGCGGAAGCTACAACAAAAAAGAGATCGTCAAGGTTGAAGAATAATCAGATGAGAGGGTTCTGCATGGGCAGAACCCTTTTTCCTTATGAAAAAAATGAACAAACAGAATATTACGACATTATGCTATATAGAAAAAGAGGATGCCTACCTGATGCTGCACCGCGTCTCCAAGGAGAATGACGTCAATAAGGACAAGTGGATCGGCGTCGGCGGGCATCTGGAGGAAGGCGAAAGCCCGGAGGAATGCCTTGTCCGTGAAGTCATGGAGGAGACCGGGCTCACACTTCGATCGTTCCGGTTCCGGGGACTAGTGACCTTTACGCAGGACGGATATGGGACAGAGTATATGTGCCTCTACACGGCGGAGGCCTTTCCCGGGGAACTGAATCCCTGCGATGAGGGCGTGCTCGAGTGGGTCCCGAAGGACCGGATCAGTGAGCTTTCCCTGTGGGAAGGCGACCATGTGTTCCTGAAGCTGCTTCGTGAAGACGCACCGTTCTTTTCCCTCAAGCTGACCTATCACGGCGACGAACTGGTGGAGGCCTGTCTGAATGGACAAAGACTCCGGTAGTCTTGCGAAGGAAAGACACCTCTGCTATAATAGGATTGCAGTGCCGGAAAACGGCACATACGATGTGTTTTCAGTACACAGGGATCATATAAACATGGAGGAAACAGGATGAATTTCAGGAAAAGGAACAGGATATTCTTGCAGGCGCTTTCACTTGCGGCAGTATCGGTTGTCCTTTCGTCGTCCGCAGTTTTTTCAGAACAGGCGGCGGAGAACGAAATTTATGAAAGTCCGAATCCGGCAATGGCGGAAGCCGTCAGGGAGATCACATGGCCCTACTATGAGACGTCGAGGGAAGTTGCCATCAACAGCCCTGAGCTTGGCAGGCTGTTTACCGACCATAAGACGGCGCATGCGCTTTTGACGACCGCGAAGACACTGGAGGCCGTACAGGTACTGAAGGAAGCGGTGGAGAAAGGTTCTCTTCCCGGCACGGCAAAGCAGGGCCATGTCGCCTTCGGTACGAGCATCGACATGGCCGTGGTGGAAGGAGCCGCCCTCAGCCATGATACCGGTATGAGCGGCAGCGGTTATGCATTGACGGAAGCCGTGGATGAGGCCGGAAATACCGTAAAGGACGAGAACGGCAGCACGGTTTATGAGTATCTTGAGAACGGGCTGTACGCCCTTCATCATGAGGATAACAGCCAGTTTACGGAGCTTCGCAGCAATCATTCGTTCAATTCCGCGCTGATCGTTCTCATAAACCGGGAGAGATATAAGGCGGCCGGGTACTCAGATGAGCAGGTGGACCATATGGCGATCTTGTGTATGGCACATTCCAAGAGTACCTCCGGCGTGCGGGACCTGAACAGCAGAGAGGACTGGCTGCTTTGCTTTGACCGGATGGATTCTCTTGTGTATGCCTATAACCAGGACCATCCGGATGCCCCGATCTCCTTTGAACGGACTCCCTTTGAGCAGGACGAAGATCTTCTCGCCGCAGTGGTGACAGAGTCGCTGGCCATCCGTGTCGGGGATGTGAGCAGGGATTCTCATCCGGACGCGGAGGCTCAGTCCGGAGAGCTTGTACACATTGACCGCAGCACGATCGATGACCACGGCGGCAGCATTGAGGCCGAGATCGAGCCGATGACGGCCGTGATCGGGGAAGAGGGCGATGAGCTCCTTCACCTGAAAGACCGGCAGGTACATGCAGGAGAACAGAATATCACAATGAACCGTATGTATCTGGGTGACGACGGTGTGGTGACCCATGAGATCACCGTGGCGGACGGCTGTTCGGCGCCGCTGTGTACCCAGAGCTCGATCGGAGACCATCTGGGAGAGCTGTACAGCGCACGGGACGGGCAGTTTGCCGTTTCCATCGTTTTCGAGAGCTTTGAGGATGACGAGGACGGCTTCTTCAGGGAATCCTACGAGGACTTCCGCATGATGGCGGCCCAGGATTATCCCAATGTCACGATCCATCTGCCGTTTGATGAGGAGGAAGAGTCATGATCCGGACAAAGGAAGCGAAGGATGCAAGTGTCAGCACCTTTTATTATGAAGATCCGTCTGTAAACAGCAGGGAGACCGCCGCGGCCTGGATCGTGAAGGCGGCTTCGCTTGCGGAAATGCAGCCGGGCTATATCATGCTCCGGGATCTTGAGAACCGGAGTGAGGAGGGAAACCAGAGCTGCCGTCTTACAGGGACTGCCAAAGCGGAGGAGATTCTCGAGGCTCTGGAAGGAAAGAGCATCGGCAGGATCTTTCTGATCGGCAGGTATAAGGGCGGCAAGGCCGGATTCGGGGTGGACCTTACGGCTTTTGAACTTGCTGTCACGCTGCGGAACGGGGATCTTGCGCTTCTTTCAGACATCGAACGGGATCTCGCATAAGAGGACCGCGTTGTGACAGCGCAGATTCCTGCGGATGCTTGACTTATATGGTTGTTGTTTAGTATGATAGTGGTACAGAGTGTGCCAAAGAACGGCGCCTCGACAGGCGCAGCGCGAGGGATGAGAAGGGACGGTGTTTCTTCTGTCCGCGCAGGGAGGATTCGGTATGGCTGATATGGTTAGAGTCGTGGTAGACGCGATGGGCGGCGACAATGCCCCCCGGGAGCCCGTGAAGGCTGCGGTGGAGGCGGTTACGGAGAGACAGGACATCCATGTTTTCCTGGCAGGTCCGGAGGATGTGATCAAAAAAGAACTGGCGCTCTATCAGGGGTATCCGAAAGACCGCATCACGATCGTTCATGCACCCGAAGTCATCGAGACCGCTGAACCTCCGGTAAAAGCAATACGCGCAAAACGGCATTCATCGATCGTCGAAGGACTCGGCCTGCTCCGGAGGGGGGAGGCCGATGCGTTTGTGTCTTCGGGAAGCACCGGGGCTGTCCTGGTGGGAGGACAGACGATCGTCGGCAGGATCAAGGGCATCCAGAGGCCGCCTCTGGCCCCGCTGGTACCCACGACCAGGGGGCACGCTCTCGTCATCGACTGCGGTGCCAATGTGGATGCCAGGGCTTCACATCTGGTCCAGTTCGCACGGATGGGTTCTCTATACATGGAGAATGTGATGGGCGTCAAGAATCCGAGGGTCGCCATCGCGAACATCGGCGCCGAGGAGGAAAAGGGAAATGCCCTCGTAAAGGAGACCTTCCCGCTTCTCAAGGCATGCAAAGGCATCAACTTCATCGGCAGTGTTGAAGCACGCGATATCCCCCTGGGAGGCGCGGACGTGGTAGTCTGTGAAGCCTTTGTGGGGAATGTGATCATCAAGATGTACGAGGGCGTGGCGAAAGCGCTCATGCAGGAGATCAAAAAGGGACTGATGTCCAGCCTTAGGAGTAAGATCGGCGCTCTTTTGATCAAGCCTGCGCTCAAAAACACGTTAAAAGCATTTGATTCGAGCGAGTACGGAGGAGCTCCGCTGCTCGGCCTGAAAGGACTGGTGGTGAAGACGCACGGGTCGGCCATGGCCAAGGAGATCCGCCATGGGATTTATCAGTGTGTCACCTTCCGTCAGCAGAAGATCAATGACAAGATTGCTTCCTTCCTTGCGGAGGAGGCAGAAGGCGATCAGCCAGAAGAGGGCGGGGACACCCGCGCCGACTGACCGGCCTTACAATGAAAGGCCAAACAGCCTGGAAAGAAGGCATGTAGTAGAATGAAAAGGCAGCTTGAAAGCCTGGAAAACACGATCGGGTACCGGTTCCGGAACAAGAAACTGCTGGAGCAGGCCATGACCCACAGCTCCTACGCAAATGAAAAGCGCCTCGGCAAGACCGGCTGCAATGAGAGACTGGAATTCCTGGGGGACGCCGTACTGGAACTGGTAAGCAGCGAATTTCTCTATGGACGTTATCCTTCCATACCCGAAGGTGAACTGACAAAGAAGCGGGCCGCCATGGTATGTGAGCCGAGTCTCGCATTCTGTGCCCGGGAATTTGTCCTGCCGGAGTACCTGCTCCTGGGAAAAGGCGAGGAGCAGACGGGCGGAAGAGACAGGGATTCCATCGTATCCGACGCGACGGAGGCGCTGATCGGCGCCATCTATCTGGATGGCGGATTTGAAGCCGCGAGGCGTTTCATACGGCTGTTTATTCTCAAGGATATGGAGAACAAGCAGATCTTTAAAGACAGTAAGACCAGCCTGCAGGAGATCGTGCAGGAAAACGGCTCCCGGACACTGGAGTATCATCTTGTCAAAGAGGAAGGCCCCGACCACGACAAGCGGTTCACGGTACAGGTGACGGTGAACGGCAGAGTCCTGGGAGAGGGGACCGGACACACAAAGAAGGCTGCCGAACAGGCGGCCGCGTCCGAGGCAGTCAGAGGCATAAAAGAAAGCGAAAAGTGATCCCGCGGACGGGACTGCATGCAGGTGATATATGTATCTGAAGAATATCGAGGTGCACGGATTTAAATCCTTTGCCCAGAAGATCAATTTTGAATTTCATAACGGGATAACAGGGATCGTCGGACCCAACGGAAGCGGCAAGAGTAACGTAGCTGACGCTGTTCGTTGGGTTCTTGGCGAACAGAGCGCAAAACAGCTCCGCGGCGGCAATATGCAGGATGTCATTTTCTCCGGTACGGAGCTTCGGAAACCGCTGAGCTACGCATCGGTCGCCATCACCCTTGACAACGCCGACCACCGCCTTCCCATCGATTACAACGAGGTGACGGTGACCCGGCGCCTGTACCGTTCCGGTGAGAGTGAGTATCTGATCAACGGCAGCATCTGCCGCCTGAAGGACATCAACGAGATGTTCTATGACACGGGGATCGGCAAGGAAGGCTATTCCATCATCGGGCAGGGACAGATCGACCGGATCCTGAGCAGCAAGCCGGAGGACCGGCGGGAGCTGTTCGACGAGGCTGTCGGGATCGTCAAGTTCAAGAGACGCAAGAACCAGGCGCTCAAAAAGCTGGCCGAAGAGCAGCAGAACATGGTCCGTGTGACGGATATCCTGAGTGAACTGAACCGGCAGCTGGGACCTTTGGAGCGGCAGAGCCAGGCAGCGCGCATCTACCTTGGCAAGAGGGACGAGCTGCGGCTTCTGGACGTAAACCTGTTCCTGCAGGAAAGCGCCTATACGGCTGAACAGCTGCGGGACCTGAACGACAAACACGCCCGCTCTTCGGAGGAGCTGTCGGAGGCCAGGGACCAGTATGACCGCACGAGGGAGGAATATGACCGCATCGAGCAGGAACTGGAGCAGCTGAACGCTTCGATCGACGCTCTTCGCGAGGAGAATAAACAGGACGCCATCCGCAAGCAGGAACTGGACGGACGGATCCATGTGCTGCAGGAGCAGATCCTCGCCGGCGCCCAGACCGATGAGCATTATAAATCCAGACTCTCCGCGATCGCCCAGGATCTCGAAAAAAGAGAGAACGAGAAGGATGAGCTCGAGGAGGAAAAGGCGGAGCTTACCTTCCACATCCGGACGATCCGCAAGGAACTGAAGGAACAGGAGATCGGGCTCTTTAACGTCCAGACCGAGATCGAAGAATGCTCTTCTTCGGTGGAGGACAGTAAGACCGAGATCATCGAACTGCTGAACACCCGCGCGACTACCAAGGGGAAAGCGCAGAGGTTTGACACCCTGATGGAGCAGATCGATATCCGCAAAGCCGAGATCAGCAAACGGATCCTTCGTTTAAAAGGCGAAGAGGAGGAGCAGAAAAAAGAACTCGCTGAGGCGGAAAAACGCTTCGAGGAGGTCAGCCGGATCATCCGGGAAAAGAATGAGGAGGCTGCCGGGCTCGAGCAGAAGATCCGGGCGGTCCAGGACGAGCTCAAAAAACAGAATGAAAAGATGGAGATCGGGCAGAGGGCTTACCACAGGGAGGCTTCAAGACTCGAATCTCTTAAGAATATCACCGAACGGTATGACGGCTATGGAAGTGCCATCCGCCGTGTCATGGAACAGAAAAAGAAGTATCCCGGCATCAAGGGCGTTGTCGCGGACCTGGTGCAGGTGGACAAGGATTACGAGATCGCCATCGAGACGGCTCTCGGCGGGAACATCCAGAATATTGTGACCGATACGGATGAGACGGCCAAGGCTATGATCGCCTTCCTCAAAAAGGAGCGGGCCGGCCGGGCGACCTTCCTGCCCCTCGGGAGCATAAGGGCCCGTACGGAGGAACGGATCAAGGACGCCCTCCGGGAGCCCGGCGTCATCGGTATGGCGGACACACTGGTCAAAACGGAGCCTGCCTATCAGGAGCTTGCAAGGTATCTGCTCGGTCGGATCCTTGTCGTTGATACGATCGACCACGCCATTGCCATTGCGAGGAAGTTCCGGCACAGCTTCCGCATGGTCACCCTGGAGGGAGAATCTCTGAATCCGGGCGGCTCCATGACGGGCGGCGCTTTCAGGAACAACAGCAATCTTCTGGGACGGAGACGTGAGATCGAGGAGCTTGAAAGCAGTGTCAAGGCGCTGAAGTCCGATATGGATGCCATGCAGAAGGCCATCGACGAAAACCGCGAAGAGCGGAACCGTATGCGCGACAGGGTCCAGGAGCTGCAGGATGAACTTCGTTCCCACTATGTGGAACAGAACACGGCCCGCATGAACCGGGAACAGCTTGAGGAAAAGGGCCGGGAGCTGCGCGACGGCTATGCCCGCATCGAGCGGGACCAGGAGGAAGTCAGCCGCCAGATGAGCGAGATCCGCGAGGATCACGACAAGATCCAGAAGGAACTGAACGCATCCCAGAAGGATGAGAAGGAGCTCGAGAACTACATCGAGGACCGGCAGAATGAGCTTGATGATCTCCGGGAGCAGGAGAATTCCATCCAGGAAGCGCTGGGGAAGATCCGCCTGGAGGCACAGGCGCAGGAGCAGCGGCTTTCCTTTACGGAGGAGAACCTGGCCAGGATCCAGTCCGAGATGGACGTACTGAAAACGGAGAACGAGGAGCTTGAGAACAGCCTGTCCGGCAGCCGCAAGGAAGCAGAACAGCGGAAGGCCGAGATCGAGACCATCCGGCTCGCGGTGCAGGATTTCGTCCGCAAGGAACAGGAGGACAAGCAGAAGCTTGATTCGATGCTGGAGCAGAAGGAGCAGCGGAACAAGAGCCATCGCGCGTTCTTTGAGCAGCGGGATGAGCTGGCCGGCCGCATCGGCCTTCTGGATAAAGAAGTATTCCGTCTGCAGAGCCAGATCACGCGGATTGAGGAAAACAGGGAATCCCAGATCAATTATCTCTGGGAGGAATACGAGATCACACCGGCGAACGCCAGACAGTATCTCAGGGAGGACATGCCGGACCGGAACGCCATGCGCCGGCAGGTCAGCAAATTAAAGGAGGAGATCCGTGCGCTTGGCCCCGTGAACGTGAACGCGATCGAGGAGTACAAGGAGCAGCTGGAACGCCACACCTTCCTTTCCGGACAGTATGAGGACCTGAAGCAGGCGGAGGCGACGCTGCAGAATGTGGTCAGTGAACTGGACGAAGGCATGCGGAGGCAGTTCGCCGAAAAGTTTGCCGATATCCAGGTGGAATTTGACAAAGCGTTCAAGGAACTGTTCGGAGGCGGAAAAGGGACCCTGGAGCTCGCTCTTGACGAGGAGAACAAGGACATCCTCGAAGCCGGCGTCCGGATCATCGCGCAGCCTCCGGGCAAAAAGCTGCAGAACATGATGCAGCTTTCCGGCGGCGAGAAGGCCCTCACGGCCATCGCGCTTTTGTTCGCGATCCAGAACCTGAAACCATCGCCCTTCTGTCTCCTGGACGAGATCGAGGCGGCGCTCGACGATCCCAACGTGGGGCGGTTTGCTTCGTATCTGCAGAAGCTGACCAGGAACACGCAGTTTATCGTGATCACCCACAGGCGTGGTACGATGAATGCCGCCGACAGACTCTATGGCATCACGATGCAGGAAAAGGGCGTTTCTACGCTGGTATCCGTCGACCTGGTGGAGAACCAGCTGACACAGTAGTCTTCCGGGACGGGAGGAGCATATGGCAGAAGAGAAAAAAGGCTTTTTTAAGCGGCTGGTCAGCGGACTGCAGAAGACCAGGGACAACATCGTGGCAGGGTTTGATTCCCTGTTCATGGGGTATGACGTCATCGATGACGATTTTTACGAGGAGCTCGAGGAGATCCTCATCATGGGCGATATCGGGATCAATGCCACCACGGCGATCCTGGACAATCTGAAGGAGCAGGTGGCGGAAAAGCACATCCGCCGGCCGGTGGAGTGCAAACAGCTGCTGATCGATTCCATCAAGGAGCAGATGCACGTGGACAGCACGGAGTACGCCTTTGAGGGACAGAAATCCGTGATCCTGGTGATCGGCGTCAACGGCGTGGGCAAGACCACGTCCGTGGGAAAGCTGGCAAGCCTTCTGAAGGGCCAGGGAAAGCGCGTGATCATGGCGGCGGCGGACACGTTCCGGGCGGCCGCTGGCGAGCAGCTGACGGAGTGGGCGAACAGAGCCGGCGTCGAGATCATCGGCGGCCAGTCCGGCGCAGATCCTGCTTCGGTCGTCTATGACGCGGTGGCGGCCGCGAAGGCGCGGAACGCGGACATCCTGATCTGTGATACGGCCGGAAGGCTTCACAACAAGAAGAACCTCATGGCCGAGCTCCACAAGATCTACCGGATCCTTGAAAACGAGTATTCGGACGCGTATCTGGAGACACTGGTGGTCCTGGACGGAACCACGGGCCAGAATGCGCTCGTACAGGCGAGGGAGTTCGCGGAGGTGGCCAACGTGAACGGGATCATTCTCACAAAGCTTGACGGAACAGCCAAGGGCGGGATCGCGGTGGCGATCCAGTCGGAGCTGGGGGTCCCGGTCAAATACATCGGCGTCGGAGAGAAGATCGACGATCTGCAGAAATTTGACGCGGATACGTTCGTGAACGCACTGTTTGAGATCGGAGATACGAAGCAGGAGGATGTACAGGATGCTGACACTGGAGAATTTTGAGAAGGCTTCCGAGATCGTCAGGAAGGTGACGCAGGAGACAAAGCTCATCGAAAGCCCGTATTTTTCGGAACTTACCGGAAACAAAGTCTATTTCAAACCGGAGAACATGCAGCGGACGGGTTCCTTTAAGGTCCGCGGCGCCTATTACAAGATCAGTACACTGACGGACGACGAGAGAAGCCGCGGAGTCATTGCGGCCTCCTCGGGCAATCACGCACTGGGGGCGGCCTACGCGGCTCATAAATATGTGGTCAAAGCCGTCGTGGTCATGCCGAACACCACGCCGCTCATCAAGGTGGAAAGGGCCAAGGACTATGGCGCCGAAGTCATTCTGTACGGCGATACCATCGAGCAGGCGAATGAATATGCCATGCAGCAGGCGGAGGAGAAGGGCTATACCTTTATCCATTCCTATGATGATCCGGCGGTGGCGACAGGCCAGGGGACGATCGCGATGGAGATCATCCAGGAGCTTCCCCTGGTGGACTATATTCTGGTACCGGTAGGCGGAGGCGGACTGGCAGCAGGCGTCGCGGCACTGGCCGGGATGCTGAATCCGCATATCAAGGTCATCGGGGTCGAACCGGCGGGAGCGGCCTGCCTGGCACTCTCCAGGATGAAGGGGGAGAGGACGCGCCTGGATTCCGTGAACACCATCGCGGACGGCGCCGCGGCCGCATGCCCGGGCGAATCGATCTATCAGGAGCTGACAGAGAATCTGGACAGCGTGATCACGATCGAGGATGATGAGCTGATCGTGGCATTCCTTGACATGGTCGAGAATCACCGTATGATCGTCGAGAATGCAGGCCTTCTTACGACGGCTGCGCTCCGGCATCTTGATTTTACCGGAAAAAAGGTGGTTTCCGTGCTCTCCGGCGGCAACATGGACGTGATCACCATGTCCTCCGTGGTGCAGCACGGCCTGATCCAGCGCGACAGGATCTTCACGGTTTCCGTGCTGATCCCGGACAAGGCCGGTGAGCTGGTACGCGTGGCGACCATCATTGCGGAAAATAAAGGAAACGTCATCAAGCTTGACCATAACCAGTTCGTCAGCACCAACCGTAACGCGGCCGTGGAGCTGAAGATCACCATGGAAGCCTACGGCACCGACCATAAACGCCAGATCGTGCGGGCGCTCGAGGAGGCCGGATGCCGGCCGAAGGTGATCCGTCCGAGCCTGTAAGTGTCATTCTCCGATCCGGGTACTGCGTTTTATCGAAAAAGCGATGCTTTTTCTGTTAAAATGAGTACATGGAGAGGAGGGATACCCATGGCAAGAAAGGGAGAAAACATTCACAAAAGAAAAGACGGCAGATGGGAAGCCAGATACCGGAGAGGCAGAGACGCGGAGGGCAGGATCATCTACGGATACGTGTACGGCAGATCCTACCGGGAGGCCAGGTTCCTTCGGAACCAGAGGCTCGGCATACGGCCCGGCCCGGGTGAGGCAAAACCGGAGACGGCCGGAGTACCCGCCGATGCGACCTTCACGGAGATCATTCCCCTGTGGCAGAAGGAAATCCGCTATACCGTCAAGGACAGTACCTGGAGCTGCTATGAGACCATGGTACAGAGGCATATCATTCCTGTATTGGGAGGATATGCGGTCCGGCAGTTTACAAACCAGATGCTCCATGAATTTATTGAGGAATTATACAGATGCGGCCTGGGAGCGGGAACCGTGAATCTGATCGAAACGGTGCTTCGGCAGATCATCCGTTATGCAGAGGGAATCGGCATACGGACTGCCGAGGCACTTTCATTTCCCAAAGTAAAAAATGCCCGGAATGATATCAGGCTCCTCGATGAAGAACAGTACCGGACGCTGTACCGGTATCTGGAGGAGCATATGGATCTGTTCAACCTGGGATTGATGGTCTGTTTTCATACAGGACTCCGGGTCGGCGAGCTGAGCGGGTTGCGCTGGGAAGACTTTGATCTGGAAAAGGACAGGGTGTTTATCCGGCGTACGGTGAGCAGGATCCGGAATATCGACAGGATCCCGGATCCGGTCACAAACCGGGTCAATCGTACCGTCGTGAGCGTAAGGTCGCCGAAATCCGTGAACTCGATCCGGGAGATCCCTCTTCCGGACCGCCTGGCAGGACTTCTCCGGGAGATGAAGGGAAACGATCCCGATTATCTGGTGACCGGGAGTCAGGAGGTCATGGAACCGCGGATCATCCAGCGGAAATACGGGGAGCTTCTGCAGCAGCTCTCGATCACTCCGGTCAAGATCCACGGCCTGCGCCATCAGTTTTCCTGCCGCTGGATGGAGCAGGGATACGACGCGAAAAGCCTGTCGGAGATCCTGGGGCACCGGTCGGTCAGGACCACGCTTGACGTATATGTGCACAGCCGCGACGAAAAGAAACGCAGCTACATGAATCAGATGAACCGGATGATGGATGGATCACAGGATACGGGTATTGCGGGAACAAATGGGATATGATATCCTGTTTGAAAGATCTTTGAAAGGAGCAGTTTATGAAGAAGATTTCACGCCTGATGTCCTTATTGCTTGTGATCATCCTGGTACTCCCGGCAGCGACCCTTCTGCAGGCTGAGGAGAACATGGCCGGAGGGCTTGTCGAGATGGTCAGTGACGGAGCACAGGAGGCGCCTTCGGGGGCAGAGCCCACGATAGGTTCCGCCAAGACAAATACGACATATACCGTCTATATCAGCGGGATCGACAACCGGGGCGACCTGATCGAGAAGTCGCGGAGCGACGTGAATATCATCGCGACGCTGAATTCCGATACAAAGCAATGCCTGCTGGTCAATACGCCGAGAGATTACTTTGTGCCGCTGTCGATCTCGGGCGGCGTCCCGGATAAGCTCACCCACGCCGGGATCTACGGTGTACAGGTGTCGATGGATACGCTGGGCATGCTCTATGACCGGGACATCATCTACTATTTCCGGATCAATTTCGGCGGATTCCAGGACCTGATCGATTCTCTGGGAGGGATCACGGTGTGGTCGGATTTCACCTTCGATGCAAGGGGCTGTACCTTCTACGAGGGCTGGAACGACCTGGACGGAGAGGCGGCCCTTGTTTTTGCCAGGGAGAGGTACTCGTTTGCCTCCGGGGACAGGCAGAGAGGGAAGAACCAGATGGCTGTGATCAAAGCCGTGGTCAAAAAGCTGATGGAAGGGAACACCGCCGCAAACCTGACGAACGTCCTTGGCATGATGGGAACGCTCTTTGAGACCAATATCCCGCTGACGGATATCCTGGCTTTTGCGTCCGGAGCCCTGTCCGATCCGGATGAATGGAACATCGTAAGCTACAGCGTGGACGGAACGGGGGATACGCAGGTGCCGTATTCCATGAGCCAGGCGGCCTATGTCATGGTGCCGGATATGAGTACGGTCGAACATGCGAAGGAGCTGATGGACCAGGTCCTTCGCGGGGAAGTCCCGGAGGCATAACTTTGTCAAGAAAAAATACTTGACAAGACTTTCCGGATACGATATGATAGGCAAGGTGCACCGCGGGAGGATGGTCTTTCTGCGGTGCAGGACAGGAGAATCCCGATGGAAAGTTTTGTGAAGCAGACCCTTCTGTATGACTTCTATGGCGAGCTTCTGACCGACAGGCAGAAGCAGGTATACGAGAGCGTGGTCCTTGAGGATTATTCTCTCAGCGAGGTCGCCGAGGATCTGGGGATCAGCCGCCAGGGTGTGCATGACATGATCAGGCGCTGCAACAAGATCCTGGAGGAATACGAGGAAAAGCTTCATCTGGTCGAAAAATTCGTCCGGATACGGAGTCAGGTCCAGAGGATCCGCGAACTCGCGGACGCCGTGGGGCAGACGGAGATCGCGGGACTTTCCGGTGAGATACTTGAGGAGCTGTAGACAGGATGGCATTTGAGAGCTTAACAGACAAACTGCAGAATGTATTCAAAAGGCTGAGAGGCAAGGGACGGCTCACCGAGGAAGATGTCAAGGTCGCCTTAAAGGAGGTCAAGATGGCCCTCCTCGAGGCGGATGTCAACTTTAAGGTCGTTCGCCAGTTCACCAAGGCCGTGCAGGAAAGGGCTGTCGGACAGGATGTCATGAACGGCCTGAATCCGGGGCAGATGGTCATCAAGATCGTCAATGAGGAGCTCATCTCCCTGATGGGCAGCGAGACCACGGAGCTTCCGCTAAAGCAGGGCAATGACATCACGGTGATCATGATGACAGGCCTTCAGGGAGCCGGTAAGACGACGACGGCCGGCAAACTTGCGGGCAGGCTCAAATCCAAAGGCAGACGTCCGCTCCTGGTCGCCTGTGACGTGTACCGGCCGGCGGCCGTGACACAGCTGCAGGTCAACGGTGAAAAGCAGGGTGTGGAAGTCTTCTCGATGGGAGAGAAACAGAACCCTGTGGATATCGCCAGGGCCTCCATCGAACACGCCAGGAACAACCAGCAGAATGTGGTCATCATTGATACGGCCGGACGGCTCCATGTGGATGAAGACATGATGCAGGAACTGGTCAACATCAAGGAGGCTGTCCATGTGGACACGACACTCCTGGTGGTCGACGCCATGACCGGACAGGACGCCGTCAATGTGGCGACGACCTTTTCCGAAAAGGTGGGGATCGACGGAGTGATCCTGACCAAGCTCGACGGCGATACGAGAGGCGGTGCGGCGCTTTCCATCAAGGCGGTCACCGGTAAGCCGATCCTGTACGCCGGCATGGGTGAGAAGCTCAGCGATCTGGAGCAGTTCTATCCGGAGCGCATGGCCTCACGGATCCTCGGCATGGGGGATGTGATGAGCCTGATCGAAAAGGTCGAGCAGACCGTAGACCAGGAAAAAGCCGCCGAGATGCAGAAAAAGTTAAAGAAGATGGATTTCGACTTTAACGATTATCTGACCAGCATGGACCAGATGAACAAGATGGGCGGCATCGGCAGTATCCTGAGCATGCTTCCGGGGATCGGGAACAAGTCCAGGGAACTGGAAGGCATGATCGACGAGAAGATGATGAACAGGACAAAATCCATCATCCTCAGCATGACGCCGCAGGAGAGGAGCAATCCTTCCATCCTGAATGTGTCCCGCAAGAACCGGATCGCAAAGGGTGCGGGCGTGGACATCACCGAGGTCAACCGGCTGGTCAAGCAGTTCGAACAGAGCCGCAAGATGATGAAGCAGATGCCGGGCCTCATGGGAGGCAAAGGCGGAAGGGGCGGACTGCCCGGAGGCTTCAAGCTACCGTTCTGAGAATGCAAAGCAGCATGCTGCATGCAAGATATATTATTCAATTATATAATGGAGGAAAAGAAGAAATGGCAGTAAAGATCAGACTGAGAAGAATGGGAAAGAAGAAAGCACCTTTTTATAGAATCGTTGTGGCGGATTCCCGCGACAAGCGTGACGGCAGATTCATCGAGGAGATCGGCACCTATGATCCCAACAGTGATCCCAGCACCTTTAAGGTAAACGAAGAATCAGCCAAAAAGTGGCTGTCTGTCGGCGCTCAGCCCACAGATACTGTTGCCAAGATCTTCAAGCTTGCCGGAATCGAGAAATAACTGGAATTGCGGCAGCAGTTCCGTGATAGTCCAAAAACGGACTGATCAGGGAGGTATGTAATGAAGAAACTGGTAGAAGTAATTGCAAAATCTCTTGTTGATAATCCGGATGAGGTAGTTGTCACAGAAACAGAAAATGAAGACGAGATCCTGATCGAACTGAAGGTCGGCGCTGCCGATATGGGAAAGGTGATCGGACGTCAGGGCCGGATCGCAAAAGCGCTCCGTACTGTTGTCAAGGCAGCTTCTTCAAAGAGCAACAAAAAAGTGATCGTAGATATACTTCAATAAAATGGATCAGGAGCCCCGCATAAAGGCTCCTGTTTCGTTTCCGGGGGAAGCATAGGACATATGGAAGATTTTCTGAAGGTGGGCGTTATCACCACGACGCACGGCGTACGGGGAGAAGTCAAGGTCTATCCGACGACCGACGATCCGGAGCGTTTTCTGGAGCTTGACTATGTGCTGCTCCGGGACAAAAACGGAGAAAAACGCCTGGAGATCGAAAATGTCAGGTTTTTTAAGAACCTGGTCATCCTCAAATTCGAGGATATCGACAACATCAACGATGTCATGGCTTATAAAGGCAGGGAACTGTGGATCCCGCGCGAGGAGGGACAGCCTCTCGAAGAGGACGAGTACTATATCGCGGATCTTCTGGGTATGGAGGTATACCTGGAGGACGGGACACGCTACGGGACGCTGAAGGACGTTCTGGAGACCGGCGCCAACGATGTGTACGTGGTGACACGCACAGATGGCGTGGAGATCCTTCTTCCTGCCATTCACGAATGCATCAGAGAGGTGGATCCTGCCGCCGGGCGGATGACCATCCACCTGATGAAGGGACTGGAATCATGAGATACCACGTAATGACTTTGTTTCCGGAGATCATCGAGAGCTGCATGAAAAGCAGCATCACGGGACGGGCCATCGACGCCGGGATCCTGTCGCTCTCGGCGGTCAATATCCGGGATTATGCATTCAACAAGCACCAGAAGGTGGATGATTATACCTATGGCGGAGGTGCCGGCATGCTGATGCAGGCGGAGCCTGTCTACCTGTGCTGGGAATCCATCGCAGGGAACCTGCCCCGAAAGCCGCGGACGATCTATCTGACGCCGCAGGGACGCCTGTTCGATCAGCAGATGGCCCGGGAGCTGGCACAGGAGGAGGATCTTATTTTTCTGTGCGGTCATTACGAGGGGATTGACGAACGCGTGCTGGAGGAGGTCGTGACCGACCAGGTATCCATCGGGGATTACGTGCTGACAGGCGGGGAACTGCCTGCCCTAGTCATGATGGACGCAATCTCGCGGATGGTGCCGGGGGTCCTCGGCAACGAAGAATCCGGTGAGACCGAATCCTTTTCGGGAGGGCTCCTCGAGTATCCGCAGTATTCAAGACCCATGGTCTGGCATGGACGGGAGGTGCCGGAGGTTCTCATGTCCGGGCACCACGCCAATGTCGACAAATGGCGAAGGGAACGCTCGATCGAGCGGACCGTCAGAAACCGTCCGGATCTTCTCAAAAAGGCGGAGCTTACCAATCAGGAGTGGGCCTATGTGCGCGAGCTGAAAAGGCGTCTGAAGGAAGAGCAGCAGACCGCCAAAGAGGAAGAGATACCGGAGGAAAGAGGACAGGCAGATGAAGACATCTGATTTTTATTATGAGCTGCCGCAGGAGCTGATCGCGCAGGATCCCCTCGAGGACCGCAGCGCATCCAGGCTTCTGGTGCTCGGAAGATCTGACGGCAGCATCGCACATCGCCATTTCAGGGATATCCTGGAGTATCTGAAGCCCGGCGACTGTCTGGTGATCAATGATACCAAGGTGATCCCGGCCAGACTCTACGGGCACCGGGAGGCGACCGGCGGAGCCGTGGAGATACTGCTCCTTAAGCGGCGGGAGAATGATATATGGGAATGCCTCGTAAAGCCGGGAAAAAAAGCCCGGACAGGCACCCGGCTTTTGTTCGGCGACGGACGCCTTAAGGGGGAGATCCTCGATGTGATCGAGGAGGGAAGCCGGCTGATCCGGTTTGAGTACGACGGGATCTTTGAGGAGGTTCTGGACGCGCTTGGCGAGATGCCGCTTCCGCCTTACATTACCCACAAGCTGAAGGACAAGGACCGCTATCAGACGGTCTATGCAAAGCACGAGGGCTCCGCCGCCGCACCGACGGCAGGCCTGCATTTTACAAAGGAACTGCTATCCGAGGTGGAGAACCTGGGAATCCGGATCGCCCATGTGACGCTGCACGTCGGCCTCGGCACGTTCCGCCCGGTCAAGGTGTCCGACGTGGAAAACCACCATATGCATACAGAGTATTATATGGTGGAGGATGAACAGGCGGAACTCATCAACCGCACAAAAAAGGAAGGCGGCCGTGTGATCGCGGTCGGAACCACCAGCTGCCGGACGCTGGAGTCTGCTTCTGATGAAAACGGCGTTCTGAAGGCCGGAAGCGGCTGGACGGACATCTTTATCTATCCGGGATACCGGTTCAAGGTCATCGACGGACTGATCACCAATTTCCATCTCCCGGAATCCACGCTGGTCATGCTGGTCAGCGCCTTTGCCGGGAAGGAGCATGTGCTGCACGCCTATGAGGAGGCGGTCGGGCTTTCCTACCGGTTCTTCTCGTTCGGCGACGCCATGCTGATCCTGTAGACGGAATGGCAATAAAAGAGGGCATTCACAGGGAATGTGATCCTTTTGGATCATCCTTGTGAATGCCCTTTCGTTTATTAAATTTTGTTGCTGATCTGTCAACGAAGCAGCTTTGACGCGAGGACGATGTGCGCATCCTCGGGAAGGAGCGGCAGATTCGTCTCCCCGGCATTACCGGAAGGACCACTGAACGGGAATCCTTCGTTGGAGGCGGTATTCTGCGGCTCCGCGGTCTCGATCCAGGAGGAACGCTCGTTGATCTTGTTCATGATCCGGGTCGCCTCGTCGCCCTCCGCCGGCGTGGGCTGGTAATTGTTGTAGCCGTAGTCAGAGGAGATGGAGGTGGGGATCACATTGGTCACGTTGTCCATCGCGACCTCGTCTCCGGTCACGGTAAAGGTCTGCTGGAAGATCATCGTATCCATATCGCTGGGATACTGGTTGCCGCCAAAGCAGAAGTTCGCCAGGCTGTAGACGATGTTCCGGCCCTTGTAGACCTCAATGCCCTGCAGCACATGCGGATGATGGCCGCAGACCAGATCGGCGCCTTCATCGATGGCCAGCCGTCCGAGGGTCATCTGGTTGGTGTCCGGCACCTGCTCCTTCTCATTGCCCCAGTGGAAGATGACGATGATCAGCTGTGCGCCGTCGGCCTTGACCTTGGCAATGTTGTCCTTCAGCTGCTGGGTGCGCTCCAGGTGGTCCTTCAGCTCGTAGATACCGACCAGGCCTACCTTGACGCCCTTGACATCCACGACAGCCGTCTCATCGTATCCGAAGTGGACGATGTTTTCGGCGTCGAGAGCATCCATCGTATCCTGGAAGCCCTGATCGCCGTAATCATGGCTGTGGTTGTTGGCTGTGTTGACGGTCTCGATCGATCCGTCCGTCAGGATCTTGGCAAAGGAGGCCGGTGCCTTGAAGGCAAACTCCTTATCCTCACGCTCGTTGGATTCGGTCAGAACGCCTTCGAAATTGGCGATGGTGAGATCATCGGCTTCAAAGATGCTCTTTACGTTCTGCATAAAGTAGGCGCTGCCGTACATCTCAAAGTAGGCGTTCAGGCTGTTATCGTAATCGAAATAGGCATCCGTACCAAGCGTACAGTCGCCGACGACGGAAACGGTCAGGGTAACGGGCTTTGGCGCCTCCGTCGGAGCGGCGGGTTCCTGTTCACCCTCCTCATCGGAGGATGCGCTTCCTTCCGCAGTGTCATTCCCGGAAGTCCGGGATGAAGAGGAAGAGGAAGAAACGCGGCTCGAAGAAGTCCCCTTAGCACAGGAGACGATCGAGGATACAAGCAGGATGAAGATCACGATGGCTGCGACCAGCGCGATGGTGAGCGCCAGATTCCGCTTGAAATCCGGAGACAGTGTAAAACCGCCGGAACGGGAAGACCGCGGCCGGACTTCCTCTTCACGCGGGGCGGTGCGGCGCTGACGTGTCCGCTCAGCCGCCGGTTCCGGCTCCTGGTAAACGGAAGCTCGTTCCCTGCGGATCCGTTCCCTGCGGGACTCCGGATCATTGGCTTGTGTGTCTGTGTATTGTTTTTGACGACGTACAGAACGGGAACGGGATTCCTGCGGGGGAATACCGGCCCTCTGCCGTTCTTTTTCATGCAGTTTCCGAAGCTCGGCTGCCCGCTTTGCTCGAGCGGCAGCCGCCCGCCTTTCTTCGTCCGTGCGAGGTGGCTGAGGCATGGGACTGTCTCCTTACTCTTAACATAACTTGGAAAATTAACTCCTATGTTAGTATATAGATTTTTTTATCTTTCGTCAATATAAAGACTACCAAGATTTTGGATATTTTGTTATAATAACGAAGGAATTGACACAAGATATTGTTTCGGGGGCCGGAACTGCCGGACCGGATGATCCGGGGCGTACGTAAAAAGCTCCGGAAACGGCCGGAAAACAGGGATGTTACGGAAACCGGAGCACACCGGTTCCGCGAAAAGAAAGGGGAAAACCTGAAATGAAAAAGATTCGTACGATTCTGGCATTTTTTGTTTTGATCCTGGTGCTGTCACTGGGCGTTTTTCAGGGGGTACGGCTGATCCGCGGCACAGGACAGAAAACGATCCGGATCGAGAAGCGCATCTCCGAAAAGAAAAAGAAGAACAAAAAGAA
>JAFTPT010000041.1 GCA_017463155.1 Blautia sp.
GATCTACGCCCGGCTCTGCGATCCTCCTTTTAAAAACGCAGGTCGACGGGGCTTAGGTGGATGTTTTGCGCCCTTTTAGAATGAGCCAAAATAATGCGAATTTTTACTCATTCAGGTCTTGACATTTCACCGCTGGACTCCTCCGTTACCTCCGTAACTAACTCAGCTTCAGTGTCTTGTAGCGCAGTGTCTGAGCTATCAGGTTCTGTTTCCTCTGGTAAAACGTTGCTTTCCTCCACTTCTTCAGAATGTTCAGTTTCGGAAATGATATTTGTAGTTTCCTCTGGTTGAGCAGGTTCTGCTGCCTCTGTTTCTGAAGAGATCTCCGTATTCCCTTCGACTTCTACTTCAGAAATTCTCTCTGTTTCAACTGCTTCAGTCGTATCTTCCTTTTCCACTCGTTCCCCATTTTGGCTTGCCATAGCTCCATCAGCAAAAGGCTGCACCCGGAGTTCATTCATTACCGTAGTCCATTTCCCTACAGATCTGTCAGCCTCAAACTCATAGAATACTCTGCTGGCATCACCCTGATCCACATATTTAATGTTCAGTTTGTTGTAGGGCATTGAAGAAGCGTCATTTCTGTTCAGATAATTGAACATATCAAGGGCTGCCGTCATTTGTTCCTTGCTCGCCCAACCAGAATATTTTGTATTCTCTACTGATATCTGCAGCTCAATGGAGTCATCATCCATATTGACGATCTTACAATTATCGACATCAAAGCATGAGAATACCCAGAAACGGCCATTGCGGTATTCTTCAGGCACATCCGACTGTGTGCCGGAATACTGGTCATAGATATCGTTCATGCCTTTTTCAAGCTGGACACTGGTATCGTGTGCTCCGAAAATACCTGAATAGAAAATCGGAAATGCAAATTTTACATTAGCATCAGATGAGAACGCCCCCGGATAGAACGTTGTAAACTCATTTATTCCTTCGATCTTGTTAATTGAAATGACTTCCACAGAATTGTCAGCAAAGAACGATGCCATGATAGAAGAATAGTCTTTCCAAGCAGCAACATTTTTTATAAATTTACAGACAATACCGTAAAAATTATCGACATTATCAAGTCCGTTTTCCCCATAATCTCTCTCGATATACAATGTTGTAGAAGTAGCAGAAAGCACTATCTCCGGATCCAGGTTGTCTGCCACTTTTCTATAAAAGCCCTCTGTAATTTCTTCTGGCTCTTCAGTTGCAATCCCCAGTGAAAGAAGCAATTCATCCGTTATCTCAGATGTTTCTTCACTTAGCTCCTTGTCAGTTTTATATTGTGCGATTGCGGTATTTGTCTTAGAGCCTGCCACTCCATCAGGTGTCCCACAATCATAACCATTTTCGTTTAAGGCTTCCTGTACTTTCTGGACTGTTTCTTTGTCAGAATATCCTTTCGCGAAAGCCATGCATGCCGTAGTTGTGGCTATGATAAGAATGCTTATTAACCCAAATATCAGCTTTTTCATTCTATCCTCCCCCTGTTTCTTACCTGCACATCCGAATGACCAGCTTTTACTCAACAGCAATCTCAAGTGGCTCTTCTATCTTTTCAATCACAGAGAAGCCTTTTGCGTATATGATAAAACCACTTTCAACATTATCAATGCTTTCCAGATCATTGTCTTCTAAATCAGAAGGGGAGAATTTCATACGATCAATAATATACGCTCCAGCGGGTATTTCAAAAGACATTGTCGGGTCAACCATAAACCCATCTATAGAAGTATCCCGGGCTTGAAGAATAATGAAATCATCCGTTTTGTTATGCGAATACAGCATTATTGCTGTCCCACTTTCATCTAACCCCTTGCTTACTATTTCTATGACGTCATCTTCATATACAATTACACCAGAATTATCATATTCCTGCACATAATCCTCATTTCCTTCAAGGGCAACGTCTATGATATCCGTATAATATGATTCCGAAAAGCTGTTCACATAAACGATAAACTGGAATTGAATTGCATTAATTTCTTTTATTCCGAATAAGCTTTCAAAATCCTTCGTCATAAATTTGATTATTCCATTTGCTTTTTTACCAGGAGCCACTTCCTCTGAAATACTCGTATCAACAACAAATCCATTAATGCAAAAGTTCCTGACCTGAACAATAAGCTTATCTGAAGTACCATTCTCTATGAGTGCCTTTATTTCACCTCTGCCCGAATCCATTTCCAAGTTTTTCAGAGTAATGGTCAATCCCTCCGAATCATAAACAACCTGGTCTGGTAATACCGGTACTTCTGCCAAAGTGACCAGTGATGTTCCCATTACCACCAGAATTACCATAACCATAAAATGCAAAACTTTTCTCATAGCTTCTCCCTCCTCTTTTTCAATACCCAACAGCAGTCACACCGTATTCGGCCTGTTCCGCTGTAAAGCCTTCATATTCAAGCTGCTCTATCAATCCGCTCCTTGAAAACGATGTGTAATTCAAATAGTTTTCAGCGCACTTTGCCGCCTGTTCATTCCAGTCCGCTCCGCAGTTATCTGCTCCATACACTGCCTCTTCGTGGGAATACCCTTCATATTCCAGCTGTTCGATCAAACCAGTATAAGAAAAAGCTGTGTAATTAAGGTACTGGTGTGCATTTGACAACGCGTTCTTCTCGCCCATTGTTGTTTCAGATGTGCTTGCCGCAGATGGCGTGGCTTCTTCAGGAGTTTCTGCCAAAGACGCTGGCATTTCCATATCAAAATCCTGTGTTCCTGCAATTACGGAATTTCCCTGAAGATCCTCATAGATATATATCAAACAGTACCCATCTGCCTCATTGGTTACTGAATCAGTAACCCGGCAAAGGAAGCAATAGTTTGTTCCAGAAACTACCTGAGTTCCAAGCAAGGCAACAGCATCGTAACTTACGTCTTCAACACCTTTTGTGGCATAGTCGAATGCTGCCTGAGCATTTTCAGGGATTGTGATATCGTTTGTTACAGACCATCCACCAACCATGTCTGATGCATATGTTGGAAATCCAAAAGCAAGAACTAAGGTTACGACTGCAATGATCGTTTTCTTCATCATCTTCTCCTCTCCTGAATGCCTATTTGGTTTTATGGATTACAATTCCCACATGGTTCATAGCCCTGCGCGATCAGGTCTTCCCGGCTAAGGTCTGTATATAACCTGTTCTCTTCCTTCATCTGTTTGACGCTGTTGCAATCCGGATAGTGAAATTTCTTTGTGTTTGTATTGCAGACATACTGGAAGGTTTCCTCCTCTTCCGGCATCCCCCGGGTTACTTCTCCGCCTGCCTCTGCGCCTGTCCCTTCCAGGCTTATTACTCCATTCCCGGCTGTCCAGTCATCGCAAGGATCAGTATTGAACCAGATATCGGAGCCATCAGAATACGCCACTATCGTTCCCTGCTTATCCGTTCGGAACATAGCGGTTCCATGATTCTGAAACCGTTGCAGGGTCTCCATCGAAGGATGGCCGTATCCATTATCCGCGCCGCAGCTGATCAGCGCATATGTCGGTGACACCGCATCGAGGAAAGCATCCATGCTGGAAGTACTGCTACCGTGATGGTTGACAACATACACATCTGCTTTCAGATTGGTACCGCTTCCAACCATATCGATCTCGCTCTGCTGCTCAGCATCTCCGCAGATAAGGTACGCCGTGTCTCCGTAAGAGATCCGCACAGAAAGGGAACAGTCATTGCCGGATGTATACTCTCCGACCGGTCCTACTATCTCAATGTTTGCATTTCCTACTTGAAACTGCCATCCAGCCACAGGATGCATTACTACGCAACCGTTTGAGAGAGCTGCAACTGCCAGTGACTGATATAAGTCTCCCTCACCAGCATAAGCTGGGGCAAGGAAAACATCCGTGTGAAAAACAGATAGCGCACCAATCAGGCCGGCCATATGGTCCTCGTCATAGTGCGATAAAACCATGCAATCCAGATTGTCCACGCCCTGCTGTCTGAGGTAACTGACCACAAATGATGACGCATCCCTGCCACCGCCATCGATCAGCATATAGTGACCGTCCGCTTTGATTAGCACGCTCTGCCCCTGGCCTACATCGAGAAGATGAAGTTCAAAGGGTTCTGCCGCTGATACCGATAAATTAAATCCTGAAAGCGTCAGGATTAAAGCCAGAAGAGTCAAAATCCGCTTGAGCATCAAATGAGCCTTCTTCATATGCTACACCTCTTTATCATGTTTTCTTCTTTATCATTTCTCCGGCTGGCAAACACTACACGGTTCGTATTTCCCTGATTCCACATCCTCTTTTGTCAGCCGCCTTGTTTCATGTCCCTGGATGGTCACGCAGTTTTCGAGATGGTATTTCTCCCCATGCATGGTTACGTAGTACTCTCCTTCATAGAGCTGCCTGTCGTGGTACTCTTTTGAAGCTACGCCCCCACCCACAGTAATACCGACTACGGCACCGCCAATGATCAGCAGCTTCTTATGCCGCGCGGCTCTTTTTTTTACTCGGGATCTGAAGTTCTCCCGAAGAAGATAATGAGCAAATTCATTTGCTTCCTGTTCTTCGGTCACGCTATGGCCGATTACGTTTTTTGTGAAAGCATGGCCACAATAATAATGTCCTTCTTCATGGGCAAGGACAATCCGCCTCTCTTCTTCATTCAGCTTTTCATTGATGAAGACGAGGCGGTATTTACTATCAGTATAGAGGAAGGCGTTCTCATGAAGAACCATTCCCGAAAGTCCAAGGTTTTTGATCACAGTCTCAGTATCCGCGTCATTACTAATCGGATTGAAGTCCACAATGGTGAAGCCCTGCTTCTCAAATGCACCTTCCAGTGATCGGATCGTTGCATCCCTGATCCCGAATTCTGATCGGAATCTCCTCACCTGCTTTTTGACATCTGCATTGTTCATTTTTTCTTTTTCTTTATGTTCTGTAAGGCTTTTTCAGTCGCAGCATCAGGTGCCGCCTCCATGAAATCCACACCGCTGTAGGCCTTCACCACAACATCTCCCGGCAGTTTCTTGCATCTTGCATATTCTACCAGAATCATTGTTCGAAGCGAGTGCATTGCCTGGTCATCTAACTCTTTCAGGATGTCATTCAGATCGCTCTGCCCGAACATTCCAGGTTCCGGGCTCTTACCTTCATTCATCCGGTATAGCAGTTCACGAGGATATGCCGACATGCTGCGGAGCAATTCCCTTGTTTCCGCAAGAGAATCAAAGAAATAAATCAGCGTGAGATATGTAGGCCACATCATACGCTTCTTACCCGTCTCAATGGCGGAGTACGTCTGGCGGGAAACACCGATCACATTGCAAAGCTCAATCTGTGATATCCCTGCCTTTACACGCAGCACAGCAAGATTTTCATTGAGAGCATCAATGTATTTATCGCGCTCTTCTTCGGTTAAAATCCATCTTGACAGCATTTTGAACCCCATTTTTCTCATGATCACATATGTATATGTCGTCTTACTACTCAGTATAGTTCTTGCCTATTAATTTGTCAATCTGTGTTTCATTTGTATCTTGTAAGTTTACACTTAGAATTGTCACCATCTGCATCCATCTTCAAACACTGACAATAGTTACCGTAGATTAGTCAATCATTATCGATGGAGAGAAGCATTCCCTATGATACTGCCAGAAACTACACACAAAGGATTTCTGGCACTCAGAGAGCATACTATTATCACTTAATATCAATGTGCCTCAAATAGAAGAACCCCTGTACAACACTCACCAACAGGACGGAAATAATGTTCCGGCATCCTGTTATTGTGCGTACAGGGGTATAAAAAGTTATAATCAGGCTTGGTTTTCAGCTGTCTGTCAGATGCTGTCAGTCTCACTGAAACACAGCGTAAATGTAGCGAAGTTACGCTGTAACAGCTTCTCTCGGATAGACGAACGTCCGTGCCTGATAATCATTCAATTGGAAATATTCCATAATTTCCTTTACAATATCCTCATTATTCTTGTGAAGAACATTTCTCATATACTCCACAACACCGATTATCTTTCCTTCATCTACAAAGCTCTGAGTAATTGCACACATAGGCTCCTCTCCTTCCGGGTCGCATTTGAGAAGATGGACCCTGTCTGATAATTCTCCATGCGTCAGGTCATATGGATCGGCAAGCTTGAAATAATCCATGAGCTTCGCCACTTCCGACTGATCGTTCACGGCGGCATTTACGAAATAGATCGATTTTCCGTCATCATAAACCTTATCTTCATCCCCGATGTAGCTCCTGACTTTTGCGATCGGAGCTTTCAGGTTCATGAAATCATTCATGCTGATGTAGAAGATATGGGTGTTCGGAAGATCTGTATACCTCGTACCTTTCTCCAACAATTCGCTATCCGTCATAGCCGAATAGAAACGCACACGCAGGATATGGTCATCACTGTCAGCAAGCTGGATCTCAATATGGTAAACGACGCCTCTGTCATCTGCCGCAAGCACATCAAGCACGGCATCCCGGGAATCAATCTTTGCAATCCTGTACTCTGTCAGGTTTTCCCGGATAATCAGATCCGGTTTACCGGTCAGGATCCGCAGCACATACTGTGTAGCCTCTTTATCCTTGAAAACCTCCCTCATGAACGGTGTGCTGAACAGATTCATGCTCCGGGCAAAAGCCAGTCGTTCTTCTCTTGTCCGCAGTACTCTGTATTCCTTCTCTGCCAAGTCATCACCTCCATTGTACCATGATAGAGAGGACATTGTCCTCCTGATACTATATTACCTCGAAATATGCCGTTTTTCAAGGAAAAACGGCTGAATGCTGCCACAGCATCCGCCCGAATTAATATTGGCTGTTCTTGCTGGCGGAAATCATCATGCGGATCAGGATATACGCGCTGTGAATGAGCAGCCATACGAGAACCAGGTTCCAGGTGAGCCAGGTCAGTCTATCTGCAGACCAGACAAGTATACCCAGACTTTCAAGGGCAACAACAGCGCTGGCAAGATCCCAGAACTCGGTATGATAGAATCGGACTGTTTCAAACACAACGAAACCAACGATACCATAGATCAGTCCCGTAATCAAAACAAATGCCAGAATTACCAGGAGAGCAGCGGTAAGTACACCCAGAATCTGATAAGGGATCATATCCCTCACTTTCCATATGGTTTTGCATGCTTCTATTGCCAACGGAACCGGTCCGGAAATCAGCCGCCACAGTATAGTCACAAACGCTGAAGCATCTTTTTCAATCCTGACCGAATTGCAGGCTGTCAGAATGGTCGCAAAGAAGCCGTAGAGAAGGCTTCCGACAGTAACGCCGTAAATGGCATTCCGCTTCTTCTCATATTCGTTCTCTACTTCTTCAGTTTTCCGTCTGCAGGCACGTTCAGCTGCCTCACGAATGCCTTCTGTTATTCTTTTCGCTTCGGCATCAATTCTGACATTATATTCCATTTCTACCTCACGGGCTTTCTTTTCCCGCTGCAGAGTTTTGTCAAGCTGGCGTTCCAGCTCCTGTTCTTTTTTCGAACACTCTTTTTTAGCGGCTGACACCTCTGCTGCGGCTTCGTCCCTGGCTTTCTGCGCTCTGCGCTGCAGCTCTCTGTTCTGCCTCGCGAGCTGCTCGTTCTGCTTCCATACGAGATCGCTCCCGCTCAGCTTTTCGATCCGCGCGTTCAGAGATACGATCGTCGCGCTTTTCTTCTGCAGCTCGTTCTTCAGCACGGAGCTCTCGGATGAAAGCCGCGATATCGTCCGCTGTGCTTCTAAGGTCTGTTCCTGCAGGCTCTCGTTCTCGTCCTGCATCTCTTCCAGCATTGTGAGAAGCTCGTCTTCCCTTGAGCCGTTTAAGTCTCTCATTGCGTTCTGCCTCCTTTACGCCAGCAAGCTGCCTTAACTCTTCAATTCTCTGATCTGTCCCATCAATTTCTGATTCTGCCCGTTCAATCTCTTCACCTGTGCAGTCAGTTGTTCGTTTAAGCTCATGGATTCGTCCAGCTGTTCTTTCAATCTCCGATTCTTCGACAGAAGTTCCTCGATCTCGTCCTGCTGTTTCTCCAGGATATCCTGCATCTGCTCCTGCACGTTCAGCATCTCGAGGATTTCCTCTAAATTCTTTAATTCGCCCATATAATGCCCTCGCTTTCTCAATTATCAGTTTTGTCAGTTCAGCCGCAATTTCCTTCAACTGTTTTCGGACAGAATTCCGTTCTCGGATTTCCCGGTTCATCTCGCAACGGTCTGCGCTCTTTCCCTCTTTTTCCATTTGTCTCGCCGTCACACCCTCGTGAATGGTCGGCTCCTGATCAATCCCCCGGCGTTCATAGCTGCGATGGTCGATCTGGTGATCCTGATCAAGGTATCTGTTGCAGTGTTCTGACCAGGATGCTCTCCATGTTTCAGCCAGCGAATGCTGGTTCCAATCGTTTGCCGGAATCGAAATCTTCTCCCACAGATATTCCGTCCCCTTGCCTTTCCGTTCACGCGTTTTTTGCCTGCCGTTTTTGTCAAGCGCCGGGATGCGGTACCGGGAAGTGCGTTCTTTATCTTTCGGATCATAACCGGGGAGGGAAGGATCATAGATGGGACGGCCATTCCCGTCGCGGGCATTTGCGAAAACTGTTTTCTGTTTCTGCAGCCACTGCTCATGCTCGTCAATCCCGCGCATTGTCAGAATGATATGTGCGTGAGGATTACCATCACCTTTATCATGCAGCGCCCAGTCCGCGATCATTCCTTTGCTTACAAAATTGTGCTGAATATACGCTCGTACACAGGTAATCTGATCACTACATTTCATTTCTACGGGGAGCGCCACTTCGATTTCCCGGGCAAACTGTGCATCGGATCTCTTCTCGATTTTCTGCACTTCATTCCACAGCGTTTCGCGATCCGCATAACGATCCGGTGCATTCTCCGGCAGGAGGATCTCATTCATCACAACTCCGCCTTTCCGTGTGAAGTCGTGAGTAATACCGGTTTCATCATTGTATAATCTTTCTCCGGAGCGATAGGCTGCTGACGCAACTGCAGAACGCCCGCCGGATCGGCTGATGATCTTGATGGAACAATGATAAATTGACATTTTGCATCACTCCTTTCGTCATACTCACATCGCAAAATGCTGCCGACCGCCGAAGGATTTCATGCAGGCTAAAGCTGCCGCTGTCCACGCAGGACCGCCGTCTGCGAGGGATCGCCTCCCCGGCGCAAGGGGCCTGCATGGAATGCCCGTCGACGGAACGCGCCCGGCAGCCCTGGCTGACCGGTTGGGGCTTGCCCCAAACTTATGCAATGTGGGCTCCGCCCACATATAAGTGCGCCCTTAAGGTATTAAGGGAATCCACAAAACCTCCGCGTCAGTCTTCTTTTCTTTCAGTCGGAGCGACTTCCGTATTCATCGCCCTTGTAAAATACTTCCCGTTTGCTTCCTGCTTATTCAGGAAATTCAGCAGCCGGATCTTGTCATCATCTGTTACCGGCCTCTCCAAAACAGATTCAATGATTCCACCCATTTCAATCAGTCTTTTTGTCCGCTTCTTCCGTTCATCTGCAGACTGCCGTTTCTTTAAAGCTTTTTCCTGTGCCTTTAACTGTTCCTGCCGTTTCTGCAAATCGGCAATCCGTTCATCATAATTTCTTGCTGCCATATTTCTTATCCTTTCTTTCATGCATGTGCGCTGATATTGGTGCTCATTCGTGTTGCGCAAAACCGCAGTGCGGGACAAAACCGCTTCATTCTGCTGTCCATAGTTTCTTTCATTCTGTGTGTCATCTGTTTTCTCTGCCCTCATGAGGAGGTTCCATTCACAAAGCAGAACTCTTCAAGCAGGTCCGTGATAACTTCCTGCGGAAGCATTTGGGACGCTCTCTCCGGTTTACGTGAATTCTTCCAGGCATTTTCGTTGAAGGTCTTGCCGGAATGGTTGTGCTTATTGATCACAACGAGTTTTTCAGAGACGGATCCGCAGGCCGTGATTTCCGGAATATCCCACAGGCCCATGCGATACCCCTGCACAACGGAGAACAGCTTTGTCCATTCCAGGTCGGAAAGATTGCGCTTATAACCGGTTTTATGATCCTCAAGCCGAAGCCAGAATTTCTGCCAGTCAGGGACAGTCCTGAGGCAGTTGAAATTTTCATTGATACGGCGGTATGCTTCATATTCTTCGATGGTATCGAACGGCTCGGTATCGAAGTTCATATACTCATACACCACCCTGCCGATCTCGCCGCTTACCGCCTGAAAGCTTTCCCGGACCGGCTTCCGCTTAAAGTCAAAATCCAGCCGGATACTTCGCTTCTGCTCGAAGGTGTAGAAGTCACAGCCGGTGGTCACCATCTCTTTCTGATTGACAAATTCGAGAGTCGTATAAGTTACCCTGCCGGTTCGCGTAAGAATTATTTCCGCCATCTTAGCTGCATCCTCTTTCGTGTCTTTTTTCTCACCTGTGACAAAACCACCGTGGGCAAGAACGCCCTTCTTCCCGCCAAAACCAACATTGCAGCGTGTCGTAGGGTTGATCAGTGTATACTGGTCATGCTTTTCCGCCCAGATGGTCGGATCACCGCCGGTCAGCCAGAGCCTGGCGTCTTCAAAATATTTCCGGAATCCGCAGCAGTCACAGGCATTTACATCATCCAGGGAGGCTTCCGTTATGAAACCGTCTGTTGTCACAGAGAAGGTTCTAAGCCCCCAGTCTGACAGCTGGTTCATCGTTCCGATCAGCATACATCGCACGATATCCGTGATCAGCGCCGCCCTTTCCGGAGAAGTGATGGAGGAACAGCCGATATCGTCCATCTCCTCCCGCCAGCCATCCCAAGTGTGCTTCTCAATGACATTCTGTGCGATCTTTCCATAAGCGCCATTCACGAAGAGCTTTAAGAGTTTTTCTTCGATGCTGCCCTTGCCGTAGGTTTTTCTGGCGATTGTCCTGTCGGAAACCATCTGGCGGCAGGCTGCGCGCAGACTCATGGAAGGCCCCGTGCCTTTGAAGAGGATCCTTGCCACATAGCCGTAGCGGACATGGATCTTTGCGCCGAGTTTAAGTGCCAAAAACATGGACGGACCGGATGCATAAACCGCTTCTGCTTTTCTTGGAAAGATAATGCTTCCCCTGTTATGAATGGCGATGCACGGATACTTCACACTCTTCGGAAACTCAAAATCGATCAGGCAGAACATCGGATCCATCGGTGTGTGGAAGGCCTGAAGGCTCAGGTCCTCGTTCTTAAAGTCCCGTTCTATAGGATGATCCCAGTCAATATCAAAGATCAGGCACATGGCCGTCGGGTAAGCGTTCTCCAAGTCAAAATCGAAGGTGTGGATGCCTTCATAAACGCCCGGGAAACAGCAGGTGTTGTATCCGCCGCAGTAGGAATTGGCAGCAAACATATGGAGTTGCCCGGCTTCATAACTGATTGGTTCTTCTGCCCTGGTCGGCCGTAATCCGACCGGTGTGCTGATCATTCCTTTCTTCACTTCTGTATACCCCCTGTATTTTCTGTTGAATTCTTCATGATCGGTTCTGCCGTGTTTGTCCTTTAGAACCTCCAGGTATTCGATGATACTTTGTTTCATAGCGAATGCGCTTCCGGATGTTGCTGTCAGGCACCATTCTTTGTTGATGCCCCACAGGCGGGATCCATACATGATGGTCACCAGCGCATCCTGCGCGGCATAGGCCAGGAAGTCGGACCTGCTATCCTCCAGGTATGACTGCATATTGCCAATCACGCCCTCCGGAAGCACGATCTTCGGGACGTCCACACAGTTTCCGAGGACGGCAAGGCTCTTCCCCTCTATCGGCGCGAAGCACATGGTGTCCCGGAACAGGATGTTGACCGGATAAAATTTCCAATATTCCTTTGCGGTCGGCACATTTGTAAAATACGGATAGATAGATGTCATTCCGCCCTGTACGGATTTGAGATACGGCATGATATGGCCGTCTTTTTTTCTGAATCCGAACACATCATCCTTAAATGCGGAGAGATCCACGATCCCCGCATGGCAGACCAGCGTAATGTCCATCGCGCACTTCCGGTAATCACCAAAGTCGTTGCTCCTGCGGATGTTATCCTTATCGATCACAAGAAGCGGATTATCTGTCACGGAAAACTGCTCAGCCTCTTCAATGGATTTGAACCGTTTGACCGTCCTGTACCGGTCATCGGAGCCCTCAAAGTACGGCGACTCCATGGCCAGGTTATACCTTCTGGTAAGCGCGTAAGCATAGTTGATATACTCAAATCCGAACTGAAGCCGCAGCAAATCCAGGATCGCGCCAAGACAGGTCCTCAGATACAGCCGGTTACCTTCCGTGAAGTTTCTCGTGATGAACACCACTTCCAGGATCTTCGTTTCCGTCATATAAAGTGCAAACTGATACGACAGAATGATCCGGTGCCCGGGGTTGATCTCCTGATATTCACAGTCATAGGCGATGTTCAGACTGGCCGCTTCCTTGCGGGCAGCCTGGACGCTTGCCAGACTGCCAAAAACGGCGAGCTTATTTTCGACTGCGGAAGGAAGCTGCCGTCCGGGGTCGGGGTCACAGGCGGTAGTTGGGTGACCCATACTTATATCCTGACCCCCGCGTAAATACTGGGGTTCTGCCGCATTTTTTACCGGACCTTTCTGAAAGTCCGGTAAAATCCGGTCAACAGAAACGACCCGATACAGCATCCGGAAGCTGTTGTTATAGTCCTGCTTCTTTGTCATGCCGGTGTTCCCCGTTTTCCACGGCGTAGCAGCAAACACTTCCTGCTCAGCAGGACGCGGAAGCACAGTATTCAGTTGTAAAGCTGCCGTTCCATCCACAATGACGGACGGTCGCAGAATATTCCGCATTTCTGAAAAGAGATTGTTCGCTGCAAACATAAGAAAAAGGACACCCTCCGTTTACTCGAAACAGAGTGTGTCCTTCACATTTGTCCACACAAGTCCACCAGGGGTTACCCCTTTTTGGTGTCAAACTGGTGTCATATTCAATTGAAAATGCCTGAAAGCTTTGATTTTACTGATGTTATTCCTTGATACTCTTCATCGTCGGGAAAAGCAGCACGTCGCGGATAGCGGCGGAATCCGTCAGCAGCATACACATACGGTCGATGCCGTAGCCGATGCCGCCTGTCGGGGGCATACCGATATCAAGTGCGTTCAGGAAGTCTTCGTCGGTCGTGTTGGCTTCCTCATCGCCCTGGGCCAGCTGCTCCTCCTGCGCTTTGAAACGTTCGCGCTGATCCAGCGGATCGTTCAGCTCGGAGTAGGCGTTGGCCATCTCCCAGCCGTTCATGAAGAACTCAAAACGCTCCACATATTCGGGATCGTCCGGCTTCTTTTTGGTGAGCGGGCTGATCTCGATCGGATGGTCCATGACGAAGGTCGGCTGGATCAGATGCTCCTCCACAAATTCCTCGAAGAACAAGTTCAGGATATCTCCCTTCTTGTGGCGTTCCTCGTACTCCACGTGGTGTTCCTTCGCCACGGCACGGGCCTCCTCCAGGGTATGGATCTCGTGAAAATCCACGCCGGAGTACTTTTTGACCGCGTCCACCATGGTGATGCGCTCAAAGGGCTTGCCCAGATCCATCTCCACACCGTTGTAGGTGATGGTGGTCGTCCCGAGGACCTCCTGCGCCACATAGCGGTACATGTTCTCGGTCAGGTCCATCATGCCGTGGTAATCGGTGTAGGCCTGGTAGAGTTCCATCAGGGTAAACTCCGGATTATGGCGGGTATCAAGGCCCTCATTCCGGAAAACACGGCCGATCTCGTAGACACGCTCAAGGCCGCCGACGATCAGGCGCTTCAGATAAAGCTCCAGCGAAATACGGAGCTTGAAGTCCTCGTCAAGTGCGTTGAAATGCGTCTCAAAAGGCCTTGCCGCAGCGCCGCCGGCGTTGGCGACCAGCATCGGCGTCTCGACCTCCATAAAGCCCTGGGTGTCCAGATAACGACGGATCGCGCTGATGATCCTGGAACGCTTGATAAAGGTATCCTTGGCTTCCGGATTCATGATCAGGTCCACATACCGCTGGCGGTAGCGGGCGTCACGGTCCGTAAGGCCGTGGTACTTTTCGGGAAGGATCTGGAGGCTCTTGGAAAGCAGCGTCAGCTCTGCGGCATGGATGGAGATCTCGCCGGTCTTCGTCTTAAAGACCTCGCCTCTGATCCCGATGATATCGCCTACATCCAGCTTTTTGAATTCCTTGTAGGCTTCCTCGCCCAGACTGTCCCGGGCTACGTAGGACTGGATCGTTCCCTGCAGATCCTGCACATGGCAGAACGAAGCCTTACCCATGATCCGTTTGGACATCATACGGCCTGCCATGCTGACCGTCTTTCCCTCAAGGCTGTCAAACTGATCCTTGACCTCCTGGCTGTGGTGCGTTACGTCATACTTTACGATCTGAAAGGGATCCTTGCCGTTCGCCTGCAGCTCCGCCAGCTTTTCCCTGCGGACCTTTAAAAGCTGGTTCAGATCCTGTTCTCCCTGCATCCTCTGTTCTGCCACTGTTCTTTCCTCCTCTTAGTATCTTATAGTAGAGAAACCGCGGAAAAACCTTCCGGGTCCTTCCGCGACATTACTTACACGTTTCTCTGGATCTCCAGCACCTTGTACCGGATCAGTCCGGCCGGTGTTTCCACCTCGACATCGTCACCGAGCATCTTGCCCAGCAGCGCCTTGCCGACCGGAGATTCATTCGAGATCTTGCCGTCCAGGCTGTTGGCTTCCGTGGAACCGACGATCTTCATCTCAACTTCTTCATTATATTCGTAATCAAGCAGCTTGACCTTGCAGCCCACGTTGATCTTGTCGAGGTCTACCTCCTCCTCGACCACCACTTCCACGTTCTTGAGGATCTTTTCGATCTCCTCGATACGGGCTTCGATATCGCGCTGCTCGTCCTTGGCGGCATCGTACTCCGCATTCTCGGAAAGATCACCCTGCTCGCGGGCTTCCTTGATCTTGTCTGCGACTTCTTTTCTTCTGATCACTTTGAGTTCGTGCAGCTCCTCCTCAAGCTTCTGAAGGCCTGCATATGTCAGAACGTTCTTTTTCTCCTCCATGTCTGTTACACCCTTTCTGGCCCCGGAACCATGGTTCTGTACCGGGATTGCAATACCTGAAACGACAGGGCATATGCCCTGTTCATAATTCCTGTATTATACCGAATCAGCCTCTGGATGTCAAGCCATATCGATGTCCGGCGGCTGTCACGAAAGCCTCTCCAGCAGTTTCTCCAGCTCTTCATAGGTACCGAGCGTGTTGGATTCCCTCCGGAGGGCGGAGCTGTGAGGAAGCCCGGCGGTATACCAGGCCACATGCTTGCGCATTTCCCGCATGGCGGGAAGCTCTCCCTTCAGATCGATCTGGAGTCTTGCGTGGCGGAGGATCATTTTTTTCAGCTCCTGCCTGCCGGGACGGGGAAGCTCCTCCCCCGTTTCAAAATAATGGAGCATCTCCCGGAAGATCCAGGGATTTCCCTGCACGGCCCGGCCGATCATGACCGCGTCACAGCCGGTCTCCGCAAACATCCTCTCGGCCGCCTTCGGCGAATCCACGTCCCCGTTGCCGATGACCGGGATCCCGACGGCTTCCTTCACCCGGCGGATCGCCTCCCAGTCCGCACGGCCGGAGTAATACTGCTGCCGCGTCCGTCCATGGACGGCGATGGCCGCCGCGCCCGCGTCCTCCACTCGCTTTGCGATATCCACGATATCCACGGGTGCGTTCTCAAAACCGATCCGCATCTTGACCGTGACCGGCTTGCCGGCGGAGACCGCCACATGCCTTACGATCGCCGAGATCCGTTCCGGGTCCTTTAAGAGCGCGGAGCCTTCGCTGTTGTTCACCACCTTGGGAACAGGGCAGCCCATGTTGATGTCCAGGATGTCAAAGGGCCTCTCCCGGATCATGGCGGCCACCTCGCCCATCAGCTCCGGCTCACTGCCGAACAGCTGCATGGACACCGGATGCTCCGAAGGATCCACCTGCATCAGCTCCTCCGTATTTTTGTTTTTGTAGGAGATGGCCTTTGCGCTCACCATCTCCATACAGATAAGACCTGCCCCCTGCTCTTTACAGAGCGTCCGGAAGGGCAGGTCTGTCACGCCGGCCATCGGGGCCAGCACAAACCGGTTGGGTACGGTTACGTTTCCGATCTTCCAGTTCTGTTCCATGACGAATTATTCTCCACCAAGGAAAAAGACACGATAGTACATTTCCAGTGCTTCCAGCAGCTCCTTTTTGTCCTCCCGAAGCTGCTTGATCCGAAGTCCGCTGCCTATATCGTCATAGCGGGCGTCGGCTTCGAGCGCTTCGGTGCGGAACTGAAGATTGCCTTCCTCGTCAAATTCCAGGGTCAGGATGCCGCCCACGTCCTCCGTAAAAAGGACGCACATGATCTGCAGCTCCTGCCTGACGCTCTCCGGAAGAGAGCTGAAATCCGGATTAAAATAATATTTCTGCTCATAGGCGCTGGCGCCGCAGAGCACGATATTCTCCTGATACATACGCTTATTCCGTTTCCGCAGAATGGACGGGCTGCCCCGTCCATTCTTACATTGACATTTATACCTGCAGCTCCTTTGGCTCCCCGAGGGTGGCGACCATGACGGCCTTGATGGTGTGCATACGGTTCTCCGCCTCGTCAAAGACTCTGGACTGCGGGGATTCGAACACCTCGTCCGTGACCTCCATCTCGGTGATCCCGAAACGCTCGCCCATCTCCTTGCCGATCTTTGTCTTCCAGTCATGGAAGGCCGGCAGGCAGTGAAGGAAGATGGCCTTGTCTCCCGCGTTCTTCATCACATCCATCGTCACCTTGAAGGGCGAAAGCTCGCGGATCCGTTCCTCCCAGATTTCGTCCGGCTCACCCATGGATACCCAGACGTCCGTGTAGATCACATCGGCGCCTTTGGTGCCTTCCATGACGTTGTCGGTCAGGGTGATGGTCGCTCCGGACGCGGCCGCGTAGGCACGGCATTCTTCCACAAGGGCCTTGTCGGGGAAGTATTTTTCACTGGTGCAGGCCGTAAAGTCCATGCCCAGCTTGCTGCAGACGATCATCAGGGAATTCCCCATATTGTAGCGGGCGTCGCCCATATAGACCAGGTGCAGGCCTTTCAGAGTCCCGAATTCCTCCCGGATCGTCAGCATATCCGCCAGCATCTGCGTCGGATGGTATTCGTTGGTCAGGCCGTTCCACACCGGCACACCGGCATATCTGGCCAGTTCTTCCACGATCTCCTGCCCGTAGCCGCGGTACTCGATGCCGTCATACATACGGCCAAGGACGCGGGCTGTGTCCGCAATGCTTTCTTTTTTGCCGATCTGGGAAACGGCGGGATCAAGATACGTGCTCCCCATGCCCAGATCATGCGCCGCCACCTCAAAGGAGCAGCGGGTGCGGGTGCTGGTCTTTTCGAAGATCAGCGCGATGTTCCTGCCGCGGTAGTATTCATGCAGTTCCCCGGCCTTTTTTTTGGCCTTGAGCGCCGCGGCCAGATCCACCATATGAAGGATCTCCTCCGGTGTAAAATCCTTGAGTGTCAGAAAGTTCCTGCCCTTTAAGTCCATCCTGTTATGCCTCCTTATCTGTCTCCACGATGCCTTTCAGGGAAGACGCAAGTCCTGCGATCCCCTGAATGTCGGACGGGATGATGATCTTGGTCGCTTTTCCGTCTGCCGCCTTCGCAAAGGCTTCCAGGCTCTTCAGTGTCAGCACGGCCTCGTCCGCGCCGGCTTCCCTGATCATGCGGATTCCTTCCGCATTGGCGTTCTGTACCTTAAGGACGGCCTCCGCCTGACCTTCGGCCTCCTTGATCATCTTCTCCTTCTGGGCCTCCGCACGCAGGATCGCGGCCTGCTTTTCGGCCTCGGCATCCAGGATCGCGGATTCCTTTTTACCTTCGGCCACAAGGATCGCGGAACGCTTCTGGCCTTCGGCGATCAGGATCGCCTCACGGCGTTCACGCTCGGCCTTCATCTGTTTTTCCATGGCTTCCTGGATGGCCGCCGGCGGAATGATATTCTTCAGCTCCACACGGTTGACCTTGATGCCCCAGGGGTCCGTGGCCACGTCCAGGGACGCGCGCATCTTGGTGTTGATGACCTCACGGGAGGTGAGGGTCTCGTCCAGCTCCATGTCACCGATGATGTTACGGAGTGTTGTCGCCGAAAGATTCTCGATGGCCATGATCGGGTTCTCCACGCCGTAGGCATACAGCTTGGGATCCGTGATCTGGAAAAAGATGACCGTGTCGATCTGCATGGTAACGTTATCCTTGGTGATAACGGGCTGCGGCGGGAAATCCACCACCTGCTCCTTCAGGTTCACACGGCGGGCCACCCGCTCGATGAAGGGCATCTTGAAATGGATGCCGGTCCCCCACGTCGCCTTGTAGGCGCCCAGGCGTTCGAGCACGATGGCGTAGGCCTGCGGGACCACCTTGATGCAGGAGATCAGGATCAACACTGCCAGGATAATGAGTACGATCAGGAAAATTGCTCCGATTCCGAAACCAGTCATGTTAGTTATCCTCCTTCTTTTCAACGATCAGCTTGACCCCTTCGACTCTGCAGATCTGCACCACGGACCCCTTCGGGATCCGTACGTCGTCCGTAAGTGACCGGGCCAGCCAGTCTATATCATTGATATGCACCTTGCCCTGCTGGGCCAGGTTATCAATGTCCTCCGTCACCACCGCCATGGTGCCGATCAGGCTGTCCACATTGGTGGAAGTGGTTTCGTTCTTCATATGCTTGATCGCAATCGGTCTCGTAAAAATGAGAAGAACCACCGAGACCCCGATGAACAGCAGCAGCTGCGGCACCAGGGATGCACCCAGGTATGCGGCCAGCGCGGCAACGAGCGCTCCTCCCGCAAACCAGATCGTCGTGAGCCCTGCCGTCATTCCTTCGATGACCAGGAATGCCACCAGGAGCCCGAGCCATACATAAATGTTGATCATTTTGCTCCCTCCTTCTGCCTCCTCTGCCGGGAGGCTTCATAGAGCAGGATGCCGCAGGCCATGGCCGCGTTCAGCGATTCCACCTGCCCGTGCATGGGGATCCGGATCCGCTGGTCCGAAAGCCGGATGGCTTCGTCCGAAAGACCGTTTCCCTCGTTTCCGACCAGGAAGGCACCCGCTCCCGCGTAATCTTCGCTGTCGTACGGCACGCTCCCTTCGAGACAGGCTGCGTACAGCCGGATGTTTTTTTCCTTCAGAAGTCCGGCGACGGACCGGACGTCCTCCACATAGACGTAGGGGACGCGGTAGACGGACCCCATCGTCGAACGGATCACCTTGGGATTGGTGATGTCCACGCTTTGGCGGGTCAGGATGACGCCGGAGATCCCCGCGCCCTCGCCGGTACGCAGGATCGTGCCCGCGTTGCCCGGATCCTGCAGATCCTCAAGGATCACCAGAAGGGGATCCTCCCCCTGCAGTACGTCCGCAAGGCTCCAGGAAGGCTTGCGGAGCACCGTCAGGATCCCCTGCGGGGTCTGGGTGTCGCTCATCTGCCGGAAAACATTGTCGGCTACCGTCTCGTAGGCAAGCTGTTCCCGGCTGATCCGCTCCCGGACAGACGTCTCGCGGGCGGCCTCCTCCGTCAGGTACACCTTGTGGATCCAGCTGTGGGGGGCTTCTTCGAACATCTTGCGGCCTTCCGCCACAAACAGTCCCATGTCCCTGCGTGCCTTCGCCTTCTGGTTCAGCTGTATGATATTTTTGACCTGTGTATTCGCCAGACTTGTGATCATAAAGGTTCCGTAAGACAAAACAGCCCCCGATCAGACCGAGGGCGTTTTGTAAAATTCAGCGTCAGTTGTTTTTCTTGTAATTGTGGGAAAGAGAATTGCAGACCTCCCACTGGTATTCATCCACACTCTTCTGCATGGCCAGGGCTTCGTTGATATCGAAGTCTACAAAAGCGCCGTGACGGTATCCCACCACGCGGCAGGATTTGCCCTCCAGCAGAAGATCCACAGCCATGGCGCCCATCATGGAGGCGTACACACGGTCCTTGCAGGTCGGGCTGCCGCCCCTCTGCATGTGGCCCAGGATAGTCGCCCTGGTCTCGATGCCCGTCGCCGCTTCGATACGCTTGGCCATAGCCTCGGAATGGCCGATACCTTCCGCATTGACGATGATGTGATGCTTCTTGCCTTTTTTGCGGCTGTCGATGATGTTGTTGATGAGCCTCTGCTCGTCGTAATCGTATTTTTCGGGGATCAGGATATCCTCCGCGCCGTTGGCGATACCGCACCACAATGCCAGATAGCCGGCCCTGCGGCCCATGACCTCGATGATGCTGCACCTCTCATGGGAGGTGGAGGTATCGCGCACCTTGTCGATGGCGTCCATGGCCGTATTGACAGCCGTGTCAAAGCCGATCGTATACTCGGTACAGGCAATATCCAGATCGATCGTTCCCGGAACGCCGATCGTATTGACACCCAGGTTGGCCAGCTTCTGCGCGCCGGCAAAAGAGCCGTCGCCGCCGATGACCACCAGGCCGTCGATCCCGTGCTTCCTGCATACTTCCGCGCCCTGTCTCTGACCGTCCTCCGTACGGAACTCCGCACAGCGGGCCGTGTACAGGATCGTGCCGCCCCGTTCGATCGTATCGGAGACGTCCTTGGCGGTCATGTCCACGATCTCTTCGTTGAGAAGTCCTGCGTAGCCTTTGTATATTCCCTTTACATTCAGTCCCTTGGAAAGGCCTCTCCTGACAACGGCACGGATCGCCGCGTTCATGCCCGGCGCGTCGCCGCCGCTTGTCAGCACGCCAATGGTTTTGATCTCTTTTTCTGCCATCGATATGTCCCCCATACTGTAAAAAATCCAACAACAAGAGTGTATCTCATTTCGAACGCTTTTTCAATACACATTTGATAATTACAGTGATTTCAGCTTCCTCTGTACGACCCTGACATTCTCCTCCCCGTACTTGGCGCGCATGGCCTGCAGCCATTCATCCTCCGCCGTCACGCAGTAGTCGGCGGGAAGCTTTTTCATGGCGCGAACGTCCTTGAGATAGACGACCACGATATCCGGCCCCGGCGAAGCCTTCAAATCCAGCAGAAAGCCCTGCTCGGCGCTGCCGTAGGCCTCCCGGTCCGCAAACTGCACCCAGATCTCCTGCGGAATGTCCTCAAACCGCCGGAGCTTCTCCAGGATCAGCTTGCTCGGCTTGTCGTCCTCGGCCGAGATCCGCCCCTCGATAAAGACTTTCTGGTCTTCCTCGAGGAACATCTGCCATTTTTCGTAGTCTCTCGGAAATACCACGATCTCCACCGTCCCGACCAGATCCTCCAACGTCAGGAAAGCCATGATCTTGTTCTGCTTGGTGAACTTGATGGTCTTTTCCGTGATCATACCGCCGACGATCGCCTTTCTTCCGTCCTGGACCCGCGGAAGCCCGGTCTCCTCGTCCGGCTGAAAATCAATGCTCCTGACCGTGGTGATCTTTTCCATGGAATCCCGGAACTTCTCGAGCGGATGGCCGCTCAGGTAGATCCCCAGCACCTCCTTCTCAAAGGCGAGGATCTGCTCCTTTTCGTATTCGGGGATATCCGGCAGGCGGATCTCGAAATCCTTCTTGTCCTCCTCACTCACGATGTCGAAGAGGCTGATCTGGCCGGCCATGGTGTTTTTGCGGTTCTGGTTGGCGCTGTCCACCACCTGCGGATAGATCGCCATCTTCTGCCGCCGGCTGCCCTCCAGGCAGTCCAGCGCGCCGGCCTTGATAAAGTTCTCGATGGCCCGCTTGTTGACCTGGGCCGAGTTCCGCGTGATGAAATCCTCGAGGGTCTTGTATATGCCGTGGGCCTGCCGCTCGGCCACGATGCTCTCGATGACCGGACGTCCCACATTTTTGATGGCGGACAGACCGTAGCGGATCGCCCCGTTGTCCACGGAAAACCCGTACAGGCCCGTGTTGATGTCCGGGGGAAGGATCCGGATGCCCATCTGGCGGCAGACAAGGATGTACTCGGAGACCTTGCTCGGCATTTCGATGACGGACGTCATCAGTGCCGCCATGAACTCCACCGGATAGTAATACTTCAGATAGGCGGTCTGGTAGGAGACCACCGCGTAGGCCGCTGCGTGGGACTTGTTGAAGGCATATTTGGCAAAATCCGTCATGTCGTCATAGATCTTGTTGGCGGTCTTTTCGGGAATGCCGTTGGCGATGCAGCCGGGCACCCCTTCCTCCGGATTTCCGTAGACGAAATTCCGGCGCTCCTTCTCCATGACGGCGGCTTTTTTCTTGGACATGGCACGCCGCACCAGGTCGCTACGGCCAAGAGTGTAGCCCGCCAGGGACCGGACGATCTGCATGACCTGCTCCTGGTACACGATACAGCCGTAGGTCGGCTTCAGGATCGGCTCCAGCTGCGGACAGTCGTACCGGATCGTATCCGGACGGTTCTTGCCGCGGATATACTGGGGGATAAAGTCCATGGGGCCCGGCCGGTACAGCGAGATCCCGGCGATCACGTCCTCCAGGCTCTGGGGCTTCAGTTCCTTCATGAAGCTCTTCATCCCCGCGCTTTCAAGCTGGAAGACGCCGTCCGTACGTCCGGTCCCAAGCGAATCCAGCACCTTTTTGTCATCATAATCGATCTGCTTCATATCGAGCACACGCCCGGTATCCCGCTCGATGAGCTTGACCGCGTCCTGGATCACCGTCAGCGTCCGAAGTCCCAGGAAGTCCATCTTGAGAAGCCCAAGCTCCTCCAGCGTGGTCATCGTAAACTGGGTCGTGATGGAACCATCCTGTGCCCGGGAAAGCGGCACGTATTCATCCACGTCCTTCTGGCTGATGACCACGCCCGCCGCATGCATGGAGGTATGCCGCGGGAGGCCTTCCAGGCGCTTGCCCATATCGATCAGCCGCTTTACGTCCTCCTGCTCCTCGTAGGCTTTCCTGAGCTCGGGGTTCATGGTCAGCGCCTTGTCGATCGTGATGTTCAGCTCCTGAGGGATCATCTTTGCGATCACGTCCACCTGGGCGTAGGGCATGTCGAGCACGCGGCCCACATCCCGGATCACGCCCCGGGCGGCCAATGTACCGAAGGTCACGATCTGCACCACCCGGTCCTTGCCGTATTTGCGGACCACGTAGTCGATGACCTCCTGCCTCCGTTCGAAGCAGAAATCCACGTCGATATCGGGCATGGATACACGCTCCGGATTCAGGAAGCGTTCAAACAGCAGGTCGTAGCGGATCGGATCCAGCTGGGTGATGTCGAGGGTGTAAGCCACCAGGGATCCGGCGGCGGACCCGCGTCCCGGCCCCACCATGATGTCGTGCTTGCGGGCATAGTGGATAAAGTCCCACACGATCAGGAAATAGTCCACATAGCCCATGTTCCGGATCGTGTCAAGCTCGTAGGTAAGACGCTCGTTAAGCTCCGGCGGGACCGGATCATAGCGCTCGGCGAGACCGTCCCGGCACAGCTTGTTCAGGTATTCCCAGCTGGTGTAGCCGTCCGGCACGTCAAACCGGGGCAGCTTGGTCACGCCGAATTCGATCTCAACGTGACACCGCTGTCCGATCTTATATGTGTTTTCCAGCGCCTCCAGGGCGTACGGAAACCGCTCTGCCATCTCCTCCGGGGATTTGACATAGTACTGCCCGCCCTCGTAGCGCATGCGGTCCTCGTCCTGCAGCTTTTTGCCGGTCTGCAGGCACAGGAGCACGTCGTGGGGCTCCCAGTCCTCCGCATAGGTGTAATGCACATCGTTGGTGGCCACCAGATCGATGCCGGTCTCCTTGTGCATCCGGAGCAGCTGCTGGTTTACCATCTGCTGCTCGGGGATCCCGTGATCCTGCAGCTCCAGGAAGAAGTTTCCCTTTCCGAAGATCTCCTGATAACGGAGCGCCGCGGCCAGGGCGTCGTCGTACATCCCGCGCTTCAGATAGCGGGCCACCTCGCCGGCCAGACACGCGCTGAGGGCGATGATCCCCTCGTGGTATTCCCTGAGCACCTCGAGATCCACCCTGGGCTTATAATAAAAGCCCTCCACAAAGCCCTTGGAAACGATCTTCATCAGGTTGCTGTAGCCTGTATTGTTTTCGGCCAGAAGCACCAGGTGATAGTAGCGGTCGTCCCCGCTGCCGGCTTCGCGGTCGAACCGGGATCCCGGAGACACATAGACCTCACAGCCCAGGATCGGATTGATCCCGGCCTCCCTGGCGGCCTTGTAAAAATCGATCACGCCGTACATCACGCCGTGGTCGGTGATGGCCGCGCTGTCCATGCCGAGCTCCTTGACCCTCGCCACGTATTCTTTTATCTTGTTGGCACCGTCCAGAAGGCTGTATTCCGTATGGACATGCAGATGTGTAAAATTCACTGTCTTATCCTCATTTGCGCAGATAGATGTGGCCGTCCAGGATCTCCGCCTTTCCTTCCTTCATCAGATGTCCGACAGCCCGTTTGAAGGCATTCTTGGTGAGGCCGAATTCCCTGCGGATCACCTCGGGGGAGGCCTTGTCGTCAAAGGGAAGGACGCCGGCATATTCATTGAGGACCTTCTCGACCAGCTCCGCGTCGTCATTGATCTGGAGATAGGCCTTCTGCCGGTCGCTGACCGAAAGCTTCCCGTCCTCCTTGACCTCCGTGACCCGGAGAGAAAGGATCTGGCCCGGCGTATAATGCCCCGCGGCTTCACGCTTTGGGATCAGGCCGCTGTACTTGTCCTCCACGGCCACAAACACGCCGAAATTACCGCTGATCTCATAGATCCGTCCCTGTACGGTATCGCCCACCTGGTAAGGCGGACGGCTTGCCAGATAATGGTACACCTTCATGGTGGCGCAGAGGCGGTGGCTCTTGTCCTCGTAGAGGGCGCAGAGCACCTCGTCCCCTTCCCTGACCCGGTACGTCTGCTCGTGGAACGGAAGCAGCAGATCCTTTTCGAGGCCCCAGTCAAGAAAAGCTCCGATCCTCGTCACCTGCCGGACCGTAAGGACGGCCGTCCCGCCGAGTGTGATCCGTGGCTGTGCCGTCGTGGTGATCAGCCGGTCTTTTGAATCCTTGTACAGGAAGACCTCCACGGAATCGCCTTCCACGGCTCCGTCCGGGATCTGCTTTTTGGGAAGAAGCACCTGCTCCTCCCGCGGTGCGCCCGCCTCCTCGGCCAGGTAGGCGCCGAAGTCCACGGTCTTTATGATCGTAAGTGTCTGTTTTTTACCCAGTTCCAGCATATTCTCTCCTACTTGCTCACATAGTTCAAAAGAGCCGCTTTAAAAAAGCGGCTCTCTGTTCTTATCAGGTTCTTGTTCTGCCGCCACGTGGCAGGAATTATTTGTTCTGTCCGTAATAAGCGCCGGCGCCATGCTTTCTGTAATAGTGCTTATCCTGCATGGACTGCGGAGCCGGTTTTACGTCCGGATTGATCATCTCGGTCCGGGCCGCCATCTTGGCAACCTCCTCGAGCACAACGGCGTTGTGGACGGCTTCATGTGCGTCCTTTCCCCAGCTGAAGGGACCGTGGTTCTTGAACAGGACCACCGGTACGGCGTTATAGTCCCGGCCCTTGAAGTACTCCGCGATCACGATGCCGGTATTCTGCTCGTAGCCCTCGTCGATCTCCTCCTTGGTCAGGTTCCGCACGCAGGGGACTTCACCATAGATGTAGTCCGCATGGGTGGTACCGTAGCAGGGGATCGCGCGTCCCGCCTGTGCCCAGCTGGTGGCCCAGGGAGAATGGGTGTGAACGATGCCGCCGACCTCGGGAAATGCCTTGTACAGCTCGATGTGGGTCAATGTATCGGAGGAAGGATTGTAGTCACCTTCGACCGTGTTGCCGTTCAGGTCCACGACGACCATGTTCTCGGGAGAAAGCTCGTCATACTCAACGCCGCTCGGTTTGATGACGAACAGGCCGGATTCCCGGTCGATCCCGCTGACGTTGCCCCAGGTAAAGGTGACAAGACCATATTTTGGAAGATCCATATTGGCTTTATAGACTTCTTCTCTCAGTTTTTCAAGCATGACGATTCTCCTTTCGTTGGACAGTATTGTCTCTTTTCCTTTTTTATTTTGATTCAAATACCAGAAGGATAATTACGGATCGCTCCGCTCCCCATAATCTTCTAACCTGTATTCTAACACATTCAGGCCCTGTCTGTAAACTCCGCAACCGCATATGGATCGCCCTTTTTATCGAGAATGGCCACGACGGTCCGGTTATCTTCCCTTCCGATCACCGGGCAGAAAAGGTCGCCGAGCCTCCCCTGCTGCCTGTACTCCGCCCGGAGCCGGCTGAAGGTATAGCCGTCCGGCAGATAATCCGCGGCAATATGCACATACTGTCCGTTGTTCACATGATGGTTCGCGTCCAGATGGTGCTTCTGCACCTCGAAGGGTTCACACTCCTGCATGTCTTTTGGGAGGGCGATCTTGCGGGGCAGGTACTCCATGTCGAGTTTCTCATCCAGCACGTAGCCCTCCAGGTCCTCCTCCCGCAGCTTCTCGGGAATGCCGGTGGACAGATTCAGGAACGTCCAGAAGGAATTGGCCCAGGCCAGCCGTTCGCCGTCCTTTGTATCCATCGTAAAGTTGCGGAGCCCGATAAAGCCGTGGAGCTTGTAGGGATAGGTCGCGGTCACGATGGACTCGCCGTGCTCGGGAAAACGAGCCACGTCGATCTGCCACGCGGACAGGACCCAGACCCGGTTCCGCTTTGCCAGCTCCTGCTGTCCCTGGTTGATGGAATCCGCCTGGAAGGTGCAGCAGTCCTGAAAATAATCCAGGATTCCCGGCAGGGTCAATCGTCCGTTCTCCCCCGCCTCGCTGAACCGTACCCGGCTCTCAAATGTATATGGCATGTTGTTTTCTCTCCTTTTCCTGCCGGTCAGCAGAAGATCCCGAGATTTTCCAAGAGGTCGATCACGTCGTCCCTGTCTGCATCCGGGGATTCCAGGGACAGAGTCCTGTTCTTCTTCAAGTCCAGCTGTACATCCTGCATACCGGCCTTTGTCATCTCCGAGGTCAGATCCCTGCGGCAGATATTGCAGTTGACACCGGAAGAACAGGATGAACACTTATAATAGGTTACATTGTCAAATGTAAATCTCATGACACAGATCCTCTCTTCTTCTTTTTGTAAGTATAAAGAAACTTTTCCCATCATGTCAAGGGGTTCCATTCTATATAATGTATTAAATGGGGGCTCGCTTGCCTGCCGCTTGGGGGGGGGACGAGATATGTGGCTGCTCGGGACACGCTTGTCTCCTTGGGATCGCTCCGCCGTCGTTTATCATACGCTCCGGCCAAGCCTTGGAACAAAAAGCCAGTGTTGTTGAATGTGTAACGCTATGCGTTCCAAGGCGGCCTGCGCGTATGAAACTATGCTCGCGATCCCCGGCGTCGACTGCAAGTGCCCCTACGCAGCCAGCATATCTCTGTACCCTTCCCCCAACGCGGCAGGCTGCGCTCGCTGTGGATCTCAGCTGTCGGCCAGGGGTTATCTCAAGCAAGTGGAACGCTCCGCGTTCCAACAAATCAGATAGCCACTGGTCTCGAGCTGCGACACCTCTTGAGCGAACCGATTAAAGTGACGTAGCGGCTGGACGGAACAGCTGCCGGAGGGCGAAGATCATCTCTGCCATAGCAAGGGCTTTTGAGGGCGCTTTTAGGAGAAGCGAAATCCCCGTCAGCGTCCGTCCTATTCCTCTACTCCTTTAAACTGTGAGCGATAATACGTTAAATTAGAATGTTGTAGATTTTTGGTTGATTCTGTGGTACGGTTATAGGCGATTCAAAATGATTGATCTCATCGCTGCTGGTGATGACTGCAAATACAAAGGATTTGATGACAATATGAGAGAAGATTATCTGAAAGCTCAGAAAAAAGGCCGCCGTGCCTATCAGAAGGCCGTTGTCAACGGCCAATATCCTTTCCTTCCGGCCCTGGATGACATCCTGCAGGGGCAGCCCGTCTCTTCCGAGATGCCGCAAGGCCTGATGGAGATTCCCCTGTCCATGGTGACCGGTACCCGGACGAGAGGACGCCAGGAGGCTTTTTCCAATGATTTTATGCCCCTTCTGGATATCGAATCGGAGTTTGCCACGAAATGGATCAAGCTCTACGATTCGCAGATCGAGGAAGGGATCCGCGATCCCGTCAAGGTCTATGAATACCTGTGGAATTTTTATGTGCAGGAGGGGAACAAGCGTGTTTCCGTCCTTAAATATATGGATGTCCCCATGATCATGGCGGACGTCATCCGCATCATGCCAGTCGGAAGAGACGACGACGAGATCCGCATCTACGATGAATTTCTGGATTTTTTCCAGGTGGTGCCGCTCTACGAGATCCGCTTTACGCAGGAGGGCTCCTACCGGAAGCTGGCTGCCGCCCTCGGGCAGAACCTGACCGATCCCTGGCCGGAGGAACGGATCCTGGATCTCAGGTCCGCTTTCTCCACCTTCCGCGAGCTCTACGAAGCACAAGGCGGGGACAAGCTCCGCATCACACCGGCGGATGCCTTTCTGACCTACATCGGGATCTATCATTTTGACAGCCTGCTTAACGACCCGAGGAAGACCATCGACAAACAGATCGAAAAGATCTGGGATGAATTCCTGGTTGAGGCAGCCGATGACAACATTTCCTTCCAGGAACAGCCTTCCCCGGAGAAAAAAGACTCTCTCCTGAGTCCTCTCCTGAACAAACTGATCCCGGAGTATACCGAAGCGCATCCTCTGCGGATCGCATTTATCTACGACCGGAACCCGGCGGATTCGCGCTGGATCTACGGCCATGAGCTGGGGCGCAATCACCTGTCGGAGTCCTTTGGCCCCCTGGTCAGGACCATCGCCTACGAGGACTGCAATACCGAAGAAGAATTCAACCAGGCCGTCGCGGAGGCCGCCGTCCGGGAGGCGGACCTCGTCATCACGCCTTCCGCGGCACAGATGGATTATACGCTGCGCGCAGCGATCCAGTACCCGAAGATCAAATTCCTGAACTGCTCCATCAACCAGTCCCACAATGCCGTCCGCACCTACTACGGACGGATGTACGAAGCCAAATTCATCATGGGCGCCCTGGCCGCGTCGATGGCCCACAACCATGTGATCGGCTATGTCGCGGACTATCCGATCTTCGGATCCCTGGCCAACATCAACGCATTTGCCATCGGAGCCGCCATGATCGATCCCTATGCCAGGATCCATCTGACCTGGTCCTCCTACAAGGACCGGGACTGGAAGGAAGACATGCGGGAAGCGAACGTGCGCGTCCTCTCCGGCCCGGACCTGATCAAGCCGACCGAAGCCTCGCGGGAATACGGCCTTTATTACATCAACGATGACCATACCATCCAGAACCTGGCCATGCCGGTCTGGGACTGGGGCAAGTATTACGAACTGATCGTCAGGACGATCCTCAATGATACCTGGCCCGAGAAGACCTCCGTCCGCAAAGACCAGGCCCTCAATTACTGGTGGGGCATGTCCGCGGGCGTGATCGACGTGATCTTTTCAAAATCACTGCCCTACTACTCCGTCAAGATGATGAACGCGCTGCGCCGGAACATGATCTCCGGAAGCATCCATCCCTTCGAAGGCGAGCTGCACAGCCAGACAGGCATTGTACGTCCCGCCGGAACCGAAGGACACCTCTCCAACGAGGAGATCGTGGCGATGAGCTGGCTGAATGACAATATCATCGGCTCTCTGCCGGAGGCGTCCGCGCTGACGGATGCCGGCAAAAAGACCATCACCACCAGCGGAGTCATCGAACAGTAATACTCGCTTCCTGCACTACGGGGAATCTCAATGGAGCAAAAAGATGAAGATACTGGCCATCTCTGATGTGGAAGAAAAAATACTGTGGGATTTTTATGATAAAGAACTGACAAAAGATGTGGATCTCATCATCTCCTGCGGCGACCTGAACCGTCATTACCTGGAATTTCTCGTGACGATGGTAAACTGTCCCCTCCTTTATGTTCCCGGGAACCATGACAGCTCGTACGAGAAGGACCCGCCGCAGGGCTGCATCTGCATCGACGACCAGGTCTTCGACTACAAGGGCCTGCGCATCCTCGGGCTGGGAGGTTCCATGCGCTACAAACCGGGCCCCTACATGTACTCCGAACGCGAAATGCGCAGCCGCTACCGTCGGCTCAGACCCCGGATCTCCATGATGAACGGCTTCGACATGCTGGTGACCCACGCCCCGGCCAAGGGCTACGGGGATCTGGACGATCTTCCGCATCATGGCTTTGAGACCTTCAACGAGATCCTCCTGCAGCACCGCCCGGCCTATATGCTGCACGGGCATGTGCATTCCCAGTACGGGCGGATCACCCGGGAGCATCAGCATCCGGGCGGAACAAAGATCCTGAACGTCAACGGCCACCAGGTGCTGGAGCTCGGCGAGGATGCCCATCCGGCCCACGGCAAGACCGGCTCCTTCCTGTATGACCTGTATGTATCCCTCACCGCAAAATAAAAGGAATGGAAAAAGCGTCCATGTGTGCCCTCTGCACACCTGTGGGCGCTTTTCTTCTGTTATAATGTCTTCATAGATCAGAAAAGAGGAGCAGCATGGGCGTTACCTCGAGAATATGGATGTGGTTTCCAGATATGAATAAGGGGGACGATTCCTCATCCCCCTCATTTTACTCTGTCAAAGCCTCTGCGGCTTCTTTGATCTCTTCGACAGCTTCGCCGGCTGTCTCTGCCGCTTCACTTGCTGCCTCGGCAGCCTCCTCCGCGTCCTTTGCGCAACAGCAGCCATCCTCCGCTGCTTCTTCTGCGGTCTCTCCGTCAAAGACCTCGGCTTCGATCTGTTTTTCGATCTCCTCGGCACTTCCGATCAGGACCAGGCCGTCACTGTCGTTGCGCAGGCTGTCGGTGTCGGTCTTGATCTTGTTCATCATCTCCTGGCCGATCTGGACCTTGAGATCCTTGTGGTCGGCAGAGAAGAGAGCTTCACCGGTACGGGAGGCCACATCACCCAGCGCATCCATCAGAAGCTTGATCTGGTTCAGATAATAGTTGTAGCTCTCGGTAAAGTTCTTGACCGTGTTGGACACGAACTCCTGGTTTGCCTGACGGTTATCGTGGATCTCATTCTCAAGATTGTGTCTCTTGACGGCGGCCTCTTTTGCGAATTCCTGTTCCTGCTCCTCTTTGGTATCGTTGAAGTCCTGGATCTTCTGAGAATACATGTCCTTCAGGCCTTCGAATTCAGCCTGTTTGGTGCGCGCCTCTTCCTTCAGCTGCTCCAGATCCATGTCGGTCAGCTGTGATTCCAGTTCGGATACCTTGCGGTTGGCGGCCGTCAGCTTCTGCTCGAGATCATTTTTCTCTCTTGTCACACGGTCGAGCCTGTCATTGAGATCACTGATCTGAGATTGCAGCATCTGAATCTTTCCACTTCCAAACATATGAGTACCTCCTCCTTTTGATTTCACCCGTTACTCATATTATAAGTTGATTTTGCCAACTAGGCAACCAGAAATTCGTCTTTTGTACAACCTGTTCGCGAGGCATTCCTGTACCGCAAAGGCAGGCAGACCTTTCCGGATCCCGTTTTGTTTGACATGCACATGCCTCCATAGAACGCAGGCTGTTTCCTGTAGGTGTCTGCCTGCCTGTGCACTGTTGACCCTGTCTGTCTCACGACTTGTAGTAGGATGGCTTCTTCCACTTTCCTGCTATCCCGTCATGTTTCCATGTATTTGCTTCCTCATCCATGTCCGTGACGACCATGTACTGATATTTGTCCGATGTCTTCAGCGCATCGTAGACGTAGCGGAGAGGGATCCGCTGCCGGTTGTGATCCGGGTTGCCGGAATCCCCGAGAAGGACCGTATCGTCGCTTTTGTCGTACAGCCACAGATTGACGTAGTGTCCCTCGACGTCCTGCCAGTAGGTACTGTCCTCATAGCTGGTGACAAGGGCGATCGTGGTGGCTGCGCCCGCGATGTTTTTCTGAAACTCCTCGTAGGTCTTGTCCTTCTTTTTGAGTTCGCTGCTGATCCCGGTCGCGCTGAGCGTGTCCCGCATTTCCGGCCAGTCGATGGCCCCGTAGCCGTCAGACGGGCTGTAGGTGGACACCTCCCTGGCAAAGTCGTACATATCGAGCGGGGAGCAGTCATAGGGCGTCAGCGTGCTGTAGATGTTGGCAAGATCACAAAGGCCGCAGCCGAAAACGCTGAAATACTGCCCGGCCAGGATCTCCTGGCACCATTCGCCGGACCAGTCCGTCTTCGAATTCCAGGCCTTGGGGCCCTGCAGAAACGTGTAGATATCCGTCTCGACGAGATCCGCCGCGAAGGAGGGCACCTTTGTTTCTTCCCCGGTCTTTTGGGGCTTCTCCTCTTCTGTCTCCTCCGTCAGACCGGCCGTCGTCTCCTCCGTCTTTTCCTGCACAGACTCCTTCGGACCGATGTAATACCGGACAAACAGGTACAGCCCGCCCACCAGGGCAGCCAGCAGAAGCAGGTTCAGCAGCGGGATAAGGAAAGAACGCCGCTGTCTTCGTTTTCGTCGTTTGTATGTGCCTGGCCTTCGACTGTCCGGCATGGCTACCTCCTGACGTGTGCATGATCGATAATACTGGCATCATCATATCATCTTTATATGATGTGGTCAAAGAAAAAAGACAGGGGACGGTTCTCTGTCTTTTTTTGAGCAAAAGAAAAAGACAGAGAACCGTCCCCTGTCTTTTTCGAGAACCGTCCCCTGTCTTTTTCTGTCTGTTTAAAAGCTGCTGCTTAGCAGTATTTTTCGATAAAGGCCTTGGTGACCTCTGCGGATTTCCTGACGTTGTCCTCCTGGTCCATCTCGTAGTATTCCGGACGGAAGATCTCGATCGTCGCGCAGGCGTCGTCGTTCAGGAAGCCGATCTTCTTAAGAGTGTCGGCGTAGCGTGCATGAGGCAGGCAGTCGCCTTCGGCGTCCATCCACATACGCTTCTCATCGTTGTTGTAGTATGCGCCGCAGGGAAGATCCTCGGTTCCGTTCACGTGCCAGACAAAAATCTTCTTGCCATTGGCCTGCTCCAGGGTATCCCATCTGGAGGACATCGCATAGAAATGATACTGGTCGAGGGTCACGCCTACCAGCGGATGATTGACCTCCTGCACGATCGCGTACGCGTCGTCAAAGCGGTTGATGGTCATGGCCGGCTCGCCGCAGAACTCGATGGAGAGCTTGATGCCGTGGGGCTCCACGTGCTTCAGCATCTCGCGGATCACGGCCACCGCATCCTCGCGGATCTCCTTGCGGGACGGGGTCAGGCCTCTTTCCTTCATGTCCTTGCTGGGAACGACGACGATCATCTTGCAGCCGAGGATGTTGCAGCGGCGGATGATCTCATCCAGCTCCGCGATCACGGCGTCCTTTTCCTCCTGCGTCTGCTTCATGTTGAAGAAGCACAGTGCATTGTAGGAAAGCATCTTCAGATGATGGGTGGCAAACCACTCACCCAGCTCTTCGACCGTGACGACGCCTTTTTCAAGGTCGCGGTCCAGGCACTCGGACTGGATGTCGATATAGTCAAATCCGTACTTTTCGCAGAATTCAAGATCCTTCATGACGCTGTGATCCTTGCAGAATCTGTCGTTGGCCTCGTTAAAACCCATTTTCATAGCCTATGGTCCTCCTTTTAGTTTTCTCCGTTAAATTCCTTGACTGCATCCAGCATGGCAATGATGTTCGGGATCGGCGTATTCGCCTGGATGTTGTGGATCGTGTTGAACATGTAGCCGCCGTCCTTGGAGAAGATCTCCAGTCTCTCCAGGACCTGGTCATGTACCTCCTGCGGGGTTCCGAAGGGAAGCACATGCTGGGTATCGACGCCGCCGCCCCAGAACAGGATATCCTTGCCGTATGTGTCTTTTAACGCCTGGGGATCCATGCCTTCCGCAGAGCACTGGACCGGATTCAGGGCGTCAAATTCCGCCTCGATAAAGTAGGGGATGATCGGGAAGACGCCGCCGCAGCAGTGCTTGTAGGTCTTCCAGGTGGTATTCTCGTGGATCCAGTGATTGATCGCCTTATAGTAGGGAAGGTACATTTCCTTGAAGGTCTCGGTGGACATCATGGGTCCTCTCTGGGTGCCGAAGTCGGTACCGCAGACGGTGATCATGTCGATGTCGGAGCCGAAAGCGTCCCAGTATTTCTTGAGGTTCGCGATGGAACGCTCAATGCCGAGCTGGAAGACCTCCTCCACATAGTCCGGATACAGAAGCGGTGCCGTGTACCACTCCGCGATGTCACGGATGCCCTTGGGGTGCTTGATGTTCGGTCCGGGGATGTTGTTGGCATCGCCGGCACCCATGTAGGCCGGACCTACGCTGACCCAGAGGTTCAGGTCCTTCACCTCGGACAGGACCTTCTTGTGGAAAGCGATCTGGTCGTCGGATACGGGCATGTAGTCCTCTGCGTTGTCTTCCGGATCCGCCTCATCCTCATCGAATTCCGGGGTACGGGTCAGATTGTCAAAATACCAGCCGCCGGCCGGCATATGCCCGCTGGGAGCCACCGTGTCGTCACCGTCCGGATATACATAGTATCCGCCGTGGCCGTCCTCATGGATCGTGCAGTTCTGCGGGATCAGGATCGGGGTGCCGTGGTACTCCCATTCCTTCCAGGAGGTATTGATATGGCCGTATGTATCGCCATAGTTGTAAAGCTGCTGGACATCTACTCCCATGGCCGCTGCCAGATCAGGCTCTACAAAAGCCGTCATGGTAGACATGTCATTGATCTTGGGGAGCTTCTTTTCAAGCCCGAAATAATCCCGCAGCTGGGCAACCACCTGGCAGTTGACCATGGACGTGCTGGTCCCGCCAAAATCCACAGGTACTCTGTCCGGCTGTTTGTGCTCAAAGGCACAACGGACGCGTTCTTTTGAAGTCATTTCCTGCCTCCTAACCAAGCCGTCTACCATCGGCTCGCAATGGAATTTTTATAAGTTTTGTAATTTCGTTGTCTACGTTACACGCGCTTCGCGTTCTTACGCATATCAAGGATAACGGATCCGACGATGATCAGACCTTTGACGATGTTCGTCATGTTGTCATCGACCTTCAGCATGACCAGGCCGTTGTTGATAACGCCCAGGATCAGGATACCGGCAAGTACGCCGGAAGCACGGCAGATACCGCCCGTATGGGAGGTGCCGCCGACGGTCGCAGCCGCGATGGCGTCCAGCTCGTAGTTAAGACCTGTGCTGGCCGGGGTGGCGGAACCGGTCTTGCCTGTCAGCAGGATCGCGCCGAGAGCCGCGCAGAAGGAACACCATACATACACGAGAACGGTCGTTCTTTCAACATTGATACCGGCCACTCTTGCCGCCTGGTCGTTGCCGCCGATGGCGAACACGTTCTTGCCGAACCGGGTCTGGGTCAGCAGGAAGGCGGAGATCGCGAACATCAGGAAGAACACGATGATGATGACCGGAACCGGGCCGATCTTGGCGTGGCCGAGGAAACGATAGCTCTCCGTCAGCTTGGAGATCGGGCTGTCCGAATACATCTTGGCACCGGCACGGCAGATCAGCTGGCCGCCCAGGGTCGCGATGAAGGCCGGGATCTTGGTGTAGGCGATGATCGCGCCGTAGATCGCACCGATCACAACACCGATCGCAAGGCCGATCAGGATCACGAGGATGGCCGGAAGGGGCTTGCCGCCTTCGAAGTATCTGTTGGCGTAGTCAGCCTCCTGTGCAAAGGAAGCCGTGATGACCGCGACCAGAGCTGCCGTCGAACCGATGGTAAGGTCGATGCCCTTGGAAAGGATCGCGAACATGACGCCGAAGGCCATGATGCCGCGGACCGCTTCACCGGAGATCAGGGTCACCATGTTTCCGACCGATAAAAACTTAGGCTGAATAACTCCGACCGCGAGGATCAGGATGATCAGGATCAGCCAGATGGAATTCCGGGAAACGAATCCCTTGATATCTTTTGAATTGCCGCCCATTACTGCGCCTCCTTTACGTACTTTTCATCTGAGGTTGCGAACTTCAGGATCAGCTCGGAATCGAATTCATTCCGGTCCAGAATGCCCGTCATCAGGCCTTCATGCATGATCACGATCCTGTCGCTCATGCCCATGACCTCCGGCATCTCACTGGAGATCATGATGATGGCCTTTCCTTCCCCGGCCAGCTTGCTCAGCAGGGAATGGATCTCGGCCTTGGCACCGACGTCGATGCCTCGCGTAGGCTCGTCGACGATCAGCACATCGGGGGCGGTCAGCAGCCATCTGCCCACCAGCACCTTCTGCTGGTTTCCGCCGGACAGGTTCTTGATCGGCGTATCCACGCTGGGCGTCTTGGTGTTCAGCGCCTCCACATATTTTTCGGTATCGGCGCGCATCTTCTTGTGATTCAGCGGGAAGCCGTACTTCTTGAGATCCGCGATGACCGTATTGTCAATGATGCTGAGAAGGCCGATGATCCCGCTGCCGCGCCGGTCTTCTGTCAGAAGCGCGATCCCGTTCTTGATCGCCTGCTCGGGCGATTTGATGTGCAGCTCCTTGCCGTCCTTGTAGATCTTGCCTCCGGTAATATGTCTCATGCCGAAGATGGCCTCCGCGGTCTCGGTACGTCCAGCACCGACCAGTCCGGCCATGCCCAGGATCTCACCTCTGTGCAGTTCAAAGGAAACATTCCTGACTGCTGTCCCGGCACTCAAATTTTCAACCTTCAGGACCACATCACCGATGGGACAGTCCACCTTGGGGAACATGTCGGTCATTTCACGGCCAACCATCAGTGTGATCAGTTTGTCGATATCCAGGTTTTTGGCTTCTTCAGTGGCTACATGGCAGCCATCCCGGAAGACCGTCACATCATCCGCGATGCGGAAGATCTCTTCCATCTTGTGGGAAATGTAGATCACGGCCACGTTACGGGCTGTCAGATCCTCGATGATCTTGAAAAGATGCTCCACCTCGGTCTCCGTGAGGGAGGAGGTCGGCTCATCCATAACGATCACCTTGCTGTCATAGGAGACAGCCTTGGCGATCTCAACCATCTGCATTTTGGCTACGGTCAGGCTCCCCATCTTCGCGTCCGGGTTGACGTCCAGATTAAGCCTTTTAAAGAGATCCAGGCTGTCCTGGCGCATCTTCTTGTGATCGACCTTGAAGCCCTTGACCGGTACACGGCCCAGCCACAGGTTCTCGCTCACGTTGCGCTCGGGGACCGGAGAAAGCTCCTGATGGATCATGGAAATACCGGCATTCAGAGCTTCCTGCGTATTCTTGAAATGGACTTCCTTTCCATCGTAGATGATCTTTCCGGAATTTGCCTGGTAGATGCCCAGAAGGCATTTCATCAATGTCGATTTACCGGCACCGTTCTCTCCCATCAGCGCGTGCACCTTGCCGGGACGCACCTTCAGCGTGACTCCCTGCAGAGCCTTGACGCCGGGGAACTCCTTGACGATGTCGATCATCTCCAATACATACTCCTGCTGCATGACTTCAACTCCATTTTTTGTAAGGAGAAAGGGGCAGTCAAATGCCCCTTTCAAACCAATGCTTACCTACTCTATTTACCTTTAAAGGAGTTACTTAACAGTTTATTATTTCTCGTAGTCTGCAACGTTGTCCGGATAGACAGGCTCGAACGGAACCCAAACGATGTAGGGATTCTCTTCGTCAGCGGAGAAGCTGGTTCCCTCGGTGAACTCTTTGCCTTCCAGCATGTTGACAGCTGCCATCAGAGCGCCCATGCCCTGTCCAACCGGATCCTGGAATACGGTCATGGCAAGAGTGCCGTCCTTGATAGCCTGGATACCATCAGCGGTAGCGTCGATACCGACGATCGGGATGGAAGCGGGATCAAGATCAGCGTCAAGCATAGCCTCGACAGCGCCAAGAGCCATGGCGTCGTTGTTGGCGATGATGCAGTCATACTCGGTGGTGGTAAGAAGCGGAGCGATCATTTCCTGTGCGGTTGCACGGTCATAGTCAGCTACCAGCGGAGCAGCAGCTTCTTCGATGTTCAGGCCGCCGTCCTTCATGTGCTGAAGAACAGACTCGGTACGCTGGGTGGTGTGAACCAGGCCAAGAGTACCCTGCAGAAGGATGTACTTGACATCGGTCTGGCCCTTCTCGTTGAAGTAGTCAGCAAGGAAATCGCCCTGGAAGCCGCCGCTGGTCATTTCGTTGGAACCAACGTAGACGACGTTCTCGTTCAGGATGGAGGTATCGGATGGGCAGCGGTTAACGAATACGACCTTCATGTCGCCGGCCGCCTCAACACACTCTGCGCCGGTCTCGGCATCAACCAGGTTGATGATGACAGCATCTTCGCCTGCGTTTGCGGCAGCTTCGATGAACTGAAGGACCTTAGCCGGGTCATTGTTTGCGTCCTGTGTGGAGATCTCGATACCGCCGATCTCGGCTGCAGCATCGGTAGCACCCTTTTCCAGTGTGCTCAGGAACTCGTCACGGGAGGACATGATCACGGTCATCTTGTAATCATCTGCAAGTGCGGGAGCCGCGACTCCGAAAACCATTGCGGATGCTGCCAGACAGGCAAGAACTCTCTTGGACATCTTCATTGTTGTACCCTCTCTTTCTTTTATCAAGATTATAAGATTTGGTTGCGAAAGCACTTCTCCAGGTGCTTCCGTTGTCATCAGGAAATGCTACACCCCTGATCTCCTGACACAAACAGAATAGCATAAAAAATTGACAAAAATATACTTCTTACCTGTTCGTTTTATGGTCAATTTTTAACGCAAAAAGGCAGATCAGGAAAAGTTGCCCTTTCAAGACCTGCCTTATGCTTGTTATTTGATATAAATCGATCATGTTTCTGATATTATTCAGATCGTCATTTCTGCATTATGTTGATTTCATGATTTAATAAGCCCATTCATTGTTAATAATTTATCTATCAGTTGAAGATCGGAGTCAGAATGACCACGCAGATCTCGTGAGCCTCCAGTTCCTCGGAAACCGTGATCACCCCGTTCTCCGCCTGATAAAAGTCCGTATGGTAACTCGGCAGGGATCTCTGCCGAAGATATTCCGCCTGTTCGGGTTCCAGCGTACGCGGACTGCCCATATCACGCCAGACCTCATAGCTGCTGCCGCCCTTGCTGCGGGATACGCTGTATCTGTCCGCCCGGTAATTCCGGCTGGTCACGGACAGCTCCAGATGATATTCCCTGGAGATCTCATTCTTGAACATCTCATAGCGGTTGTCCTTGTCGCCCTCGATAAAGACGTTCTGTCTGGAAAAGGTATCATAATGACAATAGTTATACATCGCAATCTGGATACTACCGTCCTTCTTGCGTGTGACATAGTAGCCATCGCCCCTCTGGACAAAATAATTGCCGAGCTTTTTGAGAAGCCAGAAGGCATAATAGCCAGCCTTGGGGATCCCGTTGTAGGTCAGAAGGCCGTACCCGCCGTGGAACAGCTGGGACGAGGCGTGGACCTCCTCGAACATGTCGCTCAGGACCCAGTAGCCGAAGCCCTGCAGGGTGCCGGCGTTCTCCAGCATGTTCTTGAACAGAAAGGCTGCCTTGAAACAGATATCATTCCGGGGATCCCGCTGCCACATGGTCGCATTCCAGGTATCCAGGATGACCGGACGGTTCTTATCGTCGTAGGCGCGGAGCTTTTTGCGGATCTTTTTAAGATTGTTCGCCATATAGTCTTCATCCGGGCTCAGGGCAAAGGGCTCTGTCCGGTGGCTCAGGGCGGAGATCCGGGACGACTCATAATCCGGGCTGTACACATTGTGAAAGCACTGGAAGCTGAAAAAATCCGGATGGCATCCATGTCCGGCAAGGCCCGCCAGATATTTGTCCAGATCCTGCTGGTCCGTGACCTGCAGCTGGCCGAAATCCAGGTTCAGGCCGCCGAACTGCAGGCTTTCATCCACCTCCTTCACGGCGCGGTAGGTACTGGAAAAAAGCTCCATATACTCTTCGAAGGCCATGCGGCGGAAGTAGACATTGATGCCCTCCCCGGCGCGGAACCACCACTCCCGGACCGTACTGAGGCCATAACGGTCAATACAGTGACGGACGGTCGCCTTGACCAGGTCGCACCATTTTTTCATGGATTTGGGGAGACCCCGGATATAGCTGCGCCGGTGGTAGACCGGCTTTTCGTCCTGAGCCAGCTCGCTCGGGTAATAGCTGAATTCCACGAAGATCTTGAAGCCCAGGCTCACCACATAGTCGTAGACCATGTCCAGATAATTGAAATTGTACTTGGGCCTGCCCTTTTCATCCTCACTGTAGATCATCATGTCGTCATCGAAGATCCCGTGAAAACGGATATACTCGAATCCCAGCTCGTCCTGGCAGAGCTTCAGCTGCTTCTGGATGGGCGCGTACAGGATATCTTTGGCAAAGCCGACATTGATGAGCTTGAAAAAGCCCGGGGTATATTTTTTCCCTTCACAGGTGTTCTCGACCCGGTAATAGAACCGTTCGACCGGATGCGCGTCCAGCGATAGACCGGGAACGACCTCCGCTTCTTTTTCCGCGTAGGAAAGCAGATGATCCAGGATCTCCTTCTGCGCGTCGATCTCCAGCGGCTGCTTTTCGTACGTCAGTTTACGCAGCTTGCCCGGCGTCGCGCCGTAGTAGCGCTTGAAGCCGTCGATCATCTGGTTGACCGAACCGAAGCCCGTTTCCATGGCGATATCCGCCAGGGATTTCTCCTCATCGTGAAGCAGCCGGTAGGCGTTGGTCGTCCGGAGCTCCCGCAGGTAATCCACAAAGGTGGTCTGCAGATGCCGCGTGAACAGCCGGGAAATATGTCCCGTGGAAAGGTAGAACTGGTTGGCCAGATCATTCAGGGTCAGCTTCCAGCCGCTGTTCTCCTGGATGTAGGTGAGGATCTGCTCCATCTGGCTCAGGCTGCTGTCGGCGTGGAGGACCCCTTCGTCATGAACGCTGAAGTATTTCTGCAGGATATCCAGCATGGCAAACAGCCGGCTGTAGATCTGCATGCGGTTATTCTCCGCGTCCTTGTAGTACAGCTGGAAGATCCGGGCGAGCTTTCCACGGATCTGGTGATAGATCTCATCGGGGATCCTTTTGTCACCGGACATGCAGTTGATACGGTTCTTCAGATTTCCCAGCAGATGGGAGGAAATGGAGAAGGTGACCACGTAGCAGGAATTCTCCGCGAAGGTGTGATACAGCTCCATGGAATTGACCACGCAGAAGTGGTTCGTCACCACCACCGCCTTTTCCCGGACCGTCGTGATCCGGAGAACGCCGGACAGTACGAACAGGATATCCATCCGCGGGTGGTTGCGGATCCGGGTATCCTTGAAATCGTCCAGCGTGATCTCAAAATCTTCGGCATAGCTTGGCTTATCTATCTCGATCATTGTTCTTCTTCCTCATGGAACAGGGGATGGTTTCGCTGTTCCGCCCGTTGGCTGCTCTCCGGCTTTATCGTGCGTATTCTGCCTGCAGTTCCTGCAGGCAGGTCTCATAGTAGGGATCGTCCGCACCACGGACACCGCTGACCGTAACGCCGGCGGCCATCAGGAACATCCTGTAGTCATGTTCAAGATCCGAAAGGGTGCTGCCTGCAAACAGCTCCGGGATCAGGAAGTATTTATTTTCCAGGCCTTCGACGTCTGTCGTGAACTGTCCGTAGACCTGGGAGCTGTCTTTTTCCGTCAGGGCATTCACGGTCTTCTCCTCCCCGTAGACCGGGCGTCCGTTCACCAGCACTGCCTCCACATCACTGTCCTCTGCATTTACAAACAGCTCCAGTGCCTTTTCCGCGTCGCCGTCCATGGGCTCTGCGCCCCGCAGAATAAAGAGATCCGCGTAGGCATCCGGCCTGATATTTCCGGCCTTCTCACTGCCGCTCATGGCCGCCGCGTCATAGGTAGCGGCCTTCAGAAGCTTTTCAGGGATCTTCTCCTGGTCCGATGCATGGGCCTGCATGAAGGCATACGCGAATTTACACTCGTCCCAGACATTTTTGGAACCGCTGGGCGACCAGTCGGAACCGACCGCGATCCGGAGGCCTTCCTCGCCCATGTACTCGTAAAAGTCCGGTGTGTCCGCATACAGGATCAGGTTGGAGACCGGCGACCACACAATGCCGATCCCGCAGTCCTTGACAAACTGCCTGTCGTCCTCGTTATCCAGATGAATGCCGCAGGCATGGATCAGGATAATATGGGCGTTCCGGACATCCTCCGCGGTGAAATCGCCCGCCTCGATGCCCTGGCGGACCGTCTCCTTGAACTGCTCGAACTCCCTGCGGGAATAATCGTCACCGCTCCCGGTCAGATTGCCGGCACGGCCTTCCGCCAGATGGATCAGGTAGCCTCTGTCCTTTTTGTCCTTCAGATCCTGCAGGAGTTCTTCCAGATACTCTCCTCCCGTAACCTTGTCCGGCGCGTTCGCGATCCCCCATGCCGAGGTGTCGATCGGCGGAAGGTAGGTCGAGGGATCCTCGGTGGACAGAAGCGGATCCGGCACAAAGACCTGGGTAATGCTCAGGACCCCTTCCTCAGCGCCGACGTCTTCCTCGTCGCCGGTGCTCCTGACGATGCGGAGCTTTTTGTGGCTGTCCGCGCTGTTGTAGGTATCCGGACGGTCATTCTTGCCCTGAATGAGCGTCGTTCCGCCGGCCGCCGCCTGAAGCTCTTCAAAATAATCGACCAGATCGCCCATGGTGGCATTCTCGGTGAAATAGGCATTTTCCCATTCATCGGAAAGGATATCGTCTTTTTCGCTGATCGCCTTCATATACTCCTGGGCGGCGCGCCACTCAAAGCGGTTGTCCCAGGGGCTTTCGTTCTCCTCGGAGTACCAAAGCTGCATCCCGTTATAGCCGAAATGGGTGTGCAGGTCCAGAAGCCCCGGCAGGATCAAGCATTCGTCATCCAGATAGACGACGCCCTCCTCGCCCTCACAGTAGTCTTCGACCGCCGTGATCAGGCCGTCCTGCATCGTGAGGATTCCCTGCGAAAGAACCGCCGGGGCACCTTCGGCCTCCTCGTCAAAGCTTACATACCATCCGGCGACCCTGGCTGCCTCCTTTGCTGTCGGCTCTTCCGCGTCACCGGCATAGCTAAGGCTCCCTGTACCGATCACAAGGGATGTAAAAAGAAGCACGGCGATGGCCGTAGAAAAAGGCCTTCTGCATTTTCTGTTCATTTTGTTTTTCTCCTCGCTTTTGTTTTTAATAGAAGGAACGGAGGGACGGTTCTCCGTTCCTCAACTGCATCTATCAGGTTTCTGTCCGTTTGCCGGCGGGTGACTTCTTCAAATTCTTTGGTACCCTGACAACAACGGCATCCGTAATCAATCCTTCATGGATCACAAACCCTGCTTTCCGGATGGCTTCTGCTTCTTCCTCTGCGATCTGCTCATCCATGTGATGATTCTCAAGCAGATGGCGGAACCGGAGGAGCGTGGAGGCATCCGGCGTCTGCTCATCAAGAAAGTTGATCCCCAGGAACCGGCGCATGGCATAGCTGTCACTGACCGCCTCCTCGATCCCCTCCGCGGAAAGGTGATACCATCTCTGCAGAAGATACATGCGGAGCATGACCTCGATCGCCTTGGGTTTACGACCACGTGTATTCCTGTAATAATATGGCCGGATCATCTCGATCCACTTTTCCCACGGAAGCAGCTCCTCCATGGAATCAAGAAACCGCTCACGCCGGGTCTTGCCCCTGCGGTTGGAATATTCAACGTCACTGAATGTCTGCTGTTTCATGCTGTGCCGCCTTTCTGTCCCCCCTTAGAGGGTATGAACACAAAAAGGATGATTATGCTGCTCTGTTTTTTATTATACAAAACCAGACGCCGCCCGCAAAGTACAATTTTCTAATTTAACGTATTATATGGGGGCTCGCTTGCATACCGCTTGGGGGAGGTACGAGATATGTGGCTGCCCGGGACACGCTTGTCTCCTTGGGATCGCTCCGCCGTCGTTTATCATACGCTCCGGCCAAGCCTTGGAACAGAAGCCAGTGTTGTTGAATGTGTAACGCTGTGCGTTCCAAGGCGGCCTGCGCGTATGAAACTATGCTCGCGATCCCCGGCGTCGACTGCAAGTGCCCCTACGCAGCCAGCATATCTCTGTACCCTCCCCCAAGCGGTATGCAAGCGAGCCCCCATTTAATACGTTAAATTAGAACTTTGTTCTTGTGTTCCGTCCGAAAGTGTGTTATGCTTTGCGATAGTTAGGTATATCTAACTCATTTGTTTACTTGTCCCTTCCGGGGGCAAGTGCGGCTATATCGTTTACAGAAAAAGGAGACGTGATATTTATGAAGAACTTGACGATCGAGAAAGTGATCGGGCGGGAGATCATCGATTCCCGTGGCAATCCGACGGTTGAAGCTGAAGTGACCCTGGCGGACGGTACCGTTGGACGTGGCGCTGCTCCCAGCGGTGCATCGACCGGTGAATTTGAAGCGCTGGAGCTTCGTGATGGCGACAAGACAAAGTTCGGCGGAAAAGGTGTTTCCAAGGCCGTTGAAAACGTCAATACCGTGATCGCAGAAGCCGTTACGGGCCTGAACGCCTTTGACACGTATGCGGTGGACGCGGCCATGCTGAAGGCCGATGGCACAAAGGACAAATCAAAGCTTGGCGCAAATGCGATCCTGGCTGTCTCGATCGCGGCGGCCAAGGCCGCGGCACAGTCCCTCGGGATCCCGCTCTACCGGTTTATCGGCGGATCCAACGCGAACCGCCTGCCCGTTCCCATGATGAACATCCTGAACGGCGGTGCCCATGCCAGCAATTCCGTTGATACGCAGGAATTCATGATCATGCCGGTAGGAGCGCCTTCCTTCCGGGAAGCTCTCCGCTGGTGTACGGAAGTGTTCCATGCCCTGCAGAAGCTTCTGAAAGAAGAAGGCAACACGACGGCTGTCGGCGACGAGGGTGGCTTTGCACCGGATCTGAAGAGTGACGAGGACGCCATCGAGCATATCCTGACCGCTGTAAAGAACGCGGGCTATGAGCCCGGCAAGGATTTCGTGCTGGCCATGGATGCAGCATCCTCCGAATGGAAGAGCGAAAAAGGCAAGGGCTTCTATCATCAGCCCAAGTCCGGCCGCGACTATACCTCCGAGGAGCTGATCGCGCACTGGGAAGCCCTGATCGAAAAATACCCGATCGCTTCCATCGAGGACGGTCTGGATGAAGAAGACTGGGACGGCTGGAAGCTGATGACCGAGCGCCTCGGCGGCAAGGTGCAGCTGGTCGGCGACGACCTGTTCGTCACCAACACCGACCGCCTGAAAAAGGGCATCGACAATGGCTGCGGAAACTCCATCCTGATCAAGCTGAATCAGATCGGTTCCGTCTCCGAGACGCTGGAAGCCATCAAGATGGCCCACAAGGCCGGCTACACTGCCGTCACCTCGCATCGTTCCGGCGAGACCGAGGACACGACCATCGCGGACCTGGCCGTCGCCCTGAACACCTGCCAGATCAAGACCGGCGCTCCGTCGAGGAGCGAGCGGGTCGCCAAGTACAACCAGCTGCTCCGCATCGAGGAGGAGCTTGGCGCGGCCGCCATTTATCCCGGAAAAGAAGCCTTCTGATGTAAAAAAAGTTCCGAAAAGATCAGCCAGACCCTATGCATGTTGGATCTGGCTGATCTTCTTTATTCCTCATCCCGATACTTCATCAGGACACCTTCCATATATTCCCGATACTGCTCCCTGACAGACACCGGCCCGGTGATCTCCATATCCCTTCCGATAGCGGTCACCCAGCCGAAGAACTGCGGACTGACCGTGATCATGACCGTCGCTGTAAAATGATCCGGATCCTGGGGCACCATCCAGACGTCGCTTCCGAATCTGTCAATGACAACTCCGGCAAGATGGTTTTTGCACTTCAGCCGGACCTGCGTGTCCGTTCCGCCGAACATCCCGAAGGTCTTCCTCGAAAAACGGGCCAGATCCGTCCGGTCGGCTGCGGATTCCGGGCTTCTCTCCGCATCCAGAAGCTCCATATCCCGCATCTTGTCCACGCGGAAATGCTTGGTCTGCCTTGCGGCCTCGTCAAAGGCGATCAGGTAGTAGTTCTCGTCATCCCAGACAAGATGCAGCGGCGAAGCCGTATAAAAAGCGCCGTCATGCCGGTATTCCTGTTTTTTGTGGGTCGTCCATTCCACGTACCGGAACCGGATCTGCCGGTCGTGAAAGATCGCCGAATGCAGCTTGTCCACGTTGTAGTAGATCGTCTCGTTGCCGGTCTTCGGACGGTCATAGACGACCACCTGGCTGGCCAGCTGCTTTGCCTCCTCCTTGCTGCAGAGTGCTTCCAGCTTGTCGATCAGCTCCCGGGATTTTTTCTCGGTGATAAAGCGGGAGGATTGCACGGCATCCACCAGGAGCTTCAGCTCCGGAAGCTCAAACTGCCGCGAGGCCACATAGTATCCGCCCGTTTTCCCCTCGAGCCGGATAATGTCCAGCCCGACGGCGGAGAGCTTTTCGATCTCCGTGTAGAGAGTATGGCGGTCGATGGTGATGCCGTATTCACCTGTCAGGATACGCCCGATCTGCGCCGCGTTCAGGCTGTGCGTCTCATCCGTCCGCTCGAGAAGGACCTGCATAATGTAAAACGATTTGAGCGCGGGGAGGCCGATCTTCATTCCCATTTTCCATTTCTCCTGTCTTCAGCATCTGCCTTGCGGCTGTATGAGCATGACCCGGTGTATGCGTCAGATCTGTTTGCGGACGACCAGATATTCATCGCCGTTCCGGTAGTAGGGGCAGCTCCGGGACTCACCCCGGGTGACCCGGTAAAAGTCATCCTCGTCCATCTGGCAGTCACAGACATATTCCTCGTAATCTTCGTCATAATAAAGGTACGCGCAGGTACTGCACATCGTATCCATCCTCTGTTCCTCCTGTCTCCCACGGTCATGTACCTATTCTACGATGCCGGCAGCCTCTTGCCAACCCCATATTTCCATCCTTCTACCATGTATTGCCTTATTCCCTCAGCCCGCCAGGTACTCCCTGTAATCGCCCTCCGATGCGAAAAGCATGTACCTGCCTTCCACATATCCCATGTATCCACTCTCCGTACAATAGCCTTTCATAAAAATACCTCCTTTGGCGCTGCTGTTTATCTGTTATAAACAGTATCGCAAAGGAGGTGGTAAAAAATCCCGCCATCATAAAACGATCCGGATCCTCGTGCCGATCCCGGTCCGGGAGAGGATCTCAAAGTGTCCTTTGTGCTTGTCGACGATCCATTTGGCGATGGACAGGCCCAGGCCGGTCCCGTCGTAGGAGCGGACCTCGTCGCTCCGGTAGAAGCGCTCGAACATGTGCGCGACGTCCGCCTCTTCCATGCCGATCCCCGAATCCTGCACCTGCAGATAAGGCTGTCCGGCCTCGTTCCGCCCGCAGGAAAGAAGGATCTCGTCCCCTTCGTTGGTATACTTGGCGGCATTGTCGATCAAGATACGCACCGCCTGCTTTAAAAGTCCCGGATCGGCCGAGACCGTCAGGCTCTCCTCCGGCGCGGAAAAACGGTACGGATGACGCTCGTCGATCATGAAGGATTCCTCGTAGGTCTCCTGCATCATCGCCTTCAGGTCCACCGCCTCCAGATTCAGGGAGGTCCTTCCGCTGTCGCCCCTCGCCAGGAACAGAAGCTGCTCCACCAGGTGGTTCATATGGTCCGACTCATGCCGGATGGCCGTGATGGATTCCTCCAGGATCTTCTCGTCCTCCTTGCCCCAGCGGTCCAGCATGTTGGCGTAGCCCTGGATCACGGCGATCGGCGTCCGCAGCTCATGGGAGGCATCGTTGACGAACCGGGCCTGCTGCCGGTAGATGTCGCGCATGCGCAGCAGCAGATTGTTCATGGCGGTCTCGACGCCGGCCAGGTCGCTGTCCCCGAAGGACAGGGTCTCCTTGCCCTCGGGCGAGATCTTCGCGATGGCTTCCTCCAGCTGCAGGTATTTATCCTCGGAGAAGGAAAGTCGGCTCAGCTCATCCGCTCTGAGAGCCAGCTGGTCCACAGGGCTCAGGATACGGCGGATCCGCCGGTCTTCGGGAAAATAAAAGAGCCACTGGGAGAAAAACTGCAGTGCAAACAGACCGGAGACCGCGGCGGAAAGCCACAGAAGATACTGCTGTACCTCCAGGCGCAGAAGCTCTTTGCCGCTGCTGTCCGCGATAAAGTAGATGATCTGCTTTGCTTTCTCATCATATGTAAAATAGCGGGAGACATCCGCAAAAAACTTTCCCGTCACCGCCAGTTCCTGTCCCGCAAGGAAACAGACCGCGGCCACGACCGCGAGCAGGATGTCCAGGCGCAGATACAGCCAGACCATCTTCCCGATCTGATGAAAATGCAGCTTCCGCGTGATCGAACTCACCCTTTTGCGGTTTTCGGTCTGACTCATGGCTGATCATCCTCCGCTCTTCTTTACAGTTCCTGTTCAGGACCTTCCTGCCAGGTTTTTATGACATACCCTACGCCCCGCACGGTGTGGATCATCTTGACGGAAAAGACGTCGTCGATCTTTCCCCGGAGAAAACGGACGTACACGTCGATGACGTTCGTCTCGCCCACATAATCGTAGCCACAGACCGTATTCAGGAGCGTCTCCCTCGACAGAACGATGTCCTGATTGGAAAGCAGGGTCTTCAGCATCAAAAACTCCCGGTTGGTCAGGGTGATCTCATGGGAGCCGTAGGTCACCCTGCGCTTCGGTTCATCCAGACGCAGGGGACCCCAGGTCAGGACCCCTTCTTCCTTTTGTTCCGCATCGGCCCGGCCGGCTGCCTCCTCCGACGCATGATGCAGCTTCAGGGCGACGCGGATCCGGGCAAGCAGCTCCTCGATGGCAAAAGGCTTGGTGATGTAGTCCACCGCCCCGGCATCGAGGCCTGCCACCTTGTCCATCACGGCATCCCTCGCCGTCAGAAGGATCACCGGCGTCTGTTTTTCCTTCTGCAGCCTGCGGAGGACCTCCAGGCCATTGAGGCCCGGCAGCATGATATCCAGGAGGACCAGGTCGTACTCCGCCTGCACCGCCTTGTCAAGGGCGGTCCTTCCGTCAAAGGCCTTGTCGGTCTCATATCCCTCATGTTTCAGTTCCAGCTCCACAAAACGGGCCAGTTTTTCTTCATCTTCTACGATCAGAATCTTAGCGCTCATCATTTTCTCCATGCAGGCCTTCAAAAGCCTGTGTCCCTTCGGTCATTCTCAGTTCAGGATACGGATGTCACCGATCAGCGGAAGCGGCTCGCCGCTTGCCTTGGCTCCCCGCACGATGCCCATGATCGACAGGATCAGGCCCACCAGACCGATAATGCCGCCGATCATTCCGAACAGGCCGCCGATCCGGCTGCAAAAGCTGCCGACCGTACTGAGCAGATTAAGCACGAGCGCCTGATTCAGGTGCTGACGTACGACGCGGTCATCCTTGCTGCTCAGGAAATAGGCGGCAAACCAGCCGATCCAGGTGATATAACTGATAACGGAATAAAGCTTTGTGTTCTGCTCCATGATTTTCTCCTTCCTAACTGCCTCACCGGCACCTCTTTGTTTTCTGTACCTAGCATACCCTATATTTCTTTAATCATCTTTGAAGAATTATTAAAATTACATTAAAACAAGACAGGGTACGATTCTCTTTCGTTACGCATATCTGACCGGTATTTCCAAATTCCTGTCTGATCCACTCCACGGCCATCTGGTCTGCCGGCTTGTGCCTGCCCTTCTCTGTCAGGTCAAGACACTGATCGCCGTTTTCCATCTGAATGAAGTGAATCAGCTCCGGGCCATTTACACTGCATGGAAGATGAATTCCTTGCATAATCTCATCCATATTACTATATGGATAATCTTCCGGTTTTCTGCAGAGCCCCGCAGCAACCGGATTACGGAGAATATATCTCAATACACAAAGAAAATACCTTTCATCCTCGACCGGCTCACTTCGGAAACGATCCTGAAAAAGATGTCCTTCGCGATCGTATTTTGTGTTATACCAATATACAAACGAAGTACCTATCCGTTTGAAGGTCGTCTCGAGAGCTTCCTCTGTCGTCTTCAGGAGAATATGCACATGATTTCCCATTAAGCAATACGCATATAACTCAAACCGGGAAATTTCCCTGAACCTCTGTAAAGTGAAAATAAAAGCCTTGTAGTCTTCATCATCGAAGAAGATCTGCTGTCGATTGATCCCCCTCAGCATGACATGATAAATACCACTGACAGCTTTTAGCCGCACTCTTCTCGGCATATGCAACACCTCTGTCTCTCCGGATGCAGGTTAAAGCCAGGCAGATACCGTCCCTCACTTTTCTTCCTGACTCAGCCCTGCCATAGAATTATACCATGGTGAAAACGATCCCGTCGATAGGAGGTTTTGTCGAATCAAAAAAAGACAGAGAACCGTCCCCTGTCTTGCTGTCTTGAATTAGCGCTTGACAAACTGATATCAATTTGATATCATATCCACATCAAATAAATAACACATGCTTTTCATATAAGCAAAAGGAGGTATTGTCATGACGGAAAAGGTGTTGCAGGGAAAGAAAAACGGTATGCTCGTGCTGCTCGGCATTATCGTACTGGAGGTGCTCGGGGTCCTCGCCATCGTGTCCGGCGCCGTCCGGCTGGATGCCCGTGCGGAACCGCTCGGTGTGTTCCTGCTGGTCGTCGGCATCATCCTGGTCGCCGGCGCCCCGATCCTGATCCCCGGACTGAAGGTCCTGAAACCACAGGAAGCCCTCGTGCTCACCCTGTTCGGCAAGTATGTCGGTACATTAAAGGAAGAAGGCTTCTATTTTGTCAATCCTTTCTGCTCAAGCGTGAATCCGGCCGCCAAGACCAGGCTGAACCAGAGCGGGGACGTGGACGGCGGAAGCGGCAGCGGCCTTCAAAAGATCCTCATGTCCGGCTCCAACGCCAACATTGAGCTTCCCAACAAGAAGATCTCTCTCAAGATCATGACACTTAACAACAACCGCCAGAAGATCAACGACTGTCTCGGCAACCCGGTGGAGATCGGCATCGCCGTCATGTGGCGGGTGACCGACACCGCCAAGGCGGTCTTTAACGTAGACAACTTTAAGGAGTACCTTTCTCTCCAGTGTGACAGTGCCCTTCGGAACATCGTACGCATCTATCCCTACGACGTAGCTCCCAATGTGGATACCACCGGTGACGGCATCGCCGATGAGGGAAGCCTCCGCGGTTCCAGCGAGATCGTGGCACAGCGGATCCGCGACGAGATCCAGAGCAAGGTGGCGGACGCCGGCCTTGAGATCATCGAAGCCCGTATCACCTATCTGGCTTACGCGCCCGAGATCGCGGCCGTCATGCTGCAGAGGCAGCAGGCTTCCGCCATCATCGACGCGCGCAAGATGATCGTGGACGGCGCGGTCGGCATGGTCGAGATGGCCCTCGACCGCCTGAGTGAAAAAGAGACCGTCGTACTGGACGAAGAGAGAAAAGCCGCCATGGTATCCAATCTGCTCGTCGTTCTCTGCGGCAACCATGACGCACAGCCTATCGTAAACACAGGCAGTCTGTATTGACGGCCTGACTACCACTCGTAAAGTGCAGGAAAGGAAACACACCTATGGCCGACAACAGAAAAAAGCAGGTTCCGCTCCGGCTTTCCGAGCAGCTTTACAATGCGATCGCGGCCTGGGCGGAGGATGATTTCCGCTCCGTCAACGGACAGATCGAGTATCTGTTGACAGAATGTGTCCGCCAGCGCAAAAAGAACGGAAAATATGTTTCGGAGCATCTGGACGAGCCTCCGGAGCTGGACATCTGAAAAAACCAGCGGAACGGGAGGACGGTTCTTCGTTCCAGGCAATGCCCGGAACGTAAGAACCGTCCTCCCGTTCCGCGAAAAAAAGACAGAGAACCGTCCCCTGTCTTTTTTCTATCGTATTTATTCTTCGGTGTCGTTGCTGCCGGAAAACTCATTCTTGACATAGTTGGCGACATTTTCCGCGGAATTGATCAGTTCGTTTGCCTTGGTGAGATCATCCTTGCCTTCGAAGCTGTACTTAAATCCGAGGAACAGTCCGACCAGCAGCACCGGAAGCGCCAGCTTCCAGATAAAGAGCACCACCAGCACCAGGATGCTTACCGGAACGCGGAAGACTTCTCTCTCCTTGCGGGTCACGACAAACGCGTTGTCCCTGCAGATCCGGATGAAGTCCCGTACGAGAGCCCGGAAGCTGCGGCGCGCGCGCCCTTTTTCCTTCTCCTCGTTGTAGACCGTCTTCTCGACCGGCGCGTAATCCTCCTGCTGGTCATAGTCCGTCGAGTAGCTGGTCTTCTGCGGACCGGCTGTCTTTCCCTGCTTCTCCAGCAGCACCATCGCGTCCAGAAGATCCCAACCGCTCTGCTCCAGCGCGCCCTTTGCTTCCTCGTAGCTTACATTGGCTCTTTCTCTCAGCTTTTCGACTTTTTCGAAGTTATCCATGATCGTTCCTCCTTCTGATCATCCGCCCTTTTCTCTTGCGGCGGTTCTGTTTTTTCTACCGGGGTGTTCCCCTTACACGATCATAGCTTACACTTCTTTTCTTTAATCATCTTTGAAAAAACATTAAAAACACATTAAAGTAAAACATAATTACCCTTAATGATCATCAATTCAAGGTTCCGCAGATCTTGCAGACATAGCCGTTTCCCACTTCAATGCAGAGTGTTCTTTTTCCGCACTTGCTGCAAAAATGAACTTCCGTCCTGGCGCCATAAACTCCCATTCCACCTTCTACCTTCTCCAGGTCTTCTTCATCGATCTTAGTATCAAGTCTGCTGTCGGTTCCATCTTTCATCATTTCCTGTTGACCTCCTTCTTTGTATCAATACTTGTTCAGCGTTTGACAGGTCTTACATACATACCCGTTCCCTGCGGGATACACGATTCTGTACACACCGCACTTCTGACAGAAACGCACATCTGTCTTCGCGCCATATTCCGGATCTTCCCATCCTCCGGCAAATCTTCGTATCCATATTACAACCTGATACTAACACAGGTTCTGTCACATTTCTGTCACAGGATTTATCCGGGAGTACTGAACGTCTCATGGCGCATCCTGTTCTGTGTTCTGTGAAAAGGCCGTACCGTCCCAGTGGATATATTGCATCTCCTGTGCACGTTCCCGGCCGTGAAGATCCGTAATGATATACCGGATGGCATAATCTCCCGCCGGCAGCTCCATCTCCTCGATATAAAGATTCCGGAACATGGTCATGTCTTCGCTTTCGACATAATGCCTGACGGAATCCGTGCCCTCCTCATATATCGGATACAAAAACCGGTAATCCCTGCCCTGGTAATCGGCCATCGTCACAACATTCCGGGACGGCATTCCCGTATCGGCGTCATAGCCGTTCCAGATTCCATAGACCTCGTAGCCCAGATTATCTTCATCCGATATGAGATCTCCCGACTCATCCCCGATCATCTCCTTAAGTCCGCAGCGCAGATTAAAGATCTCATTGTTCATGCGGATCGGTATATTGTAGAGATCTTCGGTATCCGAAGAATTAATCATCTCCAGAGCGCACAGTACCCCGTCGATCGAAACCCATGTTTCCGGTTCATCCGGCTGGAAGATCATCATCTGGGTCTCTTCGTCGTAGAAAAGCTTGCATTCATCCTTGCCAAGGCGCATGTACCCGCCGGTATCCTCATCCTTCATGTACCATTCATAGTAATGCGTCTTTCCAACGCCGGTCATCTGGTCGAGGGAAACGGCAGCTGCCGGGAATCCCTCATGTTCCACGTTCTCCACAGTGAATTGATAGATCTCACTTTCACTGATCTTCGTCAGCCTCGGGACCTTATCATAAACACTCTCCGGAGCCTCCCAGTCGCTGATCGCATCGAGATAAGACAGATAATGAGGACTTCTGCAGTTCCGGGAGTAAACCTCCATCTCATGCACCCCAAAGTTGATGGCATAGCAAAAGGACAGTCCGGACGCCCCCGATCTTGCTTTTCCACGGACACAGTAGGGCACACAATCATTGAGTGTATTCTGGGCCCTGGCCCGCAGTTCGAGAGGAAGCACGGTGAGTGCCCCCTTGCTGTACAGAAAGCCTCCGATATCCAGCATCGGCGTTTTTTCTCCGCCGAATTTGTCAACATTTTGCGTCATATCATCCAGATAACTCAGAACATCCGGATATTTCATGTAAGCCTGATCCACATAGTCAAAGATCTCGTCAAAGCAGTGCTCCATACTTTCGACATGAGAAAGGTCCAGAACAGAGTAAGTCTGCAGATCCATCCTCTGGTCATCACCGATCTGCGAATACTTACGGATGGTCGTGTCGCAGACGCACATCCCGAACTGTCTGCCGTCCCGCTCCGGATTCCGGTACAGCTCCCACAGCCAGTCGCCGAAGGCACTCCCGTAGCCGGAGGTCGACTCCTCGGAGGCGACCATATAGGAGGCCTGCGGTGCGACGGCCAGAGCCGTTTCAAGGTTTGCCATCATACAGGCGTCCATAACGACCGTCTCAAAATGCACGCCGCCGTCTTTAAGGGCGGTTTCAAGCTCGTCGAGGTACAGGATGTCCTTGTTGAACAGTTCATCGACAAAGATTCCGGTGGCGCCTCCGCCGCCATGATCCCAGAGCACCAGCGCATATTTCTCCGCGGGATAGTTTTCGGCTCCCCAGCTGATGAAATCCGAGAGTGTCTCCGGCTCGGACATGCTGGCCAGAGGCTTTTCCTCAAGGAGCGTAAACGGATTCTCCCCGGAATCCTCCTCAACCGGCGAAAAGCGCCATCGCTGCAGCTTTTCCGTGGAAATGTCCAGTCCCAGCGTATCCTTCGCGTGCCATTCCTTACAGCCGCCGGTCTCAAAAACGACGTTGACCCTGTCGAAATAGTACGGCGTCTCAATATCTTCTTCGTAGACCAGCCTGATAAATTCCTCTCTGGTCATGTCCGGATGGATCTTCGACATCTCCTCCAGATTGTAGGTAGCCATGCCATGGACCGATTCCAGGTCGGAACCGCAGAAATACATCATGACCGTCCACTCGGCCATGTCATCGGTGCCCTGCTCCTCTGCCGGTACGGAAAAAACGAGCATCAGAACAAGGGCCCACGTCAATATTGCGAGCCCTGGCAGATATCTGTACTGATGACCTCGTAGTCCTCTCATGATATCTCCTTCCGGAACGCGGGGACGGTTCTCCGTTCCAGCGGAACGAGGGGACGGTTCTCCGTTCCGCCTTTACGCGGCGTCCGCCAGCTCCTGTTCCGCGTATTTTTCTTCAATCTCCGGGAACGCGTCGATGGCGGACTCGAAGAGTTCCATCAGATCATCCTCGGCGATCATGCCGTCCTCATTTGTCTCCACGCCTTCAAAGGAAAGAGGTACGACCATGGGCGTCGTGGACTCGATGGCTCCCGGCAGCATGTAATCCTCAACACCGAGGGCCGCAAGCACGGAGGGCGCAAGCGATATTTATACAAGATTTATTATACACCCTGCCCCGTCAAGATACAAGAAAAACAAGGCCCTGTCGACCCCTGTCCCCGCGACTCAAAAACAAGACGAGGGGACGGACCGTCCCCTCGTTTCGCTTAATTCTTTTTACCGCAGGTCTGGCACACCAGCCCGTCCGACGTGACATACATCACCCTGTACGCTTTACATGTGCTGCAATACTCCACTCTCGTCTGCCAAGCACTTTCCGGTTTGTTCGGATTCTGAGCCCCGCCCTGGATCTGCTCCAGAGTCTCTTCGCCGAGTACCTTGCTCTTCTCTTTGTTCATAGCCTCATACCCTTTCCGACAGATCAGCAGCAGCGATCCTCCAAAGCGTCACGGCTGCCGTCTGTCACTGTTCATCTTCCTTGTCTTCTTCTTTTCCGGCAAATTCCTTTTTTACATAATTGGCCACATTTTCTGCGGAGTTCATCAGCTCGTTGGCCTTTTCGAGATCGTCCTTGCCTTCAAAGCTGTACTTGAAGCCGAGAAACAGTCCGATGATCATGGCGGGAAGCACCAGCTTCCAGGCCAGCAGAACGACCAGCACCAGGATGCTCACCGGAACGCGGAAGACCTCCCGCTCCTTGCGGGTCACCACAAAGGCGTTGTCCCTGCAGATCCGGATGAAATCCCTGACAAGGCTCTTGAAGCTCCGCCGTGCGCGTCCTTTGCCTCCTCGTAGCTTACATTGGCTCTTTCTCTCAGCTTTTCAACCTTTTCGAATTATCCATGATCGTTCCTCCCTTTGATCATCTGCCCGCCTCAGGCGGCAGCTCTTTTTTTCTTCCGGGGTGTTCCCCTTACACGATCATAGCTTACACTTCTTTTCTTTAATCATCTTTGAAACAACATTAAAATCACATTAAAGGTAACCGAATGGATCCTTAACCTGCAGGCGGCCTTGCCCGGCCGGATCATGACTGGATAAACTGTCCGCAGGACTTGCAGACATAGCCGCCGTTTACCCGGATCGAGATCCTTTCTCCCTTGCATCGGCTGCAGTAACGAATCTCCTTCTTGACCGCATACATGCCTCCCAGCAGCTCTACATCGTCTTCTGCTGTCAGCCCGCCGGTTACATTTTCAAGTGCTTCCTCGCTGATTTCTTTTTTTACTTCTTCGCTATTCATAATCACCACCCCCATCACTGTTATATCTTACGAGCAGATCTTATCACATGTCTTATCACAATAGTGTCACAGAAAGCCGGCTATTTTCTGGTAAAGGTCTGCCCGTCCCAATGCAGATACTGCATCTCCTGTGGAAGCTCCCGGTTATGAAGATCCGTAACGATATACCGGATGGCGTAGTCCCCTTCGGGAATCACGGTCTCCGTCACATAAAGCCGGCGGTACATGGTCATATCCTTGCTTTCCGCATAATAGCCTTCCTCGTTCCAATCATCTCTGCTGACCGGATACAGCAAACGGTAATCCCTGCCCTGGTATTCGGACATGGTCACAACATTCCGGGAAGGCATGCCCGTATCCGCATCATACCCGTTCCAGATCCCGTAGATCTCGTACTTATTTCCGCTGTCTGCGATGATGTTTCCGGCCTCATCCATCATGGGAAGCCTGTGGCCGCACCGAAGGTTGAAGATCTCGTCATTCATACGGATCGGGATGTTAAAGATGTCTTCGGTTTCACTGAATTCCACGATCTGCAGGGAACACAGCGTCCCCTCGATCGAAGGCCAGTTTTGTGGATCGGCCGCGGCAAGCACGATCTCCTGGGTTTCCTCATTATAGTTGGACTGGCATTCCATCCTGCCAAGACACACATATTGCTCGGTCTCCTCATCCAGCTTATACCATTCATAAAAATTCGTATCCCCCACGCCGGTCATCTGGCTTAATTGGATCGAAGCCGCGGGGAAGCCGTCATACTCCACGTTTTCGACATCAAACTGATAGATCTCGTTTTGCCTGATCTCGGTCAGCTCCGGGACCTCTTCATAGAGACTGTCCGGTGCCTCCCAGTCACTGATCGCATCCAGATAGGCCAGATAATGCGGGCTCCTGCAGTTTCGGGCATAGATCTCGATCTGGTCCACAGGCATGTTGATGGCATTGCAGAAGGAGATCCCCGACGAGCCGGCTCTTCCTTCACCCCGGACGCAGTAGCTCACGCAGTTGCTGAGGGCGTTCTGTGCTCTGGCGCGCAGCTCCGCCGGAAGCAGGGTGATGGCTCCCTCACTGTCCAGAATACCTCCTATGTCGATCATGGGCGTCTTTTTGCCGCCGAACTTATCCGCATTCCTGAACATGTCGTCCAGATAGTTCAGGAGATCGGGATACTTCTCATACGCCTCGCCTATACGGAAAAAAATCTCGTCAAAGCACTTTCCCATCTCCTCTATACGGGAAAGATCCAGAACCGCGTAGGTCTGCAGATCATTGATCTGGTCATCGCCGATCTCCAGATATTTGCGGATCGTCTGGTCACAAACACACATTCCTAACTGCCGGCCGTTCTGTCCCGGATTCCGGTACAGCTCCCAGAGCCACTCGCCAAAGGCACTCCCGTATCCGGAGGTCGTCTCCTCGGACGCGACCAGATAGGAGGCCTGCGGAGCGACCGCCAGCGCGGTTTCGAGGTTGGCCATCAGACAGGCGTCCAGGATCACGTCCTCAAACCGGACGCCGCCATCCTTCAGGGCTTTTTCCAGCTCATCCAGGTACAGAATGTCCTTCTCGAACAATTCGTCGATAAAGATCCCGGTTGCGCCTCCCCCATGATCCCAGAGCACCAGCGCATATTTCCTGGCCGGGTAGTTTTCGGCTCCCCATCGGATAAAATCCGCCAGCGTCTCCGGATCGGACATACTTTGCAGCGGCCTGTCTTCGACAAAAGTGAACGGACTTTCCCCCGAGTCCTTCTCTACCGGAGTAAAGCTCCACCTCTGCAGCTTTTCGGAAGAAATGTCCAGCCCCAGCCCGCTCAGGGTATGCCATTGCCTGCAGCCGCCCGTTTCGATGACGACATTGACCTTGTCATAGGAAAAGGCTTCGTCGACATCTTCTTCATAGACCATGCTCATAAAACGCTCTCTCGTGAGATCCGGATGGATCCCGGCCATCTCCTTCAGGTTATAGGTGGCCATCCCGTGGTTTGATTCCAGGTCGGAGCCGCAGAAATACATCATGACCGTCCATTCGGCCTTCCCATCGGTTTCGATATCCTCGGCCGGTACGGAAAAAGAGGACATAAGAACAAGAGCCCATGTCACAAATGCAAGCCGCAAAAGATGATTCCTGTTCGATCCCTGTGATCCTCTCATACTGTCTCCTTAATAAAAAGCACCTCGCCTGCGCAGGCAGGATCTTCTTTGTGCGCAGGATATCAGGCGGCGTCGGCCAGCTCCTGCTCCTGATACTCTTCTTTGATCTCATCGAAGGCATCGATCTTCGATGCAAAGAGCCCCAGCAGATCCTCCTCCGCGATCATGCCGTTCTCGGCTGTTTCGATCCCTTCAAAGGACAGCGGAACGACCATGGGCGGGTTTTCAAGCGAAAGCGGCTCGATCGACCGGAGCTGCTCCGTGCTCTGGTAGACAAGTGAAGCCGTGTACCAGGAGCTTCCCTCCGGATCCTCCCACCTCTCCAGCACGAATTTGGCTCCGATGGGCGTGGTGGGCTCGATGGCCCCCGGCAGTTCGTACTCCTCTACGCCCAGGGCGGCCAGAACGGCGGTGATCGTGGAATCATGCCCGCACAGGAAGGAGAACTGCCGTCCCTGGGCGTTCAGCTCCTGATAGAACTCCTTGAGCATCGGGTGAGCCAGGTTCGGAGCAAGCAGCGGCGAGGAAAACAGGATCTTCTCATAGTTCGCGAGAACCGATCCGATGCTCTTCCACTGCTCCTCGGTCAGCTCATGGCCGAAGGCTGCCTTTACTTCGTCCGGCTCCTCATAATACTGCAGGACCAGCGCGTCCGCGATGGAGGTAAACGACTTGATGGGGCCGGACATGCCGGGCTCCTTGCCCTCCTCCAGCGAAAGCGTCGTCTCATCCGAGAGCAGGTCGCCGTAGGTGCCGTCCGCATACGCTTCGGTCTCCTCCATGTCCGTCACGTCCACGATCAGCCGGAAGGCGTCATCGAGGGATTCCCTGTATCCGGCAAGGCCCTCGCCATTGCCGCGCTCGGCGATCTCGGCGCTCACATCCGCCGCATATTCCTCATTCATAAAGTTGATGATGGGCAGGAAGGTCGCATCAAGCTCATTGTACTCCTCATGCCTCTCCACCGGAACGACCGCCACCGGAAGCAGGCCCGTGGAAAAATAATGGGCCGTCGCCTGGGTGCGCTGCAGGGCGTTGGCATAGAACCGGACCGCCCCGTCTTTTGGAAGATAATTCTCGGGGAAAAGTCCTTCTTTTTCGAGCTTCAGGCGGAAATACTGGCCCATCGTGGTCTCCAGCATGGCACCGCGCAGCGAAAGTTCACCCGCGTTGGAGGTCCAGTCGAACCACTCATGGGGCGTGATCTCGCTGATCATCGAGCCCTTCTCGGAAAGCGGCGAACGGATGTTGTGGCGGCTCAGGACCACCATCTGCGCCAGGGTATAATCGGAAGAAACGGACTCCTCCGCGGCCGCGGCCGCATCAGCCGCCGGCGCCTCCGCCATGACAGCCGTGGAAAAGACGGTGCCCAGAAGCAACGTTCCTGTCAGGATCGATGTGATGATTCTTTTATTCATAAACTGTTCCCCTGTATTCTTAATCAAATCTCATAGTTATACATCGTTTATTATACACCTTTACCCGTCAAGATACAAACGGAACGTGGGTCTGTCGATATTTGTCGATTGCTTTTTGTTGAAAAATAGCTGGCGCATTCTCGTGACTTCAGTCGTGAGTTAGCCAGCCTACACAAATGAGAACAAATGTTCGATTTTTGCTTGCTTTTTCGATATCATATGGTATAATATAAATATGAATAAAAATGCTTATGCTATTAGCAAGAATGATCTTACATATGGTCGTGGATATGTTTATTCTTTGCAGTATCATATCGTATGGTGTACAAAATTCCGAAAACAGATTCTTTGGAACGGTATCGATGAGGAAGTAAAGTCGATGCTCGAGGAGATCGCAGAAGAGTATTCATTTCAGATCCTGGCGATGGAGGTAATGCCGGATCACATTCACCTTCTCCTGGACTGTAAGCCGCA